>JASJPF010000015.1:0-10533 GCA_031426835.1 Thiobacillus sp.
ATCTCGCCCACCCAACCTGTTATTCAAAATTGCACTTCGGATTTGAATCCGCGAATCAATATGTAAAATTTGGCGTCATGATCGCGACGTCAACTCTTGCGATGCTGGTACTCATGTACTTGAATCCGCCCTTGTTTATGACGCTTACTCAAGGCGTCTACGTCGTGGGTGTAGTAGAGGACGGGCTGCACAATGCCTTCACCGCATCCTCTGTGATGCAGGTTTCCATGCAGCCTCCCATGCTGGCACTGGCAGTCAACCCGGACAATGTTTCCTACCATATGCTTGTGGCAGGGGGAATTTTCGCTGTTACGGTGCTTCAGTGCGACCAGGGAGGGCTGGCCAATTTGCTCGGCAATCGCAGTGGCCGGGACGAGAACAAGCTCCGCGCACTGCCCTGGCACACCTCACCCGACGGTGCGCCAGTGCTGAACGAAGGTTTATCCTACTTCGACTGTCGGGTCGTAGCCAAGCATCCTGCGGGTGACCATGTGGTGGTCATGGCAGAAGTCACTGGCGGCGATTTTCTGCAACCGCATGCACGGCCTTTGCTTTACAGCGAACTGGGCGATATGGATGGTAGTGACGAATTGCTGCCTGAGCATCTGGGTCATTCCGTTTAAGACAATTCAGTCGCCTTTACTGTGTTCCTTTTGTTTTCGAATGACGCGTTGGGCGTGGGCCATAAACTTTTTACCCGGTTTGCCGTATGGCCGGTGCATACGAAGATATTGCCATGACATTGATTGGAGAGTGATCCGCACTATCCAGCATCTCCCAACCTGCGGTTCCTGATTCCGAATGTGAAAAACCCCGACGCTGATCCAGCGCCGGGGCGGTCGAAGCGATTGGAATACCGGGTTAATTGATGGTAAGAGAGTTGTTCACACTCACTACGCCATCCACACCTTTAGCAATTTGCGTGGCGTGTTCGCGAGCCGATTCACTTTGCACCGAGCCAGTCAGCACCACGACACCTTGATCTGTATCTACTGAAATAGTCAGGCCTTTCAGCGTGTCGTCGGCAAGGTATTTTCCTTTAATGGTCGCGGTGATGGCCGCGTCGTCGATGGCCTGGCCCGCTTGGTCGGCCTTACGTTCAAGCGTGTTGCCAAGGTCTTTGGTTTCTTGTTTGATATCAGCGGCAGCATTATCGTATTGCTGCCCCACAGTATTGGCTTCGGGTTCCTTGTTGCCGTCGCACCCGGTGGCAAGCAGGGCAAGGCTGGAAACAAGCGTAATCGCGACGATACCGGATGTGTTTTTCATGTATATCTCCTTGGAAAAGTTAAGTAATGACAAATTATTTGGTGCGGAATATTTCTGCTTAATGTGACTGCCGGGAATTTCCAGGTGCCAAGGCTGCCCTCAGCGATAAGGGAGTGAAAACATGATTCGAACTCCTGACCGAGCCACCCTTAGTCTTTATGAAAAAGCGTTTATCGTTATCCGATTCAGGTCCTGGCTCCCCCTTACTGACGCATCCGAATCTAGTGATTCCACATCGATGATGAATACTGAAGTGAAAATTTAATGGCAGTGCTGGTCTGTAGGTATAGGTGTTTTTCGTGATGTTTTGTAGGAAAAACGGAAATTTCCCAACCCTGATCAAATTTGAACGGGGTGGCGATGGCGGTGAAATTAGATCAGCTTATTAGGTTTGCTTGGCCCGGCTTTATTGGGGACTTGATACGCATGCTGTATTGCGATGGGCCATATTGTTGACCCATCTAAATTTTTCGTGGAAAAAGTGCTGAATAGCCACAGTCCTACACAGGAGAGAGATACCGTCCGATAGGGGTACTCATGCACCATGTCTACCATGTGCAGCATGATCTGAACGGGGGCTCGAACGATTGCTACAGCACTTTATGATGCGGTGCATTCGTGAGGTTTCTGCTCAGTTCACTATTTTTAAGTCCATTCATACACCGAGACAGGAAAGGAATTGCCATGAAAGCCATCCATGCCATCGCAGCCGCGGTGCTTGCTGCAACCACAGTCATCACTGTATCTGGTTGCGCTGTAGGACGTGATCAGTCCACCGTGGGCCAATATGTGGACGACTCTGCCATCACTACTCAAGTAAAGGCGCGTTTTGCCGAGAGCCCTGCGGTGGCGGCTACTTCCATCAAGGTTAAAACCCTTAATGGGGTGGTGCAGTTGTCGGGCTTTGCCAAAAACAGCACTGAAAAAACCCAGGCCGGGGCAATTGCCTCTCGGGTCGAAGGTGTTAAAAAGGTTGAGAACGACATCATCGTGAGTCCCTGAAACGGACTATTTTCATCTATCTGCATTTGATTTTTTAAAGGAGATATTTCATGAACTGGGATCGTATTGAAGGAAACTGGAAACAGGTCAAAGGAAAAATCAAGGAGCAATGGGGCAAGCTGAGTGATGATGATCTTGATGTCATTGCCGGTCGCCGGGATCAATTGTCCGGCAAAGTACAAGAGCGCTATGGCCTGGCCAAAGACGAAGCAGATAAACAAGTTGACGATTGGCAGCGCAACGCAAACGACAGCTGGTTCAATCAATAATAACAACGCCAGGCACAAGGCCTGGCGTTGTTCCATCGAGGGATGCCGCTCTGTGCGGCATCCTTTTTTATGGTGCGCCAGGCATGGCGCGCAGCGCCTGACTGGCGCTGTCTGACTCGCTGTGGTGGCGAGTCGGATGACTTGGGGGTGAAAGTCCCCTACACACCCGGCAAGGGGAAGTGTTAGCGGAACGGCAAGGGTGTCCGTCGCGAGGCGGAATCTGAAGGAAGCTGAAAGCAAAGTGCTGGCTTGACGAACAGGAAGCGGATTAGGCGGCGTATCGGGGTGAGGCGGCCAATATCGTCAAAGCCCAATACTTGCACGGAACGCTACGACGTAGATCCGACAGGCATAAGCATGAAGGTCGCGCGAATTACCTTGGGAAGCCCGCTAGCCTGCCTTGTGCTACTGACATCGTGAGGTGTCGGGATGGGTCGGCGGGAGTCAGCAGACGCCGTAGTAGCTGCTAGGAACCGGAGTGGCGAAGGGCTGAACCTGACATGAGTGGATAGTCACGCGTGATCTCTGCGTGGACAGGGCAAAAGCCTCCGGGAACGGAGGGCCTGCGGCCAAGACTGGAGGGACCGGAAGTTCCGAAGGTGGCAGTAGGTGCCTATTGGCCGACAGGCGACACGATGCACGAAACGAAGCTCGCTGGGGCAGTTCGCCCAGTAGTCAGGAACCGCCGTATGCGGAACCGCACGTACGGTGGTGTGAGAGGGCGACGGGGGTAACCCCGTCCCCTACTCGATTTCGGCTGAACGGCATCGTGCCCGGTATCAGATCAGCGGGCGGCCGCGCAAAGGATGTGCATGATAATCGGCCAAATGCGCAATCGCAGCCGGGCTGGTGAGCTTGAGCTTGCCGCTCTTGAAGGTATAAAGGCCGAGGGCATGAAGGCGTTTCAGGGTTTTGTTGGTGTGGACCAGAGAAAGTCCTAGCGCGTCGGCGAAATGTTGTTGGGTGAGTGGCAGCAAGACGCCATCCGAAGCGCCAAGCCCGATACTGACCGCACGCTTGTATAAATGAATCAAGAGCATGGCGATGCGTTCGGTGGCGGATCGTCGGCCCACTGAAAGCAGGTTTTCGTCGACAATCAGTTCTTCGTGGGCACATAACCAGGTGAGGTCAAATCCCAGGGCGGGGTGCGAACGATACAAATCCCAAAGGCGGTCGCGTGGAAATACGCATAGTGTGACATCGGTCAGTGCTTCGATTCCGTGTGGGGCTGCTTCACCGAGTTGATCCTGCAGACCGGCAAAATCACCAGGCAGCAGAAAGTTGAAAATTTGGCGGCGGCCATCGCTCATGGTGCGATAACGGAAAGCCCAGCCCGACAACAAGGTATACAACTCATCGTGGGTTTCGTTTTCCCGCACGATCAGTTCGCCGGCTTCAAACTTCACTTGGCGCTTCTTGAACTGCTGGATAAAAGCGATTTCCGTGTCGGTATTGCTGGAAAACGCAGAGGTGCCCCGCAGCGGGCAGCTTTGGCAGGGTGTTTCCGGCTCTCTTGACATGCTTGGTCCAATACAGACACGTTTTGTGTAATGGTAGGAAGTGCCGGGCCTGACGTCTATGTCTTTTTACATTGTGTCAATTTTGATAACCGACTATGTTGATCCACCTTTTCCCTGGACGAGATTATGTCGAAGCGCTATCAGTTGGTTTATCTGAGTCGACTTGCACCGACCGAATTACCAACTTGTGTTGCCGGGATTGTTCATGTTGCACGCTTGTTGAATGAGATACATAAAGTCAGCAGCTTGTTGATTTTTGATGGGGGGCGTTTCTGTCAGTATCTTGAAGGCCGGCACGCCGAGGTGATCTCGCTGGCTGAGCGCATCCGCGCGGATGTCAGACACATTGATTTCAAGTTGCTTTATCAAGCAGAGTTTGACGGTTTGCCGCTGTTGCCAGGTTGCGGGCTTGAGTACGCCCTGAGTTATGAATACAACCTTGACCATTTTGAGACAGTTTCCGGCCCTGGGGTAATCGATCTGCTGAGAAACGTGCTGCCAACGCTCGATAGAGAGCCTTGATAGGCAAGGGTGTAAGCGCACTCCGACAGATCTTCGGTTGATTCCTACGCCATTTCCCAACAGCATCCGACTGCCGTTTTGCTGTCACAGAACCACAATCCATCTCACAGGCTGTATTTTACGTATGGGTGTTCGGAAACCAATCCGGGCATCTTCCGCCTGCCACGTTTGGTAATGGCCGGACGTGTATTTCAGTAGCTTCAACCTTCAATCGATAGGAGAAGATCAAATGAAACACGACAGTTCAAAATCCAGATCATCCAAGATCCAAGGCGAGGGCGACTACGCCTCCGCCAAAAAATACAATGAGGAAAGCAGCGCTTTTGCTCACTCGGGCAAGGTCGAGCAGGCGGCGAAAAAGGCTGCCCCACGCAATGCGCAGGAGAAATCCGAAATGCAACATGCTGAGTCGGAAGGGCGTTCGCATGCCAAGAATGGCGAGAATGGCAGCGATTTGTCGTTGGGGAGTAAACCTGAGAAGCGCGCCCCGGGAAAAAAAGGCTCGGATCAATCGGCGCCTGGCCGCTGAGTCTGAGGCTTCGTCAATTCTTGTTGCTCTGGTTTTTATAACTGAATTAACTGCTATAGGAGAATGCTATGACCATCCTTTCAACCAGCACGGTATCGGGTGATAAAGTTGTTAATCGCAAAGGTGAGAACCTTGGCGATATCAAAGATTTGATGATCGATGTCGATAATGGCCGAGTAGCCTATGCGGTTCTTGAGTTCGGTGGATTCCTTGGGATGGGTAGTAAGTTGTTCGCTGTTCCGCTATCGGCGATGGAACTCGATACCGAGAATAAGCATTTTATTTTCGACCAGAGCAAAGAAACGCTCGAAAATGCGCCAGGCTTCGATAAGGACGCCTGGCCGAACTTTACCGATCGCACTTGGGGTGCAAGCGTTCATTCGCACTACGGTGTACGCCCTTATTGGGAGTGATTCTGGTTATCTCGCACCTTCAGGGTGCGGGGTTTTTCAGTGACTTCTCTGGCGGGTGAGCGATGAAAACCATAGCGGCCTGGATTGGGTCGCTATGGTTTTTTTGCGCTCGCTGGGATCGTTATGGTTTGTCTCAATATGATTTTCACTGATGCGCCCCCGATACGCAGCAGCCTCGCCGTAGTTTATTACTTAGCCAGGATTAATAGCCAGCCCAAGCTTTCGCCTTGAAGCGTCTCATTGGAGTGTAAGTCAGTCAGGGCGTATCGGCCTGGGGATTCGTCGAAGGAGACCTGCCACTTCGCGTCAGGGTTTACCTACATTCTCGCTCCATAAGGCTTACATGTTTCTCAGTGTTGACGGATAGCGACGGCCAGTCCTGCGCGATAGATTATCAACACGGCGGATTCCATGCACGACGCATGAATTGGGCCGCGCAGTTACTTCTCTTTCAAACATCAGGAGCACGTCATGAAACTGTATACAAGCTTGTTTTTTGTTTTGGGTATGACTGTATTGCTACCGTCGTACGCAGGCGATGTCAAAGATATTAAGGAGGAACGTGCAGAGGCACGTTACGACGCAGCGAAGGATGCGGCCAAATACAAACATGAAGTCGCAAAGGAAAATTGTAAGAACTTGTCCGGCCATGAAAAAGATACGTGCATCAAGGATGCGCAAGCTGCTTATGTAGGCTCCAAATCGCAGGCCAAGGCAGATGAAAAATCCAGCAAGGCGCAGGCCGAAGCGGACGAAAAGCGCATGAAAGCGAATTACAAGGCAGCCAAGGAAAGGTGTGAACGCCTTTCCGGTAGCGGCAAAGATGCTTGCGAGAGCGAAGTCAAGATGATGTATCGCCAGTAATCATACTGTGTAGACCATCCTGGAAAAGCTGGAAGTCACGATGAAATTACGCGGGAATCCGAAATTTGGATGTCCCGGATCCAATAGATCATTAGGGAGAAAACATGAATGCAGCGGAAAACACCATGATGCATGATGGGGAAATCCTCATTTACAACGCTGTCAAGGATCTATCGAAGTCCGAACTGGATCAGAGAGTGAAGAGCAATGCATCTGCCAGAAATTTTTCATTGAATGATGAACATATCAGCGTGATCCATACCTTGGTCGAGCACTATAAGCGGGATTGCAAATGGCGCACCTGTCTCGCAGCACATGAACACATGCGTTTTCTTGAAGAGGCGTATGAGTCCAAGGGGGGCGGTCAATATCTTTATATGTTGTTCGATGCCTTGCCCGATGCGCGCGGGGTGCTGACGTCGATTCATGAGCTTGCAGGGTTGCCGGCCCTTCGACTGGAGTCGGACGAAGGGTTTGGAACCACATTCTAAGACGAGCCGAAAATGTCCTGCAACTCGGTTGACGGATTATTAACGACGGCGAGCTGGGTGTTGCCCCCGTCACTATTGCGCGACGAGTATGTCCAGGGCATGGCCGCTGCGCCTAATCGCCAGATTAGACGAACTGATTTTGTTGCAGAGTATGCTGGAGGCATAGCATCGTCACTTCGTATGCAGCGATTACGACGGCCCGCGGTACAAAGATTTGGACGTGTCGAGAGTTGTTACGCCAGGCGGGCATCTGACCAGGTAAACATCGAAAATGCATGGCTCTCGTCCCGTCTTGCTTTAGGCTTTACCGGCATGATGCTTGGCCTGCTTGTTTCGACCGGCCTGATCCTTTGCATAGCGGCGGGTTTAGTGATTGCGGAAGTGAGATGGGAAAAGGCTGCCGGCTACTGTAGCGTGGCAGTTATGATGACGTTTGGAGTGGCTATTGCTTTAATACGATGGGGTGTCATCGCCCAACATCCTTACCCAGCCCACTTCATTGCCAGAATTGAGGCCGCACTTGAGGTTGGCCCCCAGACTGCCGATACTCCCTCGGCCAATTTCTTTGAGTCATGACACCCTCTCGCGGATGCTCTAGCTGGGAATCAATAGCTAACCAAGCTTTACTAAAGCCAATATTCAAAAAGCCGTGCTGTCCGCTCCTGCAGTCTTAGCAATAAGGAACGTCGTTTCCATTCATTGGGGTCGATGACACTGGAGGTTTCCAGGTCTTTGGCGAAGATGGCTTCCATCTGGTGTGCAAAATCGTGCCCCAGAACAATCGCATTGAGTTCGTTATTGTGCAAGAAGCTGCGCCAGTCTAGATTGGTTGAGCCAATGGTCGACCAGACTCCGTCGATCGAAGCCGTCTTGGAATGCAGCATTGTGTCACGTCTTTCATAAAGCTTGATGCCTGCATTCAGGAGTTCGGAATAGTGTGATCGCCCGGCATGAAATACCGCCCATGAATCACTTTTTCCCGGCAGTATCATGGTCACGTCGACACCACGCTGCGCCGCGCTGGAAAGGGCATTGAGCAATTGTGGATCGGGAACGAAGTAGGGATTGGTCAACTGAATCGATTGTTCGGCATTTCCAATGGCCGATAACAGGGTGAGGTAGATCGGGTTGCCGGGCATATCCGATACGCTGCCGATTGCACGGACGATTTCGTCCCCTTGCTTGGTGAGTTTGGGGAAATAATTCCGTTTCGAAAGCGGGTCGCCTTTTTGGCTCTCCCAGGTGAGCATGAACAATTTTTGCAACTCGGCCACCACCGGTCCTTCAATCTGCAACTGCGTGTCACGCCAGCCCGCCTCCGAATTCCGGTTTCTTTTCCGGAATGACCTTGAGAAAGAGCCTTTTGAGTAAGCTTCGCTGATATTGATTCCACCAAGAAAAGCAATCCGGCCATCGACCACCAATAATTTTCGGTGGTCACGGTTGTTTAATAGCCATTCCTTCTTGTTGCCTTTCGCCGGGTTGACGGGGTTGAATTCAAGCAACCGGACGCCTCCATTACTCAGGCGGTCAAAAAATTCCTGCGGGGTATCGAGACAGCCGACACTGTCGTAGATCAGATTGACCTGGATGCCAGCCGCCTGCTTTTCAAGCAATAGCGATGCAAATTTCTGTCCAACTTCGCCATCTTCGAAAATGTAGGTTTCCAGGTTGATATGGTCCTTTGCTTCGCGTATGGCCTTGAGCATGGCTTCATACGTGTTGGGACCGTCGATCAACAATTTCAACTTGTTGCCGAGCATCAGCGGGCTATTGCGGCTGACCTCCTGTTCTATCGTCAGATGCTTATGTAGGATGTCTGTATTGCCACTTTCATTCTTGAGTTGCCGGATGATGGATTTGCTATGGGTTTCGGACAGTGTGCCTCCCGTCGTCTTGAATGCAACAGGCGGCTTTGTTACGGGCAAGTCTGTATTTGCATCGGGCAATGTGGCGCAAGATGAAAGAAGAAGCGTGAGACACGTTGTCTTGAGTTTGATTGGATTGTTCCGTGGCATGAACCGATAGATGTCCAGATCAATGCGAGTAAGCCAGTCTGGAATATGCATGCGGTCCCTCATACTTTCTTCTTTTGGTTGCGGTGTGAATCGTCAGCGGCCTGCGAGCCGAATGCAATGGTTGCTGGTTGGGGCGCAATATTTGACTTGTTTAATGCAGAATCGAGCAGCCAATTGAATGTGCGTCTTCCAGATGGCTGCAAGAGTGTGAGCACCTGGCGCGCCAACAGGCCCGCGAATAGGGAGCCGCTGAGTCCACGCCAGGGTTTCAAGCGAACCAGCATCATGCCGGCGAAGGCGGCGGTAGAGAGGCTGGCGTAGGGGTGTTGGCGTATCCACATTCGTGCCAGCGGAGAGGCCATTTTGACCATGTCGCCCAAACCGCGGGAAACATCGGAGGGTTGACCCGCATGTTTCTGCTTTAATCGCCGATACAGGGTCGACCGGCTCGCCTCCAGCCGGGCTTCAGCGTTCGTCGATTCGGCGCTTGCACTACTTGGAAACGCATTCTGTTTTGTGTTCATTTCCCTGCTACTTTTTGACCGAACAGTTGTAAGTCCCTGTCAATTTGGGCTCGAACGCGGGGGAAAGTCGGTGTCATGGGCCTTCTCCGCGATAGTCCCCAGATTGCAACAATCACGCCGAGCATGGGGGCCATTGGAATAGCGTAAAGAAGCCAATGCGATGTGGCAGTAACCGCATACAGCATCAGTGCAATGGCGCCAAGCAACAACGCAAGCGATCCGCACACCACCAGTAACAACAAAAAATGAATATGTTGTTTCAATAGGGTTTGCCAGTTAGCGGTTTCTTGCTGAATCAAGGCGGCATACCCACTGGCATGTCCAATCAGTAGGGCAGGTTCTTCCAGCAAGACGCGAAGCAGGGGCAGCCACATAAATCAGGCTCTAGCAGTGCGATGGGATTGCATCAGTTGCGCCCATGGTGATGCCTGTTGAGCGCGCCGGCCAACAGGGCGATTCCCGCACCGGCTGCGAGTGCCAGCAATAGGGATTTGAGAGGCTGCGCCTGCACATACTGTGCAGCCTGGTCGGTTGTGTGTGCAATGGCTTCACGCGCACGGATTGCACCACTGCGAATGGCTTCATTGCTCTGTGCTGCTAATTCCTCAGCACTGGCACGTGCTTCGTCCAGAGAACGGCGGGCGTGCATGGCCGCCGAACCGTCGCTGACTTCATTGGTGGCGTCTTGTGGTTTTTTACTCAAAGTAGTGGGTTCCATGAAGGTGCTCCTGTGTAGATTCATAAAAAGAGTGAGTTGGCATGCAGTGCTGCGTGCCACCCTTTGATCTTATAAATGACAGCAGTTTCACTAAATGAGAGGGCACCGCATTGTCGTGTACGTCAATGCTTTGCCAGGCTGTAGGCCGCATCTGACACGATGGTTTTCCGGTTTATCAGACGATCCCTACACATGGGGGTGGCGCGCACCGAGTTGGATTGAAGTGCTATCTGACAGATGACGCATGTTGTAAGGGTAAAGATGCATGCTCTCCGGCAGAGGCCGGATTGATGGGACCGACTTTATGCCTTTATCCCGCTGTCAGCAGACACAATCACATCGCGGATTCAAATCCGAAGTGCAATTTTGAATAACAGGTTGGGTGGGCGAGATG
>JASJPF010000016.1:0-11717 GCA_031426835.1 Thiobacillus sp.
GTAGCAAAAAAGGCAGTCGTCGCCAAAAAGCCGGTCGCCAAAAAAGCCGTAGCTAAAAAGCCGGTCGCCAAAAAGGTTGTAGCTAAAAAGCCCGTGGCCAAAAAGCCTGCAGCGAAGAAGCCTGTTGCGAAGAAAGCGGCACCTGCCGCCAAACCCGCGCAGTCCTCAGCACCTGCACCCGCACCGGCGGTACCGGTCATCAAGCCTTTCGGGCTATAACAGGTCGGGCACTGCCCAATCTGAAACGGGGGCTTGTCCCCCGTTTTTTATTGCCTGCAATTTGTTAACCCCCACAATCGCTTTAGCCTGATTTCCTGTTTTGCTGGAGCGGGCCCTGCCAGACTTCAGCCGAAACCAGCCGATTCCGGATAGTTTGCAGCAACGTCACCCCCCACGGCAGACGCATGAGCAGCAACAGGGTGAGCACGGCTCCATAGATCAAAGGCTCAGTCAGATCCTTCTTCACCAGCCATAGATAATGAATCACACCCAAAATGGCAATGGCGTAAACCAGACGATGCAACTGCTGCCAGCGGCGTCCCAAGCGGCGAATCATGGCGTGGGTCGAGGTGGCGGCGAGCGGTATCAGCAATACAAAGGCGGCAAAACCGACTGTGATGAAAGGACGCTTGATGATGTCCTTGACGATGGCTGCCGGGTCGAAGAACTGGTCCAGCCAGATATAGGTCGCAAAATGCAGGCAGACATAGAAAAAGGTAAACAGTCCCAGCATGCGCCGGTAACGAATCAGCCCGGCCCAGCCGCTTAGTCGCCGCAATGGCGTGATCGACAACGTCACCATCAATCCGACCAGGGTCCAGGTGCCGGTGGAGCGGGTGATGAACTCGATCGGGTTGGCACCCAATCCCCCGCTGAACCCCAACACAATCAACCGAGCCAGCGGCAACAGGCAGACAACGGCTATCCAGAACTTTGGGTTGCGCAGGAATGCCGGCATCAGAAGAATTTCTTCAGATCCATGCCGCGATACAGTTGTGCAACCTGATCGCCATAGCCATTGAACATCAGCGTATCGCGCTTGAAGAACTCGCCGATCCGGCGCTCTTTCGCCTGACTCCAGCGCGGATGATCGACTTGCGGATTGACGTTTGAATAGAAGCCATACTCGTTTGGCGTGGCCTTCATCCAGGCGGTGAGCGGCTGTTTTTCGACGAAGCGGATTTTGACGATCGACTTGGCGCTCTTGAAACCGTATTTCCACGGTACCACCAGGCGCACCGGTGCGCCGTTCTGGTTGGGCAGCACTTCGCCATACAGACCGACGGCCATCAGCGTCAGTGGATTCATCGCCTCATCCAGCCGCAAACCCTCGACATACGGCCAATCGAGCACCCGCGAACGTTGCCCCGGCATTTGCCGCGAGTCGTGCAGGGTCACGAATTCGACGTACTTGGCATTGCCGGTGGGGGCCGCGCGGCGGATGATTTCATGCAGGGGAAAACCCACCCACGGAATCACCATCGACCAGCCCTCGACGCAGCGCATCCGGTAGACACGTTCTTCCAGCGGCGCGAGCTTCAACAGCGAGTCGATGTCGTACTCCCCGGGATTGCCCACTTCGCCTTCTATCGCCACGGTCCATGGACGTGTTTTGAAACGCCCGGCATTGTCGGCGGGGTCGCTCTTGCCCGTACCAAACTCATAGAAGTTGTTATACGTGGTCACCGACTTGTACGGCGTTTGGTCCTCGTTTAGCTTGTACACACTGTCACGGATACCAGCCAGCTTGATGCCGGCGTGCGCGTTGGGTGCAACGCCCAGCGCGGCCCCTGCTGCCAGCACGCCCATGCCCTGCATGAAGCGGCGGCGCGCCCGATAAATTTCAAGCGGGGTGATTTCAGACGAAAGAATGTCGTTGGGTGGGCGTATCAGCATGGCAGAGTCCAATCAAGATAAAAGGCATATCAAGTCGGTCGGGGTAGACGTTCGTTCCTTACACGTCACCCGCTTAGTCGACCTTGGTCTATGGTTTTTGTTTCGCCATGGACCTGCTAATGTGCGGACCTGTCGTACGTCTTTGTTCTTTTTGCGGAATCTGCCATGCGCGCCTTGCTTACCCTGCTGTTCGTTCCGCTGCTCGCCTTTGCCCAGGCTGGCGGGCCGCCCTTTATTCCGGTCAACATGATGAAAGTGAGCGAATCGCCCGTCACCAACACGGTCGACGCTGTAGGCGCATTGATTGCCGAGGACAGCGTGGTGCTGCGCCCGGAAATCGATGGCCGCATCGAGAAATTGCTATTCAAGGAAGGCCAGCCGGTCAAAAAAGGCGCGGTGCTGGTGGTGCTTGATTCTGCTGAGCAACGCGCGCGTCTGGCTGCAGCCCAGGCCGACCTGGGACTGGCGGAAAGCCGTAACAGGCGCAGCGAAGAGTTGGTCGCAAAGAATTTCATTTCCCGGCAGGCGCTCGACGAAACACGCGCCAATCTCGACATCCTGCGTGCTCGCCGGCAACAGGAACAAGTGGCACTCGACAAAACCGTCATCCGCGCGCCGTTTTCCGGTGTGGTCGGATTACGCCAGGTCAGCCCCGGTGCCTATGTCAGCAAGGGGAATGATCTGGTGCGGCTGGATGCGCTCGGCAATCTGAAACTGGAAGTGCCGGTGCCTGAAACCTATCTGTCGCTGGTGCGTATCGGGCTGCCGATCACGTTGACCGTTGATGCCCTGCCGGGACAAAGCTTCAGCGGCACCGTCCATGCCATCGATCCGGTGGTCGATCCGGTGAGCCGCAACGTGCGGGTGCGCGCGCGCATCGCCAATCCGAAAGGACAGCTCAAGCCCGGCATGTTCGCCCGCGCCACCGCTGATCTCGGCGGCAAAACAAGCGCCATTTTGCTGCCCGAGCAGGTGATCGTGCCGAAATCCGATGGCAGTTATGTCTTTCTCGCAGTCGACGGCAAGGCCGAACTGCGCAAGGTTACACTGGGCAAGCGCGAGCCCGGTCGGGTCGAAATCGTCTCCGGTGTCAAAGCCGGCGACACCGTGGTGCTGGATGGCCAGATCAAACTGCGTCCCGGCGTACCGGTGGTTACGCTGGAGCAGGCGGCACAGATGATGAAGAAGATGCAGGCAGGCAAGCCGCGTTGAACCCACTCTTCCGTAAAGACTGACTCATGATCCTCTCCGATATTTCCATCCGCCGTCCGGTGTTCGCCACCGTGATGAGCCTGCTCATCATCCTGATCGGCCTGATTGCCTTCGACCGCCTGCCGGTGCGGGAATACCCCAACATCGACGCGCCGGTGGTGTCGGTACGCACGGTCTACCCCGGCGCCTCGGCCGAGGTGATGGAAAGCCAGATCACCAAGCCGCTGGAGGATTCGCTCTCCGGCATCGAAGGCATCCGCACCATCAAATCGGTCAGCCGCGAAGAAGTCAGCCAGATCACCGTGGAATTCGTGCAGTCGCGCGACCCGGAAGCGGCGGCCAACGATGCGCGCGACCGTGTGGCGCGGGTGCGCGGGGCACTCCCCAATGAGGCACAGGACCCGGTGGTGGCCAAGATCGAGGCCGACGCCCAGGCCATCATCTGGCTGGCGTTTTCCAGCGACCGCCAGTCGCCGCTGGAAATCACCGACTACGCCGACCGCGTGGTGGCCGACCAGCTGAAAACGCTGCCGGGGGTGGCCTCGGTCATCATAGGCGGTGGCCGCCGCTACGCCATGCGGCTGTGGCTCGACCCCAGCCGCATGGCGTCGCAGGGCATCACGGTGCAGGATGTGGAAGCCGCGCTCAGAAGCCAGAATACCGAGCTACCCTCGGGCCGGATCGAAAGCCAGATGCGCGAGTTTTCCGTGCTGGCCAGGACGGACCTGCGCACTCCAGGCGAATTCGAGCGCGTCGTTATCCGTGACAGCGGTGGCACGCTGGTGCGGCTGGGGGATATCGGGCGCGCCGAGATCGGTGCCGAAGACGCGCGCAACATCGTGCGGGTCAACGGACGTGCCGCCGTCGGCCTCGGCATCGTCAAACAGTCGACCGCCAACACGCTGGAAGTCGCACGCGCGATCAAGGCCGAAGTGCCGCGCTTGCAGGCAGCTTTGCCGGAAGGCATGCAACTCAAGGTGGCGTTCGACAGCTCGATCTTCATCGAAAAATCCATCGATGCGGTCTACACCACCATGCTCGAAGCCATGGTGCTGGTAGTCGGCGTCATCTTTTTGTTCCTGCGCAACTGGCGCGCCACGCTGATCCCCTTCGTCACCATCCCGGTGTCGCTGATCGGCGCATTCATCTTCCTTTCGGCCATGGGTTTCACCATCAACGTGCTGACCCTGCTCGGGCTGGTGCTGGCGATCGGCTTGGTGGTCGACGATGCAATCGTCATGCTGGAGAACATCTACCGCCATATCGAGGAAGGGATGCCGCCGTACGAGGCTGCACTGAAAGGCTCTCAGGAAATCGGCTTCGCGGTGCTGGCGATGACGCTCACGCTAGCCGCCGTGTTCGCGCCGCTGGCCTTCGCCGAAGGCAATACCGGCAAGCTGTTCACCGAGTTTGCGCTGACCGTGGCCGGCGCGGTGCTGGTATCCGGCTTTGTCGCACTCACCCTGACGCCGATGATGGCAAGCCGCATCCTGCGCCACGAACCGCGTCACAACGCGCTGTTCAATTTTGGCGAGCGCGTGTTGACGGGGCTGAATAGCGCCTATACCCGTGGCGTGACGCGGGTGCTCAAGCATCCTTGGATCGTCACGCTGGTCTTCGTGCTGGTTGCGGCCGCTGCATTCGGCTTGCTGAAATCACTGAAATCAGAGCTGGCGCCGACTGAAGACCGCGGCTTTTTCATCGGCGTCATGATCGCGCCCGAAGGCGCTACGCTGCAATACACCGATCAATACGCACGTCAGCTCGAAGGCATGTATCAAAGCGTGCCCGAAGTGGATACCGCGTTCATGGTGGTCGCGCCAGGGCTGGAGCGCCCCAACCCGGTCAACAGTGCACTGTCTTTTGTCATGCTGAAGCCCTGGGAAGAACGCAGCCGCAGCCAGATGGCGATCACCGAAGGCCTCGGCCCGCAGATGTTCATGGGCATGCCCGGCGTGCTGGCGTTCCCGATCAATCCGCCCTCGCTCGGCCAGAGCTTTCGCAATCCACCGCTGCAGTTCGTGGTGCAGGCACCCAGCTACACCGAACTGGACAAGGCCGTCGAAGCCTTGATGGAAAAGGTTCGGGCCTATCCGGGGCTGACCAACGCCGACAGCGATCTGAAGCTCAACAAGCCGCAACTCAGGGTCGACATCAACCGCGACAAGGCCGCGCAAATGGGCGTGGGCATCGACACCATTGGCCGCACACTGGAGACCCTGCTGGGCGGCCGCGATGTCACGCGTTTCAAACAAGCGGGCGAGCAATACGACGTCATTCTCCAGCTTGACCCCGCAGCTCGTGCGACCCCGCAGGATTTAAGCGCCCTCTATGTGCGCGGCCGGGAAGGCAGTCTGACCCCGTTGTCGAATTTGGTGACGGTGACGGAAACCGTTGCGCCGAAGGAACTCAACCACTACGACCGCCAGCGTGCGGCCATCATCTCGGCCAACATCGCACCCGGTTATACCTTGAGTGATGCGCTCACCTTCATGGACCAGGCCGCCAAGGAAACCCTGCCGAAAAACACCCGCACCACGCTGGCGGGGTTGTCGCGCGAGTTCGGCGAATCCGGGCAAACGCTGGCGATCACCTTCATGCTGGCATTGATCGTGATTTATCTGGTGCTGGCGGCGCAGTTCGAAAGCTTCATCTCGCCCTTCATCATCATGCTCACCGTGCCGCTGGCTGCCACCGGCGCGTTGCTGGCGCTGAAACTCACCGGCGCCACGCTCAATGTCTATAGCCAGATCGGGCTGGTGATGCTGGTCGGGCTGATCACCAAGCACGGCATCCTGATTGTGGAATTCGCCAATCAGTTGCACGCACGCGGCAAGACCAAGGTCGAAGCGGTGATCGAGGCCGCCAGCCTGCGCTTGCGGCCGATTCTGATGACCACCGCCGCGATGGTGCTCGGCGCAGTGCCCTTGGCGTTCGCCAGCGGCGCCGGTGCCGAATCGCGTTCACCCATCGGCTGGGTCATCGTCGGCGGCCTACTGCTCGGCACGCTGCTCACACTGTTTGTCATCCCGGTTGCCTACACCCTGCTGACACGCGAGCGCAAACCCGCCGTCAGCACCCCGCAGGAACTCGCCTCCAGCCCCCAAAACTGACGAATCCTCCTGATTCTGAAAACTACAGCTGGATCAGCGGGATTGTTTATGGATATTTAGGATAAGGGTTTGATTATCACGGCCCCAATTACTTCCGTTTCATGCGAGAGAGTTTCCGTCCGTCTGATTTTGCAGGCGCGGTACAGCAGGCCAATAGCGCCAGCCTCCCTGCCCAGCGCGGCGCGTAGGGCAGCAGCCACACCAGAAGCAGTGCCGCTAGCATTAGCACACCGAACCATGCCACCGCGCCAACCGCCGCCCCCCAAGAGTGAGCACATGCCCAAGCCGACAAGCCCAGCAGCCCCCAACTGGCAAAGCGCATGGCGTAGCGCGCCCGGGTCGATGGCAGATGCCGGCTGGGAAACATCTGACGATGATGCCGATCCATCGCCAACGCGAGGCCGGTCATGCCGAGGTAGGCGAGTGCAAATGCGCTGAAGACAGCAAGTATGGAATTCATAGCGGATTCGCCTGATTCGCTCTCTCGTCCGCGAGCGTGGCCGAGCCGTTGACGGCTGAACCCGGCTTGAGCGGTGTTGCCAACACCGCTGTATGCGCACGGCGGGCAAGCTTGCGTGCCGACCACAGGAACACCACCCCCAACCCAAGCATGGTGAGATCGAAGCCGGCAAATACCCAGTCGTCGGCCGCAATACTATGGGCCAGGTGGCGGTCGGTGGTGATGGCATTGAGCACGGGCAGCAGCGCGAACGCCGCTGCGGCAAGGCCGAACTGTTCGATCCAGGCCCGGCTGGGCGGGCGCAGGGTGGCGTGCAGCAGCATAATCGCCCAGACGATGAATACAACATGAACTTCCCATGCGCCGCGCTGCGGCAGATCGAGGGGCAATAGCCGGTTCGCCCAGAAGTACGCCGCGATGGCGATGGGCAGGCCGACGATGGTGCCGATGTTGAGCCGCTCCACCAGACGCAGGCCGAAATGCGCCGCGCCGTTCTGTTGCTCTGCCCGCTGCCGGCGTTTCACCGCCCACAGCACCAGCCCGGTAGCAATCATGCCGCTGCCGAGCAGGCCGAAGGCGAAATACAGCCAACGCAGCAACGTATCGGCAAACCGGCCCACGTGCAGGCCGATGAAAACATTGCGCACCGCCTTTGCGTTTGATGCTGCCGCTGGCTGGATGGTCAGCAGCGCACCGCTAACGCCGTCGAATACCAGCACCTCGCTGTAATGCGACGGCGAATCGATCGCATGGCGCAGGCTGATCCGGGCATTCGCGTCGTCCGGGTGACGAATCTCGATACGGTACTGCTGCACGTCCGCGCCCCAGCGTGCCTGTGCCAAATTCAGCAAAGGCGCGATTGGAGTCAGCGGCGCAGCGATACCAGCCGGTTTCACCTCGATGCCACGCTCGAATTCGCTGCGGAAGCTTTGTCGCCCCGGCTCGCCCGGCGCGTAGTAGGCGGCCACGATCAGCGGCATGAGGGTGATCGAGAAAAAGATCAACCCGGAATAGGTGATCATCAACTGAAAAGGCAGCGACAGCACCGAAAGCACATTGTGTGCATCCAGCCAGGTGCGCTGCCCCTTGCCGGGGCGGAAGGTGAAGAAGTCGGCGAATATCTGCTTGTGAACGATGATGCCGGTGATCAGCGCCACCAGCATGAACATCGTTGCCACGCCCACCGTCCAGTAAGCAACATCCTTCGAAAGGTAGTGCAGCCGGTAGTGCATCTTGTAGAGGAATTGCCCACCGCCGGTGGCTCGCGCCGCCGTTGGCAAGCCGCTGGTGCTGTCGAGTTGCTCGTTGCCGTTGACTGCACGCGTACCATCCGCCGCTTGGGCAGACTGCCAGCGGATGCGCAGGGATGGCTCGCTGCGATCCCCCGGCAGGTGGATGAACCAGCGCTCGGCGGCAGGTGCTTGCTGCCGCAGTCGGGCCAGCGCAACGGCCACGATCTGTTCGGTCGGCGGCTGCGCCGCGACCGCCGGCACTTCCGGCTGCATCCAGCGGTCGATCTCGGTATCGAAATAGCCCGCAGTGCCGGTAAGGAATATGAAGAGCAGCGCCCAGCTCACCACCAGCCCGGTCCAGGTATGCAGCCAGTCCATGGATTGGCGGAAATATTCTTTCATGACGAAGCCTTTAACGAAGCAGCCAGATCGATACGCTGCTCAACACGGCGGGCACGAGCAAGCCCAGCCAGGCAAGCCAGGCGCTGCGAGCCGCGAACGCCCACAATATCGCCGCCGCATAGATAGCAAAACTGAGTAATAAGGCAGCCAGTACGGAGTCGGCACGATGCGCAGCCGGCAGGCCGGCCAAGGCGATGGAAAACAGGGTCGCCAGCGCATAACCGCCCAAGATGGCGGCGGTGATGCGCGATGCGATGGCGAGGCGATAGCTTGCCGTGGGTTGCCGGTCATTGCTCATTCGAAATCCAGACGTAATCGTGCCGGTCAGAATTCAAGCCGCAGAGAGCCCGTGATGGTGCGCGGCTCGCCATAATAGCTATTCAGCCTGCTGCTGCTGTGGTCGAAATAGGTCTTGTCGAACAGGTTCTGGACATTCAACTGCATGGTGGCGCGTTTTGCGCCGAAGCCCTTGAAGCGATAGGCAAGAAGGGCGTCGACTCGACCATATCCCGGAAGCTGGAACGTATTGGATGTATCTCCCTGGCGCTGGCCACGAAGGAAAATGCCGGCACCGAAGCTAAATCCCTGGGTAGCGCTGCCGGTATCGTATTTCGCCCAGATACTGCCCGAGCGGAGCGGTACGGCGGGCAAAATCTTCCCTTGATTGCCATTGTTGTCTTTCGTGATCTCGGCGCGGTCGAAGGTAAGGTTGCCGATGACGCTCCAATTCCGATCGATACGCCCGGTCACGTCCAACTCGACACCCCGGCTGCGCGCCTCGCCAATTGGAATAGATAAAGCAGGGTTGTTTGGGTCCTTGGTCAGGACGTTGGTCTTGGTTATTTCAAACAAAGCGAGTGTCGCCGTCAATTTGCCATCGAGCAATTCACTCTTGACTCCGGCTTCGTATTGCTTTGCTTTTTGCGGATCAAAAGCCTCTCCGGTCGCGGATACGCCGTTATTGGAGCCGAATGACTCCACATAATTTCCATAGAAAGATAGCCAGGGCATCGGCTGATAAAGCAGTCCGAGGCGTGGGCTGAACGCACGATCGTGCCGCATTACGACTTTTGTTGCTGCTGAGGCAACTGTACCGCCGACCTTATCACTGCCCGCGCCACGGCTGGCATCGTCAAATCGCCCCCCCGCCAGCAGATGCCATTTGTCGCCCAAGCGCATTTGATCCTGCAAGTAGATGCCTGTCCAATTTTCTTTGAAAACATAGAACCAATTGTCAATAGCACTGCCTGGGTGGCCGTACAGACCCAGGCCGGTATAAACAGGGTTATAAATATTGATCGATTGGACGTTTACAGCACCTGGGTTCCAGGAAACATTTCCAATGCCATGCTGATCCATTTGGTAGTAATCTATCCCGAGCAGAACGTCATGACGAATGTCCCCCGTAGAAAATTTGCCAGTCAAATCCAGGTTGGTCGCGTATGACGCACGATTCATGAAGCTGCGCGAGTAATTTTGGGTGAGAACCCCAGTGGTTTCATTCAGCGCTTTGGCAGCGGCATATTGAATTTGGTAGTCCACATCCGTGTAACCAAACCGGTGCTTCAGGTTCCAGTTGTCATTAATTGCATAATTCCAGTCGAAGCCGATGAAATCCCGGTTTTGCTGGTTTGGGTTAGCGACTGATATGCTGGGGTCTCCAATATATCGCGACCTTGGAATGTCGGCCGGCCGATTGCCAACGGCAGGAACACCCCCCCCACTGGTGCCAAAGTGTACATATTCTTTACGCTGGTATTCGCCTTCCAGGTTGAATTCGAAGCGGGTCGAAGGACGCCACGTCAGGGAGGGTGCTATAAACGTGCTCTTGTTGCTGACGAAGTCGACAAATGAATCGTTCTTTTGATAAGCAGCATTGACGCGGTACAGCAATGAACCATCCTCCGAGAGCGGTCCGGTGGCGTCCACGGTCGTGCGATACAGATCATAGGATCCAACCTGTTGCTGAATCGAATAGTAGGGCTGTTCCTGAGGCCGTTTGGTGACCACGTTGACCATCCCACCAGGCTGGATGCGCCCGTAAAGAATAGCGGCAGGCCCCTTCAGAACCTCGACTTGTTCGACATTGGCTGTCTGCTGGTCGGCAAAGGAGGGTTGCCTCAGGCCATTCCGATAGACATCGGTGCCCGTATCGAATCCACGAATCGTATAAGCTTCGTAGAAGCCATAGGTGGAGGGCAATACGCTGCTTATATTCTTGGTCGCTTCCTTGACGTTAATGACTTGCTGGTCGTCCATGACTTCACGGGGAACCACCTGTATCGACACGGGTGTTTCGTGTATTGGCGTGTCCGTTTTGGTGCCGGTGGACGCTCGCTTGGCGACGTAACCGCCATCTACTTCCCCCTTCACCTCAATTGTCGACAACTGCACCTCGATCTCCACCGGCACCGCCTCAATCTTCACCGGGTCGGCGGCTAAGGCGGCTGGCACTGCGGCGACGAGAGCGCCAACGACAAGGCCGGATTGCACAGTGAAAGTTTTGTTACGGAATGCTTGGGATTTCATGAGTAGCCCTTGTTGTCAAAGTTTGAAAATTCGTCGAAATGGTGCTTGCGGGTTGATCACTTCCCCGCCGCTTCGGTAACAAAGGCGATCTTCATCACCCCGGCCCGCTGCGCCACGGCGAGGATGTCGGCCACTTTTTCATAGGGCGTGACCCGGTCGGCGCGCAGGTGGAGTTCCGGCTGCGACGGGGCCAGTTCGGCGAGGCGCGCATGGACTCCCTCACGGCTCGTCGGGACGCCGTCGAGAAACAGGCCGCCCTGGCCGTCCAGCGCCAGCTTGACCACCACGGGCTTGTCTTCGAGCTTGGTCGAATCCACGCGCGGCAGGTCGATCGGCACGGCCTGGTGGAACAGCGGCGCGGTGATGATGAAGATGACCAGCAGCACCAGCATCACGTCCACCATGGGCGTGGTGTTGATCTCGGCCATGGGCTGAGTGGTGGTGCCACCATCGAAGGAACCTAAGGCCATGTCCGCTCCTCAGGCCGGAACCGGACGCGCCGAGGCAGCTTGTCCGGTGACCGCAGGCAGGTGCACGCCGGTGGTCAGGTAGGCATGCAGGTCGTGGGCGAAACCGTCGAGCTGGGCAAAGATCAGCCGGTTGGCGCGGGTCAGCGCGTTGTAGGCCAGCACAGCGGGAATGGCGACGAACAGGCCGGCTGCGGTCATGATCAGCGCCTCGCCCACCGGGCCGGCCACCTTGTCGAGCACGACCTGGCTGGAGCCAGACAAGGCGACCAGGGCATGGTAAATCCCCCAGACAGTGCCGAAGAGTCCGATGAAGGGCGCGGTGGCGCCGACGGAGGCGAGAAAGGTCAATCCCGATTCGATGCCGACCTGGGAGCGGACGATCTGGCTGCGCAGGGCGCGGGTG
>JASJPF010000016.1:11727-92110 GCA_031426835.1 Thiobacillus sp.
TTTCCGCTCGATCTCATCGAGGGCGACTTCGATGCTTTCCGCTCCCCAGAAAGAGGCGAAAACCCCGTCCATGGCGCGGTTAAAACGCAGTTGCCGGAAAAAGCGGGTGATGGTCAAGGACCAACTGGCGATGGAAAGTGCCAGCAGCAGGATGGCGACGCTGTGGGTGACGATGTCGCCCTGCTGCCAGAAATGGGCTAATCCGAGATTGAGGTTCATTTGAGTCAGCCTTGAAGGTTGAAGGTAATGGGCACGAACACCCACGCCGCTATCGCCTCGTCGCCACGCCGCGCGGGAACGAAACGCCAGCGCGTCACGGCGTCCATGGCTGCCTGGTCGAGGCGCGGGAAACCGCTGGTGTGCTTGAGTTCGACGTATTCAGGGCGCCCCTCGGAGCTGACGCGCACCCGCAATAGCACCTTGCCTTCTTCGCCGAACCTGCGGGAAGCAGGCGGATAGGCCGGTTTCGGGTTATCCAGATAGTCGGCGTCGAAGCGGGCAGCAACGATGGGGGCTTCGGGTGCCACCGCAGGTAATGCAACGATGGGGAGCGCCACGACGGGGGCCGGAGGCTGCGGAGCCACGGTAAACGTGGTGGCCTGAGGCGCAGGCAGTGGAGTATTCAACACCAGAAGGGGCATGGGGCGGATTGAACTTTCTTTCTTGGGCGGTTGTTTCGGCGGCGATGGAGGCGGGGGTGGCGGTACAACTTCCGGCGCCAGTTCAATCAATCGCGCGGTAAAGGGGCGCGCCAGGTCGACCAGCCGCTCAGCCGGAACGGCGGCCGCGATCAGGCTCAAAAGCACCGCATGTCCGGCGGCCACGGCAACAAAAGATAGCTTCTGGCCACGCGGTTTGCCGAATGGAGTGCCGTAGTCCGGAAAAAAGAGTCCCATGGCGCCTGCGAAAAAAGTTCCCGTTGACGGGTAAACTCGATTCGCGAGGCGCGAACGAACCAAATTTCCCCACGTTTTCGCCGATGGCAAGCCTTCCGCCAATGGCGCCCCCGCATTTAACCCGATGCGACAGACTCAGGGAATGCGGCACGTTGTCGCGCGTCAGATTGTCGCGTTCGCCCATCGGCTGGGTCTTCGTCGGCGGCCTGCTGCTCGGCACGCTGCTCACGCTGTTTGTCATCCCGGTTGCCTACACCCTGCTGACACGCGAGCACAAACCCTCCACCCACCCGCATCAGGCACTCGCCCCCACACCCGGAAAGTGACGAACTCCGCTGTCAGTTTGACGAAGCTTCGTCAAACTGACAGCGGAGTTCATTCATCTAGCCGTCAAAAAACCCTGTTTTAATGCGGTTTTCCACGCTACCCCGCGTGAAAACACGTTGGCATGAACTCTGCTCTTATCTCTATACAAACAACGAAGGAGCAACCCACATGATCGAACTCGAACCCGGCAAGAGCCTGGACATCAACCTGAAGGAAGACAGCCAGGGTCGCGATCGCGTGATAGTGGCGCTCGAGGCTGGCGGATGTGAACTCAACCTGACCCCGCATCAAGCGCGCGTGCTGGCGACCGAACTCATCATGGCAGTCAACCGCGCCGAAGTGCGCTGCAATCTCAAGCACAGCCACAACCTGGCACGCAGCGCACAGCCCGTCACGCAGAAGCGAGAACTGTTCAACCAGGGATTTGCGAAATATATTTAAGGCCAGCCGGCTTCGACTGGACCTGGGTAGGAGGCTACTTCGCTGACCTGCCTGATAATCCGCCACCGCATTGTCGGCGGCCCGCCATCCATGATAGGGTGGCACTAAGGCGCGATGGATTTGTCCCCGCGCCTTTTTTATTTCCATTTTTTGCAGGAATCAGCATGGCCGTCATCGAACTCACCCAGGACAACTTTGAATCCACTATCCAGAACAACGACGTCGTCATCGTCGATTTCTGGGCGCCATGGTGCGGACCATGTCGCGGATTTGCCCCCATTTACGAAGCCGCAGCTGAAAAGCACGCCAACATCGTCTTCACCAAGGTCAATACCGAAGTCGAACAGGAGTTGGCAGGCTCTTTCCAGATCCGCTCCATTCCGACGCTGATGGTGTTCCGCGAACAGGTCATTTTGTACTCGGAATCCGGCTCACTGCCCGCCAGCGCGCTGGATGCGTTGATCGAACAAGTGATGGGGCTGGATATGGCGCAAGTCCACAAGGACATCGCCGACCAACAGGCGCAAACCGCAGAACCGGGTCAAGCCTGAGCGTGATGGATGCCGCTTGAGCGGCTGACAACCCCAGCCTGCGATTTATGCCCTCTGGGTGCCTGCAGGTAGATTCTGTAGCAGCTGCCGCAACAGCGGAAGCGTAATGGGGCGGCGGGTTTCAAGGCTGAAACGATCGAGCGCCTCCAGCACCCGCAGCAAACTCTGCATGTCGCGCGCGGTGTGATTCAGCAAATAATCTGCCACCTGGGTTTCCAGCCGGAACCCCAGGGTTTCGGCATGCTGCGCCAGCGCGGCACGTTTTTCGGCATCGTCCAGACCCTGAAGCTGGAACACCAGCCCCCATCCGAGTCGCGTCTGCAATTCCGGCATCAAAGGCAAGTCGGCCGGGGCCACACTGCCCGCTGCCAACCACAACCCACCCGCTTCACGCACCCGGTTGAACGCCGCGAATCCGGCATGCTGCTGCGCGCTATCCCAGGTATCGACCTGATCGGCAATCACCGCTTGTGCCGCATCCAGCCCGGTCAAGTCAACGCTGAACCCACGTGCCTCACAGGCATGCGCCCACGCCGCCAACAAATAACTTTTGCCGCTGCCCGGCGCGCCCCACACATAGACCATGCGCTCGGACGCCGTGCCATTCAGCATGGCATCGAGCTGCGCCATCAGCTCGACATTGTGCCCCGCTACAAAGCGGGCAAGATCGGGCTGGGCAGGCGGACGAATATCGAGAAGCAACTGTTGCATGGGGCGCAAGGATAAGGCAAAAATCGCCGGCATGCGCCAGAAAACCCGAGTGCCCGCAAGTGATAAGCCCTGCTGCACCCGGCTATACTCGTGTTTTCTGCCCTCACTCCTTTATTACGCCGATGAGTCTTGTATTCCCCGTTGCAGTCAAACCCGTGATCCAGCCGCCGCCCATGGTGGAGGAAGTTCTCTCCGACGACGAGCGTGCGGCGCTGAAAGCACGCATCAAAACGCTGATGAAACAGCAGGACGCGGTGCTGGTCGCACATTACTACACGTCGGCCGACCTGCAGGATCTGGCCGAAGAAACCGGTGGCTGCGTGTCGGACTCGCTGGAAATGGCGCGCTTCGGCCATGCCCATCCGGCAAAAACGCTGATCGTCGCCGGGGTCAAATTCATGGGCGAAACTGCAAAGATCCTGAATCCGGAAAAGCGCGTCATCATGCCGGATCTCTCCGCCGACTGCTCGCTTGACCTGGCCTGCCCTGCCGATGAATTTGCCGCTTTCTGCGACGCCCATCCGGATCGCCTGTCGGTTGTGTATGCCAACACCAGCGCAGCGGTGAAGGCCCGCGCCGACTGGGTGGTCACCTCCGGCATCGCTGCCAAGATCGTCAAGCACCTGCATCGTCAGGGCCACAAATTGCTATGGGCACCAGACCGCCATCTGGGTAATTACGTACAGCGCATCAGCGGTGCCGACATGCTGCTGTGGCAAGGCTCATGTGTGGTGCACGAAGCCTTCAAGGCCGAAGCGCTGAAAAAACTGCATGCCGAACACCCCCAGGCCGCCGTGCTGGTACATCCCGAATCACCCGAAGCGGTGATCGCACTGGCCGATGTGGTGGGCTCAACCACGCAGCTGATCGACGCAGTGCGCACGCTGCCCAACCCCGAATTCATCGTCGCCACCGACAACGGCATCTTCCACAAGATGCGCGCTGCCGCACCTGGCAAGATCCTGCTCGAAGCGCCGACTGCCGGCGAAGGCGCCACCTGCACTTCGTGTGCGCACTGCCCATGGATGGCGATGAACGGCCTGAGGAAACTCGCTGCCGTGCTGGAAAACGGCGGCAATGAAATCCATATCGAGGAATCGATCCGCGCCCGCGCCCAGTTGTCGATCCAGAAAATGCTGGACTTTGCGGCGGCCGAAAAAGCCGGGCAGATCCAACTCGGCGACTGAGGCGCAACCCACCATGGCCGGAGCCAGCCTGCTTGCCCTGATCGACGACATTGCCAGCATCCTCGACGATGTGTCGGTGATGACCAAGGTCGCGGCCAAAAAGACGTCCGGAGTATTGGGTGACGATCTGGCGCTCAATGCCCAGCAGGTCTCCGGCGTCAAAGCCGAGCGCGAACTGCCGGTGGTGTGGGCGGTGGCCAAAGGCTCTTTCAAAAACAAGCTGATCCTGGTGCCCGCGGCGCTCGCGATCAGTGCGCTGGCACCGTGGGCGATCACGCCGCTGTTGATGCTGGGCGGCGCATTTTTATGCTTCGAGGGGTTCGAAAAGCTGGCGCACACGTTTTTGCATAACCCTGACAAAGACGATGCGCATCGCACCAAATTTACCCAGGCGCTGGCCGACCCCGCAGTTGACCTGCTCGCGCTGGAACGCGACAAGATCAAGGGCGCGGTCCGCACCGACTTCATCCTCTCGGCCGAAATCATCGTCATCACGCTGGGTACCGTCGCTGCCGCATCGTTCGGCAGCCAGGTTGCCGTGTTGGCCAGCATTGCCATTCTGATGACAGCAGGGGTTTACGGATTGGTGGCAGGCATCGTCAAACTCGACGATGTCGGGCTCTATTTGAGCCAGCGGGTGGGCGATGGCATCGCCCGTGCCCAGCGCAGCTTGGGCCGCGGCATTCTATACACCGCGCCGTACATGATGAAAACACTTTCGGTGGTGGGGACTGCGGCCATGTTTCTGGTCGGCGGCGGCATCCTGGTCCACGGCATACCGGGCACACAAGGATTGGTTGAGGCCGCCACCCATAGCGCCCAGACCATCCCGGCCCTGGGCGGCATGCTGGCTGTATCCACCCCACTCTTGATTGATGCGCTAACCGGGATCGCCGCAGGTGGCCTGATCATGGGCGTCATGACCGCAGCCAGACGGCTGCGTCCGTAGGTTTACTTCTGGAACGGCTGGATCAGGGTGCGAACGGTGTCATACGCTGCATCATCAATCAGCGTAAAACCATCGTACGCGATATCGAAGGCTTCCAGCGTGGCTGCCCGCTCTGGTGTGGATTTCTTAAGTGCCAGCAGCGCATCGCGCAACTGATTGCGCACCCCCACCGGCATGCCCGGATGCACAGCGAAGAGGTACGACGGCAGCGGCGCAGTGCTGCCGATCACCACAATGCCCTTGCTCTTGAACCCCTCGGCAACCGAGTCCTTGAATATGCCACCCTCAAAATCACCCGCCAGCACCGCCTTGGCAACATTGTCATAATGCTTGAGGTAGGCAAAATGCGAAAAATCATGCAGCCCCAGTCCCATTGAGGCCACCGCCGCCCGTTGCAGCAATGCTTTTTGATCGCCGAAGGCAAAGCGCTTGCCCTTGAGATCGGCAGGCGCATTGATGCCGGATCCGGCTTTTACGCCTAAGACCAGTGAAAAATAGGGGCGCCCTTGCGCGGTGGGCGCGACCAGCGGTACCACGCCATATTTCTTGCGCGCCTCGATGTAGGCCACTGGTGTCAGGTAGGCAATCTGCGTCTGCCCCGTTCCCAGGTCGTCTACGGCCGACCCCAAGCTGGGCGAGGGCCGGAAACGGATATTGAGGTTCGTACTCAGCGCCAGATAGTTGGTCAGCGCGCTCATGCGCTTGATCATTTCGACTGGAATATCCATGGCAACCGAGCCCATGGTCACGTCGGTGCCTTGATCTTTTTGCGTTGGGTTTGCCCAGGCGGGCTGAAACACCGCTCCCGCCAACAGTACAGCCAACACGGTTTGAAGTAACTGTTTCGGTTTCATGATATTTCTGTTTCGTGAGGGGCATTTGATTCGGAATACACGCTGCAACGACCACGCCCATTTTTTTTGGCCTGATAGAGTGCTTTATCAGCCGCGTAATAAAGTGCCTGCGGCGTTTTCATGACGTCGGCATATTGCGCGATGCCCACGCTGATGCCGACCTCGAGCTGGAATCCATCGTAATAAAACGTATGTGTCCGCACGCTGTCCATGAATTTCTCGACGAAAATTTCGGCCTGCTCAGTGTCCGTGTGGTACAACACCACCCCGAATTCATCACCGCCCAAGCGTGCCGGCAAATCAGATTTGCGGATATGCAAGCGCAACAAGGTGCCGATATCTCGCAGCACCTGATCCCCCGCGCCATGCCCATAACTGTCGTTGATCAGCTTGAAGCGGTCGATATCAAACAGCACCAGCGTGATCTCTTCCGCAAAGCGCTCGGACTGATGAAACATTCGCGCCAGGGTTTCGTCAAATTTGCGACGGTTGGGGAGTTCGGTTAGCCAGTCGGTGGTGGCCATGGTATTCAGCAACTCAAGCGCACGCTCCAACTCCTGGGTGCGCCCGCCCAGCTGGATGTTCTTCTCGCGGAGCTCCTGGTTGGCAAAATCGATCTTGCCCTTTAACTGATGGTGATAACTGGCGAGCGATTTGTTGAGGGCATTGAACACCGACACCAGTCGCCCGACTTCGTCCCGACTTCGAACTTCCAGATCACGGGAAACAAACGCCCCCCCCTTTTCCACGGCCTCTTCCATCGCCGTGGTCAGATTGCGGATAGGCGAAACAATCCCGCGTGCGGTAAAAAAATAAACAATCAATCCCAGAATCGCGCCAAAAATCAGTTGTTCGAAAAAAACACGCCAATACAGCGCGTCCAGCGCATTTTCCAGCGCATCGGTAGAGACATCGACCGCGACACTGCCGATGGCCTCGCCGTTGAACATGACCGCTGACTCAAAACGTTTAAAACTTGCGGCTGCCACCGAAGTGGTCTGAGTCATCACGCGCCCCCCCTGGTTGCGGATCATGACGTGGATGACGTTGGCTTGCTGCGAGACGTTGTTAGTTAGTATTTCCAGATTGCCATAGTCATAACCGGCGATCAGGGATGCGGCGCCCGATGCCGTCGCATTGGCCACGCTCTGGCCCGCCTTGCCGATCATCTCGCTCAGTGGGCCACGCTCGTTCTTGACGCGCACCACACCAATGCCCGCCGAGGTGATCAGCACGCCAGCCATGACATAACCCATGAGCTTGACGCTCAAACCAAACTGCAAGCCGATCTCCCGAAAATAGTCAACGTGGCAAAGTATTTGCCCCTAATGGGTTATCGGCCCGGAGCGGGCAAACTAAAGTTGCAGCAGCGAGCCACGCAGCACGGGGCGGAAGGCCGCTGTGATTCGCCAGGGCGCCCGCAACCCCGCCACATCCCGTAAAATACGTCTTTTGCTGTGCCATCTGCCGCCATGACTGCCCGCCTTCGGGAAATCCCCTACAACTACACTTCATTTTCCGACCGGGAAATCGTCATCCGCCTGCTGGGTTCCGATGCGTGGAGCGTGCTCAACACGCTGCGCGACGAGCGCAAAACCGGACGCTCGGCGCGCATGCTGTTCGAGGTGCTGGGGGATATCTGGGTGGTGCGGCGCAATCCCTATCTGGAAGACGACCTGCTCGACAACCCCAAGCGGCGGCAGATGCTGGTCGAGGCCCTGCGGCACCGCCTGCACGCAATCGAGGTCAGGCGCGGGGGCAACGAACTGGTGGGGCAACTGCTCAACGCGACATCGCGCGCAGTGCGCGAATTCGAAGCCTGGTTTGCCGATACCGCCAGCCTGCGCGCGCGCATCCTGAGCCGTCTGGGTGGCGTGACCCGACGCGACAACATTTCCTTTGATGGCCTGGCGCGGGTCTCGCATGTCACCGACGCGACCGACTGGCGGGTGGAATATCCGTTTGTGGTGCTGACGCCGGATACCGAAGCCGAGATGGCCGGGCTGGTGGCCGGACTGATCGAACTGGGCCTGACCATCATCCCGCGCGGCGGCGGCACCGGCTACACCGGCGGTGCGGTCCCCCTCACTGATCAGGCGGCGATCATCAATACCGAAAAGCTCGAAACCTTGAGTACGGTAGAAATGCGACATTTGCCAGGCTGCGAATTCGAAGTCCCGACCATTAATTGCGGCGCAGGTGTTGTGACCAAACGGGTGATGGACGCAGCCGACGCCGCCGGGCTGGTGTTCGCTGTTGACCCAACTTCGGCCGATGCCTCGACCATCGGCGGCAACGTGTCGATGAACGCAGGCGGCAAGAAGGCCGTGCTGTGGGGCACCGCGCTGGACAACCTGGTGTCATGGCGCATGGTGACGCCTGATGCAGAATGGCTCGAGGTCAGCCGGGTCAACCACAATCTTGGAAAGATCCATGACACGTCCTCGGCCACGTTCGAAATCCGGCGTTTTGCTGCCGACGGCAAGACGCCGAAAGGATCGCCTGAAATCCTGATTATTCCCGGTACCCGTTTCCGCAAAACAGGGCTGGGCAAGGATGTCACTGACAAGTTCCTGGCGGGCTTGCCCGGCATCCAGAAAGAAGGCTGTGACGGGCTGATCACGTCCGCGCGCTTCATTTTGCACCGGTTGCCCGCGCACACCCGCACGGTGTGTCTGGAATTCTTTGGCCATGCCTCCGAGGCCACCCCGGCAATTGTCGAAATCAAGGATTACTGCGATGCCCACCCCGACATCCTGCTCGCCGGCCTGGAGCACCTCGACGCCCGTTATGTAAAAGCTGTCGGTTATGCCACCAAAGCGCCGCGTACGACACGCCCCAACATGGTGTTGCTGATCGATGTGGTGTCAGACAATGAAGTCGCGGTAGGCGAAGTGGCTTCACACATCGTGCGTATTGCCAACGGGCGCGGTGGCGAAGGCTTCGTCGCGGTGTCGCCCGAGGCGCGCAAGAAATTCTGGCTCGATCGCGCCCGCACAGCCGCGATTGCCGCGCACACCAACGCCTTCAAAATCAATGAGGATGTGGTGATCCCCTTGCCGCGACTCGGTGATTACACCGACGGCATCGAACGCATCAACATCGAACTGTCGATCGCCAACAAGCTGGCGCTGCTCGATGCGCTGACCGAGCTCTTCAGCGCAGCACACCTGCCGCTGCTGGAAGACGACGACACGGTTGCCGATCCGGAACAGGTTGAAGCCAAGCGCCAGCGTGCACTGACGCTAATCGGGACCGCGAAGGCGCTGTGGCTGGGATACGCCAACACCCTCGACGCGCCGCACGAAAGCGGCTCGATCTTTTCCGCGCTGCGCGACAAACATATTCGCGTGTCGTGGAAGCGTGAAGTGCGGCGTGAACTGCACCAGCTGTTTATCGGCCGCGAATACACCAAGGTACTCGCAGCCTGCGACCGCATCCATAAAGAAGTGTTGAGAAGCCGTGTATTCGTGGCCCTGCACATGCATGCTGGTGACGGCAACGTGCATACCAACATCCCGGTCAACTCCGACAACTACGCCATGTTGCAGTCTGCCAACGCAGCGGTGGCACGCATCATGAAACTCGCCACTGACCTTGGCGGGGTCATTTCGGGTGAGCACGGCATCGGCTTGACCAAGCTGGAATTTCTTGATGCAGCCACGATAGCCACCTTTGCGGCCTACAAGCAAAAAGTCGATCCCGCGAGCCATTTCAACAAAGGCAAGCTGCTGCCCGGCGCCGATTTGCGTAATGCTTACACGCCCTCCTTCAGCCTGCTGGAATCCGAGTCGATCATTCTCGAAGCCTCGGATACCGGCGCCATAGCCGACTCGATCAAGGACTGCATGCGTTGCGGCAAGTGCAAACCGGTTTGCAACACGCATATTCCGCGCGCCAACTTGCTGTATTCACCGCGCAACAAGATTCTCGCCACTTCGCTGTTGATTGAAGCTTTTTTGTACGAAGAGCAAACGCGGCGTGGTGTTTCACTCAAGCACTTTGATGAATTCAGCGACGTTGCCGACCACTGCACGGTCTGCCACAAGTGCAAGAACCCCTGCCCGGTGGATATCGATTTCGGCGATGTGTCGATCGCCATGCGCAACATGCTGCGCAAGCAGGGCAAGAAGAAGTTCAATCCCGCCACCTGGGCCTCGATGGCATTCCTGAACGCGACCGACCCCACCACCATCAAGGCGCTGCGCAAGCCGCTGATCGAATGGGGCTACGCCAGCCAACGGCTGGGGCATACGCTATTCAAACGCCTCGGGCTGATCCAGCCGCAGGCAAAAAACCCACCGGCCTCGCTGGGCAAACCCAAGCTGGTGGCGCAAGTGATTCATCTGGTCAACAAACCGATGCCCGGCGGGTTGCCGAAGAAAACCTCGCGCGCGCTGCTGGGTCTGGAAGATTCGTCCATCGTGCCGATCCTGCGCGATCCGGCCAAGCTGTCCGACGACAGCGATGCCGTGTTCTATTTCCCCGGCTGCGGCTCAGAACGCTTGTTCTCGCAAGTAGGGCTTGCCACCCAGGCCATGCTGTATGAGCTCGGGACGCAGACTGTATTGCCGCCCGGTTACCTGTGCTGCGGCTATCCGCAAACCGCAGGCGGCCAGGCCGACAAGGGCGAAGCGATCACCGCGCAAAATCGCGTGCTGTTCCACCGCGTCGCCAACACGCTGAACTATCTCGACATCAAGACCGTGATCGTGTCGTGCGGCACCTGCATGGACCAGTTGCTGAAATACGAATTCGAGAAAATCTTCCCCGGCTGCCGGCTGCTCGACATCCACGAATATCTGATGGAAAAAGGCATCAAGCTCGACGGCGTCAGTGGCGAAAAGTACCTCTACCACGACCCCTGCCACACACCGATGAAAACCCATGCACCGATGAAAGTCGCCACGGCGTTATTGGGCGATGGGGTGAAGCTATCCGACCGCTGCTGTGGCGAATCCGGGACGCTTGCCGTTACCCGCCCGGACATCTCCACCCAGATCCGCTTCCGCAAGGAAGAGGAAATCCGCGCCGGCGTCGCCGCGCTCGGTGCTGGCAGCCAGCCCGTCAAGCTGCTCACCAGTTGTCCGTCGTGTCTGCAGGGACTGTCACGCTTCAACGACGACACCGGCACCACGCCGGATTACATCGTGATCGAACTGGCAAAGAAACTTCTGGGCGAAGACTGGATGGAAAGCTACATCGAAAAAGTCAGTAACGGCGGCGTCGAGCGCGTCCTGCTTTGAGTTGTCCATTGTGTGACACATTGGGTGGTACGCTGCTTTGGCAGGACACGTTCTGCCGTATCGTCCTTGCCGCCGAGCCGGATTACCCGGGCTTTCTGCGCGTGGTCGTGAATGCACACGTCAAGGAAATGAGCGACCTGTCGGTCAGCGATCAGGAAAAGCTGATGCGAGCGGTATTTGCTGCCGAAGCGGCGCTGCGTGAGGTGATGCAGCCCGACAAGATCAACCTCGCTTCACTTGGCAACGTGGTGCCGCATTTACATTGGCATGTCATTCCGCGCTACGAGGATGATCCGCATTTCCCCAATCCGGTGTGGGGCGCGCGGCTACGCGATACCCCCCATGGCGCCTCTGCGAACCTGCCGGAACGGCTGACCGCTGCGCTCCACCCGCAAGGGGTAGGCCGTGGTTCTAAAGACGCTTAAGCCCTAAAGGATTCTTTCCAATACCCCCTTGCGGGGTACTCCGATCCACTACGTGCTGAAGTCCAGCAAGGCGGGATGGAATCGTATGCGTCAAGAACCACGCTCCACCCGCAAGGAGTAGGCCGTGGTTCTAAAGACGCTTAAGCGTCAAGAACCACGCTCCACCCGCAAGGAGTAGGCCGTGGTTCTAAAGACGCTTAAGCGTCAAGAACCACGCTCACCCGACAGCTTGCCCGCGTTCCGGAAACGGAATGACCTTGCCGCTGTCTGACGCGCTCGGCCGCTGAACGCGCTGGGCAGGAAAGGCAACCGAGAAGGTGCTGCCTTTGCCCGGAATGGACTGGATGTCCAACCGCGCGCCATGGCGGGTGAGGACGTGTTTGACTATGGCAAGACCAAGCCCGGTGCCGCCGGTTTCGCGCGAGCGACTGCGGTCAACCCGGTAAAAACGCTCGGTCAAACGGGGGATGTGTTCGGGCGCGATACCTTCGCCCGTATCGATTACGGAAAAGACACCTTCATCACCCAGCTCACGCCAGGCAAGTGTGATTTTTCCGCCGTCAGGCGTGTAACGAACAGCGTTAGACACCAGGTTACCCAGCGCGCTGCGGACTTCCTGCAAATTGCCTTTCAAACCGGCGTGGCTATCCAGCTTCAATTGAATGTTGTGGCGGCCACGGCTCAGTGATTCAGCGTCGGACTTCAGAGCCTCTGCCAGATCATGCACATTAATGGGCACGTCATCCTTGAGTGCGTGGTCGTCACTTTCCAACTGTGACAACGTCAGCAGGTCATCCAGCAGATGTTGCATGCGCCGGGTGTGGTCCAGCATCAAGTCGAAATAGCGCTTGGATTCTGCAGCAGGCAATTCAGGTGCATCCGCCAGGGTTTCGACAAACCCACCCACCACAGTCAGTGGCGTGCGTAACTCGTGTGAAACATTGGCAATGAAATCGCGCCGCATCGCATCAACACGCTCGAGGTCGGTGATATCCCGGGCAACCAGCAGTTTTTGCGACGCACCAAACGGCACCAACTGCAGTGAAACCGTGACCTCACGGTTAATCGGGGATTTGCAGACCAGCCGCTTCGAGTAGTCCACCGCATCGAGAAATGCCAGGAAATGCGCTTGCCGCAACAGGTAACGAATGAACTGACCGCGGTCACGCTCGCAATCCAGGCCCAGATATTTACGCGAGGCGGGATTACACCACTCGATCTGGTCGCTGCGATTAAGAATGACCATACCGTCAGGCACGGCCTGCGCGGCGTGTTCGAACTGTTCGAGCGCGTTGGTCAGCTCGCTGCGACTGGCGCGCTGACGACGCTGAAGTTTGTCGAGGCGGTAGAAGATATCGCCCCAGGTGCCGGTGGCATCAGGCGGATCCACTTCATCCGGGTTTTCCAGCCAGCGCGACAGGCGGTATTCCTGCAACAGGCGGCGCAACATTACAAAAGCCTGAATGCCCGCCAGAAACGTCAGCGCAGCCACCCAGCCCGAGCCGGCCCACAACAACAGTGCCACCAGCATGACACCAGCCAGCACGCCCAGCGGTCGCCACCAGAAACCCATGTTCAACCACCCATTGAAATCAAGCTTGGGGAATTATCCCACTTCGACCGAAAAACGATAGCCCGAACCCCGAACGGTCTGGACCAGCCCGGCATGGCCCGACGGTTCCAGCGCAAGCCGCAGTCGGCGGATATGGACATCGACCGTGCGCTCTTCCACAAAGACATCGTCGCCCCACACCTGGTCAAGCAGTTGGGCGCGCGAATACACGCGCTCGGAATGGGTCATGAAAAAGTGCAGCAAACGGAATTCGGTTGGCCCCAGTTCCAGCGTCTGGCCATTTCCCTGCACGCGGTGGCGGGCCGGGTCGAGCCTGAGGCCGTTGGTTTCCACCGGTTCATCGGTCATTTGCGGTGCCCGGCGGCGCAGCACCGCCTTGATGCGCGACACCAGTTCGCGCGGCGAAAACGGCTTGGTCATGTAGTCATCCGCACCGGAATCCAGCCCCAACACCTTGTCGCGTTCTTCGCCGCGCGCAGTCAGCATGATGATGGGGACCGGCTGATAGCGCTCGTCGTTGCGCAGTCGCTTGCACAGATCGACCCCCGACATGCCGGGCAACATCCAGTCGAGCAGGATGACGTCGGGCAGCGTGTTTTTAAGGAATTGCAGCGCATGTTCCGCGTCGCCGCTGACGCTGACCTGATGGCCCGCTTTGGTCAGATTGAATTTGAGCAGTTCCTGAATGCCGGTTTCGTCTTCGACCAGCAAAATATTGGCAGCCATAGGGCCTCCGGCATCGTTTCAATAATCGCCATACTATGACGGCAGTATGACCTATTTATGACACCCGCTGGCGTCCTTGAACCCCTGCCAGCCCACGCACTGGTAGAATTCACGGGTTTCCCTCTCATTCCGTCTGCCATGGATAAAACCACCCATTTCGGCTACAAGCAGGTTGCCGAATCCGAAAAAGCCGCCAAGGTGGCCGAGGTGTTCCACTCGGTTGCCGCGCAATACGACGTCATGAACGATCTCATGTCAGCCGGCCTGCATCGTTTGTGGAAGCGGTTTGCCGTGGCGCAGGCGGGCTTGCGGCCTGGCATGAAAGTGCTCGACGTCGCCGGCGGCACCGCCGATCTGACCCGACTTTTTTTGAAGGAAGTCGGCGAGGCCGGCAGCGTACTGCTGACCGACATCAATTTCTCCATGCTGCGCGAAGGCCGCGATCGCATGTTGAACGAGGGCAGAACGCCCCCTGCCGTGCAGTGCGACGGCGAACGGCTGCCGTTTCCCTCCAATCATTTCGACTGCGTCTCCGTGGCCTTTGGCCTGCGCAACATGACGCACAAGGACCAGGCGCTGGCCGAAATGCACCGCGTGCTGAAACCCGGCGGCCGGCTGCTGGTGCTGGAATTCTCCAAAGTGTGGAAGCCGCTGGAACCGGTGTATGACCTGTATTCGTTCAAGCTGCTGCCGCTGATGGGCAAGCTCATCGCCAGGGATGCCGCCAGCTACCAGTACCTGGCCGAGTCGATCCGCATGCACCCCGGCCAGGAAGAACTCAAGACCATGATGGAAACCGCCGGTTTTGCCAAGGTCAGCTATCACAACCTGACCGCCGGCGTGGTGGCGCTACACAAGGGCTTCAAGGTTTGATCGCTGAAGGTTTATTCGAGCGCAGCCTCAATCATCTGCTGCAACAATCGCCCGGTGCTGCCGAGGCCTTGCGCCGCCACGCCGGGTGCAGCGTGCGCTTCGACCTGACATTGGCGCAATTCGATTTCCGCATTGCCGTCGACGGCTATTTCTCCGAAGCCGCGGTCGAGTCCTCCGACGCCGTCATCCGCCCCACCCCGGCACTCGTGACCCGCTTGCCTTTTTTTGGCCGCGAGGCGCTGCGCCATGCCGAATACAGCGGCGATCCTGCCTTGCTTGCCACACTCGACCGCGTCTTCAAGCAGTTGAACTGGGACGTCGAAGCCGACCTCGCGCCCATCGTCGGCGACATCGCGGCCCATCGCCTGCATGCGTTGGGCCGCGAAGCGATCGCCAGCCTGACCCAGGCGGCATCCGCGGTCGGCCACAACGCCAGCGAATACCTGGTGGAAGAAGCCGAACTGATGGCGCGTGCGGTCGATGTCACCCGATTCAATCGTGAAGTCGACACCCTCGCCGACGATGCGGCGCGGCTCGAAGCCCGCCTGCGTTTGCTGGAAGCCCGCCAACCTGTCGAGGACGCGCAGCCGCGCCCACAATGAAGCTGTTTCGCCTGATCCGCATTCTCAGCGTCGGCCTGCGTTTCGGACTCGAGGAATTTTTTCTCGGTCATGAACGCGTACGACCGCTGCGCTGGCTGGTACGCGCCACTCTGTTCTGGCGTCCACTTTCCGAGCCGCGCGGGGTACGCCTGCGTCGCGCGCTGGAGGCGCTGGGCCCGATCTTCGTCAAGTTTGGTCAAATGCTCTCCACCCGCCGCGACCTGATTCCGCTCGACATCGCCGATGAACTCGCGCTGCTGCAGGATCGGGTACCACCCTTCCCCTCGAACGAAGCGGTTGCCACACTGGAAGCACAATACAAAAAACCGCTGGCCGAGGTATTTGCCGAATTCAACGCCACCCCGGTCGCCTCCGCTTCGGTGGCACAGGTGCATTTTGCACGATTGCACAATGGCACACCGGTTGCGGTCAAGGTTCTGCGGCCCGGCATCGCGCCGGTGATCGCGCACGACGTGTCGCTGCTCTACGCCGCCGCCGGGCTGATCGAAAAACTGTTCGCCGACGGCAAGCGACTGCGCCCACGCGAAGTCGTGTCCGAGTTCGAAAAGCATCTGGAAGACGAACTGGACCTGATGCGCGAAGCCGCCAACTGCTCGCAGTTGCGGCGCAACTTCACCGACTCACCACTGTTGCTGGTGCCCGAAGTGTATTGGGATTACTGCGGCCGCGACGTCATGGTGATGGATCGCATGGACGGCATTCCGGTGAGCCAGATCGAGCGTTTGCGCGCATCCGGTGTGGACATCCCCAAACTCGCCGCCACCGGAGTGGAAATCTTCTTCACCCAGGTGTTCCGCGACGGCTTCTTCCACGCCGACATGCACCCCGGCAACATCCTGGTTCGCGCCGGTTCCGAGCAATACATCGCGCTCGACTTCGGCATCATGGGCACGCTCACCGAAGTCGACAAACAATATCTTGCACGCAATTTCCTCGCCTTCTTTCAACGCGACTACAAGGCCGTGGCACTGGCGCATCTAGAATCCGGCTGGGTGCCGGCCGACACCCGCATCGACGAACTCGAAGCCGCGGTGCGCGCCGTGTGTGAGCCGGTATTCGACCGCCCGCTGAAAGATATTTCCTTCGGCCGCGTGCTATTGCAGCTGTTTCAGGCCTCGCGCCGTTTCAACGTGGAAATCCAGCCGCAGCTGGTGCTGCTGCAAAAAACCCTGCTCAACATCGAAGGCCTCGGCCGCCAACTCGACCCCGAGCTCGACCTGTGGAAAACCGCCAAGCCATTCCTTGAACGCTGGATGAACGAGCAGATGGGCTGGCGCGCGTTGCTGAAAAACCTGCAGACCGAAGCCCCAAAATGGGCCGCCCTGTTGCCACAACTGCCGCGGTTGGCGCACCAGGCGCTGAATGAAAACCGGCTGACCCAACTGGAATCCGGCCTCACCCTCATGCTGCGCCAGCAGCACGCCCGCAACCGCTGGCTCGGTATCATTGCCGGCCTGCTTGCCGTTTTGTCGGTCGCCACGCTCTATTTCAACTTGCGATAAGGACACACCGCCATGCTGATTGGCTTTGTCACCCTCTATCTGATTCTCTCCATCGGCATCGGCCTGTTTGCCGCCACCAAAGTCCACAACGCCAGCGACTACATCACCGCAGGACGTTCACTGCCCATGGTCGTGGTGGTGGCGATGGTATTTGCAACCTGGTTTGGTGCTGAAACCGTACTGGGCATTCCCGCCACTTTCCTTAGCGAAAACCTCGGCGCCACGATTTCCGATCCGTTCGGCGCCTCGCTCGCGCTGATTCTGTTCGGCCTGTTTTTCGCCCGCCCTCTGTACCGGATGAAGTTGCTCACGCTGGGAGATTTCTTCCGTCGGCGCTACAACCGCCCGGTCGAAATGGTGATTTCGCTGGCCATCGCGCTCTCCTATCTGGGCTGGGTGTCCGCGCAGGTGGTGGCGCTGGGTCTGGTGTTCAACGTGCTGTCCGACGGTGTCATCACCCAGGTGCAGGGCATCTATATCGGTGCAGCCGTCGTCCTGCTCTATACCTTGTTCGGTGGCATGTGGTCGGTGGCCCTGACCACGCTGGTGCAAATGACGGTCATCGTCCTGGGGCTTTTATGGATCGCCAAGCTGGTGGGCGACATGCCCGAAGTGAATGGCATCGCCCCGGTCATTGAACACGCTGCCGCTGCCGGAAAATTCGAATTCTGGCCGCCCATGGAATGGGCCGCGGTGATCACCTTCATCGCCGGCTTTCTCACCATGGGGCTGGGCTCGATTCCACAGCAAGACGTGTTCCAGCGCGCCAATTCCAGCAGAAGCGAACGCATCGCGGTATGGGGCACCGTCATCGGCGGCACCTTGTATTTCGTGTTCGCAGCCGTACCGATCTACCTCACCTACTCGGTCACGCTGGTCGACCCCGCTATGACCACAGCGCTGCTGGCCGATGATGCCCAACTGGTCCTGCCCACCTTCATCAAAACCCATCTACCGCTTTATGCGCAGATCATTTTTTACGGCGCCCTGCTCTCGGTCATCATGTCGACGGCTTCCGGCACCCTGCTCGCGCCATCGGTCACCATCTCGGAAAACATCATCAAGGAACTCATGCCGCATCACCGCATGAGCCAGAAAAAACTGCTATGGATCACCCGCAGCGTCGTCGTCGCTTTCACGGTACTGGTGGTGTTTTATTCGCTGTGGTCGCTGCAAACCGAAACCAGCATCCACCAGATGGTGGAAAACGCCTACAAGGTCACGCTGGCCTGCGCCTTCGTTCCACTGGTTGCCGGACTGTATTGGAAGCGCGCCAGCAACCTGGGGGCGGGACTGTCTATCGTGCTCGGGCTGGTGGCCTGGATCGCGATGGAATTCATCGCGCCGGATGCCGCATTGCCGCCGCAGTTTTCAGGCTTGATTGCCAGCCTCATCGGCATGGTTGCGGGGTCGCTGGCCACCCGGTAATTCCCTGGGCTCGTTCCGGGGACTGTTCGAAGTTGGCGAGCGCCAGTTCGAGGTGGTTTTCCAGGGACTCAATACTGTCAAAGACACGGTTATGGAAAGATTTCTCACGAAGATCATCCCAGAGGTGTTCGACCGGATTGAGCTCTGGCGCATACGGCGGTAGATACAGCAGTTGAAGATTATTGCTTGGCAGGATGATGGCCTGACTGCGATGCCAGCCTGCGCCATCAACCACCATGAGGATGTTTTCTTCCAGGTGGCGGCTTGCGATCTCATCCAGAAACACCTGCATACAGGCGCAATTCACACTGGGCAGTATCAGGGTGTCGAGCACGCCATCCACGGGTGAAACGGCGGCGTAGGAATAGGTGTATTCCTGCGTCACCATGGCCTGCGTGAGGGGTCGCAGCGGCTTTGGACACCAGCAATACCGGGTTTGCGATATCCGTCCAAATCGCGCCTCGTCCTGGAACATAAGCCTCAGCGGCGCGGGGTGGTCGAAGCGTTTTTGTGCTTGATCGATTTCTTCGGGGAGTTTTTTTTCCACGCCTCCTGAGCCACCGGGTCTGACTGCGGATGCTGTTTGTCGGGCGCAAGCTTGCGCCAACCGTGACGGTGCAACATCGCGTACACCGTCGATAACGCCATGGGACGACCCAAGGCCGCCTCGATCTGGGCTTTCAGCGGCGGCACAATAATCACACCGCCCTGTTTGGCCCGTTCAATATGCGGTGCCAGCAAGGCTGCTTCGGCTTCAAACGTCATGCGCGCCCGGTTGCGCAGACCCTTTCGTGTCTTGGGCTGTTCTTCTCCGCTTTGGATGCGGCCAAACCGCTTACGTAGCCTGAGCGCCCAACTCTTCGACACGCCCAAGACCACCCCTGCGTCGTCAAGCGATAAGCCAAACTTCAAGGGCAGCAATAAAGCTTGCGCCATGCGCAACTCGCCTATCGTCTTCGCATTCGCCGCTTGTGCGATTGCCGCATCCAGATATTCGCCTCCACCCGCCAATCTTGCCATGGGCCACTCCGCTCACCGTTGGTGACGCAATTATCGGCTTATTTAACTGGAAATAGAATAAATCACGGCGGACTCCGTTTGAAGTCGCGTATGCATGTCAGTTTCAAGGTTTATCGAATGTCGGGAATTTTTACAGTTTGCGGCAAGGCACCGCCTTCTAGTTGACAGCGCGGCTACGCCTAAATCATCTAACCAATTGAAAGAAATAATAAATAATAACCTGCACACGAAGCTGGCATAGTTGATGCTTATATCTCGTCAAGCTCAGGCCGATTGTGTTTTCAAGGAATAAATCGTGCTGACCCCATTTTCATTTTGAAACATTTTCATTTTGGAGGTCATGATGAAACTCAACAAACTTGCCACTGCCCTGATGGCCACCGCCCTGATCGGCTTCGGCTCTTCCGCCCAAGCCGTCATTTTGACCGACATCGTCTGGGTCGTGGATACATCCGGTTCCATGGGCGGCGACATCGCCCAGGTCAAAAACAATATCGTTGCCTTCAATACCGTGATGACCAACGCAGGTATCGATGCCCAATACGGGCTGGTGCGCTTCGGGGGGCTAAACACGCTGATCCAGGACATCACCACCTTTGCCAACTTCAGTCAGGCCGGAAGTCCTTTCCAGTTGCTGGGAGCTACCGGTGGTGGCACGGAAGATGGGTCTGGCGCCATCCAGGTTGCCTTGGGTGCGACTTTCCGCGCGAATTCCGTGCGCAACTTCATTCTTGTGACCGATGAAAATGATGACGTTTCTGGCAATCGTGTGGCACTCAATGATGCCTTGGCCGCCACAAACATCAAGGAACTTATCAACATCATCGGCAACCCGGGCGATGACGACAATAACTATTACCGCAACTTGGCCCCCGCCCATGGTGGCGCATTCTTCAATATTGTAGATTTCCGGGCAAATCCTCAGGCTTTCTTCACGAACTTCACCACGACCAAGGTACAGGAAACCGTGATCAATTTCTGTGAGGCAAACCCGACCGCTCGACAGTGCACGGGCACCGTTCCCGAACCTAGTGTCCTGGCTCTGCTGGGCATTGGTCTGGCCGGTCTGGGCGCCATGCGCCGCCGCAAGACTGCCTAAAGTCAGTCTGTTGGCACAAGAAAACGGCGACCCGCAGGTCGCCGTTTTTGTTATTGACTTCCAAAACCCAAGAGCCCGCGCTTCAAACCCACATCGAAAAAAGCGGAAAAAAGGGGACGCTACCCTTTAATTGTGTTAGCTTCTGAAATGCCCAGACTATCCAGAGCGGTATTTGCTGGTGTTCCACACCACATCACGCAGCGCGGCAACCGGCGCGAAGACATTTTTTTCGTGGACGAAGATCGCGCAGCCTATCTGTTATGGCTCAAGGAATACTGCGAGAAATTCGAGGTTGAAATACTCGCCTATTGCCTCATGACCAACCACATCCACCTGGTTGCCGTTCCGGCAACCGACGACGGCCTGCACCGGGTGTTCAAGCCGCTGCACATGCGCTACGCCCAACGCATCAACCGTGCGCGTGGTTGGAAGGGGCATTTATGGCAAGGTCGGTTTTTCTCATCACCCTTGGACGAAGCTTACCTGTGGGCGGCGGTACGCTATGTGGAACGCAACCCGGTACGTGCCGGTATGGAATGCTGTGCAGAGAATTACCGCTGGTCAAGCGCCGCCGCGCATTGCGGCAAACGAATAGACGGGCTTCTGAATCTGGAATCTGGCTGGAGCAAGCATTTCCTGGAGATGGAAGACTGGTCAGCCTGGCTTTCCGGGGGAGATGAAGCGGACGAAATCCAGGTGCTGAGGCGAAATGTCGAAAAAGGGCTGCCCTGCGGCTCTGCTGGCTTCGTTCAGAAATTGGGGAGGCGTGCAGGGCGCTTGCTGGAATATCGTCCTCAGGGCCGCCCTAAAAAGACTGGAGATAATGAATAAAAGGGTAGCGTCCTCTTTTCCTTTATCGCCCCATTAAATAGCCATTTATCGTTTCAAGGTGGTCGACCCCATGCTCACCCAAGCCCGCCGTTCAAGCTGCACATGCACAGCATCTTGTTATGGTTTTATACATGGTCTAGTATGAGACCATGATTACGCTGAATCTGAACCAGGCCAAAGCCCACTTATCCGAATGCATCGCCCAAGCCGAAGCTGGGGTGACGGTGGTCATCTGCAAACGGAACAAGCCCGTGGCCGAGCTCCGCGCGATTCCCCAACCGCAAAAGAAGCTACGCCCTATCGGGCTGCTCAAGGGACAGTTTTCTGTGCCGAAAGCATTTTTTGAGCCGCTGCCGGATGAGATCATCGCCGCATTCGAGGGGCGCGGGGGTTGAACCGCTACCTCCTGGATACATGCACGTTTCTCTGGCTGGTTGCAGGCAGCGACACGCTCTCCAAAGCGGCAAGGGAAATCATCCGCAATCCCGATAACGAGGTTTTTCTCTCCGTGGTGAGCGCTTGGGAAATTGTGGTTAAACACGGCATTAACAAGCTACCGTTGCCACAAAAACCTGACCTGTTCGTGCGCCGCCAGCGCGAAGATCACATGCTGGCAAGTTTGCCATTACTGGAAGCGCATGTGCTGACGCTGATCAAGCTGCCGGGCATTCATCACGACCCGTTTGATCGAATGCTGGTATGCCAGGCGGTGGCTGAAGGTTTGACGGTTCTGACACCGGACGAGGCTATCAGCCAATATCCCGTTCGTACGGCGTGGTAGGGCTCAGCGTAAATACCCCTCGTGCTCCAGTTTGAGTAGGACTTGTTGCACCGCTTCCTCGATTCCCAGGCTGGTGGTATCGATCGCCAGTTCGGCATTTTCTGGCACTTCATAGGGATCGGACACCCCGGTAAACTCGGGAATCAACCCTGCCCGAGCCTTGGCATACAAGCCTTTTCGGTCACGTGCTTCGCAGGTTTCGATCGGAGTGGCGACATGGACTTCGACAAACCCACCGACCGCTTCAATCATCGCCCGCACATCCCGACGGGTTTGCTTATACGGTGCGATCGGTGCACAGATGGCAATACCGCAATTTTTCGTAATTTCGGACGCCACAAAGCCAATCCTGCGCACATTGATATCGCGATGCGCTTTGGAAAACCCCAACTCTGAAGACAGGTTACGGCGAACAATGTCGCCGTCAAGCAGGGTCACCATGCGCCCACCGGTTTCCATCAAACGCGCCGCCAGCATGCGTGCCAGCGTGGACTTCCCTGCACCGGACAAACCGGTAAAAAATACGGTGAAGCCCTGACGCTCACGCGGGGGATTCTGCCGTTTCAGTTCGGCCAACACTTCGGGAAAGCTATACCAGTCTGGAATTTTCAGACCGGACTGCAAGCGCCGCTGGAACTCTTCTCCGCTCAGGGTCAGAAGCCTGGAACCGGGCGGCGCTTCCGATTCTGGCAGGTATTCCGCACGGTCTTCCACATACACCATGCGCGGATAGGCAATCAGCTTTACGCCAATCATTTCAGCCTGTTTCACCGCCTGATGATCAGCATGGTGTTCGTCAAGGTCTTTACCTCGCCGATAATTTCCATCTGAAAGATGTTGGCCTCCTGCAATCAGCAGGGCACAACCATAATTTCGTGCAACGATGGCACGCAGCAGCAGTGAACGTGGGCTGGCCTCGCGTGGGGGCGCCGGAAAAAGCGATAACTGGGTCGTCGCCGCAGGGAAACGATCACGAATGGCGATAAAACTTCGCACCAAACCAAAGTAACCGGGCGCATCTGTAATGTCGCCTCCGGCCTTGGGGTGCAACAACAGGTTGGCTTCGTGGGAAATTGCACTTTTCAGGCAGAACTCAAACTGCGCCCGGTGCATCGGTTGGCGTGCCTGCCAGGCCACCACACGCCGCCAGCCTCTGCGCGCAAACAGGGCGCGCAGTTCGGCCGGAGTGGCGCGCAGCGATGCAAAATCAGGATGGGGGGGCAATGCAACGCCTTCAACCTTTCCGCCCACATGCCAGACGCCAGCATCATCCCACGCATCAGCGATGGTCAAAATGGCAAGCATGTATCCCTCACCATCGCGTAGCGCAACACGGTCCCCGGTTTTCATTTTTTCCGTGGCGTGATGCTGAAAAGCCAGGGAAATCGGCAGCGGCCAAAACGTACCGTCATCCAGTTTTTGATCGGTTTCGACTTGCGCACATTGAGCGCGCGTCATGAACCCGGTCAGGGGTGAGTAGGCGCCCGTCATCAGCATTTCAAGATCGCATTGCTGACGCCAATCCAGATCGATCGAGGGCAAACTGAAAGCCTCTTGCTTGAGTGCTTCAGTCTTCGCGGGGTCAATCAGATTGACGAGGTTGCCGCCGTAGGGCGAGATCAATTGATCCACAGTTCAGCTCCGGGTGAAAACTGCATAAAAGGCAGTAACAAATCGATCGACTTCGGACTCGGGCAAGTGATTGATGCCCGCAGCGCCTTTGCGACCGCCGCCTGTCTCGAACTGGCTGCACAGCACGTCCGCACCTGACCTGGCTTCCAGCGGGGCGCGAACACTCACCACATATCCCCCTGATGGCTTGGCCGTGAGGACAGCATGCGCCTGTGCGGGGCTATCGACGGCGAGTTGATTACCCAACACGCCGGAAATCCGCCGCGCCCATTTCTCTGCAGGCAGCATGAAAATACGTCCGACGGTGCGCGTTTCTGTTGCATTTACGGCGACGGCGCGGACCATGTCGCTCTGGTAACCGGTCTTAAGCGTTTGATAGGCGGGCGACTCGGCAATGAAAGCGAAAGGATTGGAAAATGGGCGCAACTGGCGATACAAATCGGCCGGGTCGTAAAACAGGTCGTCGAGCGTTTCACCGTAACCGTTGTAGTTGAGGCATTCACCCAGTGATTTCAGTTGAAGCAGTTGACCATCAGACAGGTTGAGCGGCGCGGCAGCCTGACGCGCCGCATCAGCCAGGTTGTCACCAAACGCAGCAGTCACGGCCCATACCAACTGTTTACCTTGCAAAGTATGGTTGACCAGGAGGCTGGTGCACGTGTTGGCATCGGTATCAATATGCGGTTCGAAATGAGGGTGCGAGGGAATATCGCCGGGCTGATGGTGGTCAAAGTAGCGCACATACGCACCCGCCTTGAGAAGTTGATCCAGCGCTTCGCGGTTTTTTGACAGCGCGATATCAAGCACGGTGATGCGGTCCCCTGCAGCGGCTTTTGCCCGCCCCAGCAAGCTGATATCGCGCTTGGGGCCCGTTATCAAATCGGCCTCGATCGGGTCGACCAAACGCAACTGATGCAGTGCGCAAATACCGTCGGCGTCGCCGTTGAATACATCAATGAAATGCATGGGATGCCGGGGAGTGAAGCCGTTGAGCGGCGCGGAAGTATGGCCATTGTATGAATGAAAGTGCTGTAATGACAAGAACATGCAACGCACCGTAGCGCAGCCAGATGACAGTTTGCGTGACGTAATGCTGGCGGTCCGGGCTCAATAAAAACTGCAGTGCCGAAAACTGCTGGTCATATTTGTGGATTTCGCCTGCCAGCCCGACGTACAGAAACAATGCAGCCAATGGCAACGAAATGAGGCCTCCAGCCAACCGGGGGATGCGCTGGCCCGCGGACGAGGGCGAAGCGATCAAGGCCGCTGCAAAGAACACGGTGAAAAGCCAGGCACATAACACCACAAAAGCCAGCGGTTGTGGCTCAGCAATCAACTCGGTGAGATTGTCAGTTCCCGCCTGCATCACCACGCCCCAATACGCCAACACCAAACTTGGAACCGCGCTCCAGAATTGCATGGCGCCGAGCCTTCGCCCACGCCACCGTCGAACGGCTTGCGCAGCCAGATATAACAACGTACCCGGTATCGCAGCCAGCGCAATCCAGCGCAGCCCGATCTCCCATTGCCCCGCCCAGCCCAACACCGGGCTACCCACCACATCATGCAGGCTTTCATCCGGGACGGCCATTTTCAGCATGAGAAATGACACCCCGCCATAAACCAGCAAACCCAACGGCAATTGCCACAGACGATGGACGCCGGATAGTTGGAGCCGGGCCAGCCACACAGGCCACACTGCCAGCCAGTAACACACGCCGGCAAGCAGCAAAGCCGACAACCAGATGGCATCCTGCCGGAGCAGTTCACGCGCGTTGTACGGCACAAAGGGTGCATGCGCCGCGCTCCAAAACAGCAACCCCATCCCGGCGATCATCAATGGAAAATGCCAGCGCATTCCGGCTACCGGAGTCGCGGCAGTCTGCGCCGGCGGATGATCGGTTGTTCCTTGAAATATGGCGCGACGCGGCGCATGCAATATGCGGCGCGCCACCCAATAGCCCGCGAGTCCACCCAGCCAGGCCAAAAACCAATCGGTGGTGTCGGCAATTTTAAGGGGCAGCATCACCTGCCCCAACTCAACGATGGCAGGCATCATCGCCAGTGTCAGCATGGCCAGCGCGAACAACGGCCCACGCCAACGCCAGGGCTGGCGTGCCACGCCCCATGCCAGCAATCCGCCAAGTGGCGCAAAGAATAGGGTCTTGCGCAGGACCTCGGTAATGGCACGATACTCAGTGCCGAAGTAATACACCTCGAACGGCACTCGATAAATAAAATCGAGACGACTTTTGATAAAAGCGCCGTCAGTGCGGAATTCGAAGGGAAACCAGAACACGAATAACAACACGACCATCCACCCCAATGCCAAGGCAAATGGCAGCCATGCTGCCCAAGGCAGGGCGTGATTCTCGGTTGCTTCGCGCTTAGCCAAACGCCCGCCGACAAAGCTGCCTAATGCCGCCCCAGCGGCCGCTGTAAACAAGTCGGTGACATCGCTCACGCGCGAGTAGACAAACAGTTGTAAAAACTCCAGCAGGGTGGCAGTCGCCAATGCCATACCCCATGCACGCCATGCGCTGCGCGTTCCATCCAGCCGCCAAAGCAGCGCGAGGGGTGTCCAGATCAGGGCATCGCTGGCGATTTCATACAGGGCGTAGGCGGCATCGTCCGGCAGCCGTCCAAACGGAATCAGGTTGAGCTTGCCGCTCTGCCACTTATGGAATATCTCGACCAGGCTGATGGTCAGATCAAGCGGCAGAACGTTATAAGTCAAGACGCCTGCCAAATACACCCAGGCCAAACGTTCTGCCAGTGCGGCGCGAGCATGAAGGTGCTGCCAGGACTGCAGCCAGCCAACAAAGCGATGACCGCCCCCCCACCAAGCCAGCACGCCGATGGCACCACCCAGCGCCTCGGCCATGATGTCATTCTGCGAAACGGTACGTTGCGGGAAAAACAGCTGGCTAAACTCGATACCGAAACTGAAAGCAGTAGCCGCCGGAATCAGCGCCAACGTGGCCAACACGCCAAAAACACGGCTCTTTCCGGCCACCAATGCGCTCATCCATAAAAACGACAAAGGAATGAATAGCAGAAGATTGGCCACCCAGTCGGCGCGCGAGCCGATACCCAGTTCAAGAAACGGGATCTCGCCAAACCGTGCAATCGCCTCGCCCCAGGGGATGGGCCGAAAGTCCAGTGGAACCAGACTGCCATAAATAACAAATACGGTGTATGCCAGTGCGGCCATCCACAACAGGCCGCTGGAATTTCCGGAAGCCTTCACGTCGCGGTTCATGGTTGCGCAGTGTCCAGCGTACGCAGCAAGGCGGGGGGTATTTTTGCCCCGGGACGCCCCGTTGCTTGCCAACCAGGATAGTCTGAAAATTCGCGCATCAAGCCAGAGGGCAAGTCGTGCGCCACAGACTCTAACGCCAGCAAACGCGCGGTGAGATCCGGAACGGGGACGCTCGCCAGCTCGCGTCGATAGGCCAAGGTGACATTTTGTGCCGCCTCGCCGCCATGCAGGGGCGTGCTGGCCGCCACGACGTTAGCGATCACGTACTGACGATAAGCGGTGCTGTCGCCCCTGCGCACCTGGATGCCCGTGCCCGAAGCCAGTATCGTATTGGAAAAAATCGCCATGTCACGCGGCACGTCATTGTGCGGCTGGATATGAATCGCATCGCCGCTGTCGTTGATGAACGCATTGTCATACAACGCCATCCGGCCTTCCGCCTGCAGCAGCGCTTCGGTCGGATTCGGCAAAAAAAGATTGCCATAGACCAGATAGCGGTCCTCGCTGCCAGGCCCCGCCAAGGGGAAATGTCCCAGCAGAACATTGGGACGGGCTTGCGGCCCGGGCAAGGTGTCCTGCTTGGAGAATACGTTATAACGAATCATCGTATCGTGAGGCTCTGCGATGTCGGGCGGACGTGTTTTCTGATGTTTGAATTGCAGGTTGTAACCCAGCGTATGCGAGACATGATTGGCTTCTATGAGGCCGCCGATAAAGGGGTCGGAGCCATCCGAATCGCCAAAGTACATCCCGGTGCCGACTCGCTCGATACGATTCTTCCTGACCACCCAGCCCAGCGCCGGACATTTGGTCGAGATGCCCACATTTTGCTGCGAAGCTGCATGGTCATGGATGAAGAGGTGCTCCAGGGTAATGAAATCGGCAAAACGACTATGGCCTTCAGCCTTGAGTGCATCCACCGGCACATTGCGACCATCCAGTTCCAGATAGCGCAATATCAGATAACGCACATTGACCAGGCTGACCGTATTGGCCCCCGGCCGCGCGATGAACCGCGGCAAGGGTGCTGAAGGGTTAAGCGCTTCGATGATAATGGGTTGGCCGGAGCGACCAGACAACTCATGCAAGGGTAGGCCCTGACGATAGTCGCCGGCCTTGAGCAGCAATCGATCGCCCGGTTGCAGCCGACGCAGCTGTTCGCGGTAATCATCAGGACCCGCACGGTAGTCTGCTGCAAACACCATGCCAGACGCCAGACAGAGCAACCCCGCGCAGACCCTGTCCAGCATTCAGACCACCGTATCGGGCGGAGGCAAACCACTCCGCAACAAATCCAGCTTGCCCAACAGAACCCGCATCATGCCGGCAACGCCTTGCCGCCCGGTATCCACCACGATATCGGCCACTTCCCGGTACAGCGGGTCCCGCTGCTGATATAACTCACGTAACCTGGCCAGCGGATCCTCGGTTTGTAACAGGGGGCGATTGCGGTCGTGCCGGGTACGCTCATACAGATGCTCCGGTGTTCCACGCAAGTAAATCACCACCCCATTTTTCCGCAAATTCTCACGGGTAACGGACGACAGCACCGCGCCGCCACCGGTGGCCAGCACAATGCCGGTCATGGCCGTCAGCTCGGCAATCACCCCTTCCTCGCGCTTGCGAAAGCCCGCTTCGCCCTCGATTTCGAAAACAACCGGAATCTTGACGCCGGTGCGTGCCTCGATTTCGTGATCCGAGTCATGGAAGGCACAACCATAATGCCTGGCCAGCAGTCGTCCCACCGTGGTTTTTCCGGCACCCATCAGTCCGACGAGGAAAAGATTGTCTCGCTTGCTCATGGCGCCATTCTAATTGAGAGTCCCCTGATGGGCAGCGGTGTAAGTTGGGCGAGAGAAGAAAATCAGGGCGAAAAAAAGCGCGGGGCCAGCCCGCGCTCGAATGGGTAATCGCGATCAGCGAATCGACAGACGATCGTCGAGAATGCGCGGTGTGATAAAGATAATCAGCTCGGTTTTGCTGTTTTCCTTGCTTGTGGTCTTGAACAGGTTGCCGAACACTGGAATATCCCCCAACAGCGGCACCTTGCTGACAGATGAGCTTTCCTCACCATCGAAAATGCCGCCCAAAACCAGGGTCTCTCCATTGTTCACCCGCACCTGGGTCTTGACCCGCTTGGTGTCGATTGCGGGGATACCTGTAATTTCCGGGATATTGCGCACGGCGTCTTTTTGCACTTCGACCGTCAGAATGATCGAATCGTTGTTAAGAATTTGCGGGTCAACCAGCAAGCATAGGAAAGCGTCCTTGAATGTGACTGTTTGAGTTACCCCACCGCCCGCACTTACCGTGGTTGTGACGTACGGTATTTGCGTGCCGTTAAGAATTACCGCCGGCCTCTGATTGGACGTCAGCACACGGGGATTGGAAATCACCTTCCCCTTGTTGTCCGCTTCCAGCGCACGCAACTCCAGGCTCAGAAGGTTGCCGTTGGCGAGATTCAGCAAGGACAAGGCCAGATTAGCAGCGCCCGGCACGTCCAACGAGGATGGCAGCGCCTGTCCGCTAGCCGAAGGGTTCGCACTGGAAGGTACCCCCCCAATCTGATGACCCAAAACACTTCTCTGCGGTGCCTTGGTCATCTGAAATCCCAAGCGCGCGCCCAGATCACGGCTCCAGCCATCGGTCGCGACCACCACCCGCGCCTCGATCATGACCTGGCGCGCAGGCACGTCCAGACGTGCGAGCAGTTCGCGCACTTCCTGAATCTTGCGCGCCGTGTCGGTGATGATCAGCGTGTTGGTTTTCAGCTCATAGGTCGCACGGCCGCGCTTGGTCAGGACTTTCTGGTCGTTTTCTCCCTGGCCTTTCTGCGAGGCCTGTGCCGCAGCCGCACCGCCCAGACCCTGCGCCTGCGCCGAGCAGTTCACCGAGTTGTTACCGGCAGAGGCGAGGAAGGCGCCGGATGCGAAGCCGTACAGCATGGTTTGCGCTTCATCCGCCCGCATGTAGTTCATCTGGATGTATTCGGTGGTCAGAGGTTCCAGATCGGCCACAGCCGACTTGGCTTCGAACTCCAGTTTCTCTCTGGTCATCAGTTCGTCCTTGGGCGCGATCCAGATCACGTTTCCGTTCTGGCGCTTGTCCAGGCCCTTGCTCTGCATGATGAGGTCGAGCGCCTGATCCCACGGCACGTCTTTCAGGCGCAATGTCAGGTTGCCATTTACGGTATCGCTGGCAATGATGTTGAGGCCGGTGAAGTCGGCGATGACCTGCAGCACCGAGCGCACTTCGACATTCTGGAAATTGAGCGAGAGCTTTTCGCCGACGTATTTGACCTTGCCGTCAGCGGTCTTTTTCTGGGCATCATCACTCTGTTTGACTTCAACAATGAAGCTGTTGTCAGTCTGATAGGCCGAATACTCCCAGCCGCCTTTGGGCTGTATCACCATGCGGGTGTTATCACCCAATGTATACGTCTCAACGGTTTGCACCGGAGTGCCGAAGTCAGCCACATCAAGGCGTCGTTGCAACGCTCTGGGCAGCTCCGCACCGATAAAGTCAACCACGATGCCATTGGCTTGCTGACGAATATTGATGCCGGTCTGTGCATCAGACAATGTCGTCACAATGCGCGCTTCACCAGCTCCACCACGACGGAAATCAATGTCACGGATAGTATGGGAAGCCGCACCTGGCGCAGCTTCGGCGAAGCGGGGGCTCACATTTGCCGGCGCTGCGCCCGCGCTGAGATTGCCCAACGCGACGATCAAGGTTTTGCCTTCAATCTTCGCGTCGTATTCAACCGACTTATTCAAATTAAGCACGAGGCGAGTACGTGTCCCTGCCTGCACCACGTTCACGCTCGTAAGCGGCCCCAAATTGGCTTCAACCGTATTGCGCCCCATCGCATTCCCCGTGTCCGGCAGATCAAGCGCGATACGTGGGGGGTTACCGACCGTAAATCCGGCAGGCTCCGCGGTCAGCGCTTTCTTGAGGGTCACGCGCACCACCACTTTGCCGCCTGGCAGCGTGGTGGTTTCAACGTTCTGTACCGCGTTACCGGTGGGCGGCATGTCAGCCGCGTGTACCGCAAGCGGAAGCACCAAGCCTGTGAGCAGGGCCATCCCGATCAGTTGACGGTACATACGATCTTTCACGCGCTTCAGCTTGTAGAAAGTCGGAGTACCCAAAAAGGGCATTGAGATCCCCTTGTGGGACAGTTTCTGGGCAATGCTACGAACAATGGTTTTGGGCAATGCGTTCATGTCAGCCTCTTTAGATATTCAGTACTACAAATCATTCTTGCAAAATCAGGGTGCTGGTGCGTTCGGACCAATCTCCGGCGCTATCCTGAACAATCTCACGCAAAGAAACTTCTCTATCGCTAATCTGCGTGACGAGACCAAAGTTCTGGCCCACATAATTGCCTTTTTTGACGTGATAAATCGCTTTATCAGGGGTCAAGATCACAGCGTGGATTACCCCGCGTTTCGACAACATCCCGACCATTTTCAGCGTTTCCAGTGAAAATGCTTCCAAAGGTTCTTTGGGTCGGTTCAAGTCGGGCTGCATCCCCCCGCCTCCCCCGCTTGACAGCTTTCTGGGCTTGAATGGATCGGGCAGATCAAAGGCATTGTAAGTAAACGGTTCAAATGCCTTGACTTCAGGCAGCGGCTCAATTTTCCCTTGCATATCCTTGCCCGTTTCATCAACGAAGGCCCGCAAATCGTCCATTCCGCCGCCACCGCAGCCGGTCAGGCTTAACACAAATACCATACTGGCCAGGCGCTTCATTTCGCTTGCTCCTTGGCTTTCTGCTTACGGGAAATGAGTTCTTCGTCGTCCAGATAGCGATACGTTCTGACAACTGCGTCCATATTCATCACGCCATCCTTGGCCGGATTCATCTTGATATCGTGCAGCGTCACGATTCGGGACAGTTTCGAGACGTCACTCACGAAAGCGGCAATGTCATGGTAACCCCCGGTCACTTTGACGCTGATCGGTGTTTCGGCATAAAACTCGGAAACGGTTTCCGCCGCGGGTCTGAACAATTCAAACTGCAAACCCCGTCCCAAACCCGCCTGGTTCACATCGGTGATCAGCGCATCCATTTCCTGTTTATTCGGAAGCTGTTTCAATAGGGCACCAAACGCCTGCTCGATATCCACCAACTGTTTCGTGTAGGCCTCCAGATTAATAGCCTGATTTTTCTTGGTGGTAAACACGGCTCTCAGTTCGGTTTCCTTTTGCTTGGTCACATCCAGTGCTTCCATGTTGCCGCGCCAAACAAACCACCAGCCCGCCGTCACAATGGCCACGCACAACACCGCCAGCGCCACCAGCTTGGTCGCTAACGGCCAGTCCGCCAAAGTTTTTAGATCAAGATTGTTGAGGTCGTCCAGGGTCATGCTTTGCCCCCCTTGTTCTGCGTATCTGTGGTTTGTTGTGGTGTTTGCTTGACCGTCAGGACAAACTCGTTGGCACGCAGGTTATTGACCGTAGCCGACTTGATTTCGACCAAATTGACCGAATCAAACCAGGGTGAACTCTCCAGATTCCGCATCAGCGTGGAAACGCGCGCGCTCGATTGGGTATAGCCGCTCAGCGTAACCACATTCCCGGATTGACTGAAAGAGTTAAGGTACAAGCCCTCTGGCAGCAGCCGTATCATCTGGTCAAACAAATGCACCACTTCTGTACGATTGGATTGCAAGGTTTCAACAACTTGTTTACGCGCCAGCAACGCCTGGGTTTGTTCGCGAATTTTCTTGATTTCGCTGATCTGGATATCGAGTTTGGCGATTTCCTGATCAAGGAACGCATTCCGCGCATCCTGCGTCGACTGGCTCGCAGCGATAAAACTGTGGCCGAGCAGAACAATGAAGACACCCGCGGCGACAGCCATGCCGAGAAGAATGTTGAACTGGCGCCGCCGAGCCGCGCGCGCAAGTTCTCGGTGAGGGAGAAGGTTAATCCGAATCATTGGGGGTCAAACCTCCGCATGGCGAGGCCGCAGGCGACAAACAAGGACGGGGCATCGGCAGTCAGCGCCTGGGGCTTGATTTTCGAGCCGACCGCCATATTGGCAAACGGATTGACGACCAGTGTCGGCATTCCAATGCGTTGTCCGACGACCGCATCAATGCCCGGGATCATGGCGCCGCCACCTGCCAGCAAAACCTGATCGACCTTGCGATATTGTGTGGATGTCGTAAAAAGTTGCAGTGCCCGGCCGATTTCCATTGCCAGGGTCTCACCGTAGGGCTGCAGCACTTCGACGTCATAAGTTTCTGGCAGCGTTCCCTTGCGCTTGGCATTTTCAGCCTCTTCGCTGGTCATGCCATAACGTCGCGAAATTTCATTGTTGAGCTGGTTGCCGCCAAACCCGTGTTCGCGCAGGTAAACCGACTCGTTGTCATGGAGAATGTTGATGTGCATGTTCTGCGCACCGATATCGATGATTGCTACGGTCTGGCCGGCACCGCCACTTGGAAGCAGGTGGGATATTTGCTCATAAGCCGTTTGCGAAGCAAACGACTCGACATCCATGATGAGGGCCGTCAGTCCAGCCGCCTCAGCCACCGCCACGCGATCTTCGACTTTTTCCTTGCGCGCAGCGGCAAGCAGTATTTGCACGTCATCAGGACTGCCGGGCGAGGCGCCAAGCACCTGGAAGTCCAGATTCACTTCATCCAGCGAGAAAGGAATCACCTGATTGGCCTCGGCTTCGACCTGGTTTTCCAAGTCCAGTCCTTTCAGGCTGGCGGGTGCCAGAATCTTCTTGGTGATCACAGCGGATGAAGGCAACGCAAGCGCAACGTTCTTGATCCGTGAGCCCAGGTTTTTCCAGGCGGTGCGCAGCGTGTCAGCCACTTGATCGAGGTTGGCGATATTGCCATCCATCACCGCATCCTTGGGCAAGGGCTCGATAATATAGCGCTCGATCCGCAGCATCCCTTTGCCGGCATCGGACAATTCCACCAGCTTGACCGCAGTCGTGCTGATGTCCAGTCCAATGATCGGCAAGCCTTTGGCAGACAGCCAATCCACGTTGATATTCAGGTGCAAGAGTTTTCCTTTACGCTTCGGTGAGTTGGCGCTGTTTCTTAGTGTTATTTTGAGATGCTAGCAACAACACACGGTTTTTAACAGTTTTTTTCTCGCCACGCTGCAAGAGTTGAACACATGTGTCCAATTTCCAACACCACTAACGCCTATAATCGGCGGAAACTTTAGGCACGCTGTTTCATTTCAGCGCCAAGGCGTTTGAGTCAGGATGGCAGCTTGCCTTACAGTACAAGGCAAGCAATGCGCTTTAATTGCAGCAAACATCAATTCAAACAGCGGGTTATTGAGATGAATCCGCTGCACATCCCCAGACGGGACCGGGTCAATCGGCGCAAGTTATCTGGGGATTTCTGCCATCTCAGCAATAAGGAACCCGATGTTTTCGAAATGGTGGCATTACGCAATCGCCCTGGCTGTTAGTTTGGGCGTGGTGGGTACGGCACTGGCAGGATTGGCTGCCGCACTGATCTATCCCAACCTTCCGCCACTTGAGGCGCTGACCGACTACAAACCCAAGCTCCCACTGCGGGTATACACCTCGGATGGCGCGTTGATTGGCGAATTCGGCGAGGAGCGACGCGCCTTCATCACCATCGACAAGGTGCCCGACTACATGAAGCAGGCCATCATCGCCGCCGAGGATGAGCGCTTCTATTCCCACGGCGGCGTGGATACGCTGGGCGTGCTGCGCGCAGCCGCATCAAACCTGATGTCCGGCGGCGCCAAGGAAGGCGCATCGACCATCACCATGCAGGTCGCACGCAATTTCTTTCTGTCGAACGAGAAAACGCTGACCCGCAAGCTGTCCGAAGCCATGCTGGCGATGAAAATCGAACACAATTTATCGAAGGACAAGATTCTCGAGCTCTACATCAACCAGATCTATCTTGGTCAGCGCGCCTACGGTTTTGAGGCTGCCGCACGTGCTTACTTCGGAAAAACCATGCGCGAGTTGTCACTCGCCGAGTTCGCCATGTTGGCGGGGCTGCCCAAGGCGCCCTCACGCTACAATCCGGTGGTTAACTTTCCGCGCGCAAAGTCACGCCAGGAATATGTGCTCAAACGCATGCGCACACTCAAATTCATCGACCAGCCAACCTGGCAAGCCGCCGTCAACCAAAAACTGGTGATCCGCCAGACACGTCAGCAAACGGATGTGACCGCTGACTACGCGGCAGAAATGGTGCGCCAAACCCTGTTCGAAAAGTACGGCGAATCCATCTACAGTACGGGCATCAAAGTCGTAACCACATTGAAAAAGGCGCAACAAGCCTCCGCCAATCAGGCGGTGTGGCAGGGCATCGCCGATTACGATCTGCGCCATGGTTATCGCGGACCGGATAAACAGATCAGCCTGCCTGCCGACAAGGCCGCACGAGACGCAGCCATCGTTGATCTGCTGGATGACATCGCCCCTGTCAGCGACTTGTTGCCAGCCGTCGTCCTCGGCGCTACGCCCAAACAAATCCGTGCGCAGCTACATGACGGAACCGTAGTTGAGATAACAGGCAACTCGCTCAAGTGGGTCGCGAACTGGGCTGCCGGCAAGAAAGGGCGTCAGCTTGAGCCGGGTGCAGTGGTGCGCGTGCAATTAGCCGGCAGCAAATCGCAATGGCGGCTGGCACAACTACCGGAAGTGGAAGCGGCACTGGTTGCGGTAAATCCCGAAGACGGCGCCATTACGGCACTGGTCGGCGGATTTGATTTCAACCGCAATAAATTCAACCGTGTGACCCAGGCATGGCGTCAACCGGGCTCAAGCTTCAAGCCGTTCATCTATTCGGCCGCGCTGGAAAAAGGCCTGACTCCGGCCTCGATGATCGACAACGCACCCATCTCGCTCACAGCCGAAGAAGCCGGCGGTACCGCTTGGGAACCCAAAAACTACGACAGCAGCAGCGGTGAACCCGTGCGCATACGCACGGCACTCACCAAGTCGCTTAACCTGGTTTCTGTGCGTATTTTGCAAGCCATCGGACCCTATTACGCACGCGACTATATCCGCCGTTTTGGCTTTGATCCGGCACGCCACCCGCCTTACCTGACCATGGCGCTGGGCGCGGGCAGCGTCACGCCGCTGCAGATGGCTGCGGCTTATGGGGTATTCGCCAACGGCGGTTTCAGCGTTAACCCTTATCTCATAGACAAAGTGTATGACAAGAACGGACGCCTGCTGATGCAATCCAGCCCGCAAAAAGTGGGGGGGAACGCCCCGCGGGTGATCGATCCGCGCAATGCCTGGCTCATGACCAACATGATGCAGGATGTGGTCCGCTATGGCACCGCCGCCCGCGCGGGCCAGTTGGGCCGCAGCGACATTGCAGGCAAAACGGGCACCACCAATGATGCGCGCGACACCTGGTTCGCGGGTTTCAGCCCTGATCTGGTAGCGATCGCATGGATGGGTTACGACCAGCCGCGCTCACTGGGTCGTAGCGAAACTGGCTCACAGTCGGCCCTGCCGATATGGATGAATTTCATGGGGACCGCACTCAAAGGCGTCCCACAAAAAGGCTGGGCCATGCCTGGCGGCATCATTTCGGCGCAAATCGATCCCGATACGGGTACACGTGTATCCGAGTCGGTGATCGACACGGTGCTAGGCATTGCCAGGCCCAGCATGACGGAATATTTTTATCAGGAATTTCCGCCTCCCGATGCGTCAGCGGTGGAATGGAACACCGAATCCGATGATTTCGCCGTGCCCGGTCAAGTTGCCGAGCCCGCCATTGCGGAAAAATCCACGCCCGCGGTTCCATCCGTTCAGGTTCCCGTTACGACGACCAAACCCACTCAGGTAGTTCCCGGAAATGTCGCCCCCGTCATCCCGGCCAAACCTGCACTTACCCCGCCGTCAAAACCCGCACCCACATTGCCGCCTAACCAGGCCCCAGCCGGGATCAAACCGTCGCCGGGCACGCCGACCAAAGCGCCGGTTACCGTCGGCACGCCCATATGAAAAACCAGGACATGCGTCGCCGCATTGCACATGTGGCGGCACGCATACTGGCAGAAGATGGAAGCCTGGATTACGGCAGTGCCAAACGCAAGGCTGCGCGCCAGTTAGGCGCGCCCGACAGTGACAACCTGCCCGACAATCAGCAGATCGATGAGGCGTTGCGGAGCTATCAAGCACTTTATCAGGCTGATGAAACGCGAACGCAGGTGACGTTGCTGCGCCAGGTCGCCATTGAATACATGGAACAGCTGGCGGAATTCGACCCGCATTTGACCGGCCCGGTACTCAACGGGACCGCGGGCAGAAACTCCGACATCAACCTGCAACTCTTCACCGATGACCAGAAAGAAGTCGAATTCCTGTTGATGCGCCTGACAACACCCTATCAGAGCGCCGAGTACAGAATCAGCGACACCCCCGGGAAGGTCTACCCACGCTTCATCATTCAAGACCCCCGCGCCCCGGTTGATCTGGTTGTTTATCCCGCCACCGACCTGCGTAGCATGAAGCGGTTGCAGGCAGACGGCAGGCCGCGCCGGCTGCGCCTGACCCAAGTGCGGGCCTTGAATTGATCTGCGCGCCGAATAGCCGTGCTGGCATGGATGATGCTGATCAGTTCCCCATGACTCAATTGAGCGAACGCCTGTGATCCGGTTCTTTCGGCACTATGTGCCCCTTAATTTATTGATACTGGTATTGGTCGAAGCCCTGATATTGGGCGGCGCCATCTACGCGGGCGTCAGCGCGCGCTTTCTGGAAGTCGGGGCAATCCCGCCGGAATTAACCCCGCTGCTGCCCAAGGCCCTGACATTCACGGCAGTCATGCTGGGACTGATGACCGCCAGCGGCCTGTATGACCTTGAATGGCAGGGCGGGGCGCGCGTATTGCTGCAACGCCTCAGCCTGTGTTTCGGCATTGGCTTGCTGGCCATGAGCCTGCTGTTTTACGTCTTCCCCGTCTTGCTGGTCGGCCGGGGAGCCTTTCTGCTTTCGTTTGGCCTGGCCCTGCTGGGCATCTTGCTAAGCCGCACGTTGTTCTTGCGCTGGTCGCGGGTGGGCGCGTTCAAGGCCCGGGCACTGGTTATTGGCACCGGCAGCCGCGCCGCCCAGATCGAAAGCCTGCTGACTGACCGCGGTCACGCCAGCAATACCGAGGTGATCGGCTATGTTCCCATGAGCGGGAGTCATCATTTCGTCGATCATGTCCGGATTCTCGACACCGAGGAATCCTTGTCCGACCTGGTTACCCGTCTGCAGATCAGTGAAATCATCCTGGCGGTGCGCGATCGCCGCGATGGTGGCATTCCCGTGCAGGACCTCCTTAGATGCAAGCTGCGCGGCATCCGCATCCTGGAATTGTCCAGCTTCTTCGAGCGCGAAAATGGTCATTTGCAACTCGATTCATTGAATGCCAGCTGGATGATTCTGGCTGAAGGCTTTCATCAGGGCATCTTGCGCGACACCATCAAGCGCCTGTTTGACCTGGTGATCAGCGCGGCCCTGCTAACGGTAAGCCTGCCCGTCATGTTACTCACCGCTCTGATGATCAAACTGGAAAGCCCCGGGCCCGTGTTGTATCGTCAGGAACGCGTTGGACAAGGGGGCGACAATTTCACCATTTTCAAGTTTCGCAGCATGTGTGTCGATGCGGAAAAAGATGGGAAACCCAGATGGGCGCGCCAAAATGACAGCCGGGTCACCTTTACCGGGCGATTTATCCGGCGTACGCGCATTGATGAACTGCCGCAGGTTTTCAACGTGTTCTTCGGCAACATGAGCTTTGTTGGACCGCGCCCCGAACGCCCCTATTTCGTGCAGGACCTGACCCAGAAGATTCCCTATTACGGCGTCCGTCACACGGTCAAACCCGGCATCACTGGCTGGGCACAAGTACGCTACCCCTACGGGGCAACCGACGAAGATGCCATGCACAAGCTTCAATATGACCTTTACTACGTCAAAAACCACAGCCTGTTTCTCGACCTCATGATCCTGTTTCAGACCGCACAAGTGGTGTTGTGGGGAAAGGGCGTGCGCTAATCGCGCGCCCCTGACGCGCCGCCATGTTTGCCACCCTGCTTATCCTGGCTGCAGTAGGTTATGGGCTAGCAATGCTGTCCTATTTAGGGCTTTCCGGACTCATTATTGCCAGTTGGAAACAGCGTCCGCACGGACGTTTGCTGGTACTGGCCACCTGCCTCAGTACTTTGTGGGGAGGCCTATCCGCGCTGACTGCATTAGGCAAGCTCCCGCCCGTGCTCAGTTTCGCTGCCGAGGTGGCACGTAATGGTGCCTGGCTATCATTACTGCTGTATATCCTGCATCTACGACTGCCCACGGGCGCGATCCTGCCCTTGCCGCTGCGATTCATCCGCACCCTGAGTGGCGCTCTGGTCATTGGGCTGCTCGTTTCCAGCGCGATACCTTTCATCGCCCCCACCCAGCCAGTCTTGGCGCAATGGGCCGGCAACCTTGGGTTGGTGCTGCTGTCCGTGATGGGCTTGGTGCTGATTGAGCAGGTCTACCGCAGCACCCGTCCGGAAGATCGTTGGGCGATCAAGTTTCTGTGTCTTGGGCTGGGCGGCCTGTTCGTCTATGATTTTTATCTCTACGCCAACGCTGCACTATTCAACGCTCTGGATGCCCAGGTGTGGGCAGCACGCGGCTATGTCGTTGCCATGGTGGCGCCGCTGATCGCCGTTTCCGCTGCCCGCAATCCGGAATGGGCCGCACCGGTCGGCTTGTCACGCAGCATGGCTTTTCATACCGCCAGCCTGCTGGGGGCGGGGATCTATTTGTTGCTGATAGCGGGCGCAGGCTACTACCTGCGCCTGTTTGGTGGTGAATGGGGCGATGTGGTGCAAACCGTGTTCCTCTTTGCCGCCGCCATGCTGCTGGTGCTACTGATGTTTTCAGGCACTTTGCGCGCCCGTTTGCGGGTTTTTCTATCCAAGCACTTTTTCAGCTATCGCTACGATTACCGGGAAGAATGGTTGAAATTCACCCGCACCCTCACCGAAGGCCATACCGGCGATCAGATGGGCGAACGCGCTGTAGAAGCACTGGCCCGGCTGCTCGACAGCCCGGGTGGCGCCTTGTGGATGCATGAGGGCCAGGCAGGTTTTCAGCGTGCCAACCACTGGAACTGGAGCGACATTCAGGGCACTGAGCCCACCGACTCCCACTTCATTCATTGGCTCGCTGATAAACAATGGATACTGGATCTGGACGAGATGAAAACCCGGCGAGACCTCTACGGCGACCTCGACGCACCTGCCTGGATAAAACAGGCTAACGATGCCTGGTTGGTGGTCCCATTGATGCTCCACGAAGAACTGCTGGGGTTCGTCGTACTGAAGCACTCTCTGGGCAAAGCCAATTTCAATTGGGAGGTAAGCGACCTCCTCAAGGTCGCAGCACGCCAAGCCGCAGCACACCTGGCCCAAATGCGCGCATCCAACCAGCTCATCGTGGCGCGCCAGTTCGAATCGTTCAACCGCACCACCACATTTGTCATTCATGACCTGAAGAATTTGATCGCACAACTGTCGCTGCTGTTGGCCAATGCCGAAAAACACCAGCACAACCCGGAATTCCAGGCCGACATGCTGGTCACCGTGGAGAATGCCGTCACCCGTATGAACAAGGTGCTTACGCAATTGCGTCGGGGAAACGATGAAGCACGCTCGCAATCGGTGACATTGCTGGACATTCTGGAAGAGGCTGTCGCCAGTAAACACGCATTCAAATTAAAACCGGTTCTTGAACGCCCGTCCGCCAACTTGCGAGTGTATGCCGAGCGCGAACGACTCACCCGCGCAATTGGCCACCTGCTGCAAAATGCGCTTGAGGCCACCCCCTCAACCGGTCAAGTTACCCTGCGTGGATTCGAGGCATCCGGACAAGCCATCATCGAAATCATCGATACAGGTAGCGGCATGGATGAAACCTTTATCCGTACCCGCTTGTTCCAGCCTTTTGATTCCACCAAAGGCGCCGGCATGGGTATCGGCGCCTATGAGTGCCGCGAAACCGTGCGCGCGTTAGGTGGCACTCTGCGAGTAAACAGCACACCGGGGAGCGGCACCCGGTTTCGCCTCAGCCTGCCGCTGGACAATAATTCACAAGCCGGAGGAGACGCCGCATGAGCGACGCCAAACAAACAATATTGCTGGTGGAAGACGACCCCGGGTTGCAAAAGCAGCTCAAATGGAGTCTTTCTGATTATGAACTGGTCGTTGCAGCTGACCGCGACAGCGCCATTGCTCAGCTCCGCCGGCATGAGCCCCCTGTCGTACTGCTCGACTTGGGGCTACCCCCCGATGCCGATGGCGCCACCGAAGGGCTGGCTGCATTACAGGAAATTCTGTCCCTGGCACCCGCAACCAAAATCATTGTCGTCACCGGCAACCTCGATCGCAGCAATGCAGTACAAGCTATCCAGTTGGGCGCATACGACTTCTTCCAGAAGCCTTTCGAGCCCGATGTGCTGGCACTGATGATTTCACGCGCATTGCATGTCCACGCACTGGAGGCAGAAAACCGGCAGCTGATATCCCGGCAACGGGGTTCGCCCCTGCAGGGGCTGATCACCAGCAGCGAACCCATGCTGGAAATCTGCCGCACGGTAGAAAAAGTCGCTCCAGCCAATGTCACCGTCCTTCTGCTGGGCGAATCCGGCACCGGCAAGGAGGTGCTGGCGCGAGGCGTTCACGAACTGTCGCCACGCGCCGGCAAGCGCTTTGTTGCCATCAATTGCGCCGCCATTCCCGATACCTTGCTGGAATCCGAGTTGTTCGGTTATGAAAAAGGCGCCTTCACCGGTGCCGCCAAGCAAACCATCGGACGGATCGAATACGCCAACGAAGGCACCTTGTTCCTCGATGAAATTGGCGACCTGCCGATGCCGCTGCAAGCCAAGCTGCTGCGCTTCCTGCAGGAGCGTGTCATTGAACGCCTCGGCGGTCGTGGCGAAATTCCGGTCGATGTGCGCATCGTGTGCGCCACCCATCGCGACCTGTCCAACATGATTCGCGAAGGCAGCTTTCGCGAAGATTTGTACTACCGGCTATCCGAAATCTCCGTGAAGATTCCGCCGCTGCGTAACCGTCCGGGAGATGCCGTCCTGTTGGCACAGGCTTTTCTGGAACGCAACACCCAGGAAATGGGGCGCAACATCCGAGGCTTTACCGCCGATGCACTGGGCTCGCTCGAAACCCACAGTTGGCCAGGCAACGTCCGCGAAATGGAAAATCTGATCAAGCGCGCCACCATCATGGCCGACGGCAATCAGATCACCGCAGCCGATCTTGGACTCAATGCCGGCCAGGCTGCGCCGCAACTTCTGAATCTGCGGCAGGCGCGTGAAAACGCCGAGCGGCTGGCGATCAGTCAGGCGCTTGCACGCAGCGAGGGCAATATCGCCCAAACAGCAGAATTGTTGGGCATCACGCGCCCGACGCTATACGACCTGATGGCGAAAATCGGCATGAAGTAAGCCGGCACGTCAGAGTGTCACCGCGCCCGGTGGCGCAGCCCCAACAAGGCGGGCATCAGCAGCAATTCGAAGATTTGGCCTGCGAGCAGACCCACGGCGCAAAGCATACCGAAATGGGCTGTGGGTCTAAAATCGGACAAGCCCAGCAGACTGAATTGCGCCACCAGAATCACCGAAATGGCGATCACCGCGCGGCCCGAGCTTTCCACACTACGGACGATAGCGAACACCGGACTGACGCCGTGGCGGATGCGGTGCAGATAACCGTGATACAGATGAATGGTGTCGTCCACTGTGATGCCGAGAATCACGCCTGCGATCAGAACCGTCGCCACATCCAGTGCAATTCCCGTCGTGCCCATCACCACGAAAATGAAAAACAGCGGCGCCAGATTGGGCACCAGGCAAATCAACGCACCACGGAACGAGCGGAACAATAGTGCCATCAGCAGCAGGATTTGCAGAAATGCTGAGACAAAGCTCTTGACCTGGCCAGTGACGATGCGATCCGTCTGGTCCGCAAACAATTGTCCGTAGCCAGATATCTGGGTGTCCACGCCAGTTATGGGGTGGGCAGCAATATGCGCCCGTATCCGCTCGATTGCCCGACTGATTTCATTGGCGCCGTGGACGTTGAGATTAAGCGTGATTCGACCACGCTGGAATTCACGATTGACCAGTTCGTACAAGTCTTTGCCGTCGTAAATCAATAGCAGCTGTTCGATCAGCTTACGGCTGTTCGGCAGGGAGTTGGGGCCGAGCTCTTCACCACTGAGTGCGCGATTCATTTCCTCAATCACGTCGACCAGTGAAAAACTGCGGTCAATTTCAGGCTGCTGTTCCAACCAAATTTGCAGGGACTTTATTTGTGCCAGCGTAGCCGGGACTTTCAAGCTGTCACGCGTCATGCCGGTGAGGACAACCTCCAGTCCAGTGACGCCGGCAAGTTTGTTTTCCACGCGGGCGGTACTGCGGCTAATGCTGTGATCAGGTGCGAAAAACTCGATCAGGTTGGACTCCACCTTCACTTGCATAACCAGCGGGATGGTCACCAGTACGATTACGATGGTGCTCGCCAGAACTGCCTTCGCATTACGCAGGCTGAATACGGCCACCGCTGCCGCGACATGGCGAGCGTACGCCAGCCCGGAACGGCGGCGCGGCCAGCGCGGCGTGTCCCATTTCACCAGAATGGGTGGCACAAGAATGAAAACCACAACAAAGACCACCAGCGTGCCGATGGAACCCGACAGGCCAAAGGCCTGCACTGGCGGAATGTCCACCCACAAAAGGCTAAGCATCCCCGCGCCAGTGGTCAGTACATTAAAGAGACCCGGTATGAGTGTTTCTTTCAGCGCGCGCGCGATACGTTGCGGGCGAGACAAAAGGGCGATGCGCGCGCGCTGGATAGCCGCATAAAAATGCAGCAATGTGGCCGTGGTGTACGCTGCCATCAGGGTAGGGATCATCGCAGTGATTGGCGTGTAGGGTTGGCCGGACACGATAATTCCAGCCACGCTGACCGAAACGACCGTCCCCATGGCCAGACCACCTATGATCACAGGCCGCACTCGCCCAACAACCCACCACATCAATGCCAGGCCGATGGCGACAGTAAGCGGGATGAAAATGGCACTGTCGCGCAAAATAGAGCGCAATTCCTCAACCGTTTGCGCTACCGTGCCGGCAGTGGCTGTATGGTAGGGCGATAGCTTCTCGGCCGTGATAGCAGCCTCTAGTGCAATCTGGATATCGCGGCGGACCAGGCTTTCTTTAATGGTTTTGGGGCGCACGACCAGTGCGACGGCATGACCATCACGCGAGGCAATGAGCCCCGCCGCAAAGGTGTCGCCTATCACGCGGGCTTTCCATTGTGCTGGCGTGCGTGCGTCCAAATTCTTGGGATCAACCAGCAAGGACACGGCAAAACCATCGTCGGTGGAGTCGATGTGTTCCACCGTAGTCAGCGTCAGCACCCGGTCAACCGCAGGGTGCTCAGCCATTTTTTGTGCCGCGCGATTGAGTGCGGCAAGAAATTCGGAGGTATAAAGCGTGTCGCCCTCAAACAGGACAATGATGGCTTCGTCGTTGGGGAACTCTTTGAATAGCGATTCGCGTAGTTGGAGTGTGGGCGAATCGAGTGGTGCGTAGATGTCCGGTGCGTTATTGAAATGCAGCTTGAGAAGAAATGGTAACGACACTAGCTGAATGCCAAGCAGCATGGCCAACGCCAGCCAAGGCGGTAGCATGCGGCGTCCACTGAGCCAATGCTTCAACATTCTCAGGGCATCCGTATGTTCAGAACTTGGTGTGCAGGCCCAACGTGATCAGCGAATGATCCTGTTGGAAGCCACCCAAGGTACGCGACTCACCGTCGAAGTAGTGTGCTGAAATATACAGTTCATGCGGCTCCCAGCCTACATAACCGAGTTTAGGGCTGAGGTAGATGTCGCGTACGTTAAAGCCGGCGGCAAAGCGCAGGCCGGCCTTCCAGCGCCCCTGGCTGAAACTGGTCTCGACTTCGCCATTGGCGCCGTAATATTCCTTCAGCTCCAGAATGTTTCGATCAGTTTGCAGCGCATGTGCGACCAGTTGCAGGTTGACACGGGTGTCCTTGCCGCCGGGGAAGAATTCGAGCGCGCCGATCCAGTCGAGCGAATGTGTGCTGTCCATCGCCGTGGTGGCCAGGGTTACCGGCACATTGTCGGTGTAACCCGCTTCCATGCGCCAGGTGAGGCCGCCGCTCACCAGTTCCAGGTCGGCGCCGACGAAAGTGTTGAACGGATGCACTGCGGTAAGCGTCGGTCCGAGCGGGTCCGTCCGATAATACGGCAACGACTGCCGGGTACGCGCCAGGGTTACGCCAAAATCGAACGGCGCACCGGTCTTGGTGAGACGCAGCGCGCCACCACCACTGCCATGTTCGTCTTTATCGATACGCGCGGTGCCCACCAACGTTGCCAGTTCCGGACTAGGCGCAATGCCGATAACCTGTCCGGTGGTACGGTTAATCGGGCTCCAGATACTGGCGACATCGGGCAGTTGCGCGCCACGGAATGCCGGCAACCAGACTGCGTCCAGCTTGTAGTCACCAAAGTTATGCTCCCAGCGCGCGGCGAGCTGCGCACGGCGACGGTCGGACAGACCGTCCAGTGCAAAGCGCGTCAAGTCGACACGGCTGACGCGGTCAGCTAATGGAATTGCATCGGCACGGCCCCAAATAATGGTCTGCGCGCCCAGGGTCAAGCGGGTATCGCCATTGCGGTAACGCACATAAGTATCACTGTAGTCAGCTAGCATTTCGCGGTGATCGGCGCGGCCGCCGTCCTGCATCATGCCGTCGAGCCGCGCGCCGGCACGGAACTCCCAGTTTCGGCTGGGCTGCCACAAGACATAAGGACTGATGCGCAGGGTGGAATAGGTGTCCGCTTCCGCCGCATCGGGCAAACCACCCGTTTCCAGTAGCAGGTCGTCGACGCCATATTTGAGTGTGGGCTGGAAGCCGCGCGCCCTCGGTTTACGACTGCGCGCGGTTGGAGGCGGCAGATCGTCCGCAGCGTTGACCATTGGCCCAGTTACGGCGGGCGCGGCTTCAGTTGACGCCGCACGTGGCTTACGTTTCGGAGTGCGCGGCGGCAGCAGATCTTCGGTTGTGACTTGCGCGTCAACACGAACCGGAGGCAATCCATCAGAAGCATAGACTGGCAAAACGATGAGCGACAGACTCAAGCTCAGCAACATGTTTTTCATGGGCGATATTCCGATTCCAGGCTTTCATCAGCCAAGGTTTGTGAAGTAAATAGTTTGGACGGAAGTTTTTGGTCATACAACGCGACATCAACAACCATGCGGGTTTCGTGGCCGCTCGCAAGATCAATCATGCGGCTGTCGGTCAAGGTCCAGTAGCCCTGATTACGCTTTTTTCCGCGCAGCAGCCAACGCTTGCCAGGGGTGCTGGTGTCTTTCTCGAAATAATCCACTCGTTGCAGGATGGCAGTGGCCGGATCGACCCAGCTGATGCGCTTTTTGTATGCAGAATCGTCAGCATCCAGCGGCACGCTTTCGAGCACATCGCAGAGAATGCCGTTTTCTATTTGCTTGCCCAACAAGTGGTGGCGGTCTTTCGAAGGTTTCCGTTCCTGCATATCCTCGAAATACAGGTCGGAACCCACAAAGCGCCCGCCCTTGCGGTCGCTTGAAATACGCCGCACCCGGTCGAGCGCGGGAAGATAAAGCCACTGGTCTGTAGTGCCATCGGCTTTATCTACACTTAGAAGACCGGTTCCCGCGATATCTTCCGGATCGAGAAAGCGAATCAGGTTGGCGGTTTCGCCGCCCGATTTGTCAAGCCGGTAAGTCACGATTTCGCGGATGCGTGGCGCCCGTCCTTTTTCGGTCAGCACCATGCGGCCCAGCGTGGACAGATCGCGGCCGTTGGGACGATCGTAAACGCGCTGCGCCAAAAGCAATGCGTCGTCGGCCATGGCGGACGCCATCAAAGTGAAGCCGCCCGCCAACAGCAATAACAAAATAACAGACGAGCGAAACCGGTGGCTTAAGTTTTGCTGATTCATCTGGTGCGTTCCCTGGATATCGTAATGGCATACCAGTTTATCGGTAAAAAGGAGCGATATACTGTCGAACGATCCGCATTGTTGTTGAATGTGTAACACATTATTCTAAACAGGATTTCTTTAATGCTCCTATTTTCACACCCGTGTACCGCCCGACCAAACCGCTTGCTGCTCACCTGCTTGCTATGTCTCGGGCTTGCCGCCTGCGGTGGGGAAAATAGCGAGTCGCTCCTTAACCAGGCAAAAGAAAGCATCGCCAAAGGCGACCTGAAAGCAGCAACCATCCAGCTCAAAAACGCGGTTGCCGCAGACGACAAAAACGCCAATGCACGTTATGAGCTGGGCAAGTTATATCTCGAACAGAATGACATGCCCAGCGCCGAAAAAGAGTTCCGGCGTGCCCGTGAAGCCGGCTATGCAGCAAGCACCGTCAATCCGATGATTGCCCGCGCAGTGCTCGGGCAGCGTGAATACCAGCGAGTACTGGATGAGCTGCCCGCCCCGACCGACAGCAACTCAGATGCCGCCACGCTGCATGCCCTCCGCGCCACGGCTGAACTCGGATTAGGCCGCAAGGAAGAAGCGCGCAAAACGATACAGGGCGCAATGCAAGCCGCGCCCGACAATGTCGATGTCCATCTGACGCTGGCCCAATTGGCGCTGTCTGACGGCGATGCTGAAAAGGCCATGCAGGAACTCGACCAGGCTTTGCGCATCGACCCCAAACACCGCGACAGCCTGTTGCTGAAGGGCGACCTGCTGCGCGCCACCAAAAAGCCGGTTGAAGCCGCCGCGATCTATCGTGAAGTCCTCCAAATCGACCCCCGGCATACCGGTGCCCGACTGGCACTGGCGGGCATTGCCATCGCCGACAACAAACTGGATGAGGCGCGCAAGGAAGTCGACGCCGCACTCAAGGTCGCCCCCGGCAACCTGCAAGCGCGCTACACCGAGGCGCTGATCGATTTTCGCGAAAAGAAAACCGAAATTGCACGCGACCATCTGGCAGCCGTGTTGAAGGCCGCGCCCGGTTTCGTGCCCGCGCTGTTGCTGGGCGGCTCGATCGAATACGCACTCGGCAACCTGCAAACTGCCGAAGCGTATCTCAACAAGGTGGTCAAAGCAGCACCAAATAACCTTTACGCGTTGCGCCTGCTGGCCGCTTCGCAATTACGCCTGGGCCGCCCGGACGATGCAGTGCGAACCTTGGCTCCAGCGCTTAGATCGGCCAATCCAGACGCCGGCGCGCTGGTCGTTGCGGGCGAAATCGCCCTGGCCAAGAAAGATTTTTCTCAAGCATCGTCGTATTTCGAGCAAGCCGCCCAGCGTAATCCTGACAATGCTGCCATACGCACCGAACTCGGCATTTCCCGCCTGGCTCAGGGCGACAGCCGCGCCATGGCTGATCTGCAAGCCGCCGCCGAAATGGAAGGCGCCAACAGCCGGGCCGACACATTCATCATCCTCAACCAGCTCAAGAAGAAAGAATTTGATGCCGCGTTGCAAAGCATCGCCGCACTTGAGAAGAAGCAGTCCGCCAGCCCGTTGACCTGGAACTACCGGGGCGCTGCTTACCTCGGCAAGCAGGACCTGGCCCGCGCACGCAACAGCTTCAGCCAGGCGCTCAAGCTCGATCCTGCATTCTTCCCCGCTGCGGCCAACCTGGCGCAACTCGACCTCAAGGATAAGCAGCCCGCTGCCGCAAAAAGCCGCTTTGAGGGCATCCTCAAGGCCGACCCCAAGCACCTCAACGCGATGCTCGCGCTGGCCGATCTGAGCCTGCTCGACAAAGATGAAAAAAACTACGTCAACTGGCTGGAAAAAGCCGCCTCCGCCCATCCCCAGGCACTGCAGCCGCGGATCGCGCTAGCCCGCTACCTACTGGCCAAAGGCGACAAGAACAAAGCGCTCGCCGTGGCGCGTGAAGCCGTCAACGCTCAACCTGACAACCCCGCCGCACTCGATCTGCTCGGCACCACCCAACTGGCGCTGGGCGACACCACCAACGCGCTGGGCAGCTACCGCAAACTGGTCGAACGCCAGCCCGGTCAGGCCATCCCCCTGATCAAGCTTGCGAACGCCCAGATCGTTGCCAAAGACCTCGCCAGTGCACGCAAAACCCTGCAAGACGCCCTACGCATCCAGCCTGACTTCCTGGACGCTCAACTGATGCTGGGGGGTATCGAGATTCAGGGTGCACGCTTTGATGAGGCGCAAAAACTCGCCAAGCAAGTGCAGCAGCAAAAGCCCGACAATCCGGCGGGTTTCATTCTAGAAGGCGATGCCGCGTTTGCGCGCAAGGACTATTCCGCCGCGCTCGCAGCATACGAGCGCGCACACAAAATCCAACCTTCCGGCGCACTACTCGTCCGCCAACTGCAAGTTTTCAACGCCACCCAGCGCCCCGAAGAAGGCGAAAAACGCCTCATCACCTGGCTTGCCAGCCACCCGAAAGACGCCAGCATCCGTGCCGCGCTGGCCGAAAGCTTAATCAATCGCAATCAGTACAGGGCCGCCTCCGAACACTACCTAGTGCTGAACCATGGCAACCCAAACAATCTTGTCGTTCTCAACAATTTGGCTTGGGCGCTGCTTGAAGCCCGCGATAAGCGGGCGTTGTCCTTTGCCGAGCAAGCGCTAAAACTTCAGCCCGGCAACCCCTCGGTCCTTGACACCTACGGCTGGGTGCTGGCCAACAACGGCCAAGCACAAAAGAGCTTGGAATTTCTGCGCAAAGCCAATGCAGCCGCGCCCGACAATGCGGACATTCAATGGCATCTTGCCTATGCACTTTATCTTTCGGGCGACACCCTGCGCGCTCGCCGCGAACTGGATGTTCTGCTTAGCAGCGGACGTACATTCAGCGCGCTGGACGCCGCCCACAAACTGCAGGCCAAGTTATCCACCAACTATTAAGGGCCCTTCCTGATGAATCTGGTTTCCACTTCCCTGCCTTCCCGTCTAGCCCCCCTTGCCGCAGCCCTCTTGTTTGCACTGACACCCATGTCTGGCTGCGGACGTGCCGCTAATGTCTCAGCCGAAGAACATATCCAGCGCGCTAAGGACATGAATGCAGAAGGCAACCTAAAAGGGATGGTCATCGAACTCAAGAATGCGATTCAGAAATCACCCGACAATCCACAAGCGCGCCTGATGCTCGGGGAAACCTACCTTGATTTCAAGCTGGGCGATAACGCCGCGAAGGAGTTCGAGAGGGCCCGCAGCCTGGGGGTGAGCAAAGCCGTTATTAACCCTCTGCGTGGCGAAGCCCTGATTCTCACCAAAGATTATCAGCGCGTGCTCAACGAGTTGCAGGTGACCAATGATGCCAACCCGCGTGACAGGGCACGCATCCTGCAACTTCGCGGCGATGCCCTGCTGGGGTTACGCAAATTTGCGGAAGGCTGCGCGCTTTATCATGAGGCGAATCAGGCCGACCCCCAGTGGCACAAGGCGCTTACGGGCATCGCCGCCTGCGATTTTGCCCAAAACAAAGTCAGCGAGGCACGGCTCGCCCTGCTGCAAGCGATCAAGCTTGAGCCGCGTTCAGTCGAAGCCTGGATCATGCTGTCCAGGCTGGAGCGCTCGCAAAATCAGTCTCAGGCAGCCCGCACCGCGCTCGACAACGCGCTTAAGGCCAACAATGCCAGTCTGGGCGCCCTTGTCGAACGCGCCTCCTTGCTGATCGCGCTGCATGACTTCAAGGCCGCGCACAAGGATGTGGAACGCATGCGTACTTTGTATCCCAAGCATTTCATGAGCGATTACGTGCAGGCGCTGCTGGCGTTTAACGAAAAGAAACTGGAAGTGGCGCGCGAGCATCTCGCTCACTCCCTTCAGACCGCCCCCGGTTATGTGCCCTCCATACTGCTGGGCGGGGCTATTGAATTCAGTCTAGGCAACATGCAGACTGCGGAATCCTACCTTGCCAAAGTGGTACAAAACTGGCCGCGGCATACCTACGCCATCCGCCTGCTGGCAGCCGCTCGCCTGCAACAAGGAAATACCGCGCTGGCAGCTGAAACGCTGGCGCTGCTGAATCCCGAACAATCCAGCGATGCGGCCGTCCTCATCATTGCGAGCGACATCGCTCTGGCGCAAAAGAACTTTGCTGCAGCCAGCAGTTACCTCGAAAAAGCGGCCGCGCTCAGCCCGGACAACGCCGGAATTCGCGCCCAACTGGGGATCGCCCGGCTGAGCGAAGGCGATAAACGCGCCCTCTCGGATTTGATGGCCGCTTCTGAACTCGACCCGGAGTGGAAGGGCGCCGACAGGTCGCTGATTCTCGGCCATATCCAGCAGCGGAATTACGACAGCGCCCTCGCCAGCATCGCCGTCCTCGAAAAGAAAGCGCCGAACAGCCCTGAACCCTGGAATTACCGCGGGGTGGTGTACCTCAGTCAGCAGCATTTTGCCAAGGCCCGCGAAAGCTTCGAACAGGCGCTCAAACTGGATCCTGGCCACTTCCCCTCAGCGGCCAACCTGGCTGAACTGGACTTGCACGACAAGCAGCCGGCCGCCGCCAAACAACGTTTCGAATCCGTGCTACAAGTTGACAAAACCAATCTCAACGCCATGCTCGGTCTGGCCTCACTGGCTGCGCGTGGCGGTAACGCCCAGGAACATCTGGCGCGGCTGGAGCAGGCAAACAAGGCCGCGCCCAGCGCACTGAAACCCCTTGTCCTGCTAAGCGATTTTTACCTGCGTCAGGGTGAGACCGCCAAGGCTCTGGTATATGCCCGCCAAGCGAAAGATGCCCATCCGAATCATGTCGCCGCACTGAGCACACTGGGCAACATTCAACTGGTCTCGGACGATGTGAACGGCGCACTATCCACCTATAAGAAACTGGCAGAACTCGCCCCCCAGTCTGCCGAAGTCCGGTTACGATTGGCACGCGCCCAACTCGTCAACAATCAGGCAGGTCCTGCCCGTTCCACCCTGCTTAAGGCACTGGAACTGGAGCCCGCAAACCCTGCGGTACAGGATGCCTTGCTGCAACTGGAATTGTCCGATCGCAAGTTCGAGGCCGCATTGCAGATCGCCCGGAAATTCCAGGCCAACCAGCCCAAATCGCCTTTGGGGTACGAGCGCGAAGGCGATGTGTCGGTTGCCCAAGGCCAGCCTGCACAGGCGGTAACCTGGTACGAGCGAGCCCTGAGTCACGGCCAATCCTCAAGCGGAGTCGTCAAGCTTCTGCGCGCGCTTCATTTTTCCGGTAATACGGTAAGCGTAGATAAGCAGCTGGCGGGCTGGCTTAAGTTGCACCCGGAAGACAAGTACGTGCGCGCCTATGCTGCCGAGTATTACATGGTCACCCGGCGCAATCGGAACGCCATCGCGCAGTATGAATATCTGGTCCGCCTTGAACCCAACCGCGCCACCTACGTGAACAACTTGGCCAGTCTTTACCAGCGCGAGCAGGACAAGCGCGCCCAAGCCACTGCAGAGCGCGCACTCAAGCTCGCGCCCAATGAGCCGGGCATCCAAGATACGCTGGGCTGGATTTTGGTCGAAAAAGGGCAGGTTGCATCAGGCCTGGAACTCCTGAAAAAGGCTGTTTCGTCCACCCCTCGGACCGCAGCAATGCACTATCACTACGCCGTTGCCCTGGCACGGAGTGGCGACACGCTTCAAGCGAAAAAGGAACTACAGAGCCTGCTGGCCAAGCAGCCCAACTTTGCAGAAGCCGAGGCCGCACGAAAAATGCTGGCCACGCTTTAACGGAACGGCGGTACCTCAGGGGTTTAATGCCCCGCTTATGCCCCGCTTCCTCCGTGCCCCCTTCCTTGGGAAGGTATAGTCTTCCCCGGAACAGGGTGTAAAAAATTCCGACAAGCCCAACCTGATTGTCATGAGCCGCCTTTTAACAGGCAAGCATGAAGTTACAAACAGACAGCCTTGCTCCGCCCCACAGACGACAAAAAGCCCCGACCGAAGCCGGGGCTTTTCTGTATAAAACTTCCGAAACAGACGCCGATCAGGCCGCCTTGCGACGGCGCAGGCTCAAGCCCATGCCCAGCAAACCCATGCCCAGCAGTGCAATGCTGCCCGGCTCCGGAACCTGGAACACAGCGCTCAGATCACCCGTAACTGTCTGGGTGCCCGCAACGAGGAAGCTATCAAAGTCACCGTCCACGTTGACGCGCAGGTAGAAGGGATCGGGTGACACGAAGAAGTTTTTGCCTTCAGGGTCGACAAGCGTGAAGTCGGCGAAAACCAGGTCGAAGAAACCACCCACACCTGCCACGAGGACACCCGTGCCACTCGTCATGAGGCTTGCAAAAGCGATCTTATAGTCATCGCCTGCGTTGCCCAACGTGATCGGATCAGCACCTGTAGCACCCAGAGCCTTGGTTGTGTTCATGCCCGGGTCGATATACAGACTGAAGCCGCCGCCCGTTGCGTTGAACTGGGTTAGGCCGGGAACCAGCGGAACGGCAAAGCCGGTCGCGTCGAACAACGCATACAATGCATAGCCGCTGTTAATTACGGAAGATTCCAGCACGGTCCCTTCATTGGAGAAGTACTGGCCGAAATTCCCATAAGCGTTGGTCACAAATGCACCGCCTGCCCCAAAAGTAATCCTTTCAGAGTAACCACCGTTCAGCTTGTCAGCATTTACCAGACCACCGCCAAACGCGGTTTCATCTACAGTAAAATCGGCGAATTCTGCAGCTTGGACAACGCTACCGAGGCTGAGCGCGCCGGCAATTGCCAGGGATATCAGAGTTCTTTTCATGGTAAATCTCCTAATGGTATTTGTTAATGGTACTTGTTTAAGCCACATAGCCGCAGACTCGGCATGCCTAACAATAAGCACACGCTATGCCAGGACAAAAAACTCCAATAAAAACAATGCAATAAACCATGACTGGCAGACCAAGGTCTGCCTTCTGTAAAGTTTTTCGACACTCGCTACGCTTTAGGCCCACGAGAATTCCCGATTTGGAATTCTGCTCTCCCTCCACAAACGCTACGTTTTTTGGGGCGGGCAAGCACTAAATTCGTTAGACGTGCCTCGCTTCCAGCGCAGATTAAAGTCTTGGCTATCTTTGTCGCTACAATTTACAGATATGGAGGCCCGATGAATTCGAAATCAACACGTACAGGCAAAACCCGCGACGAGATCGCCGCCGCCTACGATTCCCCACCTTGGTGGTATGACGTACGCGGCTTCTTCATCCTGACTTTTTCATATAACAGCACGCTTGCCGCACAGATCCGGCATTTTGGACGGAATTTTGGCCCCCGGCACATCGAAATCGCCTGCGGTTCCGGCACCCTGCTGGATATCCTCCTGCGCTGGCGGAAGTGGAAAAAGCTCCCCGAGGTTCATATCGTGGGGGTGGATTACGCCGAATCCATGCTGGCGGGAGCGATTCACCGTTTTTCCGGCAATCCGCTGATTGAATTGCGGCTGGCCGATGCGGCTCACCTACCCTACCCGGATGCCAGCTTTGACAGCACCAATATCGCCAACGCCATTCATTGTCTGCCGGATGTGGATGGGGCCCTGCTCGACATTTACCGGGTATTGAAGCCAGGCGCGACGTTTGCTACTAATGTGCTGCTTTACCCGCGTGGCCCGCGGCCATTGAAATGGATTGCCGAACGGATTAACCACTGGGGAATACGCAAAGGCATTCTATACATGCCATACGAAAAGGAGGATATCCGCAAGAAGCTACTCGACGCGGGGTTTGAGATGGTTTCCGAGGACGTTTCCGGGAACTGCTATAACGTGCTGGCGCGAAAACCAGAGCTGCCCACCTAAACTAACTTTCAGCGCTGGGCCTTGATGAAAGCCAACTGTCGGCGTGCTATCGCGAGGCCCAATCGTTGCATGGGATTGCGGTTCCCACCCGGCCGCCACGTCCGGGTAAATTTATTCTGGTATGCATCAAACTGACAGCCGTAGGGCACTGCCAGCACTTTTCCACGTTTCAACAGAATTTTGAGCGCTTCAGTAGCTGCGGCACCGGCGCATAACTGGCATGCCATTGCCGTGGAAGGGCCGCGCTGTGCTGCAAGATCAACGGTCGAACGGTCCACCAAATAGCCTCTTTGCAGCATGGCAGGGGAGAGACCCAACAAAAAGAGTAGGGCTTTTTCTTCATCAGACCTGCCCGAAAAGCGGAAATACTCCTCGAAGGTCATCTGTCCCGGCAATATGTTGACGATTGCCACCCCCATGCCCAGCGGGGCAGCGATGACCGCTGGAATTTTTAGCCGCTCGCAGGCACGGTAAACAGCCTCCCGTGCCTCAAACACAAAAAAATCCAGGCCATCCACATAAAGGTCGACATCCTTGAAGAAATCATCCAGATTCTCTTCGCTGATGCCATGAGGAAATGACCGGATATCCAGTTCCGGGTTGATGTCCAGCGCCTGTCCAGCCATGACTTCGACCTTGGCATGACCCAAGGTACGCATGCTTGCACCCACTTGCCGGTTGAAGTTGACTTGATCGAAGGTGTCGAAGTCGGCGATGTTGAATTTACCGACGCCCATGCGCACAAGCGTCAGGAGGTGAACGCCCCCCACCCCACCCATTCCGGCAATTGCGACGCGGGCATTGCGCAACGTTTGTTGTTCCGCGTCGGTGACCCAGCCTATATTCCTTGAAAAGGCTGTGTTGTATTCGAAATCTGACATCTGAATGAGCTTAGTCGCCCCTTAAAAGACGCTGGACTATCCCCGTCTCATCATCTTTAGAGAAAAAGTACGGATAGAGTGAACGCTCTGATTTGGCAGCATTGGCATCTGTTTTCCCACCCCATATAGCTATTTGTTGATCGACGTAATCGATTTTCAGCCGCAACAGTACGCCCATAGTATGGACACGGGTATTGAGGCGTTCCTCACCAAACGGCTCAAATCCAAGCATGCGCTTGTAGAAAAGAGCGTGCCTGGGAGTGACTTCTATCACCACATCCGTCTGATTATGCAGGACGCGCCCATAGATATAAGCAATATGGAAAAGACCCGCAAGGACGCGCTTCGACCCGCGTACTTGATCTACCGCAAATTTTGTTAATTCGCAGATCTTGCATCCCTCATCCCTGAGTTGATCAACTTCTTTTTTGTAGTTTTCATCGGCCATCAGCCGATTGCCCGAATCAATTCCGAGGGTCAAGGTCCCGACAACAGCCTCGTTCTGCGAGGCCATCAACGTAATCCGGTCTGGCACTTTTAGCATGCCCGGCACATCATAACCACGCTTCATGTACATGCGCTGGATCAACATGCTGGCATTGTTGACGCGCTCCTGTGAGTGCGCCAGTCGAATTTTGAAATTTTGTTCTTCTATGGACTCAGGCTGCGGTTGACGATCCTCGTCACCCGGAATCATGACCAGATCTTTAAGGGTGTAGGGCGACACGGCAATAATCGTGTTGTCCCATTCATCTGGGGTTTTTCGCCAGTTTCTAGAACCAAAAGGGAACTTACGCTTTTCTGACATTTTTCCTGTCATAACTTGGTCTGTTAAATCCGAGCAAGCTATCTACCTGAGTATTCAATTGTGTACGCCTGTTATACGGAGAAAATGGGCGGAAACTTAATCGGAGCTTGATTTAAGCATTGTTTATCCACCGCGCCGCATCGCGCGCAAAATAAGTCAGGACGCCATCCGCGCCGGCCCGCTTAAAGGCCAGCAGGGCTTCCAGCACGCACGCTTTTTCGTCCAGCCAGCCGTTCTGTGCCGCGGCTTTCAGCATGGCGTACTCGCCGCTGACCTGATACGCATAGGTCGGCGCACCATAGGCATCCTTGACCCGGCGAATCACATCCAGGTAAGGCATGCCCGGTTTGATCATGACCATGTCAGCGCCTTCTTGCAAATCCATCCCGACTTCCCACAAAGCCTCATCACTGTTGGCCGGGTCCATCTGGTAGGTGTGCTTGTTGCCTTTCCCCAGATTGGCTGCAGAACCCACCGCGTCGCGAAACGGGCCGTAGAAGCTGGACGCGTACTTGGCAGCATAGGCCAAGATTCGCGTATGGATAAGGCCTGCGCCTTCCAGGGCGGCCCGCAGTGCAGCCACACGGCCATCCATCATGTCGGACGGCGCAACAATGTCGGCGCCCGCCTGAGCATGCACGACGGCCTGCTGAGCCAGCACACTCACCGTCTCGTCGTTCATCACATAGCCACTTTCGTCGATCAGGCCATCCTGGCCATGGCTGGTATAAGGGTCCAGCGCGATATCGGTGATGATGCCCAGTTCGGGAAAGCGGGCTTTCAGCGCGACCACGGTGCGAGGGACGAGACCATCCGGGTTGAGCGCTTCTTCCGCGCCCAGGGTCTTCAAACGGGCATCAATAACCGGGAACAGTGCCAGCGCAGGAATGCCCAGTTGCACGCACTCCTCTGCCACCGGCAGCAACAAATCGATCGACAGCCGCTCGACGCCAGGCATTGAGGCCACTGATTCCCGTTTGTTTTGACCCTCCAGAACAAACACCGGGTAAATCAGATCATTGGCCGTAAGTGTGTGTTCACACATCAGGCGGCGCGAGAAGTCATCGCGTCGCATCCGCCGCATGCGGCTTGCCGGGAATTGACTCAATGGCAGGTTCAAAACATCTCCCAAGAATTTACATTGTGGTATGGAACTAATTCTGAACAGGACCGCTCAATGAAGCAAGACGGTCTTGTATCGTCTTCCCGCTTCTCCTCCCTGAGCGGGATGCCTTAATCCCCTTAAGGCATTTTTCAGCCCCGGCCCTTCCCTTGGTCGGGGCTTTTTGTTTGCGCGCCGCACGAATGAGAATGGGCTTACCTATAAGGGTCGTCGACTATTCTTCGGCCGGCAGCGTGTCGCTTTGCTGCGCCTTCAACAGCCAGGCTTCGATCAAGGCGGCGGCATCTTCGGCACCCAGGCGGGACAGGCTGGAAAATAACTGGACGGTGACGCCATCCAGCGCAGCGAGTTCCTGCTTGACGCGGCGCAGGGTCAGTACTTTCTCGCTATTGGACAGTTTGTCGGCCTTGGACAGCAGGATATGTACCGGCTTGCCGGTAGGGGTAAACCAGGCAAGCATCTGCTTGTCCAGCGGGGTCAGCGGATGGCGCGCGTCCATGATCAGCACCATCCCGACCAGCGCATCACGTTCCTGAAGATAGCGCGACAGCAGATTTTCCCATTTGGCCTTCACCGCCGGCGGCACTTTCGCGTACCCATAACCCGGCAGATCGACCAGATAGATGTCGGTATCCAACTCAAAAAAGTTGATTAATTGGGTCCGACCCGGTGTTTTGGAGGTATAAGCTAACCGATTAATGCGTGTCAGCAAATTGATTGCGCTCGATTTCCCGGCGTTGGATCTCCCGGCAAACGCAACTTCGGCGCGGCTATAGGGCAAATCGCGCAGTTGGGCGACCGAGGTATGGAAGTGGGCGCGATTGAGCACGGGCTTGGCAGTCATATTAGTTACCGCTAAACTACCCGTTTTCCCAAGTTTTGCAAGCTTCAGGAGCATTTGATGAAACTCGTCGTCTCTATGGTTGCCGTATTGGCCGCCACTTCCGCTTTCGCCGCCCCATCCGCCAGCAAAGGCGATCCCAAGGCAGCTGAAAGCATTGTCAACCAGATGTGTGCCGCATGTCATGCAGTGGACGGCAACAGCGCTGCTGCCGCCAATCCCAAGCTGGCTGGCCTCAATGTTGAATACATCAACAAGCAGCTCGTCGATTTCAAATCGGGTGAGCGCAAGAATGCGGTGATGGGTGGCATTTCCGCCGGCCTCAGCCCGCAGGACATGCTGAACCTGGCCGCGTACTACAGCGCCCAGCAGCCCAAACCCGGCACCTCCAAGGATCAGGAACTGGCGCTGCACGGTCAGAAAATCTATCGCGGCGGCGTGTTGGGTGCGGGCGTGCCGGCCTGCGCTTCCTGTCACGGTGCGCAAGGGTTGGGCATTCCCGCCCAGTTCCCGCGTCTGGCCGGGCAGCACGGCGACTACATCTACGCCCAGCTGAACGAGTTCCGCCTCGGCACGCGTTCAAATGATGGCGCCAAGATGATGCGCACCATCGCCGCCAAGATGACGGATGCGGATATGAAAGCCGTGGCGTCATATATTCAAGGCTTGCGGTAGAGCGTGGATGTTGCCGATTTATCGGCTTTAGTGCATGAATGTTGCTGCTTTAGCAGCTTTACAGTCATGGCCTGCCCCTTGCGGGGACATCCACGGCCTGCCCCTTGCGGGTAGAGCGTGGAGTTGACGCTTTAGCGGCTTTACATCCACGGCCTGCCCCTTGCGGGTAAACTTATCGGCCGCACCTGAGTCGATGGAAGGGTGGCGTGAGTCACCCTTCTTTATTTTGTGCCCGTCAAGGGTATTGCCGCCACTATGAATACTGCCTCCCACTCCTTTGGTAAATCCGTATTCGAACTGATGAGTTCGATGCGCTTTGCCATCAGTCTGCTGTCCATATTGGCGGTCGCCTCAATTATCGGCACGGTGCTGAAACAGGCCGAGCCCTACAACAACTACCTCATCCAGCTCGGCCCATTCTGGTTCGAAGTGTATGAAAAACTGGGGTTGTACGACGTCTACCAGGCCTCCTGGTTTCTGCTCATTCTGGCTTTCCTTATTGTCTCCGTCAGCGTCTGCATTACCCGCAACGCACCGAACTTTGCGCGCGAGATGAAAAGCTTTCGCGAGCACGTCACCGAACAGTCGCTTAACGCGTTCAAGCACAAGCACGAAGCAGCCACCGCGCACCCGCCTGAGGCGCTCGCCGCCAGCGCACAACGCTATCTGGAGGGTCAGGGCTACAAGGTAAAAAACCTGCCGCGCGAGGGCGGGGTGTTGCTGGCTGCCAAGGCCGGCAGCTGGAACCGTCTCGGTTATTTTCTGGCGCACTCGTCCATCGTGATGATCTTGGTCGGCGGCCTGATGGATGGCAATCTGATATTCAAGGTCCAGCAAGTGTTGGGCTACAAGAAAATCGAAACGCGCGACATTCCGCAAAGCCAGGTGCCTGCCATTTCACGCCTGACGCCATCCAACCCCTCGTTTCGCGGCAGCGTACAGATCCCCGAGGGCTCCAGCGCGGACGTCGCTTTTCTGAATGTGGCCGACGGCTATCTGGTGCAGGAACTGCCCTTCACCGTGGGGCTGAAACAGTTCCGCATCGAGCATTACACGACCGGTCAGCCCAAAAGCTTTGAAAGCGACCTCGAACTGTTCGACCACGCCGGCAACAAAATCCGCGAAGCGACAATCGCCGTCAACTACCCGCTGATCCACGACGGCGTCGCGATTTACCAGGCCAGTTTTGCCGATGGTGGCACCCGCCTTTCCCTGCGCGGCTGGAACCTGTTTTCGCCCACAGCCGAATATTTCGATGTATCCGGAACGGTGCACCAGAACACGGCATTAGCCAGCGCGGCCGGCGACTACACGGTCGAGTTCAATGATTTCCGTCCATTCAACATTGAAAACATGGGCGGCGAAATACAGGCGGCAGGCGACACCATGAGTGTGCTCGGTGGCAGCCCGGTCAGCGATAACAAGCATCTGCGCAATGTCGGCCCGAGTTTCCAGTACAAGCTGCGCGATGCGCGCGGGCAAGCGCTGGAATTCAGCAATTACATGCTGCCGCTGGAGCTGGACGGCCGCTGGTATTTGATGTCAGGGGTACGCGAATCGCCGAACGATGCCTTCCGCTATATGCGTATGCCGCTTGATGCCGGGGGAGACATCGACAGCTTCATGCGGCTGCGCGGCGCCTTGCTGAACCCGGAATTGCGTCCCGAAATCGCTGCCCGCTTTGCCCGTCAGGCGCTACCACAAAATGCCTGGAATACCGAAATCGAGGACAAGCTGAAGTTCAGCGCCACCCAGGTGCTGGCGTTGTTTGCCGAAGGCGGATTTCAGTCATTGGGCAAGTTCATCGAGGAAAAAGTCCCTGCTACCGAGGGTGAAAAAGCGGCCGGCACCTATCTGCGCATTCTGGAACTGGCCGCGTTCGAGGCGTTGCAAATCGCCAACCGGCAGAACGGATTACCCCCCCCCAAGGCCGACGACGTCACCGGCTGGCTGGTGCGCGACACCCTCAACAGCGTGAGCGACATGTTCGTTTATGGCGCGCCGATCTACCTGCAACTGGCCCAGTACGACGAGGTCAAGGCCAGCGGCCTGCAGCTCACCCGCTCGCCCGGCAAGAACGTGGTCTATTTCGGTTCGCTTTTGCTGACGCTCGGCGTATTCTTCATGCTCTATGTGCGCGAGCGTCGGGTCTGGTTACGCATCAAACCAGGCCACGCGCTGCTGGCGATGTCATCCGCCAAGCACACCATTGATTTCGAGAAAGAATTTTCACGACACTCGCAGGCGCTGGACACGCTCGCAAAATAACCGTCCACGCCCGTCACAACAACCCGGAGAGAGCATCATGGAACTCGCACTAAATCAACCTGCCCCGTTACTGAAACGCCTGTCGTGGTTTGACTGGCTGTTTGCCGCCATTGTTGCTGCCGGCGGGCTTTATACCCTGTCGCGTTTTGGCGAGTACATGGATATCTATGAAAAAGGCATCCTGCTCACAGCCATTCCTGCCATTTCGGTATTCGGCTGGTTCTGGAAGCCTTTTCGTGTGCTGTTTATCGTGGTCGGCGCGATCAGCCTGTTTTCGATCAGCCAGTACCAGGGCAACCTGGCACGCATGGAAGAGGCCTTCTTCCTCAAATACCTGATCTCCAGCCAGGCCGCCATCATGTGGATGTGTGCGCTGTTCGGGTTCGCCACGCTGAGCTACTGGGCAGGCTTGCTGTCCCGATCCGAGTTCACGCTCAAAACCGCCAGCGTACTAACCTGGTCCGCTGTCGCCATGGGATTCATCGGCCTGATGGTGCGCTGGTACGAGTCCTACCTCATCGGCACCGACGTCGGCCATATCCCGGTGTCCAATCTGTACGAGGTGTTCGTCCTGTTCGCCCTCATCACCGCGATGATGTGTCTGTATTACGAAGCCCGCTACCAGACCCGCCAGATGGGCGCCTTCGTGCTGCTGATCATTTCGGCCGCAGTCGGCTTCATCCTGTGGTACACCTTCGACCGCGGCGCGCACGAAATCCAGCCGCTGGTGCCCGCGCTCAAATCCTGGTGGATGAAAATCCACGTACCGGCCAACTTCATCGGCTACGGCGGCTTCTCCATCGCCGCCATGCTCGGCGTCGCCTATCTGCTGGCTCAGCGCGGCATCCTCGCCAGCCGCCTGCCCAAGCTGGAAGTGATCGACGATGTCATGTACAAGTCGATCGCGATCGGTTTTGCCTTCTTCACCATCGCGACCATACTCGGTGCGATGTGGGCCGCCGAAGCCTGGGGCGGCTACTGGTCGTGGGATCCGAAGGAAACCTGGGCGCTGATCGTGTGGCTGAACTACGCTGCCTGGCTGCATATCCGTCTGGTCAAGGGCCTGCGCGGGCCGATGCTGGCATGGTGGGCGGTGGTCGGCCTGTTCATCACCACATTCGCTTTCATCGGCGTCAACATGTTCCTGTCCGGATTACACTCCTACGGCACCCTATAAACCGCGCACCCTGCCGGAAAAGTGCGGCCCCTTCGTCCAGATGGCACAAAGCGGATGATGAACCCGGGAGTTGCACGCACACGCCACGATAGCTGAGCCGGCAACGCCCCCATCCGCACAACCAGGAACGCCTGAAGCACCAATATCGCCCCGCGCGCGGGGCGATATGCTGTGCGGCGAACACGCCCATGCAAAAAAAATGGCTTTATTTCATCCCCCTGGCGCTGGCCGCATTAGTGGCGGGTGTCTGGCTGGCGCAGACGCGTTATGCGCCGCAGACACCCGAGGCACCCGCCGTCGCTGCGCTATGGAAACTGAGTTTTCCTGACGTGCAGGGGCAGCCCCAGTCGCTTGCACAATGGCGCGGCCAAATCGTGGTATTGAATTTCTGGGCCAGCTGGTGCGCGCCCTGCCGCGAGGAAATGCCGGACTTTGTGGCATTGCGCGAGCAGCATCACCAAAAAGGTGTGGAGTTTGTCGGCATCGCCATTGATAATGTGGCTAACGTCGCTCAATTTCTGCAAAAACAACCTGTCAACTACCCGATCCTGATTGGCGAAGGCGCTGCCCACAGCCTTACCCGTCAACTCGGCAATCCGAGTGGTGCGCTACCCTACACCATAGTGTTCGACCGTCACGGCAACATCGTTTTAACGCATTTAGGCCGGCTGCCCCATGCCACGCTGGAAACCGCATTGCGCAAATTGGGCGCTTAAGCAAAATAGACTCATAGTTGTGATTTAGCGTCAATATCTAGACAATTACCCCCCATTTACGGCAGACTTGCGGACATGACGACTAAACGAACCGGCCGCGCCGCGGCCAAATCGGCCCACAGTCTGCGCCCCCATGTTCTGGTTTTGCATGGCCCCAATCTGAATTTATTGGGCAGCCGCGAACCGCAACACTACGGCGTTGCCACCCTCGACGACATCAATCAGGATTTGGTGGGTCGCGGGGAAGCGGCAGGCGCACTCGTCGAAACCTTTCAGCACAATCACGAAGGCGCCTTGATCGAACGCATCCACCAGGCCGCGCGCGATCACGCCGACTTCATCATCATCAACCCGGCGGGTTACACGCACACCAGCGTTGCCATGCGAGACGCGCTGGCTGCCACCGCCATCCCTTTTGTTGAGATTCATCTTTCAAACATTTACGCGCGCGAATCTTTCCGCCACCACTCGTATTTTTCCGACCTGGCGGTCGGCGTGGTGTCCGGACTGGGCGCGCAAGGCTACGAACTGGCGCTGGAATATGCCCTGCGCCACATCCAAAACAGGACCTCCCATGGATCTCAGAAAACTGAAAAAGCTCATTGATTTGGTTGAAGCCTCGGGCATTGCCGAGCTGGAAATCACCGAGGGTGAAGAAAAAGTCCGCATTGCCAAGAGCATTGCCGGCGCGCCGATGATGATGTCGCACGCGCCGCAGATGATGCACGCGCCGGCACCTGTTGCCGCGCCGGTAGTTGCAGCGCCGGCAGAAGACGCCATCCCCGAAGGCCACGTTGTACGCTCGCCCATGGTCGGCACTTTTTATCGCGCACCCGCCCCCGGCTCCAAGAACTTTGCCGAAGTCGGTCAAAGCGTGAACGCGGGCGACACGATATGCATCATCGAAGCGATGAAGCTATTGAACGAAATCGAAACCGATCAAGGGGGCGTCATCAAGGCCATCCTGGTTGAAAACGGCCAGCCGGTGGAATACGGCGAGCCGCTGTTTGTCATTGCTTAATTAAGGGGCCAGGCGTTAGCGACCCGGCGTTAGATGGATTGATTCAGCGCATGCTGACCTCCCCCTAACCCTGCGTTTCTAGCCTCCACAAACACATGTTCGAAAAAATACTCATCGCCAACCGGGGTGAAATTGCCCTGCGCATCCAGCGCGCCTGCCGCGAAATGGGCATCAAGACGGTCGCCGTGTATTCGGAAGCGGACCGGGATGCCAAATACGTGAAACTGGCCGACGAATCCGTCTGCATCGGCCCGGCTTCGTCGACCCATAGCTATCTGCATGTGCCATCGATCATCGCTGCCGCCGAAGTCACCGATGCCGCTGCGATCCATCCCGGTTATGGCTTTCTGTCGGAGAACGCCAACTTTGCCGAACGGGTCGAGTCCTCCGGCTTCGCCTTCATTGGCCCGCGCCCCGACAACATTCGCCTGATGGGCGACAAGGTTGCCGCCAAGCAGGCCATGCTCGAAGCCAAGGTGCCGTGCGTGCCCGGTTCCGATGGCGCCCTGTCGGACGATGCCGATGAAATCATCAAAACTGCCGCCCGCGTCGGTTATCCGGTGATCATCAAGGCCGCAGGCGGCGGCGGCGGACGTGGCATGCGCGTGGTGCACACCGAAGCCGCGCTGTTGAACGCCGTTTCCATGACCAGGACCGAAGCCGGGACGGTGTTCGGCAATCCCATGGTCTACATGGAAAAATTCCTGCAGACGCCGCGCCATATCGAGATCCAGATTCTGGCCGACGAGCACGGTAACGCCGTCCATCTGGGCGAGCGCGACTGCTCGGTGCAGCGCCGCCACCAGAAAGTACTGGAAGAAGCCCCGGCCCCCGGTCTCAGCACCAAGCTGCGCGACAAGATCGGCGAACGTTGCGCCGAAGCCTGCCGCAAGATCGGTTACCGCGGCGCCGGCACCTTCGAATTCCTCTACGAAAACGGCGAGTTCTACTTCATCGAAATGAACACGCGGGTGCAGGTCGAACACCCGGTGACCGAACTCATCACCGGCATCGACATCGTGCAGACGCAAATCCGCGTCGCCGCGGGCGAAAAGCTGCCATGGAAACAAAAGGACATTCAGTTTCGCGGCCACGCCATCGAGTGCCGCATCAATGCCGAACACCCGACGACCTTTGTGCCCAGTCCCGGCAAGCTCACCAATTACCATGCGCCCGGCGGACCTGGCATTCGTGTCGACTCGCACGTCTACCACGGCTATTACGTATCGCCGCACTACGACTCGATGATCGGCAAGGTGATTGCCTATGGCGATACGCGCGACCAGGCCATCGCCCGCATGCGTGGTGCGCTGATGGAAATGGTGGTCGAAGGCATCCAGAGCAACATTTCCTTGCATCAGGACCTGTTGCACGACGCTGCCTTTATTGCCGGCGGCACCAATATTCATTATCTGGAACACAAGCTGGCTGGGGACAAGGGCTAGTTCAGCCCGGTTCAAACGACGAGGCGCTTGCTGCAGTCGTCCAACCCCCACCGCTCATACATCATGCCCTGGCAATCCGTTCGCATCCTCGTCGACTCCAAGCAAGCTGAGCTCTTATCTGACGCGCTGATGGAAGTGGGCGCGCTGTCGGTGTCGCTGGAAGACGCCGATGCCGGCACGGCGGACGAAACACCGCTGTTTGGCGAGCCGGATTACCCGACCGCGGAACTGTGGCCACACAGCATTGCGGCGGTTCTGCTGGATGAACATGCCGATGTGGCGGCAATACTGGCGGTTGCCGCGAAACAGGCGGGCATCCCCGCTCCCACCGAATACACGGTTGAACGCGTTGCCGAGCAGGACTGGGTACGTCTCACTCAGTCGCAATTCGACCCCATCCCGATTTCACCCCGTCTGTGGATTGTGCCCACCTGGCATGACGCGCCCGACAGTAGCGCGATCAACCTCAAGCTCGATCCCGGTCTGGCGTTTGGTACGGGCAGCCACCCGACCACGCGCCTGTGTCTGCGCTGGCTCGACAGCCATCTCGCCAGCGGCGAAACCCTGCTTGATTACGGGTGCGGCTCCGGCATTCTTGCGATTGCCGCGGTCAAGCTCGGTGCCACGCGCGTCGACGGCGTCGATATCGACACGCAAGCCGTCACCTCGTCTCAGGACAACGCGGCGCTCAACAACGTAACGGCCCGTTTTTGCCTGCCCGACGAGCTCGAACCAGGGCACTACGATATCGTCGTCGCCAACATCCTCACCAACCCGCTCAAGGGCATGGCACCGTTGCTGGCAGGCCGGGTACGGGCGGGGGGGCAATTGGTGCTGTCCGGCATTCTGGCCGAACAGGCCGAAGACGTGATGGCGGTTTACCGCCAATGGTTTGCGTTCGCCCCGCCCGAAATCGATGAGGGCTGGGTGCGCCTGGCCGGGGTCAAACAGGCCGGGCTCAAACAATGAGCTACCGCACCACGTGTTCGCATTGCGCCAGCGTGTTCCGCCTCGGGGCGGACCAGCTTGATGCAGCCCAGGGCTGGGTGCAGTGCAGCGTCTGCGGCGCGGCCTTCGATGCCCAGCTGAGTTTGCTGATGGAAGACGGCTCACCGGTACCGGTGGTCGAACCTGAACCCGTTGAATCACCCCCCACGCAGGAAATCGCGCCGCCGCCTGAAGCGACGAGTGACGAAGCGACAGCTGACACCCAGCGCGAAACCGAGCTGGAAGGGGCAAACGCCGAAATCGATGACGATGGCACGCGCACCACGCCGCAAGGAATCATCCAGCGCGAATCGCCGCTCGACCTGCCTTCCATCATCCTGATCGACCCGGATGCTTCGGAGTCGGACGACCCCGGCCCGCTGCCGCATATTCAGGCGCCGGCCTATCCGCCTAATCCATACGGGCCCAGTTACGCTGATCGGCCGCCACCCAGCGCCCCATCCTCCGTCTCGCCCACCACGCGCGTTGAATATGCCAACCTGCTGGCCGGAACGGCACGTCTTCCCGAGACACCACGCCTTCCCGGGACACCACGCCGCACCCAATCCTGGATATGGGTCGTTTCCAGCCTGTTGCTGCTGGCGATTTTGCTCGCGCAAGCCACCTATTTTCTGCGTGACACCGTCGTCAGCCAATTGCCGCAGAGCCGCCCCGCATTCGAGCAAGCCTGCGCGGCGCTCGGCTGCACGCTCTCACTGCCAAAAAATCTCACGCTGTTGAAAATCGTCGGTTCCGACCTGCAAACCGAAGCCAGCGGTCGTTTGAAGCTCGCGCTCACCCTGGGCAACCGTGCCAACCATGTTCAAGCGTGGCCGGTCCTGATCCTCACGCTCACAGATCAACGCAATCGTCCGCTGGCGCGCCGCAGTTTTGCCCCCAGCGAATATCTGGGCGATGCGCAACGTATCGCGGCCGGCATCCCGCCGCGCAGCGAACAAGCGCTGAATCTGCCCCTCAACGTGCGCAATCTGGCCCCAATGGGGTTTGATTTAAAGCTGACGTATTAAGATTTTCGCCGCTTCCGGCAGTAAAAATCTGACTGGCTGGCGGATCGCTTCTTCGGTATAGTGCGCATTCCCGTTGCGGGAGAGCGCGTGCCGTGTGAATTCGACCCAGCCGCCGCCGAAGGCGTAACCCACCCGGAATCGCTCAGGCAAAAAGGACCGCAACAACCGGAATACTCTGGAGAGCGCGGACGCTGTGTTTCAAACAGCCAGCCGCCACCGAAGGGGCAGCGGCGGTCTGGATGGCAACAATCCAGACCGCCGTAATCTCTCAGGTACCAAGGACAGAGGGGTGGGGCGTATCCGCGCTTTATCTCTTTTTTAATTTGGTACCCCCATGTCCGATCAAACTGCACTCAAGCTCACCCCCCTCAACGCGACTCACCGCGAATCCGGCGCCAAAATGGTCGATTTCGGCGGCTGGGACATGCCGGTGAACTACGGTTCGCAAATCGAAGAACACCATACCGTCCGCACCGGCTGTGGGCTGTTCGACGTCTCCCACATGCTGCCGCTCGACATCAGGGGCGCCCAGGTCCGCGCCTTTCTGCGCCGGCTGGTGGCCAACAACGTCGACAAGTTGCAGGTGCCGGGCAAGGCACTGTATTCCTGCATGCTCAACGAAGCCGGCGGTGTGATCGACGACCTCATCATCTATTTCATGGACGAGAACTGGTTCCGCCTGGTGGTCAACGCCGGCACCGCGGAAAAAGACCTCGCCTGGATGGAGAAAATGAATACCGAATGGGACATGGGCCTCACGCTCACCCCGCGCCGCGATCTGGCGATGATCGCGATCCAGGGCCCGAACGCCACACAGGCACTCAATGAGGCGCTGCCCGGCGTCGACAGCATCACCGCCAACCTCAAGCCCTTTAACGCTGCAGCCATGGGCGAAATGTTTATCGCCCGCACCGGCTACACCGGCGAAAACGGCTTTGAGGTGATGGTGCTGGCAAAATCCGCGCCCTATTTCTGGAAAGCGCTGGTTGAAGCCGGTGGCAAGCCGATCGGGCTGGGCGCGCGCGACACCCTTCGACTCGAAGCCGGGATGAATTTATACGGCCAGGACATGGACGACACCACCTCGCCGCTGGAGTCCGGCTTGGCGTGGACGGTGGACCTGAAAACCGAACGCGATTTCGTCGGCCGGGCTGCGCTGGAAAAAAGCGAAATCACCCAGCAACTGGTCGGCCTGCTGCTGCTCGACAAAGGCGTTTTGCGCGGTCATCAGAAGGTCATCACCAAACATGGCGCGGGCGAAATCACCTCCGGCTCCTTCTCGCCTACACTGCAGCAATCGATTGCGCTCGCGCGCATTCCGCTTGGGATTGCACCAGGCGAAGAAATCGAAGTTGAAATCCGCGACAAAAGACTGAAAGCCAAAGTGGTGAAGTATCCCTTTGTGCGCAACGGCAAGGCTCTGATTTAATTTAACGACTCGGCACCGGCGCTTGAAACGCGCCCTGCCTGCACCCTGACATTTACATCACTCTCTTCTGGACCCCACCATGAATATCCCAGCTGACCTCAAATACACTCCCAGCCACGAATGGGTGCGCGTCGAAGCCGACGGCACGCTGACGGTGGGCATTACCCATCATGCGCAAGATTTGCTGGGCGACATGGTGTTCATTGAAAGCCCGGCAGTCGGCCGCGCCCTCAGCAAGGGCGAAGAGTGTGCGGTGGTCGAATCGGTGAAAGCGGCCTCCGACGTCTACGCCCCGGTTTCAGGCGAAGTGATTGCGGCAAACGGCGATGTCGAATCCAGTCCTGAACAGGTGAACAAGGATGCCTATGCGGCATGGCTGTTCAAGATCAAGCCCACTGACGCAGGCGAAGTGGCCACCCTGCTGGATGCGACGGCTTACCAGAAACTTGTCGTGGCTGATGCCCACTAATTTCGACCATCATGCCTTTCATTCCCCACACCCCTGAAGATGTCTCGACCATGCTCGGCGCCATTGGCGCTGGCAGCATCGAAGAGCTGTTCGACGAGATTCCGCCTGCACTCAAAGCGGGCAAACTGAAAGACGTACCCGAAGGCCTGTCCGAAATGGCAGTCGCGCGGCTGATGCAGGAGCGTGCTTCACAGGACGGCTTCTGGTCCAGCTTTATCGGTGCGGGCGTCTACGATCACCACATCCCGGCAGCCATCTGGCAGATCACCACGCGCGGCGAGTTTTACTCGGCCTACACGCCGTACCAGGCCGAAGCTTCGCAAGGCACGCTGCAGTTGATCTATGAATACCAGACCATGATGACCCGGCTGACGGGGCTTGATGTGTCGAATGCCTCCATGTACGACGGCGCCACCGCGCTGGCCGAAGCCGTGTTGATGGCGGTGCGTTCGCACAAGAGCTCACGCCGCGTGCTGGTGCCTAAAACCGTGCACCCGATCTACCGTCGCGTGGTCCACACCACAGTGAAGAACCAGGGCATCGAACTGGTCGAGCTTGAATACGATCCCGCCACCGGGCAAACCATTCTGCCAGCCGACGCAGGCAGCTTTGCCGGCTTGGTGATCCCGCAACCCAATTTCTTCGGCGTGCTGGAAGACGTGCACGCGATGACCGACTGGGCGCATGCACAAGGCGCGCTGGCCATCGCCTTGGTCAACCCCACCACGCTGGCGGTGCTGGAAGCCCCCGGGCAATGGGGCCAGACCGGCGCCGACATCGCGGTGGGCGAAGGCCAGCCGCTGGGCGCGCCGATGGCCTCGGGCGGTCCTTACTTCGGCTTCATGTGCTGTCGCCAGAGTTTCGTGCGGCAAATGCCCGGGCGCATTGTTGGCCGTACCGTCGACCTCGACGGCAAGCCGGGTTTTTCGCTGACGTTGCAGGCACGCGAGCAGCACATCCGCCGCTCCAAAGCCACCTCCAACATCTGCACCAACCAGGGGCTGGTTGTGACTGCTGCCACGCAATACATGGCGCTGCTGGGGCCGCAAGGCCTGGCGAAGGTGGCTTCGGCCAGCCATGCCGGCACCATGGCACTGGCTGACAAACTGGCCGCGATTCCGAATGTCACGCGCGCGTTTGCCTCACCGGCCTTCCACGAAGTCGTGCTCAAGCTCAACGACAACGCCCATGACGTGCTGCGCGCGTTACGGGCACAAGGCATTCTCGGCGGACTGGATATTTCCGACTGGTATCCCGAGCTCGGTCAGGCGATTCTGGTCTGCGTCACCGAAACCAAAACGCCGGCCGATCTCGATCACTACGTGCAGCAGATGGAACGCATTCTGTCGAAACGACGCGAAGCCCCGCCCTGCGCATACAAAAGTTAATCGGAACCCGACATGAGCGACATCAAACGCGACAAGGAATTCTGGGAACTGGCTGATTCATTTATTCAGTTGGCCAATACCCATTTGAGCGAGCACAAACCCAGCCGGGTGAGTGCGAGCGCGCTCTTTGCAGCAGCAAGATTCAATGCCTTTGTCATCACTGCAGCAACCGAAAGCAAGGAACAGCTGATCACGGAGAAAGAAGCCGCAATCGCTTATTTTCTGGAGCAGTACGAAGCCATGCTGCGCGAGAATATCGATGAACACTTGACCCGCTACGACAAGAAAATGGATTCGTGAGCAGTAAATGAATCGGGTGCAAGAACTCACACCCGACATTTAATTAATTGATTAAAGGAGAGCACACACATGACAGTGACTTTAGGCGGCAACCCCATTGACGTTGCAGGCAACTTCCCCAAAGTGGGCGACACCGCCCCCGATTTCAAACTGGTGAACGGCGATCTGACCGACGTTTCACTGGCTGACTTTGCTGGCAAGAAAAAACTGTTGAACATCGTGCCCAGTCTGGACACCGGCGTGTGCGCCACGTCGACCAAAAAACTCAACGACGCTGCGCTGAATGGGGCGGTGCTGATGGTGATTTCAGCCGACCTGCCGTTTGCCCAGGGACGTTTTTGCACCGCTGAAGGCACTAACAATGCAGTGACACTTTCGACCATGCGCGGCGCGGAGTTCATGCAGAACTATGGCGTTGCCATTACCAGCGGCCCGCTCTGCGGTGTCACGGCGCGCGCACTGATCGTGCTGGACGAGCACAACAAGGTGCTGCACGCTGAACTGGTGCCCGAGATCAAACAGGAACCCAACTACGACGCCGCACTAGCGGCACTGAAGTAATTTCTTCCGCGCATACCCTTCACGGTATTCGCGGGCAACCAGGTTTTCACCATGCTGATATTCGACCATTCCCGTCCCGGCCGCACCGCTGCCGCCCAAATGCCTGCTGCTGGCGGCAATCTCGACGACCTGCCCGCGGCCTTGCGCCGCAAGGATGCACCGGGGCTGCCCGAAGTATCTGAACTCGATGTGGTGCGCCACTACACACGTCTGAGCCAGAAGAACTTCTCGATCGACACCCAGTTCTACCCGCTCGGCTCGTGCACCATGAAGTACAACCCGCGCGCGTGTAACTCGCTGGCGATGTTGCCGCAGTTTCTGGCGCGCCATCCGGCCAGTCCGGACGAAACCGGGCAGGGCTTTTTGGCCAGCATGTTCGAGTTGCAGGAAATGCTGAAGGACGTGACCGGCATGGCAGGCGTATCGATGGCACCGATGGCCGGCGCGCATGGTGAATTCGCCGGGGTGGCGATGATCCGCGCCTACCACGATGCCCGCGGCGACACCGCGCGGCGCGAGATCATCGTGCCGGACGCAGCGCACGGCACCAACCCGGCCACCGCCACCATGTGCGGCTACACGGTCAAGGAAATCCCCACCGACTCGACCGGCAGCGTCAATATCGAAGCGTTGAAAGCCGCCGTCGGTCCACACACGGCAGGCCTGATGCTGACCAACCCGTCAACGCTGGGCGTGTTCGAAAAAGCCATTTCCGAAATCCAGAAAATCGTTCACGACGCCGGCGGCCTCTCCTACTACGACGGCGCCAACCTCAATGCGATTCTGGGCAAGGTGCGCCCCGGCGACATGGGTTTCGACGTCATCCACATGAACCTGCACAAGACCTTTTCCACCCCGCACGGCGGCGGCGGTCCGGGCGCCGGCCCGGTGGGCGTATCGAAGCGGCTGCTGCCTTTCATGCCGATCCCGCTGGTGCTGAACGAAAATGGCGCGTATCGCCTGGCCCATGAAGCGGACCTGCCGCAATCAATCGGCCGCATGTCGGGCAACATGGGCAATGCGGGCGTACTGATGCGCGCCTACATCTATGCGCGCCTGCTCGGTCGCGACGGCATGCACCGCGTCGCCGAATACGCCACGCTCAACGCCAACTATCTGATGGTCCAGTTGCGTGAAGCGGGGTTTGATCTTGCGTTCCCGACGCGCCGCGCCAGCCACGAGTTCATCGTGACGCTGAAACGTCTGAAGGAAACCACCGGCGTCACCGCGATGGATTTTGCCAAGCGCCTGCTCGACTACGGTTACCACGCGCCGACCACCTACTTTCCCCTGCTGGTGCCGGAATGCCTGTTGATCGAGCCGACCGAAACCGAAAGCCGCGAAACGCTGGATGGTTTTGTCGAAGCGATGAAAGCCATCAAGCTCGAAGCCGAAACCAGCGCAGCGCTGGTAAAGGGCGCGCCCTACAGCCTGCCGGTGCGGCGCCTGGACGACGTCAAGGCCGCACGCGAACTCGATCTGGCCTACAAGCCCGCTGCATGAGCGAACCGACCAGCCCGTTCAAGGGCAAGACCGGTCTGCGCCGGATTCTCAACGCAGTGGGCTACTCGTGGGCCGGCCTGGCTGCCGCTTTCAAGCATGAAAATGCATTCCAGCAGGAAGTGTTTTTAGCGCTGCTGCTGGTTCCGCTCGCCCTGTTTCTGGGCGACTCGGGGATTGAGCGCGCGCTGATGATCGCCGCCGTGCTGCTGGTGCTGATGGTTGAACTGCTGAATTCCGCAATTGAAGCCGCGGTCGACCGCATCTCGCTGGAACACCACCTGCTCATCAAGCGCGCAAAGGATATGGGCAGTGCAGCGGTGATGATCGCGCTCATAAACGTCGTGGCCGTATGGGCTTTGCTGCTGTTGGACTGACGGCCTTATCAAAATCAATCTCAAGAACCGCGTCATTTGCATGCCAGGCCCTTAAGATATGGCGCCCATGACCGGAATACAGGGGTACGTCCTTTAAAGTAGCCGTGTGAACCTCAAATCTGTTTGTTTCCTGTTGAGCCTGTGCCATGCCGGTTCTGTCGCCGCCCTCGGGCTCGGCGAGCTGACCGTGCGCTCGCACCTGGGGCAGGCACTGCACGTCAGCGTCAAAATACTGGGGGCAAATACTACAGTCGCCGCGGGCAGTTTCAGCCTTGCCTCCAGCGAGGGAGCAGCCGTCACGCCGCCATGGGCGCAATTTGCGCTGGGATTCGGCCGCGAGGTGCCCGTTGTCACGGCACAAGAGAAAGCGCCCCGCTCAGAGTCCGCGCCTCCCGCCGACACATACAAGGCAAAGCAAGCCCCTGTTGCGCCACGCCAGTCACCCTCGGCCACGCGGCCTGCGCTTCCCCGTAATCAAGCGGCTGCCCAGGACGATCAGGCGCCGCGTCCGGTGCTATCGGGAAGGCATGGCGTAAACAGCGCCGCGCTCGCCCTGCGCCTCGATACCAATCTGCCCGACCTGAGTCGACTGCATACCGAAAGCCTGACCCACGACGAGATATCGGACGAAAATACCGCGCTCACCCGCAAGCTTGTCCATCTGGAAGCACAGTTGATCGCCCTGCAAAAACGCAATGCCGAAATCGACGCGAAACGCGTGGGCGAACCCGCGAACAAAACGCCGAGCCCCTCCAGTCAATCCGCGCAGTGGCCACTGTATCTGTTGATCGTCGGTCTGCTGGTCGCTGCCGGCGTGCTTATCGCCTGGCTGCGCCGACACAGCCGCGATTAAACGCTCCCGGAGTCCGAGCCGATATTCGAATTCTCCCCTTCGGCGCAGGCCCCAACGACCGAGGTCAAGGACGACAGCCTCGACCAGGCCGAAGTCTATATGGCGCACGGCCACGGCGATCTTGCGGTCCACCTGCTGCAGGAACATCTGCGCGAGGCGCCTGACGAATCCCCGGTGCCGTGGCTGTTGCTGCTCGACCTGCTTCATCGTGAAGGCGACACCGAGGGCTATACCGTTGCCAGTACCGAATGCCGCCGTTATTTCAACGTCAATCTCAGCAGCCACCCTGTTTCGCAAGAGGGTGAAACCAGTCAGGGCCTGGAGAATTATCCGCACCTGCTGGAACAAATGGTTGTCGTATGGGGCTCGCCCGCGGTCGAAGATTTCTTCAATGACCTGATCTTTGACAGACGGGGTGGCACCCGCGCCGGCTTCGACCCCGGTGCCTACCGCGACATTTTGCTGCTGCGCGCAGTCTCCCGTTCCAACTACCCGCTCGCAGCCTGAACAGCGGCGACTCGCCTCTGAGTCAGGACCATCGAATCACTCTGCGTATAATCCAGCTTGTCGTTTACAACCTGTAGCCAACATGCGCACCCTCATCTGCGGTTCCCTCGCCTTCGATTCCATCATGGTGTTTCAGGATCACTTCAAGCACCACATCCTGCCCGACAAAATCCACATGCTGAACGTGTCGTTTCTGGTGCCGGAAATGCGCCGCGAGTTTGGCGGCTGCGCCGGCAATATCGCCTACAACCTGAAGTTGCTGGGCGGCGATCCTGTGATCATGGCAACCGTCGGCGAGGATTTCGGCGTCTACGCCGAACGGCTGGATGCACAGGGCATTTCGCGTGAATCAATCCGCAACATGCCCGGCAGCTTTACCGCGCAGGCGTTTATCACCACCGATCTGGCCGACAACCAGATCACTGCCTTCCATCCTGGCGCGATGTTTTTCTCGCATGAGAACGATGCGTCCCAAGCGCGCGACATCGGTCTGGGCATTGTTTCGCCCGACGGCCGCGACGGCATGCTGAGCCACTGCCGGCAGTTCCACCAAGCCGGTATCCCATTCGTGTTCGACCCGGGTCAGGGAATGCCGCTGTTTTCCGGCAGCGAACTGCTGGAAATGGTCGAACTGGCCGACTACGTCACGCTCAATGATTACGAAGCCGAGTTGCTGCAGGCGCGCACCGAGATGTCGCTGGCTGTTCTGGCGACCAAGGTGAAATGCCTGGTCGTGACGCGTGGCGAAGCCGGATCGCAGTTTTATGTCGACGGCAAGATGATCGATATCCCGGTTGTCCCGGCCCGTGCCGTGGTCGACCCCACCGGTTGCGGCGATGCTTTTCGCGCTGGCTTGCTCTACGGCATCGCCCACGGCTGGGACTGGGAAACCACCGGCCAGCTGGCGAGCGTGATGGGATCGATCAAGATCGAACAGCGCGGTGGCCAAAACCACACGCCCACCCGCGACGAGATCGGCGAGCGGTTGAATACCGCTTTCGGCAAAACGCTTTAAGCCTTTAACCGGATGGTGTTTCGACACCATCCGGTTGCACGCGCCCGCTCGACCCACGCTTTGACTGGGCCGTTCCCGCCAAATCGTCTGGCCTGATTCCGTTAATGTGCACTTCGCCTATATTGGGGGGAGACCATCCACGGGAAGATCGCCATGCAAACATCACGCCAAACCTTATCGTCCGCCCTGCTGGTGGCGAGCTTGATTGCGCTCGCCGGTTGCGCCAGCGGTACCGGTGGCAAGGACTACAGTCGCGCGCAAACCCGTTCAGTGCAGGAAGTGCAAATGGGAATCGTCGAATCCGTGCGCGAAGTGAATATTGAAGGCACCAAAACCCCGATCGGCGCAGGGGCTGGTGCGGTCGTGGGCGGCGTGGCCGGCAGCACCGTTGGCAGCGGTAGGGGCAGCGTGGTGGGGACGGCAGTCGGTGCGGTGCTGGGTGGTTTGGGCGGCGCTGCGGCTGAAGAGGTCATCACCCGAAAAAAAGGAGTCGAGATTACAGTCAAGCTTGACTCGGGCCGATTGATCGCCATCACGCAGGCCGCCGATGAGCTATTCAGGGTCGGCGATCGCGTGCGGGTGCTGTCTGGCAGCGGGGCAACCCGGGTCTCGCATTAAACCCGGTGCTGATTTTTCGGTCATCATTTCGCAACCTGAACATCACACGGCGTTAACACCTGCTCACTAAGCTGTGCGCTTTCCAAACAGGAGAGCGCCCCATGCTTGAACGACTCAGCAAGACCCAGAGCCTGTCCACGGCTCGGTACCATGTGTCACTGGCAGTGGATGACGGTGAAATTCGCGAAGCGCAACGTCTGCGTCACGCTGTTTTTGTCGAAGAAATGGGGGCTTGCCTGCCAACTGTTCTACCAGGTCATGATATCGACCTGTATGACCCTTACTGCGACCATCTCCTGGTGCGCGAACTCGCGGGGGGCGAAGTCGTGGGCACCTACCGCATCCTGACGCCCGAGTCGGCGCAGCGCGTCGGCAGTTATTACGCAGAACAGGAATTCGACCTCACCCGGTTTCATTTTCTGCGCCCGCGGATGGCTGAACTGGGTCGCTCGTGCGTGCATCCGGCTCACCGCAGCGGTACCGTTCTCGCCCGGCTGTGGATGGGTCTGGCCGACTACATGACGCGCTATGGCTACGATTACGTGGTGGGTTGCGCCAGCATCAGCATGGCCGACGGCGGCCATCTCGCCGCCCGGGTGCATCGTCAACTTGCCGAACGGCATCTGGCCCCGGTCGAGTGGCGTGTGACCCCACGTAACCGTCTGCCGGTTGAGCTACTCGACGATGGCCAGGCCGCAAACCTGCCACCCCTGATCAAGGGTTACGCCCGGATGGGCGCCCTGATATGCGGTGAGCCGGCCTGGGATCCCGATTTCAATACCGCCGACCTGCTGATGTTGCTGCCAATGGCGCAACTCAATCGCAGCTACGCCCGGCGTTTCGTCAGCTAGCCAGTTTTGCCGTGCGCCACGCATGCTGAGCCCTCTATAGGGTGCATTCAGTGGGCGGCATACAATATCGGGGTGATCGTCGCCCACCTCCCTGTTTTCCTCCGCCGCTTCATCCGGATCGGCCTGCTGCTGCCGCACCTGATAGGGGGCCTCATGCTGGCCGGCTGGGTCTTCCCGTTCATCAAACCCGGCCGGCGCGATCGCTTCATCATGACCTGGTCTCGACGGCTGCTCGGGATCCTCGGTGTCCACGTACAGGTGGCTGTGCCCCCCAGCCTATCGGGTGGTGCATTGCTGGTCTGCAACCACGTTTCGTGGCTGGATATTTATCTGATCAACGCGGCCCAGCGCGTGCACTTTGTCTCCAAAGCCGAAGTGCGCGCATGGCCGGTGGCGGGCTGGCTGGCACACAAAACCGGCACGCTGTTCATCGAGCGCGGCCGCCGCGCCGACACCGCACGCGTCAATGCCGACATGCGCGCGCTGCTGAAAAATGGCGCCACGGTCATGGTGTTCCCAGAAGGCACGACCAGCGACGGTCGTGGCCTGCAACGTTTTTTGCCATCCTTGTTGCAGCCTGCGATTGAACTCAACTGCCCCACCGTGCCGGCCGCCTTGCGCTACCGCACGCTCAACCATGAATACACCGTCGTACCCGCCTACATCGACCAGATCAGCCTGTGGCAAAGCCTGTTGCAAATCGTCAGCGAACCCGGACTGATTGCCGAACTGCAATTTGGCGAACCGATTCTGCCCAATGGCCACCGGCGCGAACTGGCCGCGCAGGCAGAGGCGGCCACGGCTAGACTTTTGGGGGTCGTACCGGCGGGCACTGCACCGAAAACACCTGCCGATCCGGCAGCCTAATCGCCGTCAACTTGCCGCCCCACAAACAGCCGGTATCCAGCGCAATCAAATCGGGCCGGTTGATCAACCCGAGCGTCGACCAGTGGCCGATGATGATGGCCGCCTCGGCACTCTTGCGGCCCGGCACCTCGAACCACGGCAACCAGCCGGCCGGCTGTGTACCGGGTGCGCCCTTGTGGTGGAATTCCATTTCACCTTCCGCTGAGCAATAGCGCAGGCGGGTAAACGCATTGACGATTACGCGCAGCCGTTCGATCCCTTGCAGCCCGTCATCCCAGGCAATCGGCGCATTGCCATACATCTGTTCAAAGAATGCGCGGTAATGCGCGCCCTGTAACGCCGCTTCAGCCTCTGCGGCGCGCTGCATCGTATCGTCCAGCGTCCAGCCCGGCAGCACGCCCGCATGCACCATCAAGAACCCGTCTTCACGCCAGGCCAGCTTTTGATGACGCAGCCAATGCATCAATTCATCCCGCTCGGGTGCCGCCAAAATCGCATCGAGCGTATCGCCCTTGTGGATGCGGCCAAAACCTTCTGACAAGGCCAGCAAATGCAGATCATGGTTGCCGAGCACGCAGATGGCGGCATCGCCCAGGTTTTTGATGAAGCGCAGCACCGCCAGCGAATCCGGTCCACGATTAACCAGATCGCCCACAAACAGCAGCCGGTCGGCCTTTGCGTCAAATTCAAGCGCTTCCAGCAAGTGCAACAGGGAATTTTGGCACCCTTGAAGGTCGCCAATGGCATAGGTGGGCATATAAAATACGGCTTCGTCGTGTGTTTTGTGTCACACGCATCATAGCGCCCCCGCCAGAACTCCACGTGTCCCCGCATTCATGAAACCCGTCATCCGTCTGTTTTTCAAAACCCTGCGCCTCATCCTGGGTCCCTTCTTGTTGCTGGGTAACTGGCTGACGCAACCCAAGGGCATCGTGCGTCCCGTAGCGGCGCAGCAGGCCGTCGATGCACGCACGCGCAAACTGGTGCTGTATCACTTTCCGACCTGCCCGTTTTGCCTGAAAAGCCGTCGCGTCATGCGCCGCCTGTCGCTCAATATCGAATTGCGCAATGCCAGGAGTAATGAAACACACCGGGCGGCTCTCATCGCCGGCGGCGGCAAACCGCAGGTGCCCTGCCTGCTGATCACCGATGACAACGGCCAGCAAACCTGGCTCTACGAGTCGGATGCCATCAACACGTATTTCAATCGCGAATTCGCCGACGCCGCTGCTGCATGAGCCTGACTGCCGCGCTGAATCCGCCGCAGCGTGAAGCGGCGAAATACCTCGACGGCCCGTTGCTGGTACTGGCCGGCGCCGGCTCGGGTAAAACCCGCGTCATCACCCACAAAATTGCTTATCTGATCGGCGAGTGCGGCTACAAGCCGAGCTCGATCGCCGCCATCACCTTCACCAACAAGGCTGCGCGCGAAATGCAGGATCGCGCCGCCAAGCTGACCAAGGATGTGAACACCAAGGGCCTTATCGTCACCACCTTCCACTCGATGGGCCTGCGCATGCTGCGCGAGGACGCAAAATTCGCCGAATTGAAGCCGGCGTTTTCCATCCTCGATTCGGCCGACGCGATGGGCATCATTTCGGAAATCCTCAAGACCACCGACAAGCAGGAAATCCGCCGTGCCGTGAGCCGAATTTCACTGTGGAAAAACGAACTGAAATCGCCCGCCGTTGCGCTTGCCAGCGCCGAGGATGACAACGCACGCGTCTACGCCAAGATTTACGACCGCTACGATGCCACGCTGCGCGCTTACCAAGCGGTGGATTTCGACGACCTGATCCGCCTGCCGGCCGAGTTGCTCGACACCCATGCCGAGCTGCGCGAAAAATGGCAGAACCGGCTGCGCCACATCCTGATCGACGAATATCAGGACACCAACAT
>JASJPF010000017.1:0-44605 GCA_031426835.1 Thiobacillus sp.
GGTCGAGGAACTGCAGGCCGCGGTTGGTGTATTTCTTGGCGATCGAGATCACCAGACGCAGGTTGGCTTCGATCATTTCGCGCTTGGCGCGACGTGCCTTGGCTTCACCGGTGGACATCTGCTTGTTGACGTCCTTCAGGCTCTTGATCGGCAGGCCCACACGATCCTGCATTGCGATGAGGGCTTCCTGGTGTGCTTTGACTTCGTACTGAACCTTGGCGAGGGTCGAGCAATACGCCTTTTTGGCGGCGATTTCCTTGTCCAGCCAGGCCATATTGGTTTCGTTGCCGGGGAAGCCTTTGATGAAGTGCGGGCGGGGCATGCCGGAGCGCGCGACGCAGAACTCCATGATCTTGCGTTCATGCGAGCGGACTTCTTCCACCGCACTGCGGATTTTTTCGCACAGGCTGTCCACTTGGCGAACCGTGAATCGGATAGCCATCAACAGCTCGGTGACTTCGGACTGTGCCTTCATGTGCTGAGGACTGCCAATGCCGTATTTGACGTGCGCGTTTTGTGCCTTTTTGTAGGCCTTGCGGATGAAGTCGAATTGAGCGAGCGCCTCAACTTTCAGTTGTGCCAGGTTGGCCGCAGCCAGCTTGGCGGTGGCCTCTTCGTCATCTTCTTCGCTATCGTCGTCATCTTCCTCGCTGGAGTCGTCTTCCTCTTCCTCTTCTTCCTCTTCTTTTTCAGCTTCGACTTCAACAAAGCCATCGATCAGTTCGTCGATGCGCATGGTTTCATTTTCGACCTGAGACGCCATATCCAGAATTTGCTGAATCGTAAGCGGACACGACGAAATGGCCATCACCATGTGGCGCAGGCCTTCCTCGATGCGCTTGGCAATTTCAATTTCGCCTTCACGGGTCAGCAGGTCGACAGAACCCATCTCGCGCATGTACATGCGGACCGGGTCGGTGGTGCGGCCGAATTCGGAGTCGACGGTGGTGAGTGCCTGTTCAGCTTCTGCGGCCACGTCTTCATCGGTGGCGGCGGGTGCGGATTCATGCAACAGCAGGGTTTCTGCGTCCGGCGCCTCATCGTAGACCTGGATGCCCATATCGTTGAGCATGCTGATCACGCCCTCGATCTGGTCGGCGTCCAGCACTTCGTCGGGAAGGTGGTCGTTGATCTCGGCGTAAGTCAGGAAGCCGCGTTCCTTACCCAGAATGATGAGATTCTTCAGTTGGGTGCGGCGTGCCTCGGCTTCCACCGGGGTCAGTGCCTTCAGAGGGATCAGCGCTTCGGCTTTTTTGGCGCCACTGCCTGGTTTTCTTCCACGTACGGCCACAGATATTTCTCCGCTTAGATTCCGCCCTGCGCGTGACGCACAAGGGAGATAAAATCGTTCAAAAACCGGCAATTATACCGTAATCGGGGTGTTTGTCTTGACGTTTGTGACAAGCTAGGAACGTGCCAGTTCGGTCAATTCGCTCCGTTCCGACTCGGACAGGCTGCTCAATGAGCGTGAGCTCAGCGCTTGCCTGCGGCGCAGCCGCCAATTTTCCCGTAATTGTTCGACTGCCATGTCGAAATGGGCATTCCAGTCCCAGTCGTCAGCCTTGTCGAGCAGTCCCGGCATGAGTGCTTCCATGAACGGTTCAAGTTCGCTGCCGCGTGCGGCTTCATTGAGAGCGGCAAGGGGCGGCGGCGCGTCAAGTTTTGTCAGCCAGTCGACCAGTGAACGCACAGGTGCGCCAAGTGGGTCTTCGTCATCGAGCCAGCGGTCTTCGACTTCGGCCGCGCGTTGCGGCAACATCAGCAGCGCGTGGGCGAGATTACGCAGGCGAGAGGGTGCCGCGCGACGTTGCGGCCGGGGTGGCTGCGCACGTCGGACGGCAGGTGGTTTGACGCCCATCTGATTAAGCTCGGCGGGCTGTAAATGGGCCAATTCGGCTATCTGGCGTTGAATCAGGCTGGCCAGCAGGGGCGCTGCAATTTTCTCCAGTAACGGTTTGGCGTCCTTTAAAAATGCAGCCTGGCCTTCCTGGCTGTTGAGTTTGCGGTCTCGTGCCAGTTCGCGCACCAGAAAAGCCGAGAGCGGCAGCGTATCGGTGTCCAGCAGTTTCAAAAAAGCGGCCTGGCCGTGGGTGCGGATATAGCTGTCGGGGTCTTCACCTTCGGGCAGGAACAAAAAGCTGACTTCCTTGCCGTCCTGCAGCGCTTCCAGCGAGTTTTCCAGTGCGCGCCAGGCGGCTTTGCGCCCGGCGTTGTCGCCGTCGAAGGCGTAGATCAGGCGGTCGCTGTGGCGCAGCAGGGTGCGTGTATGGATCGGCGTGGTGGCGGTGCCGAGCGTGGCAACAGCGAACTCCACCCCATGCTGCGCCAAAGCCACCACGTCCATATACCCCTCGACCACGATGACGCGTCCGGCAGCCTTGATCGCGGCGCGCGCCTCAAACAGGCCATAAATCTCCGAGCCTTTGTGAAACAGAGGGGTTTCGGGCGAGTTGAGATACTTGGGTTCACCCTGGTCGAGGACGCGTCCGCCAAAGCCAACTATCTGGCCTTTGACGTTCTTGATCGGGAACATGATGCGGTTGCGGAAGCGGTCATAGCGTCCATGATCGCCGTCGATGACCATCCCCGATGCGGCGAGAGCGTCGGCTGCATAATCGGTAAAAACCTGCTTCAGCGGCGAACCGTCGGGTGCGTAGCCCACGCCGTAGCGCGCAGCGATGGCGCCAGTGAGCCCGCGTCGTTTCAGGTAGTCGATCGCGTGCGGAGACTGCTTGAGTTGTTGTTTGTAGAACTGCGAGGCCTGTTCGAGCGCGTCCCACAAAGCGGGAGGGGGTTTGGGCCGATCCGGCTCATGGGCTGACTCCGGGATCGGCAGGCCGACGTCCTGCGCCAGTGCCGCAACGGCATCGGGAAAGCTCATGTGCTCGTATTCCATCAGGAAGCCGAGCGCTGTGCCGTGTGCGCCACAGCCAAAACAATGATAGAACTGCTTGGTCGGACTGACGGTGAAGGACGGGGTTTTTTCGCTGTGGAACGGACAGCAGGCCTGATAATTCTGGCCGGCTTTTTTCAGCGGCACGCGCCGGTCGATCACGTCGATAATGTCGACGCGGGCGAGCAGGGTGTCGATGAAATCACGCGGGATCATGGTTAAGGCATGATAAACCCGGGCGGAGCCGGGTGGAGGACATTAACCCGCGAGGCGGGCTTTGATCAACGCGGAAACCTGCCCCATGTCGGCGCGGCCGGCGAGTTTGGGTTTAACCAGCCCCATGACCTTGCCCATATCCTTTGCACTGGTCGCACCGGATTCGGCAATTGCAGCAACCACCGCAGCCTCAACTTCGGCAGCGGACAGTTGCTCGGGCAGGTAGGCCATCAGGATGACAAGTTCAGCCTGTTCGACCGCCACCAGGTCGTCACGACCGGCAGCCTGAAACTGGCTGATCGAATCCTTGCGCTGCTTGATCAGTTTTTCGACGATGCTACTGACTGCGGTGTCATCCAGCTCGATCCGTTCGTCGATTTCTTTTTGCTTGATGGCAGCCAGAAGCAGACGAATCGTACCGAGGCGCACCGTGTCCTTGGCGCGCATAGCCGTCTTCATGTCCTCAGTAATGCGAAGCTTGAGTGACATGCTTGGGGGCTATTTTCGGTAGGGTGATTCTGCGTGAACGCAGAATCAATACATCTTGGGAGGGAGTTGCTGACCGCGCAGACGCTTGCTTTGACGCTTGACCGCAGCGGCGAGTTTGCGCTTGCGTTCGGCGGTGGGCTTTTCGTAGAACTCGCGGGCGCGCAGTTCGGTCAGGAGCCCCACTTTTTCGATGGAACGCTTGAAGCGACGCAGGGCGACATCGAACGGCTCGTTTTCTTTGACTTTGACGTGAGGCATGTGAAGATGGCTTCCGGGAAACGGGAAAAACGAGAATAATAGCAAGTTCGAGAGCTTTATTCCAGTCCCCCCTGTAATCCCCTCCCTAATGTTGGTACTTGGCGTCGAATCTTCCTGCGATGAAACCGGTGTTGCGCTGTATGACAGCGCGCAGGGCCTGCTGGCGGACGCCTTGTATTCGCAGATCGCGATGCACAACGAATATGGCGGCGTGGTGCCGGAACTGGCGTCGCGCGACCATATCCGGCGACTGTTGCCGTTGACCCGCCAGGTGTTTAGAGAGAGTGGGCGCACACTGGCTGACCTCGATGGCATTGCCTATACGCAGGGCCCGGGGCTCGCCGGCGCCTTGCTGGTGGGGGCGGGCATGGCGCGCGCGCTGGCGTTTGCGCTGAATATTCCCGCGGTTGGGGTGCATCACCTCGAAGGCCACATGCTGTCGCCGCTGATTTCGGATACGCCACCCGAATTTCCATTCGTTGCCTTGCTGGTGTCTGGCGGCCATACCCAATTGATGCTGGTTTCCGGCGTGGGCCGTTATGTCTTGCTGGGCGAAACGCTGGATGATGCCGCCGGCGAAGCGTTCGACAAGACCGCTCAGCTGTTGGGCCTGGGCTATCCGGGGGGACCTGCGTTGTCGAAACTGGCGGCAAGCGGGGACGCCACACGCTTTACCTTGCCGCGTCCGATGTTGAATTCGGGGGATTTCGATTTCAGCTTCAGCGGCCTCAAAACGGCGGTGCTGACGCTGGTGCGCAAGGAAGGTCTGAATCATGCAGCGGATATCGCGGCTGCGTTCCAGGTGGCCGCGGTGGATGTGCTGGTTCGCAAGAGTCTGGCTGCCTGCAAGCAAAGCGGTGCAAGCCGCTTGGTTGTAGCGGGTGGAGTGGGCGCTAACACGCATTTGCGTGCGCAACTGACGGGCGAAGCTGCCAAACGCAGCATCACGGTGTTTTATCCGCGCATGGAATTCTGCACCGACAACGGCGCCATGATTGCTTACGCCGGCGCGCAGCGACTGGCAGCAAAATTGTCGGGGGAAATGACGCAGCCGGATTTGAGTTTTGCGGTTAAACCGCGGTGGGCGTTGTCAACACTCGAAGCGGTGTGAGCGGCGAAAACTGGAGAGGCGTCACCGAATCAAGGGATAGGCTTCACGCAGGTTCTTGAGCCATTTCTCGCTGCCGGTGAGTTCCGCGATCTGATCGGGGAACAGCAGGAAACCCACCAATATGGCCATCAGGCATACCAGAATCAGGGTGCCGAAAATGCTCACCGGCCGCAGCACGCCCCAGTAGCGGCTGACCAGAAACAGCGTGTCCTTCTTGTGCTCTGACATCGATAGCCAGCGGCGTACAAGTCTGACGGCCAGATAGGCTGCATAGCCGCCCGCCAGCGAGGCAAACACGATGCGGAAGATGGCAAAGACATCGAGGCTGCCGCCGAGATACTGGTGATATAGCCAGGACACAAACCCCAGCGACAGTGATGCCAGAATGGCGATGGCGACGTTGATGAACAGGCGCCGCCGCTCACGCGCGAGGTCGCGCTGACGCTCGATGAAAAAGCTGTCGATTTCGTGTTTGAAGTATTCGACTTTTTCCTGCACCAGGGAGGAGATTTCGGATTTGGCGCTGACGATACGCTCGTCCATCAGCGTGCCCAGTTTTTCGCCAGCGTAGTCGACCAATTCACGAACATCGTCCTTGGTGAACTGCCGCTGCGCGTGAATTTCGTCGGAAATCTTGTCGAGCTTGGCGTCGATTTCCTGACTGGCTTCCCAGATGACGTCCTTCAGTTCGGTGCCGGCTTGCGAGACGCCGACCTTCACCACGTCCGCCAGTCGCACGCCGGCGTGGTCAATCGCTTCGCGCGAGACCTCTGCGAGGCTGTCCTTGGCGTGACCGATGGTTTTTTCGAACATGGCTTGTTTACGTTCGCTTGTCGATGCGCCCTTCCTGGCCCGACATCAGGTTCACGAGATTGCTCTTGTGACGATAGACCAGTAGCAGGGTGATCACCAGTACGGTTTGGGTTGTATACCCCCAACCCATCAAAAACACTGTGTAAACCGGGGCGAGCAGGGCGGTGGCCAATGCCGCGAGCGAGGAGATGCGAAACACACCGGCAATCAACAGCCAGGTGAGTAGACACGCCAAGCCGACCCAGGGATTGAGGCCGACCAGCACGCCAAGTGCCGTGGCGACGCCTTTGCCGCCTTTGAAGCTGAAGAAGACTGGGTACAGATGGCCAATAAACACGGCCAGCGCACACAACAGCACAATATCTTCGGTCAGACTGAATTGCGGCGCGAGCCAGCGCGCCAGCACTACCGCTACCCAGCCCTTGAGGGCATCGCCCAGCAGCGTCAGCACGGCAGCAATCTTGCGTCCGGAGCGCAGCACGTTGGTCGCGCCAGGGTTGCCGGAACCAAAGCTGCGCGGGTCGGGCAGGTGCATGGCACGGCTGACAATCACGGCAAACGACAATGAGCCAATCAGATAGGCAACAGCAATAAACAACAGTGTGATCATAAGTCAGTAAAATGGCGCGTTTGGTTTAAGCCCGTTGCAAGCGGCGCGGCGAATAGTAAAGCAATGGACATTTTATTTTTAAGAGACTTTCGTCTGGACCTGATTATCGGCGTGTACGAGTGGGAACGCAAAGTCCCGCAGCCGGTACGGCTCGATCTCGAAATCGGCTTGCCAAACAGCAAAGCGGGAGGCACCGATGATGTGGCCGACACCATCGACTATGGTGCGGTGGCCTTGCGGGTGAAGGATTACCTGCACAACGCGCCGCAACCGATCACGCTGGTCGAGTCCGTAGCCGAACATGTAGCCACGATCGTGCGCGACGAGTTCGGCTCGCCGTGGGTGAAAGTGTCGGTCACCAAGTTTGCCATCGTGCCGGGCATCAAGGAGTTGGGCATCACCATCGAGCGCGGCAACCGTCCGTGATGTTCGAACAGATCGCCGCTGCCCAAGTGGCGGGTGCGGTGGCTATTCTGCTGTTGGCGTATTTCATACGCGGCATCACGGGGGTGGGCTCGGGGCTGGTCGCCGTGCCTTTGCTCGCCCTGTTTCTGCCGCTGAAGTTTGTCGTGCCGCTGGTTTTGCTGCTCGATTTCACCGCTTCGATCGTGATTGGCGGTTTGAATTTCAAGCGGGTGAAATGGGCCGAAGTGGGCGTCCTGATTCCATTCGGTGCAGTGGGGGTGGTAGTGGGGACCAATTTGCTGGCCAATCTTCCGCCGGAACCGATGCTGATTACGCTGGCCGGATTTGTTTTTCTTTTTTCATTGCGCAATCTGTTCAATCTTCACGGCAACAAAGTGGCCTCGCGCGGCTGGGCCATACCGGCTTCGCTCACGGGTGGGACGGTGGGCGCACTGTTCGGTACCGGGGGCCCACCCTACATTATTTATCTGACGCACCGGATACGCGACAAAGGCGATTTGCGTGCGACCTTTTCGGCGCTGTTCTTTGTCGATGGATTGATGCGGATCATCAGTTTTCTGGTTGCCGGACTGCTGATGACCGCCAATGTATGGATGGCGTATCTGGCCGCGTTGCCGATCATGCTGGGTGCGCTCTATCTGGGCGGACGCGTGCATGTGGGTTTGGCGCCGTCACAGATGACGCGCCTGGTTGGCGTATTGTTGCTGGTGTCGAGCGTGTCGTTGTTATTTAAGGCTTTGCATACATGAATGAACTCGAATCCCTGCATTTTCAGTCCGTCTCGTTCAGCGGGATGGCATCGGGACCGCGCCTGATTGTTTTGGGTGCGGTGCATGGCAACGAAACGTGCGGCACCCGTGCGATTCGGCGTGTGATCGGCGAAATCGAATCGGGTCAGCTGGCGATTGTTGCGGGCAGCGTCTCCTTTGTGCCCGTCACCAATCCGCTGGCCTATGTGCGACAACAGCGAATGGGAGACCGCAACCTCAATCGCAACCTGGTTCCGACCGTTGATCCGGTCGAGTTCGAAGACCGCATTGCCAACTGGTTGTGTCCGTTACTGGCGCAGCATGATGTGTTGCTCGACCTGCATTCTTTCCACACCGCAGGCCAGCCATTCGTCATGCTGGGCCCGCAAGACAACCGAGGCACCCTGGAGCCGTTTTCACGCGCCGCTGAGGAAACGGCGCTGGCGCTCAGGCTCGGCGTGCATCGTTTTGTCGACGGCTGGCTGGATACGTATGCCACCGGTGTGGCGCGGCGTTTGGCGGCTGGCGTCTCGGCGCGCGAGGCCGATGTCAGTTACGGCGTGGGCACCACCGAATTCATGCGCGCACAGGGCGGGATCGCGCTCACGCTTGAATGCGGTCAGCATGATGATCCGGCCGCTCCCGATGTGGCCTACCGCGCCATACTCAACACCTTGGCGCATTTGCAATTGTCGCCCGCATCCCAACCGGAAACGGTGATGGAGACCGAGGCGTTACGGCTGTATGAGGTGATTGACCGCGCGCATGCCGACGATCAGTTCGCCTGCGCCTGGTCCAGCTTCGATCCCGTGAGCCAGGGCGAGTTGATTGGTACGCGCCACAACGGCGCCCCTGTGGTTGCTGACAGTGCGGGATATATCGTGTTTCCCAACCCCAAAGCGCAGGTCGGGCAGGAGTGGTTTTACCTGGCCAAACCCGGCACGCGGGTGTAAATCAACCGCGCGGGTGGTGTTGCGCGTGCAACTGCTTCATGCGTTCGCGCGCCACATGCGTATAAATCTGCGTGGTGGAAATGTCGCTGTGGCCGAGCAGCATCTGCACCACCCGCAAGTCGGCACCGTGGTTGAGCAGGTGGGTGGCAAAGGCGTGGCGCAGGGTATGGGGAGACAACGGACGCGTGATGCCGGCAGCGAGGGCGTGGCGTTTGATCAAATACCAGAATGCCTGCCGCGTCATGCCAGCGCCACGGGTGGTGACAAACACTTCATCGCAGAGCTGCCGGTTCAGCAGCAGCGGGCGCGAATCCGCCAGATAGCGCCTGAGCCACTGCACGGATTCTTCACCCAGCGGCACCAGCCGATCCTTGTTCCCTTTGCCGGTCACGCGCAGCACGCCGTCATTCACATTGACCGCGGTCAGCTTCAGCCCCACCAGTTCCGATACCCGCAAGCCCGTCGCGTACAAGGTTTCCAGCATCGCTCGGTCGCGCAACCCTAGTGGCGTGTTGGTGTCGGCATTGTCGAGCAGGCGTTCGACGTCGTCCTCGGTCAGCGTCTTGGGCAACGAACGCGGCAGCTTGGGGCTGTCGAGATTGAGCGTGGGGTCGACGGCGATCAGGTTTTCGCGCAGCAGATAACGATAAAAACGCTTGAGCGTCGAGGTATAGCGCGCTGCACTTCGCGGCTGCGCGTGCTGGCTAAAGCGCCACGCCAGATACGCCTCAATGTCCCCCGATACGGCGGCATTGAGGAATTGTTTCCGTTCTTTTTCCAGCCATCCCCCAAAGAGGGTGAGGTCGTTGCGGTAGGCCGCCAGCGTTAACTTCGCCAGCCCGTCTTCCAGCCACAGATGGTCGCAAAAGCGGTCAACCAGTGTTCCGTTCATGATGGGACTTGGGCGCTTTTCTCATGATTCAGCAGCCAGGTTTTGACGTCCAGTGGCGCGCCCGTCGCGGCGTGCATGAAGCCACCGAGCCCACTCGCGGCCACCACGCGGTGACACGGGATCAGAAGCGGCAAGGGGTTACCCCCGCACGCCTGACCGACCGCGCGCGCCGCCGTGCCGAGGCGCTTCGCCAATGTGCCGTACGTCGTCGGGTGCCCAATGGGAATGCTGCTCAGCGCATTCCACACCCGCAGCTGGAACGGTGTGCCTTGCGCAGAAAACGGTAAATTGAATGTATGGGTGGGGCTTTCCCAGTAAGCGTCCAGCTCCTGAGCCAGCAGGCGTACACGTGGGTCTGAGTTTGAAGCGGAAACAGCCGAATCGACAGGCAGGAAGTCCAGCCGTGTCAGGGTGTCGCCGCTGAAGCAGGCTCCGAGTGGACACATTGGAGCAGGAAGGATCACATCGTACGGGGGCATCTTTTAATTCTAGTCGAGTTCGCAAAACGTGTTGGAGCCCATTTTACTCAGTTTTTTTGAGGCTCCGCGGGCGCTTCCGGGTCAACATCCCTTTGGTCATCGCAACGGATTTAAGTGCATTTACGCCTCCATGGGCTCTTTCGTTTCGTTCACGACGTTGCCCAGGCCAAGCCATCGTTTGATGGCAGGCGACGCGACGCTTCAGTCATGTCAGCTTGGGCCTCGGGTTGTTGCAATCTTGAACCCGGAGTAAAAAGAACCCCAAGCAGGATATAAAAAGCCAACCTGAGAGAGGCGCGCCACATCGTTATGAAGACGAAATTCTGGACATTTCCGTTGCGCAGAAGCCTCATGCTGAAGAAACTGCGCGAATGCGTTGCTTTCGCCTTGCTTGCGGGTCTGCTTTGTCTAAGCGCTGTTGCGCAAGCCTGGGCAGACAAGACATCGCCATCACAACTCGCTCTCTCCCAATCAGACCAAGCCTGGCTGGCTGCACATCCCGTGATCCGTATGGGGATCGATACCGGCTACGGGCCTTACTCCTTTCTCGACGATCAAGGACGCCCTCAAGGCATCGTTATCGAGTTTCTGAACCACCTCGGACCGGCCCTCGGTGTGCGTTTCGAAATCATTACCAATCCGGATTGGCCCCAGCTGATGGCGGCAGTCGCAGCGCGTCAGATCGATGCCGTGGCCACGGTGACACACAGCCCAGAGCGCGATGCGTTTCTGGCCTTTAGCGGCATTTACCTGCCCACGCCGCTGGTCATCATGACCCGCACCGAGACGCCCCAGTTGCGCGCACTCCAGGAGCTGGCCGGTTTGAATCTGGTACTGGTGCAGGGTTATTCGTCCAGCAAGGACGTGATGAACTTGTACCCGGATTTACGCCCCCGCTATGTCGCCACGCCGCTAGATGGATTGAGAGCCGTGGCTACGGGTGCAGCTGACGCCTATGTTGGCGCGCTCGGGGTGAACAGCTACCTCGCCGCGCAGAATGGCATCACCAATCTCAAGGCCAATGCCGGTTTCGACATGGCCGTGAATGGCCAGCGCTTTGGTGTGCGCAAGGACTGGCCCGAACTGGCACGTCTGCTCGACCAGGCCTTGGCCAGCATGCCCGCCCAGCAAAAAAACAATGCTTTCCAGAAATGGCTGCCGCTGCATGCCGATGAAATCCAGCGGCTCAGCCAGCCAACCCTGATCACCCGGCTTTTCCCCTGGTTGCTGGGCCTGGCCAGCTTGACCCTGCTGGGCTATCTGGCCACGCTGCTGTGGAACCGCCAACTCAAGCATGAACTGGCCCGACGCCAGGGCGAACTGCTGGAAAGCACCCGTCGGCTCAGCGCAGCCGAGACCATCGCCCATGTAGGAAACTGGCAATACACCCTGGCCGACGGTTCCATCCGGTGGTCGGATGAAGCCTACCGCATCTTCGACCTCGAACCGCAATCGCATCCGATCAGTTATGACTGGATGAGAGCCCGACTCCATCCTGATGACCAGGTCGGCCTTGACGCCTACTTGGCGCACCTGCTAGACAGCCGCCCGGGTGATGCCTCCCCCGAATTCCGCTTTCGGCTTGTACGCGCCAATGGCGAGGTCCGCACAGTCAATGTTCGGACCCGCATCGAATACGACCCCTTGGGCAAACCCCTCATCCTGTTCGGCACCCTGCAAGACATCAGCGCCCAGATTAAATCGGACGAAAGGATTGCGGCGCTCAACCGGCTTTATCGTGTGTTAAGCGACATCAACGAAGCCATTGTACGTACTCGGGACCCGCAAAAACTGTTCGATGAAGCCTGTCGCATCGCCGTCGAAGTGGGCGGATTCCGCATGGCCTGGCTGGGCATGCTGGCCCCAGGCCAAGAGGAAGTGCGACCCCGGGCTCATGCGGGGGTAGAGGCTCACTACCTGGATAACCTGCATATTTCGCTTGGCGAGGATGAACATGCCCGTGGCCCCACGGGAGCCGCCCTGCGCGCGGGGCAGCATGCCGTTTGCAATGACATCGCCAACGATCCGCGCATGGCGCCCTGGCGCGAAGCGGCGCTGGCACTGGGCTACCAAGCCTCGGCCGCCTTCCCGATCCGGGTAGGCGGCGAGGTACGCGGCGCCTTCAGTCTCTATGCGGACCGCGCAGGCTACTTCGACGACGAAGAACTGCTCATGCTGGACGAACTGACCGACGACATCGGCTTTGCGCTCGAATTTATTGAGGTCAATCAAGCACAGGAAATCTTGAATAAACGCATGCTGGACCTGCTGGAAAGCATGAGCGACGGATTTGTCAGTCTGGACCGAGCATGGTGCTACCAGTACGTCAATCGCAAGGCGGGGGAAATGCTCGGTCGGGTGCCTTCCGATTTGATCGGCAAGCACATCTGGACCGAGTTTCCTGAGGGGGTTGGCCAGCCTTTCCAGCAGGCCTGCGAGCAGGTCATGAATGGCGGCGAAATGATCCGGCTGGAGGATTACTACCTGTCATGGGACCAGTGGTATGAAAACCGCATCTACCCCACGCAGGATGGCATTTCCGTTTTCTTTACCGACATCACCGAGCGCAAGAAGCGTGATGAGGACCTGAAGCGCCTGCATACCATCCTGAATGCCCTGGTGGAAGGCAGCACGGATGCGATCTTTGTCAAAAATCGCGAAGGACGATACCTCATCGTCAATCAGGCGATGGTGGTCCTGATCGGCCGGCCGATGGAAGACATCCTCGACGCAGACGATTACGCCCTGTTTCCAGCCGAGACTGCCGAGCGTTTCCGCGCCGACGACCTGCGCATCATGGATGAAGGCGTCACCAACTCCTACGAGGAAGCGGTCAACACGCCCAGCGCCACCTACAGCTACCTCACCACCAAAGGTCCGCTCATCATCGATGGCGAGGTACGTGGGGTGTTCGGTATCGCACGGGATATCACCGACCGCAAGCTTGCCGAAGTGGCGCTGGCGGAAAGCGAAAGCCGGTTGCGGCTTTTTATCGAACATGCGCCGGCTGCGCTTGCCATGTTCGATCGAGATATGCGTTATCTAGCCGTCAGTCGCCGCTGGTTGACCGACTATCAGCTGGAAAGCAGCGACATCCTCGGTCACTCGCACTACGAAATCTTTCCCCGCATTCCGGAGCGATGGAAAGCGATACATCGCCGTGGCATGGATGGCGAACTGGTACGAACCGATAAAGATCCGTTTGAGCGGGCAGATGGCAGCGTGCAGTGGCTGCGCTGGGAAGTACGGCCCTGGTTTGCAGCCGACAGCGCGGTGGGCGGTATCGTCATTTTCTCGGAGGACATCTCGGAATACATTCATTCCGAACAAGCCTTGCATGAAAGCGAGGCCCGCTACCGGCAATTATTCGAGCAGAGCCCGGCACCCATGCTGGTCTACGAGCGCGGCAGCCTGCACATGCTTGCCGTGAATGACGCGTTTATGCGCCACTATGGCTATAGCCATGACGAAGCGCTGGCCTTGCGGCTCACCGATCTTTATCCCGACGATCAAAAGCAGGCCATTACCGATGTGGCCGCAAACCTTGTCGGGCTGGCCAATGTGGGTGAATGGCATCACCTGAAAAAAGAGGGCAGTCAGATCACCATCGAGGCTCGCTCCCATGACATTGAATTCGAAGGGCGTTCCGCTCGCGTTGCGGTGATTACCGACATCACCGCACGCAAGCTGGCCGAGAAAGTCCTGCGCGACAGCGAGGCACACTACCGCTCACTGATCGAGTTGGCACCGTTCCCCGCCGTGCTAACGCGCGTGCGGGATGGCATCCTGATGTATGGCAACCACCGTGCCGAAACCCAGTACGGCATCTCGCGCGAACAGGGCATCGGCCAGCCGGCAGAAAAATTCTATGAGGACCGCTCGGAACGGATGCGCTTTCTTGAGCCGCTTCAAAAAACAGGCAAGGTCGACGATCTCGAAGTGCGCATGCGAACCGCCGATGGACGCCCCTTCTGGGCACTGGTATCAGCTTCCATCGTGGAGTTCGACAATGAACCCGCCATCTTCACTGCAATCAATGACATCACCGAGCGCAAGCAGACGGAAGCGGCGTTGCAGGAGCAGGAAACCTTCTTCCGCCTGATCGCCGAGAATATCGGCGACATGGTTGCGGTGCTGGACTTGGAGGGGCGACGCCTCTACAACAGCCCGTCCTACCGCGCGTTGTTCGGCGATCCCGCAGCCTTGGTGGGCACGGACTCGTTTGCCGAAATCCACCCGGATGACCAGGATGAGGTGCGCCGGGTATTCATGGATACCGTGCGGACCGGGCAAGGGCATCGCATCAATTTCCGTTTCGTCCTGGCTGATGGTGAGATACGGCATATTGAATCGCAGGGGGGGGTGATACACGGCGTCAGTGGCCAGATCGATCGGGTGGTGGTGGTGTCGCGCGACATCACCGAGCGCATGCACATGGAAGAAGAAGTCCATCAGCTCAACGCCGCGCTGGAAGATCGCGTAAACCAGCGAACAGCCGAGCTTGCAACGGCAAACAAGGAGCTGGAAACCTTTACTTACTCCGTATCGCACGACCTCAAAGCACCGTTGCGCGGGATCGATGGCTATAGCCGGCTGCTGCTCGAGGATTACCAGAGCAAGCTCGACAAGCCCGGAATCCGGTTGCTGAACAATGTGCGTAACGGGGTGGCGCAAATGAGCCAGCTGATTGAGGACCTGCTGACCTACTCCCGCATGGAACGGCGTAGCTTGCAGGGGCGCCCCGTAGACCTGTCGAAGCTGGTGACCCGCGTCCTTGACACGTTGCGGGCGGATATTCAGGCGCAGGGCATGGTGGTGGAAACTTCATTGCAGGATCTGACCGCGCACGCCGACCCGGAGGGGGTGTCCATCGTATTGCGCAATCTGGTCGACAACGCACTCAAATTCACCCGCGACAGCCATCCGCCCCATCTGTCGATCAGTGGTGTTGCGGGTGATAAATCGATTACCCTGAGGTTCGCGGATAACGGAATCGGATTCGACATGCAATTTCACAATCGCATCTTCGAGATTTTCCAACGCCTGCAGCGCGCCGAAGACTATCCCGGCACCGGCGTCGGTCTGGCCATCGTCTACAAGGCGATGCAGCGCATGGGCGGGCGCGTCTGGGCCGAGAGTGCGCCCGGCCAGGGTGCCACGTTCTATCTGGAGTTGCCGCGATGATTCCTGACCAGAATTCCCGCCCCATCCTGCTGGTGGAGGACAACCCGGTCGATCTGGACCTGACCCTGCGCGCATTCGAGCGCCGCAATCTGGCGAATCCTGTTCTGGTGGCCCGCGACGGCCAGGAGGCCCTGGACTGGATTCCACGCTGGGAAGCGGGCGAACCCTTGCCGCTGGTGATACTGCTGGATGTGAAACTGCCACGCGTGAATGGCCTGGAAGTGTTGCGCCATCTGCGCGAACATCCTGTGAGTCAGCACATCCCCGTGGTGATGCTGACCTCGTCCAGTGAGGAGCGGGATGTACAAATGGCGTATCAAAACCACGCCAATTCCTACATCGTCAAACCCGTGAGTTTCGACAAGCTGATGGACGTGGCCACCCAGATCGAGTTGTACTGGTGCCTCATTAACCACCCCCCCGGCTAGGGCCTGTCATGCGCGTATTGTATGTAGAAGACAACGCTGCCGATGCCGACCTGACGCGCCGCCACTTGACGCGTCAGGCCCCTGAGATCGAACTGACCCTGGCGACCAGCCTGGCCGAGGCACGCGACTGTCTGCAGGCACCCGCCAGCTTCGATGCAGCCTTGGTCGACCTGAAGCTGCCGGATGGGTCCGGTCTCGAACTATTGAACTGGATACGCAGGCAATCGCTGCCGATGGCAGTGGTGATGCTGACCGGTTCGGGTGACCAGAAGGCTGCCGTCATTGCGCTCCAGACGGGCGCGGATGACTACCTGACCAAGGGCGAAAACTCGCTGGAACATCTGGCTAGTACGCTTAACGATGCCTGCCATCGTTTTCGGCAATCCACTGTGTGTCGAACCCAGTTGCTGCGCGTGCTGTATGCCGAGCACCATGCCGCAGACATCGACCTGACCCAACGGCATCTGGCTCGCTATGCCCCCCATGTTCAACTCACTGTGGTCGGCGAAGCCAGCCAGGTTTTAGCGCGCTTGCCCATAGACAATACGGCACCGTCTGACTTTGATGTGGTGTTGCTGGACTATCGGCTGCCGGGCCTCGATGCCCTCGATGTGGTGAAAGTGCTGCGGGCCGAGCGTGGGCTGGACATTCCCATCATCATCGTCACCGGACAGGGTAGCGAATCGGTTTCCGCACAGGCCATCCATCTCGGCGTCGACGATTATCTGGTCAAGCACACGGGCTATCTGCACGAGTTGCCTGCCACGCTTGAAAAAGTCCTGCACCAGGTGAGGTTGACGCGCGAACGGATTCAGCTGCGCGAAACAACGGAACGCCTGGAACATGTGCTGACTACCAGCCCGGTGGTGCTCTACACCTTGCAACTGGATCAGGGTGAGATCACCCCCAACTGGGTCAGCAGCAACATCCAGCGACTTCTGGGCTATTCGGAGACGCAAGCACTGGAGGTTGGCTGGTGGTCAAAAAACCTGCATCCGGACGACCGGGAGGCGGCTTTGGCACACTTGTCCGAGCTGTCGGACATCGACCAAGTCGCGCATGACTATCGGTTCTACGATGGCCAGGGACAGCTTCGATGGATACACGACGAATTGCGCCTTGCCCGACCCAGTGAGGGCCGCAGAGGCGAGGCGATAGGGGCCTGGCACGACATCACCGACGCCCGCCTGGCCGGGCAGTTACGCGAAACCCGAATTGCTGTGCTGGACGGTTTGGCGAGTGACCGCCCGTTACCCAATATTCTGGAAGAAATTGTCAGCAGTCTGGAAACGCTCCACCCCGACATGCGTGTTGCCATCCTGCTCCGCGACCCCCGTAGCGGCCTGCTGTTTACCGGCGCCGCACCCAGCCTGCCGGCCTTTTTCAATGAGGCAGTAAACGGGCTGAAACCTGAGGTCGGGCAGGGATCCTGCGGCACCTCGGCATTCACGGGCGAAGTGGTTATCGTTGAAGATATCCGCGTCCATGAATATTGGGCGTCTTATACCGATCTTGCGGAACGTGCCGGCCTGCGCGCCTGTTGGTCGATTCCGTTCAAGGATAAATCAGGCCAGGTTCTGGGCACCTTTGGCATCTACTACGCCCAGCCACGTACGCCCAACCAGAACGAACTGGACCTGATCGGTGAATTCGCCCGCATCGCGGGGCTGGCAGTTGAGCGGAGTCGTGCCGATACCTCGCAGCGTCAGGCCGCTGCGGTATTCGCGAGCACCCGTGAGGGCGTGGTGATCACCAACCTGCAACCACGCATCGTCAGCGTCAACGCCGCTTACACCACCATTACCGGGTATACCGAGGCGGAGGTTGTGGGATGTAACCCCGGCCTGCTGCAGTCCGGCCGTGAAGACCTGGCCTTTTACCGGACCATGTGGAACAGCATTCTGGAAACCGGCCACTGGCAGGGTGAAATCTGGAACCGTCGCAAGAGTGGCGAACTGTTTCCCCAGTTGCTGACGGTCAGCACCGTTTACGATAGCGACGGCCTGCCAAGCAATTATGTTGGACTCATGACCGACATCAGCCAGCTCAAGGATTCTGAAGCGCGTTTCGAGCACCTGGCGCATTACGACTCGTTAACCAAGCTGCCTAACCGGTTGTTGCTGCAATCCCAGCTCAAGCACGTGCTGGAGTCTGCCGAGCGCAACAAGCGTCGGGTTGCCGTGTTGTATATCGATCTGGATCGTTTCAAGAACATCAACGACAGCCTGGGCCATCCGGTGGGTGACGAATTGCTTGAGGCATTGGCGCAACGCATGCAGGAAAAACTGCACGACGAAGACATATTGGGTCGGCTGGGTGGCGACGAGTTCCTGCTGATTCTGGAAGATCTGCAGCGCCCGGATGAAGCGGCGGACGTTGCGATGGAAATGATCCATATACTCGAGCAATCTTTTCTGCTGCCCAGCGGGCATGAAGTGTATGTGGGTGCCAGTATCGGCATCAGCCTGTTCCCGGAAGATGGCACCACATGCACCGAACTGATCCAGCATGCCGATGTGGCGCTGTATCAGGCCAAGGAAACCGGACGCAACACCTTCAGCTTTTATACCCCGGGTTTGACCCAGGCGGTCGATGAGCGATTGGGAATGGAAGCGAACCTGCGCCGTGCCCTGGCCCAGCACGAATTCGTGGTGCATTACCAGCCGCAAGTAGACATTCACAGCGGCAAGATGATTGGCTGCGAGGCCTTGGTGCGTTGGAACGATCCAGTACAAGGCTTGATTCCGCCGATCCGGTTTATCCATCTCGCTGAAGAAACCGGTCTCATCGTGCCATTGGGGGAATGGGTGCTGCGTGAGGCGTGCACCCAGGCCCGGGCCTGGATCGATGCAGGTCTGCCTTCCCTTTCCTTGTCAGTCAATTTGTCTGCGCGCCAGATGCAGCAACCCGACATAGTCGCGCGCATTGCGGCCATCCTGAAAGAAACCCGGCTGCCCCCCGCATTTCTTAAACTGGAACTCACCGAAAGCATGATCATGGGGCATGGCGAAGAGGCGGTGGCCTTGCTGTACACCCTCAAGGCACTGGGGCTGCGCTTGTCGATTGACGACTTTGGTACCGGCTACTCCTCACTTGCTTACCTCAAACGCTTTCCGATTGACGAGCTCAAGATCGACCAGGGTTTCGTACGTGACATTCCCCACGACAGCAGCGACATGGAAATCGCGGCTGCGGTCATCGGTCTGGCCCGCGGCCTGCGCTTGAATGTCGTTGCGGAAGGCGTGGAAACCGAAGCGCAGCGGGATTTTCTGGTGGAGCAGGGCTGTCATGCGTATCAGGGTTATTTGTTCAGCCGCCCATTACCGGCTGATGCGTTCGCCGAATTGCTGGGTCGTGCTGAATCCTGATTCCAGTCAGGACGATCGCTGATTCGTGATGCTGAAGTCGTGTGCGCAGCTTGAGTGGAGAGACTTCAGGATAGGGTGATGACGTGCTAGGGATTTGATGGAATAAAAAAACGCCCGCATCAAGCGGGCGTTTTTTATTGCGGCAGGGAAACGGCTTATTCGGCAGCTTTGACCGCAGCTGCAGCTGCACCACCCTTGACCTTGCGGGCGGGCAGTTTTTCCTTGATGCGTGCGGATTTGCCTGAACGCTCGCGCAGGTAATACAGCTTGGCGCGACGAACATCGCCACGACGCTTCACTTCGACGCTGGCAACCAGCGGCGAGTGGGTCTGGAAAGTACGCTCGACGCCTTCGCCAGCGGAAATTTTCCGCACGGTGAAAGCCGAGTTGAGGCCGCGGTTACGCTTGGCAATGACGACGCCTTCGTAAGCCTGCAGACGCTCGCGCACGCCTTCCTTCACTTTGACCTGAACGACGATGGTGTCGCCGGGGGCAAAGTCGGGGAGGGTTTTACCCAGGCGGGCGATCTCTTCTTGTTCAAGTTGCTCGATGAGGTTCATGATGTTTCCTTACACCTGGCGGGAGAGGTAGGCCACTGGGTCTGGTTAGACTCCCGGGCAGACATCACGCCGTTTCACATTGGTTCGGGCCTATTGGTCCCGAACCGCTTTTTTCTGCGGCGCACCCGGTGGATGCGCCGCGAGAAGATCCTGTTCCTGCTTCGACAACCCCCGCTGGGCCAGCAGATCCGGGCGATGCGCTGCCGTGATCGTGAGGCTTTGCTGCAATCGCCACTGGGCGATCGCGGCGTGGTTGCCGCTTTTCAATATTTCGGGCACCGCCATGCCCTGCCAAACTTCGGGCCGGGTGTAGTGCGGGCAGTCGAGCAGGCCGTTGGCGAAAGAGTCTTCCACCGCTGAATCCGCGTCGTTCAGCGCACCCGGCAGCTGCCGGATCAGCGCGTCCATCAAGGCCAGCGCGGGGAGTTCGCCGCCCGACAACACAAAGTCGCCGAGCGATATTTCCTCGTCCACGCGGCGCTGCAGCAGCCGCTCGTCAATGCCTTCGTACCGCCCGCACAATAAAACCAATGCGCGATTCTGGTTCAATGCGGCTGCTTTCAATTCCATCACCCGCTGATGAGTCAGCGGGCGGCCGCGGGGGGAAAAGTGCACCACCCAGGGCGTTAAATTTTCGCTGGACAGTTCCTGCTGGACGGCGTTTAGTGCGCGATCCAGCGGTTCGGCCTGCATCAACATCCCGGGGCCGCCGCCGTAGGGGCGGTCGTCCACGGTGCGGTGCGGATCATCGGTAAAATCGCGTGGATTCCACGATTTGAACCGATACAAGCCGCGATCCAGCGCCCGTCGGGTAATGCCGTAATCCAGTATGGCATCGAACATCTCGGGGAAAAGCGTGACCGCATCAAAGCGCACCCTTTCCTCCTTAATAGTCTTCGCCCCAGTCCACTTCGATCTGCCCGCCCGCCACATCCACCTTGCCGACGAACTGCGCAATGAACGGAATCAGATGCTCGCGTGTGCCCTTGATCACCAGCACATCCTGCGCGCCGGTTTCCATCAGGCTATCCACCTTGCCGAGTTCGACGCCTTCGCGGTTGACTGCGGTGAGGCCGATCAAATCCGACCAGAAAAACTCGTTCTCTTCAGGCGGCGTCAAGGCACTGCGCGCCACCGAAATCTCCAGCCCGCGCAGGGCATAGGCCTTGTCACGGTCATCGACCCCCACCAGTTTTGCGACCAGGGTGTTGCTGTGGTCCTGGATGGTCTCGATGGTGTAATGCTTCTGTTCTGCACCGTGCCCGATACGCCAGGATTCAAAATCCATCAGCGTCCCGGGGTCTTCGCTAAAAGCCTGAACCTTGACCCAACCCTTGATGCCGAACGGGGCGGCAACGCGACCCATCACGACCCAATCGCTGTCCTGATTCACACTTTGTCCCGAATCCAGCCAGCCTTGAATCAGGCAGCAGCGGTAGCGGACTTGTTCTTTTTGACCAGACGCGCGACGGTGTCGGACAACTGAGCGCCGTTGCTGGTCCAGTAGCCGATGCGTTCCTGATCCAGGCGCAGAGCCTCGGTGCCTTCGGAGGCAACGGGGTTGTAGAAGCCGACGCGCTCGATGAAGCGGCCGTCACGGCGGCAACGCGAGTCAGCCACCACTACGTTGTAGAAAGGACGGTTTTTAGCGCCGCCGCGCGAAAGACGAATAACAACCATGATTTAACCTACCGGGGAAACGGAGAAAACCGAGAATTATACCCAAAACTTCGCGGCTTGCCACAGATAAGTGCTGTCCCTATCCGTTACCGCATTCCCGGCATCATCCCCTTCATGCCGCGCATCATTTTGGAGAGGCCGCCTTTGCCCATCATTTTCATCATCTTCTGCGCCTGTTCAAACTGCTTCAGCAGCTTGTTGACTTCCTGCACCTGCACCCCCGCACCCGCCGCAATGCGGCGCTTGCGCGAGGCTTTGAGGAGGTCGGGTTTGCGGCGCTCAAGCGGGGTCATGCTGTTGATGATGCCTTCAATCCGGTTGACCGATTTGTCGTCGGCCCCTGCCGGCAGGTTCATTTGCCCGGCGTCCGGGAGTTTGTCCATCAGGGCCGACATCCCGCCCATTTTCCGCATTTGCTGGATTTGCGCCTTGAAATCCTCGAGGTCGAAGTCCTTGCCCTTCTTGACCTTGTCGGCGAGTTTCTTGGCTTCGGCCATATCCACCGAACCGTGCGCCTGTTCGATCAGCGAAAGCACATCGCCCATGCCGAGGATGCGTTGCGCCATGCGCTCGGGATGGAAAACTTCCAGACCGGTGGATTTTTCGCTGACGCCGATGAATTTCAGCGGTTTTCCTGTGATTTGACGCACGGACAGGGCCGCGCCGCCGCGCGAGTCGCCGTCGAGCTTGGTCAGCACGATGCCGGTGAGCGGCAGGGTTTCGTTAAATGCCTTGGCGACGTTGATGGCGTCCTGGCCCTGCATGGCATCGACGACGAACAGGGTTTCGACCGGGTCGACAGCAGCATGGAGCGCCTTGATTTCGGCCATCATGGCTTCGTCGATCGCCAGCCGGCCAGCGGTGTCGACGATCAGTACATCATAGAATTGCTTGCGCGCGTGGTCTTGTGCGGCGCGGGCGATTTTCAGCGGGTCGCGTTCGTCGCCGGCTTCGAAAAAGCTGACGTCGAGTTGCTTGCCGAGCAATCGCAGCTGCTCGATCGCGGCGGGGCGATAAACGTCGGCCGAGGTGAGCAGGACTTTTTTCTTGCGGTTTTTCAGCAGCAGCGCAAGTTTGCCGCTGGTGGTGGTTTTGCCTGAGCCCTGCAGGCCGGCCATCAAAATAACGGCTGGCGGGTTGGCGGCGAGATTCAATTCGGCATTTTCGCCGCCCATCAAGCGGGTGAGTTCTTCGTGGACAATGCCTATCAGCACTTGTCCCGGCGACAGGCTGGTAAGCACTTCCTTACCCAGTGCGCGGGTCTTGACTGCTTCGATGAAGTCTTTGACAACGGGCAACGCAACGTCGGCTTCAAGCAAAGCCAGGCGTACCTGACGCAAGGTGTCCTGCACGTTGTCTTCGGTGATGCGGGCTTGTCCGCGTAAGCTTTTGACGACGCCGGCGAGACGTCCGCTGAGATTATCTAACATGGCTTCCTTGTTGCCGCCGGGGGCGGCATGGATAATGGGGCTGGCTGGTTGCTATTACCATTTCGAGATACCCATTTTAACGAATGTCTGCGCTATTGCTGGTTACTTTATGTGTGAGCGGGCTCTATGGCTGGGTGGCCTGGCGCTTGCTGCATGCGCCTCCCGCCCCCTCTGTACGCGTTTTGCTGCCGCTGGCCTTGCTGGCGCATGGCGCGCTGATTTATCAGTCGATGCTGGGATACGGCAATATCCGGCTCGGTTTCGGTAATTCCCTGTCGACGATCTTATGGTTGACGGCGCTGGTTTACTGGGTGTCCAGCCAGGGTACGCCGCTGGCACGCCTGCAGTCGTGGGTGAGCGGGTTGGCGGCTGCGTCAGTATTGGGGATGGCGCTGTTTACGAATACGCATGTCATCCCCAATTCCCAGGCGCTGGCTTTACGCGCGCATCTGGTGGTGTCGTTTCTGGCCTACGGCCTACTGGCAGTTGCAGCCTTGCACGCGGTATTGATGACTTTGCTGGAGAAGCGCTTGCATCGTGGCGGTTTTATGCGCGACAACGCACCGCCTTTGCTGACATTGGAAGCGATGCTGTTCAGGTCGATCGGGATAGGTTTTGCACTGTTGACGCTGGCAGTCGTCAGCGGGGTGTTCTTTTCGGAAGAGCTTTTTGGCCAGGCCTTGCAGTTCTCGCACAAGATCGTGTTAGCCATCCTGTCCTGGCTGGTGTTCGGCGGCCTGTTGCTGGGGCGGCATTTCAGGGGGTGGCGTGGCCGCACGGCGCTGGTCTGGACGATTACCGGTTTTACGCTGTTGTTGCTGGCCTATCTGGGCACTCAGTTTGTGCTGGAAGTCTTGCTTGGACGCTGAATACGAAGTCCCGGCTGCGCATTTGAATCGTTTTTCTCAGGAATAGGTCTTTGGAATCCCTGTCTATCGGTACTTTATTCGGCCTGCTCGCAGGATTGTTGCTTCTATCCGCCTGCTTTTCCGCATCCGAAACCGCCATGATGGCGATCAACCGCTATCGGTTGCGGCATGCCGCAGAAACCGGTCACCGGGGGGCGATCCTGACGCAATCACTGTTGAACCAGACCGACAAATTACTCGGCGTTATTTTGCTGGGAAACAACCTGGTCAATATCGTGGCAGCCACCCTGGCAACGATTATTTCCATACGCCTGTATGGCGACTCGGACGTCGCGCTCTCGCTGGCGACCTTGCTGCTGACCTTTTTGATCCTGGTGTTCAGCGAAGTCACACCCAAGGTGATCGGCGCCTCCTACCCCGAGCGCATCGCCTATCCGGCCGGCTATGTGTTGATGCCGATGCTCAAGCTGACGTATCCCATAATCTGGTTCGTCAACCTGTTCGTGCAGGGCTTGTTGTGGTTGATGCGGATCAAGCCGCCCGAGCCAGGGCATGGCAGCCGACTTGGGTTGGAAGAACTGCGCACCATCGTGCTGGAATCGTCCGGGATGCTGCCGCGCGAACACCACCGGATTTTGGTGAATCTGCTGGAGCTCGAAGACATCACTGTCGATGACGTGATGACGCCGCGCAACCAGATCGAAGCGATCGACATCGAGGATGACGCCGAGAAGCTGCGCCAGCAGATTTCCACCAGCCACCACACGCGGCTGATCGTGCATGCGGGCTCATCGGACAATCTGCTTGGGGTGCTGCATGTGCGGCGCGTGTTGCACGCCTTGACCGGCGAGGAGCTGGATCCGGACACCTTGAAAGAAAACCTTGAGGAGCCTTACTTCGTTCCAGCGGGTACGCCATTATTTACGCAGCTGCGCAATTTTCAGAGCGGGCGGAAACGGCTGGCGCTGGTGGTCGATGAATACGGTGAGTTGCAAGGCCTGGTCACGCTGGAAGACCTGCTCGAAGAAATGGTGGGCGAATTCACCACGCAGGCACCGTCCGACACCGGCTACTTGCGGCGCGATGCGGATGGCAGCTGGCTGGTCGAGGGATCGGTGTTGTTACGGCACCTGAACCGCAAGCTCGGGCTGTCATTGCCGCTGGATGGCCCCAAGACGCTGAATGGCCTGTTGCTGGAGCAATTCGAGGATATTCCCGAAGCCGGGGTGAGTCTTAAATTGAACAATGTTCCGGTGGAAATTGTGCAAACGCAGGACCGGGCGGTGAAGATGGCGCGCATCTATCCGCCAGCACCGGATGAAGTTTCGTCCGGAAATGCCTCAATTTAGACGAAAAATCGCCGTTAAGGCCAGTGATTCCCCATTCGCAAGCCGGGTTGGCATGATGATGCGGGCGATACATTGATGCAGGATTGTCTGGAACCCATTTATGGCCGCGGTGACAAGTAATATCAATTTAACCGGACTGGCACGCGCCATGGTTAACCATGGCTGGCTGACAGAGGCGGATGCAGAGGGCGTGTGGAAGCGTGCCAATCAATCGGGCGATTCGTTTGTGACCGAGCTCGTCAGAGGCCAGCGATTCAAGGCCAATCAGATTGCAGAATTTGCATCCATTTCATTCGGCTTCCCCTACATGGATCTGAACGCCATGGATGCCGAGAGCTTGCCGCAGGATCTGCTCGATCCCAAACTGGTGCAGAAGCGCCGCGTGGTGGCACTGTATCAACGTGGCAACAAGCTGTATGTGGCGACTTCCGACCCCACCCACATGCAGGCGCTGGACGAGGTGAAATTCCAGACCGGGCAGGCGGTTGAGCCGGTGGTAGTGGAAGACGACAAGCTGGGAAAACTGATCGCAAAGGCGGGTGAAGCGGCAGAAAGCACGATGGCCGTGATGAATGCCGAAGACCTCAATCTGGATTTCGCGGAAGAAGAGTCAGCGGCTGCGCAACAGGATACCGGCGGCATCGAAATCGACGACGCACCGGTGGTGCGTTACCTGCAAAAAATCATGCTCGATGCGATCAACCAGGGCGCATCCGACATCCACCTCGAACCCTACGAAAAATATTACCGCATTCGCTACCGTCGTGACGGCATCCTGTCAGAAGTGGCACAGCCGCCGATGGCAATCAAGGACAAGGTTGCTTCACGCATCAAGGTGTTATCGCGTCTGGATATCTCGGAGAAACGCGTGCCGCAGGATGGACGCATGAAAATGGTGCTGTCAAAAAACCGCGCCATCGATTTCCGGGTCAGTACTTTGCCCACGCTGTATGGCGAAAAAATCGTCATGCGTATTCTGGATCCGACCAGTGCACAGCTGGGGATTGAAGCCCTGGGTTACGAGCCATTCCAGAAAGAGCTGCTGATGAATGCGGTGCAGCGACCCTACGGCATGGTGCTGGTGACCGGCCCCACCGGCTCCGGTAAAACCGTGTCGCTGTATACCTGCTTGAACATTCTCAACAAGCCTGACGTCAATATCTCGACCGCAGAAGACCCGGCGGAAATCCAGTTGCCCGGGATCAACCAGGTCAACGTCAACGACAAGGCCGGGCTGACTTTTTCGGCGGCGCTAAAGTCCTTTCTGCGGCAGGATCCCGACGTCATCATGGTCGGTGAGATTCGCGACCTGGAAACTGCCGATATTGCCATCAAGGCCGCGCAAACCGGTCACATGGTGATGTCTACCCTGCACACCAACGATGCACCCGGCACCCTCACCCGCCTGCTCAACATGGGAGTGGCGCCATTCAACGTGGCGTCCTCGGTGATTCTGATTACCGCCCAGCGGTTGGGACGCAAGCTATGCAGTTGCAAGCAGCCGACCGACATCCCGAATGAAACATTGCTGGCTGCGGGCTTTACCGAAGCACAACTGGACGGCACATGGAAACCCAACAAACCCGTTGGCTGCGAGATTTGCGGCGGCTCAGGCTACAAAGGCCGAGTGGGTATTTATCAGGTGATGCCGATTACCGACGCTATGGTTCGCATTATTCTCAAAGGCGGAAATGAATCCGATATTGCCGACCAGGCCAGACTCGAGGGCGTGCTCGATTTGCGTCAGGCTGGGCTGTTAAAAGTGAAATCCGGACTCACCTCGCTGGAAGAGGTTGAGGCCGTTACTAATCTTTAGCCGGACATTTCATAAATGATCGCCTGCCCTCGCTTGTTCCTTGTCCGCCATGAAAGTCTTGCTCAGTCGGGCGTATGAATAACTACGCCACTCCATTCCAAAACTTCCCTGACGGCCAAGGCCCGGCGCGATCATCAGGCGAATTTATGAAACATCCGGGCTAAGGAATTTCCTCTATGGCTACAGCGGCAAAAAAAGTCAAGGACGCCACCTTCCAGTGGGAAGGGATGGACAAGCGTGGCAAAAAGGTCAAAGGTCAGTTACAGGCTGGCGGCGAAGCCATGGTCAATGTCCAGTTGCGCAAGCAGGGCATTACTGTCACCAAGGTCAAAAAGCAGAGCACCCTGTTCAGTGGTGGCAAGCGCATCACCGACAAGGACATCACGCTGTTCACTCGCCAGTTAGCAACCATGATGAAGGCCGGCGTGCCGTTGCTGCAATCGTTCGATATTGTGGGTCGCGGCCATTCCAATCCATCAGTGCAGCGCCTTTTGGCTGAAATCAAGGCGGATATCGAGAAGGGCAGTAGCCTCACTCAGGCGTTTAGCCGACATCCTCTTTATTTTGATGCCTTGTTCTGCAATCTCGTCGGCGCCGGTGAATCGGCCGGTATTCTGGATGCGGTGCTGGAGCGGTTGGCAATCTATAAGGAAAAAATCCTTGCCATCAAAAGCAAGATCAAAGCGGCGTTGTTTTACCCCATTTCCATCATTGTGGTGGCGTTTGTGATTACTGCTGTGATCATGATTTTCGTCATTCCGGCATTCGAGGAGCTATTCAGTAGCTTCGGCGCAGATTTGCCGGGGCCGACCCTGGTCGTCATGGCGATATCAAAGGTCTTTGTTGAGTGGTGGTGGGCCATTTTCGGTGCAATTGGCGGCAGCATTTATGCCTTGCTCTACACCTGGAAACGCTCACGCAAGGTGCAGATGTTCATGGATCGCCTCATGCTCAAACTGCCTATTTTCGGCGTGGTCATCGAAAAGGCCACCCTCGCGCGCTGGACCCGGACGCTGGCTACCATGTTCGCTGCCGGCGTACCGCTGGTTGAGGCACTGGAGTCGGTGGGTGGTGCTTCGGGCAATCAGGTGTATGTCGAAGCGACCAGCAAGATTCGCAGCGAGGTGTCGACCGGCACCGCGCTGACCGTTGCGATGCAAAATACCGGACGCTTTCCCAACATGGTGCTGCAAATGGCGGCGATTGGCGAGGAATCCGGTTCGCTGGATTCCATGCTGGGCAAGGTGGCCGATTTTTACGAGGCGGAAGTTGATGACGCCGTGGCAGCGTTGTCCAGCCTGATGGAGCCGATCATCATGGTGGTGCTGGGCGTGCTGATCGGCGGGATGGTCATCGCCATGTATCTGCCGATTTTCAAAATGGGCTCGGTGGTTTGATGGAGTTGCTTCAGGTCGAGCCGGTCCTTTTCACCGGGCTGGTTTTTCTGTTCAGCCTGCTGATTGGCAGTTTTCTTAACGTCGTCATCCATCGCCTGCCCAAGATGATGGAAGCCGAGTGGCACGCGCAGTGTGCCGAACTGCGGGGTGAAGTCTTGCCCGATGCGCCGCGTTACAGCCTATGGTTGCCGCGTTCGGCTTGCACCGCATGCGGACATCAGATTGCTGCGCTGGAAAACCTTCCGGTGTTGTCGTGGCTATGGCTACGTGGACGTTGCTCGGCATGCCGCACAGCAATTAGCGGGCGCTATCCCTTGGTGGAGTTGCTGACGGCGGTGCTGTCGGCGGCGGCTGCCTGGAAATGGGGTGTAAGCATCCAGACCTTGGGGGCGCTTTTTCTGATTTGGACCCTGGTTGCGTTGGCGTTTATCGATCTCGACACGACTTTGCTGCCCGACAGTCTCACCCTGCCCTTGTTGTGGTTGGGATTGTTGTTCAATCTGAACGGGGTTTTTGCCAGTCTGTCCGATGCGGTCGTCGGCGCAATGGCCGGCTACGGTGTTTTGTGGACAGTGTTCTGGCTGTTCAAACTGGCCACGGGCAAGGACGGCATGGGCTATGGCGATTTCAAGTTGCTGGCGGTCATGGGCGCCTGGATGGGGTGGCAGCTGTTGCCCGTTACGCTGCTGTTGTCATCGGTTGTCGGTGCCACAGTGGGCGTGGCCATGATTGTCTTTATCAAACACGACCGGCGCGCGCCCATACCCTTTGGCCCGTATTTGGCGGGTGGCGGATTGGTTGCGCTGTTCTTCGGCACGAATCTGACCCAGGCCTATCTCGCTCAATTCTGATGTTTGTCGTCGGCCTTACCGGCGGGATCGGATCGGGTAAATCCACCGTCGCCGATTTGTTCGCGGCGTTGGGCGTGCCCGTGATCGATACGGATTTGATTGCACGCCAGTTAACTGCGGCGGATGGCGAAGCGCTGAAAGAAATACGCGATACGTTCCCGGATGCGGTGATGCGCGCTGACGGCACACTGGATCGCGCTGTGTTGCGCCGCATCGTGTTCGGCGACGCAGTTGCGCGCAAGCGGCTTGAAGCCATTTTGCACCCGCGTATCCGGCGGGAGGTGGAACTGAGGCTCAATCAACTTCATGCACCCTACGCCATGATCGTGATTCCGTTGCTGGTAGAAACGAATGACTACCGCGATTTGCTGAATCGCGTGCTTGTCGTCGATTGCACTGAGGCACAGCAACTAGAACGGACCATGGCACGCAGCAAGCTCTCCCGTGAAGAAGTCGTTGCAATTCTCGGCGCTCAGGTCAGCCGTGAACAAAGACTGGCCGTAGCCAACGATGTACTCACCAACATGGCAACACCGGAGACCTTGCGTGCTGACGTTTCAATGCTGCATCAGCGCTATTTGAATCATGCTGTTATGCACTTGCCTTGATTTTCCGCATGAATCGGGGACAATCGGACGATTACAATAAAACGCATTGCGGTGTGATTCACTACGAATACCCCCTGAGCGAACGCATACGCACCTTGCTGCGGTTGGAAGCTTTGTTCGACCGGTTCGATGCTTATGCGGCAACGCCTGATCCACACGCACATCATGCAGCGTTGTTAACGCTATTTGAAATGGCGGAAGTGGCTGCGCGTGCCGATCTCAAATCGGATATGCTGCAGGAACTGGACCGCCAAAAAGCAGTATTGCTTGTATTGCGCGGCAACCCTCAAGTCGAGGACAGCATGCTGGAGCAAGTGCTGGCTGCGATAGAGACCGCGCATCAGAATTTGTATCAGTTTTCAGGGAAAGTGGGCCAGCATCTGCGCGAGGACGAGTGGCTGATGGCCATCAAGCAGCGCGCGGCTATCCCGGGCGGCATGTGCGAGTTTGATTTGCCGGCTTACCACTACTGGTTGCACAAACCGGCTGATGACCGTACCCAACAGCTGACACGTTGGCTGGCGCCGTTTTCCTCGATACGTGCAGCCGTGGATATTGTTCTGGGGTTGTTGCGTGACAGCGGGCAGTCCGAGACGCAGCACGCAAGCAATGGCAGCTATCAGCGCATGCTCGAATCACGCAACCCCCAACTGATCCGGGTCACCCTGGCCGACACCCTGCCATGTGTTCCCGAAATATCGGCCAACAAATACATGCTCAATATTCGCTTTGTGTATGCAGGCTCGGGACAGATGCGCACCTGCACTGGTGAGTCGCTCGACTTTGACCTGACGTTTTGTACCCTATGAAAGCGCCTGCGCAACCTGTTGTTGTAGCGTGCCCGACCTGCGGTTCGGCGGTCAGCTGGACGACGGATAATCGCTGGCGACCTTTTTGCAGCGAGCGCTGCAAGCTGATTGACCTGGGGCAGTGGGCCGCTGAAAAGTACCGGGTGCCGGCGGAGGAGCAGGAACCCGAAGACGCATCCCCGCAATCGCAATAAAGCTTACTTCTTGTAGGTCTTGACGCCGTTTTCGGTGCCCAGCAGCAGCACATCTGCGCCGCGCCGGGCGAACAGGCCGTTGGTGACCACGCCGACAATGTGATTGATCGCCGTTTCCAGCGATACCGGATCGACGATCGACAAACCATGCACATCCAGGATGAGGTTGCCGTTATCGGTGGTGAATCCTTCACGCAATCGTGGCTGGCCACCGAGCTTCACCAATTCGCGCGCGACGTAAGAGCGCGCCATCGGTATCACTTCAACCGGCAACGGGAAGCTTCCCATTACGCCCACCAGTTTGCTTTCATCGGCAATGCAGATGAATTGTTTGCTGCACGCCGCGACAATTTTCTCGCGCGTCAGTGCGCCGCCACCGCCCTTGATCATGGCGAAGTGCTCGGTGATTTCGTCGGCACCGTCGACGTAGATTTCCAGTTCGCCGACGCTGTTGAGCTCCAGCACCTGAATGCCATGGCTTTTAAGCCGTGCGGCAGTGGCCTCCGAACTGGCCACCGCGCCGTCAATGCGGCCTTTTACCTCGGCCAGTGCATCGATGAAGTAGTTGGCAGTTGAGCCCGTGCCCACGCCGATGATGCCGCCGCGCGCATAATCCACTGCGGCACGCGCCACAGCTTGTTTCATTTCGTCTTGTGTCATGATGTTTTCGTCGTTTTTGATGCAGGCCGCTAAGATAGCGGCATCGCCCCCTTTTTACAAACCCATAATCCGCTGCTGCCATGAGCCAACCTGACGATTACCTCGAACGCATCCTGACCTCGAGCGTGTATGACGTTGCCGTGGAGACACCGCTTGACGTCGCGCATAACCTGTCACGCCGCCTCAACAACCGGATTCTGCTGAAGCGAGAAGACCTGCAACCGGTGTTTTCCTTCAAATGTCGCGGCGCCTACAACAAGATGGCCAAGCTGACTGCCGCCCAGTTGGCGCGCGGCGTGGTGGCGGCCTCTGCGGGCAATCATGCCCAGGGCGTGGCGCTGGCCGCGCAAAAACTGGGCGCGACGGCCACCATCGTGATGCCGGCGACGACCCCGAAAATCAAGGTCGATGCAGTCCTTGCGCGCGGTGCCGAGGTCATTCTGTTTGGCGACAACTACGATGAAGCCTGTGCCCATGCCACCAAACTGGCCAAAAAGGCGAAGGCTACTTTTGTTCATCCCTACGACGACCCCGATGTGATCGCCGGGCAAGGAACCGTTGCGATGGAGTTGTTGCGCCAGCACCCCGGTCCGATTCATGCAGTGTTCATTCCGGTGGGCGGTGGTGGACTGATAGCCGGGATGGCAGCGTATATCAAGCGATTGCGCCCTGATATCCGGATTATCGGGGTCGAGCCCGAGGATGCCGATGCGATGGCGCGTTCGCTGTGCAAGGGGGAGCGCGTCACACTGTCGCGCGTGGGCATATTTGCCGACGGCGTGGCGGTGAAAAAAGTCGGCAAGGAAACCTTCCGGCTGGCGCAGCTGTACGTGGACGAAATCATCCGCGTCAACAATGACGCCATTTGCGCGGCAATCAAGGACGTGTTCGAGGACACCCGTTCGATTCTGGAACCGGCGGGCGCCTTGTCGATTGCCGGGATGAAGGCCGCGATCGCGACAGGCAAACTCAAGGGCAAGACGCTGATTGCCGTCGCCTCGGGTGCCAACATGAATTTCGACCGTTTGCGCTATATCGCCGAACGCGGCGAGCTGGGTGAAAAACGCGAAGCGGTTCTGGCTGTCACCATTCCCGAGACGCCCGGCAGCTTCAAGACCTTTTGCAGCCTGCTGGGCGCGCGCAACATCACCGAATTCAACTACCGTTACTCCGACCCTGGGTTCGCCCGGGTTTTCGTTGGACTGTCGGTCCCCGGGGCGGGTGAGGGCGCGCGCGTGGTCAAGCTGTTGCAGCGTCACGGACTGGAAGCAATCGACTTGTCCGAGAATGAAATGGCCAAGCTGCACGTGCGTCACCTGGTCGGCGGACGCGCCCCCGATGCCGTCAACGAAGTGCTGTATCGCTTCGAATTTCCCGAACGCCCCGGTGCGCTGATGCAGTTTCTGGAAAGCATGAGCCACGGCTGGAACATCAGCCTGTTCCATTACCGTAACCATGGCGCGGATTATGGTCGGGTGCTGGTTGGGATACAGGTGCCGGAAAAGGCCAAGCCCCGTTTCCAGGCGTTCCTGGATAAGCTGGGCTATCGGTATTGGGACGAATCCCGCAACCCGGCTTACAAGCTGTTTTTGGCCTGATTTATTTTTTCATGCCACAGCTGTTGATGCCCAGCAAACCATAGGCGGGGCAGAATTTGAACAGGCCGGTGGCGAGCGGCAGCATGCCGATCCAGGCCCACACCGGTCCACCCATGAGTGCCCAGGCAATAAGGGCAATCCCTGCCACAATTCGAACGACACGATCCAGGGTTCCGACGTTGGCTAACATGAGCAACTCCTTGTAGGGATGGTGGAAACTTCAACTATAGCGCGCTCCGGGCCTATAAATTCCGGAATCGTCACAGGGTGCCATGTTGCGCTTGCATGGTGGATTCTGCTCAGGTGCCCGGTGTTGGCCGCATGTTACCCTCGCAGCATGCTACGAATAATGGCCTTTTTCCTGCTGGGGATGCTGCCTGTTGCGACAGGCTGGGCGGCTTCGGGCGATGCTGCCGTGCAGCAGGCGCAGCAGGCTCATGCAGCACGAAATCTGGCAAATCTGGAACGCGCGGCGCGCAATGTACCGGACGATCATGTCTTGCTGCCCTATGTCGAATACTGGCGTCTGGTGCTGGCCAGCCGTAACGACGATGCGCGCATCACCGACTTTCTGTCGCGTTATCCGGGGAGCCGGCTGGCTGAAATGCTGCGTGCCGACTGGCTGAAGTCGCTGGGTGCGCGTGAAGCATGGTCACTTTATCTGATTGAGTATCCGCGCCTCGTCAAGCCCGAGCCCGCACATCAGTGTTATGCCTATCGCGCCGAAAGGTCGCAGGGCAATCCAGGTCGCCAGCGCGAAGCGGTCTCGATGTGGTTTACCGGGCGCGACATGCCTTCTGCCTGCACGCCTTTGTTCAGTCAGTTGATTGAATCCGGATTGATCAACCAGGAAGATATCTGGCGGCGTTTCCGTCTGGCACTGGATGCGGGCAATCCCGGTGTGGCCAAGTCGGTGGCAAATATCATGGCCGCGGCTGATCGCCCGCAGGCGGCACGTCTCGACCAGGCCATGAGCGATCCGGCGCGATTGCTCGGCGGAGGCAGCCTGGACATGAGCCAGCGTGGCGACCGCGAAATCGCGCTGTATGCGCTCGACCAACTGGCGAAACGCAACTCCAGCGATGCGGAGCAAGCCTTGCGCAAGCGGTTGTCGCAGTTCAGCCCGAGCGAAGCGGGCACTGCCTGGGCGCGCCTTGCCACCTGGGCGGCGCGGCGTCACGAGCCGCTTGCCTTGTCGTGGTTTCAGCAGGCCGGCGTGGTGGCGGTCAATGACACGCAGCGCGAATGGTGGGCGCGGGCGGCGCTGCGCGCAGGTGATTGGCCCGCCGTGCAGCGCGTGATCAACAGCATGACCGACAGTACGCTAACGCAACCCGTGTGGCGTTACTGGCGCGCACGCGCGTTGCAGGCTGCCGGGCAGCGGCTGGCGGCGAATGCCATTTTCCTGACGCTGTCGCGCGAACATCACTATTACGGCCAATTGGCGCAGGAAGAGCTGGGCCCGGTGGCGCAGGCGCCCACCATCAACATCAAAATGGGTGGGGATGACCTCGCCGCAATTGGACGCGATCCCGGTATTGCGCGCGCGCTGGCCTTGCAAGACCTGGGTTTGCGCAGCGACGCCACGCAAGAATGGAATTGGGCAATTCGTGAAATGACCGACCCGCAGTTGCTGGCAGCGGCCGAGCTGGCGCGTCGCAATGAATGGTATGACCGCGCTATCAACACCGCCGAACGCACGCGTGAATTGCACGATTTTGATTTGCGCTTCATCGCACCTTACCGGGAACTGGCGCAGCAGGCCGCGCGCGAGAATAAGATTGACGAAGCTTGGGTGTTTGGCCTGATGCGGCAGGAAAGCCGCTTCATCAACGTTGCGCGTTCCGGTGTCGGTGCCTCGGGGTTGATGCAGATCATGCCAGCCACCGCGCGCTGGATTGCAAATCGGCTTGGTATCAAGGGATTTGACCCGAGCGAGATGCAAGACCCTGCCAAAAACATTCAATTCGGCGCCTATTACCTGAAACACGTTCAAACCACACTGGACGGTTCACCGGTTCTCGCCACTGCCGCCTACAATGCGGGGCCCAGCCGTGCCCAGCGTTGGCGCGATAGCGTGTCGATGGAATCCGCGGTCTACATCGAGTCGATTCCGTTTGCCGAAACGCGCGATTACGTCAAAAAAGTCATGAGCAATGCCATGTATTACGCGGCGCGTTTTGGCCAGCCTTCGGTGTTGCTGAAAGACCGGCTGGGCGTCGTGCCGGCGCGAAAAACCGCAGTGCCAGCAGGGCCGGATACCGATCCATCGCTGGAACTTGAGCGGCCGGACGTTTAGAATCAGCAACGCCTTATATTCAAGATCCAAACTTTCCACACGTAAACCACCATGAAAATTGAACGCATCTGCATCCTCGGCGGCTCCGGCTTTGTCGGTACCCATCTCGTCAGCCAGCTCGCCGCGCGTGGCCTCCAGGTTCGTGTGCTGAGCCATCGCCGTGAAATGGCCAAAGAGCTGATCCTGCTGCCTACGGTGGAAGTGATCGAGGCCGACGTGCACGACCAGCAGGAGCTCATCCAGCATTTTCGCGGGATGGATGCGGTCATCAACCTGGTCGGTATCCTGCACGAAAGCCATATTGGGCGTGCAGACCTGCCCAGTGAGCGCCGGGGTGATTTCCATAAAATCCATATTGAGTTGCCGCGCAAGGTCATTCACGCCTGTGGTGAATCGGGCGTGCAACGGCTGCTGCACATGAGTGCGCTAGGCGCCAATCCCAATTCCCGCTCGGCCTATCAACGTTCCAAAGGCGTTGCCGAAGCGCTGGTGCGCGAGGCCGGGATGAAGCACACCGAGCACGAGAGCTGGTATCTGAACGGGCCCAAGTTCATTCATGGTTACGGCCTCAACGTCACGTTGTTCCGTCCGTCCGTCATCTTCGGGCGCGGCGATGCTTTCCTGACCATGTTTGCCCGCCTGTTGAAGCGGTTCCCGGTGCTGCCACTGGCAGCCGCAAACGCGCGCTTTGCGCCGGTGCACGTGGAAGATGTGGCGCGTGCATTTGCCGACAGCCTCGATAACACTGCCACGTTTGGCCAGACCTACGACTTGTGCGGCCCCAAGGCCTACAGCCTGAAGGAACTGGTGATTTTTGTGGGTGAAGTCATCGGCAAGCAGCGGACTATTTTCCCGCTCGGCGGCTTCCTGTCCTACCTGCAAGCCTGGGCGCTCGAGTTCAAACCCGGCAAGAAGCTGATGACGCGCGACAATTTCTACGCCATGAGTGTGGACAATGTGTGCAGCGGTGGATGGCCTTCCGTGTTTGATTTCCAGCCCGCCGCGCTCGAAGCCATCGCCCCCGAGTATCTGCGCGCCGATTCCCCGCGCGCGCGCTACGAAGGCTACCGCGAAAGCGCGCGCCGCTAACGCCAGCGTGCCGCGATGAAAACCTACGTCGTGGGCGGGGCGGTGCGCGACCGGCTGCTGGGCCTGGCGGTGGTCGATCGCGATTACGTCGTGGTGGGTGCCACGCCCGAGCAGATGCTGGCGCTGGGCTATCAGCCGGTCGGCAAGGACTTTCCGGTTTTTTTGCATCCTGAAACGCATGCCGAGTACGCGCTGGCGCGTACCGAACGAAAATCCGGGCTCGGCTACAAGGGCTTCAAGGTCTACGCTGCGCCCGAAGTCACGCTGGAAGAGGATTTGCAGCGGCGCGATCTCACCATCAATGCCATCGCCGAAGACGAAACAGGGGGGTTGGTCGATCCCTACGGCGGCCAAAGCGATCTCGCTGCACGCATTTTTCGCCACGTGAGCGAAGCCTTTGCCGAAGACCCGGTTCGAATCCTGAGAGTGGCGCGCTTTGCCGCGCGTTTCACCGACTTCACCGTGGCGACCGAAACCAACACACTGATGCGGCAGATGGTCGACAACGGCGAAGTCGATGCGCTGGTGCCCGAGCGGGTGTGGCAGGAAGTCGCGCGCGGCCTGATGGAGGCGCAACCCTCACGCATGTTCCAGGTGCTGCGCGACTGCGGTGCGCTGGCCAGACTGTTTCCTGAAATTGACTGTCTGTTCGGTGTGCCGCAACCGCCGGAATACCATCCGGAAATAGATACCGGGGTGCATGTGATGCTGGTTGTGGATTGGGCTGCGCAGCAGGGAGCCAGTCTGGCGGTACGCTTTGCCGCGTTGACGCACGATCTTGGTAAAGGCGTGACGCCGCCTGAACGCTGGCCGAAACACCATGGCCACGAGGCCAAGAGCATGGAACTGGTGCGCGCGCTCAGCGAACGCATCCGCGTGCCGGTCGATTGCCGTGAGTTGGCCATTGCGGTTGCGCGTGATCATGGCAATGTTCACCGCGCACTGGAACTGCGCGCTGCCACCGTCGTCGAACTGCTTGAACGCGTCGATGCGTTTCGCCGTCCCGAGCGTTTTGGTGAAATGCTGCAGGCCTGCGAATGTGATTTTCATGGCAGGCCTGGCTATGAAACCCGCGATTACCCGCCGCCGGCTTATCTGCAACAGGCATTTGCCGTGGCACGCGGCGTGGATGCTGGCGCAGTCGCACGGACAGCTGCACCCGATAGCATTCGTGAGGCGGTGTTTCGTGCCCGCGTTAGTGCAGTCGATGTTTGGCGAAAGCAGATTTCTTGAGGAAAAAACATGCCCTACAGTGAACAAACCGTACAATCTGTCCGCCCGTGGTCAGATAAAACCTTCAGCTTCACGCTGAGCCGCCCGCAGGATTTCACGTTTGAAAATGGCGAGTTCGTCACCATCGGTTTGAAGCAGGAAGGCAGGATGGTGGCGCGCGCGTATTCCATCGTCTCCACCACCGAGCGCGACCATCTGGAGTTTCTCAGTATCCACGTGCCCGATGGTCCTTTGACCGGGAAGCTGGCACAGATTCGTCCGGGTGACAGCGTATGGGTCAACAGCAAGGCTACCGGCTCGCTCACACTTAACCACGTGTTGCCGGGGCGCACGCTTTATATGCTGGCAACCGGCACCGGACTGGCGCCGTTCATCAGCCTGATCCGCGATCCCGCGCTTTATGCGCGCTATGAAACGGTCGTGCTGGTGCATTCGGTACGCACGGCAGCCGAGCTGGCCTACCGCGAAGAAATCGAAGGCCTCAACAATCCCCAGTTGCGCTACGTGCCGACCGTGACGCGCGAGCCTTTCCCCACGCCCGAGCGCGGCGGGGATTTGTTCCGATCCGGCGCCTTGTCGCAACGTCTCGGCCTCCCCGTGCCCGATCCTGAACAGGACCGCGTGATGATTTGCGGCAACCCTGAAATGACGCGTGAAATGACGCACCACCTCAAGGACACGGGCTGGACGCTCACCAATCATCGTGGCATCGGCAATTTCACCACCGAAGTGGCCTTCGTGATTCACCACGAATAAACGCCCCTGCATGCAGGGGCGTAGGTGGCTCATTCACCCGGTTGTCATACCGGGCGCAACCCGGATTCAATGCCTGTCGTGACGACGGTCCTTGCGATCATCGTGGCGATCATGCCGCATGTCTTCGCGGTGGCCTTTCCAGTGATGTCGGTCACGCCCACTCCAGCCGTGATCGCGGTAGCCGTAATTTGACTGCACGTAATGCTGGGGCGGCAGCACGAAATAGCGGCCGGGATGATGGTCAGAATGCCCCCAATAGTGCTGGCCACCTGATTCATACAGCACGCGGAAACCATCGGAGTGACGGGTGCCGAACGAGACGCTGAAGCTGGGCTCAACCGAGATTACCCGGCCGTAGTCATGGCCGTCGCGGGCAAGGGCAGCGCCCGAGGTGGTCAACAGGGCTGTTGCAATCAGAAGGGTACGTAACATGGCGCTATCTCCTTTTAAAAATTGAAACGTCTGCACTCAACGAGGCATTAATCGTTTCGGTCGTAATAGCTGTTGTTCCAGCGACCGGGACGCTGATCTTCAGCCACGTTGAAACTCACATTCAGGGTCAGCCACTTGCCGGGATCGTTTGGCAGGCGGGTGTTGAATTCGCGGCCCTGGAAGCGGTAACGCACGTCATAACCGCTCACCACCTGACGATAGTTATCCGTCGTGCGGCAGCGTTCTACCTGGCGCGGACTCGATTCGTAGCGGGTGCTGCCATCGTTCCAGCGGCTTCCGACCACAGCACCGGTCGCGGCGCCGACTGCAGCAGCGGCAACCTTGCCGTTACCCTTGCCGACGGTGGAGCCGAGCAGGCCGCCTGCGATTGCGCCCAGTACGGTGCTGCCGGTGTTGTTGCCATCGCGATAGCTGCGGCTTTCATGGCCAACCGTTTCGGTCCAGCACTCACGGCGCGGCTCGTTGACCGAGTCGTAGATCGGGGTGCTGGACAGCACCTGGGCACGTGCAATGAAGCCGTCGCCGTTGTTGACGTTGTTGTCAGACTGCGGATGGCCAGCCTGGGCTGTTCCCGTGGCAGCAAGCAATGCAGCAATCAGTGTGGTGTTAAACGTGCGTGTTTTCATGCTTACTCTCCTTGACTTCAATTGAACCTGTGGGGCTTAGCGACGGTCGCGTGAGCGATCATCCTGTTCGTTTTTTTCCTGCTGGCGACGCTCGTAACCGTAGCCGTAGCCCGGTGGTGTTTCATGTCCTGCTTCATGTCTGGCGTCACGGCGGTCGCCCTTGCGGGCATTGCGCTTGTCCTGACGGGCTTCGTCAGGCTGGTCACGCTTGGCCACGATGAACGAACCATCAATAAAATCCGGAGCAGCCTGAACCGGAGCAGCTAGCGCCAGTCCAAAAACAGCAGCGCCAAGAATCAAGTTGTTTCGAGCATTCATTTTTTTCTCCAATGGGGTGGTTGCGTTGCTTTGCTTCCATGCTTCACAGTCTGGTTGAGGAAAGTAAGCGCACTGTTTCACGCAAGGACGATTTTGTAACAGTGTGTAACCGCGGTGTGAATCCCCCCCCTCCCTCGCTGCTATAGTTGCCGCATGGAAAAAGACACCATTTATGTGACCGACGACGACCCCGGCATCCGCGAGCTGGTGGCGGAATACCTGACCAGCCAGGGCTATGCAGTCGAGACTGCAGAAGATGCGGCCGCGCTGGATTCGCTGCTGGCGGCCCGGTTGCCCGACCTGCTGGTGCTCGACTGGATGATGCCGGGCGAAGATGGCTTGTCGGTGGCGCGCCGGCTGCGTGCGCAGCCCGGATTTCCGCCCATCATCATGCTGTCGGCCAAGGGCGAAGATATCGATCGCATCATCGGTCTCGAAGTCGGCGCCGACGATTACCTGCCCAAGCCGTTCAACCCGCGTGAGCTGCTGGCACGGATTCGCGCGGTGATGCGGCGCCAAAGCGCTGCGGCCGCCCCCGCGTCGGCCGAAACGGCCAAGCGGTTCCAGTTTGGCCCGTTCAGCGTCAATCTCGACTCCCGGACACTGAACCGCGACAGCGATGAAATCCTGCTGACCACCGGCGAATACGAGCTGCTGGAAATTTTCGTCACCCACGCCAACCGCGCGCTGTCGCGTGACTGGCTGATGGACCAGTTGCGTGGTTTTGAGCGCGACCCGTTCGACCGCAGCATCGACGTGCGGGTGAACCGGCTGCGCAAGAAAATCGAGGAGGATCCGTCCAATCCCGCCTACATCCGTACCCAGCGCGGACAGGGCTACCTGTTTGTGCCGCAGGGCAAAGGGTGAGGCTACTCCCCCATTCCTTGTTTGCCCGCACCGCGCTGGCGCTGGCGCTGTCGTTTATCGTGTTTCAGGTGGCGGCGTTCTGGGTGGTCAGTCGCACCATGATTATTCCGGTGGCTGAGCGTTCAGCCGACGACCTGGCCGGGTTGATCGTGCTGTCCGCGCAAACCTGGGTGGAACTGCCGCCCAAAACACGTGTGGCCTTCGAAAACGAGTTGGCGCGCCGCCACGGCTTGCGCCTGACTATGGTCGATGTCGGTGCGTCGGTGGACGCGCCGCGTTTTGCGTTCCGCAAACAAATCGAGGCGGCGCTGAGCCGCCGCGTGGAAACCGATATCAAATTGCGGGGCGTCCCCGGTTCCAGGGCGGTATGGCTGAACATCCCGCAGGGCGGGCATGCGTTAAGCGCCGGTTTTTTCCCGGATCGCTACGCCGTCAAGGTGCCGCTGGCCGCGATTGCCGTGGTGGGCGTCGGGACCTTGCTCAGCTTGTTGACCGCGCTGTTTCTGGTGCGCCGTATTACCGTACCGCTGGCGCGTGCGTCGCGGGCGGCCAGCCAGGTGGGCGCGGGCGAGTTTCCCGAGCCTTTGCCGGAAACCGGGCCGGCGGAACTGTCCGATCTGGCGCGGCGCTTCAACACCATGGCGACCGAGGTGCGTGAGCTGCTGGATAACCGCACCACCTTGCTGGCAGGCATTTCGCACGACCTGCGCACGCCGATGACACGTTTGCAGCTCAACCTGGAAATGCTGCGCGATGACCCCAGCTCGGCACGCATCGATCGCGCGGTAAAGGATCTTGCCGACATGAACAAGCTCATCACCGGCTATCTGGAACTGGCACGCACCACGCAGGCCGAGGTACGAAGTCACTTCGACCTGGCCGAACTGCTGCAGGAAGTGGCGGCCGATGCGGGTTTGGAATGGGCGGCTGTCGCGCCGTGCGCGATCGAAGCAGGACGCCTTGCGGTGCGCCGGATCGTCGCCAACCTGATCCAGAACGCCCAGCGCTACGGTGGCGACACGCCGGTCGAACTGGCGCTGGAGTGTGCGGAGGATCGTGCGCGGGTCATCGTGCGCGATGCCGGGGAAGGCATTCCGGAAGATCAGCTGGAAAAAGTGTTCAGACCGTTTTACCGGCTGGAAGCCTCGCGTTCGCAAGCCACGGGCGGAACCGGGCTGGGGCTGGCAATCGTGCGCCAACTGGCGGAAACCAATGGATGGAAGGTGGAGCTACAGAATCGCCCGCCAGGCGGGCTGGAGGCTGTGCTGGAAATACGGCGTTAAGTGTTCAGGTGAATTGCCCGCTGATGCGGCGCAGCACCCGGAACTCGACGAACAGCACAGTCAGGCTGAACATCGACATGCGGCCGGTGCTGCCGCTAAAGAATCCCAGCGGCGAACGAGACAGATTGATGCTCACGCTGCGGGCTCGACCGAGTTGCATCAGGCAGCAGGCTGGCGCGCAAACAGGGAGAACTGCACGAACAGCAGCGACAGGCTGGTGAGGCTCATGCGCTCGGTCTGGCCGTAAAACCAGGCAAAAGGTGAGGGGCTCAGTTCGAGTACCAGTTGTTTTTGGCCGAATTGCAGTTTCATGATGTGCTCCTGAGTGGGGGGTGTTGCCTGATTACGAGCAATGCCTGTGCCACCTGAGCGCGTAATGGCCTGGTTCGAAAAACCATCAATAAAACAACCGCTTGAAAATCTACCCGCGGGGCGGAGGGGTGGCGATGAGAAAGCGGGTTGACGGAAACCCGTCAACCCGTGTCGAAATGGCCAACAATTGACGTCCCCCGCTCGGCTGGTTTTCAGCGTGAATATCGCTCGCCAACAGCCACAAGGTAGAATCCGGCTTTACGATTTAAGTGGTGCGTGTTCTGCGTATCACCCCTTTGGCATGATCATCCTTAAAAATCTCAGCCTGCGGCGTAGCGCCAAGGTCCTGCTCGACAATGCGTCGGTTTCCATTAATCCCGGTGAACGGGTCGGCCTGGTGGGGCGCAACGGCGCCGGCAAGTCCAGCCTGTTTGCGCTCTTGAACGGCACCCTGCACGAGGACAAGGGCGACTTCTCCATCCCGTCGCAGTGGCGCATGGCCCAGGTGGCGCAGGACATGCCGGAAACCAGCGAATCCGCGACCGATTTCGTCATCGCCGGCGACACCGCGCTGGCCGAAGCGCAGGCCGAAGTCACCGCAGCGGAGGAAAGCGACGACGGTGAACGCATGGCGCACGCCTACATGGCGCTGCACGACGCCGGTGCGCACGATGCGGAGTCGCGCGCGCAGTCGCTGATTCTGGGCCTGGGCTTTCAGGTGCGCGAGCTGAATCAGCCGGTCAACAGCTTTTCCGGCGGCTGGCGGATGCGGCTGCAACTCGCCCGCGCACTGATGTGCCCGTCCGAACTGATGCTGCTCGACGAACCCACCAACCACCTCGACCTCGATGCGCTGGTGTGGCTGGAAGCCTGGCTCAAGAAATATCCCGGCACCATGCTGGTGATCAGTCACGACCGCGAATTTCTCGACGCCGTGACCAATGTCACCCTGCACATCGAACACGGCCAGCTCACGCGTTACGGCGGCAACTACAGCGCCTTCGAAGACATGCACGCCGAGCAACTGGCGTTGCATCAGGCAGCGTTTTCCAAGCAGCAGGACAAAATCGCTCACCTGCAGGACTTTATCAACCGCTTCAAGGCCAAGGCCAGCAAGGCCAAGCAGGCGCAAAGCCGGGTCAAGGCGCTGGACCGCATGGAGCGTTTGGCGCCGTTGCTGGCCAATGCCGATTTCACCTTTGAATTCAAAGAGCCGCAGAACCTGCCCAACCCCATGCTGTCGATCGACAACGCCAGCTTCGGTTATCCACCGCCGGTCGACGCGCCAGCAGGCACACCGCCAACCATCATCGTGCGCGGCGTCAGCAAATCCGTCTTCGCCGGCCAGCGCATCGGCATCCTCGGCGCCAACGGCCAGGGCAAGTCGACCGTGGTCAAGACCATCGCCCGCACCCTGCCGGTGGTCGCAGGCGAAGTGCTTGAAGGCCGCGGCCTCAACATCGGCTACTTCGCCCAGCAGGAACTCGACGTCCTGCGCCCCACCGACACCCCGCTCGAACACATGATCCGCCTCGCCCGCGACACCATTGCCAACGGCGGCGCCGGCCAGTTCAGCAGCCGCGAGCAGGACCTGCGCACCTTTCTCGGCACCTTCAACTTCAACGGCGACATGGTCAAACAGGCCGTCGGCACCATGAGCGGCGGAGAAAAAGCCCGCCTCGTGCTGTGCATGATCGTGTGGCAGCGCCCCAACCTGTTGCTGCTGGACGAACCGACCAACCACCTCGATCTGGCCACGCGCGAAGCACTGGCGATGGCGCTCAACGAATTCGAAGGCACCGTCATGCTGGTCAGCCACGACCGCGCCCTGTTGCGCTCGGTGTGCGACGAGTTCTGGATGGTCAGCAAAGGCGGCGTCGAGCCGTTCGATGGCGATCTGGACGACTACCAGCGATATCTGCTGGACGAGAGCAAGCGCCTGCGTGAAGAGATCAAGCAGGCCGGCAAAGTGGCTGATGCGCCGGTGGTCAAGGTGGCTGATGTGCCTGCGGCGGCGAAGAAGCCGGTTGTTTCGGGCAAGGTCAAGTCGCTCAAGCAGAAGCAGGAGCGGCTTGATAAAAGCATGGCTGCATTGCAGGCGGAAAAGGCAGCGTTTGAAGCGCGCCTGGGCGGAACGCTTTCGGTTGAGGAGATTACTGAAACCGGCAAGCAGTTGCAGCATGTGATTGATGAGTTGGCGATTGAAGAGGGGGAGTGGTTGGCGTTGGCGGGGGAGATTGAGGGGTTGGAAGCGGGGGCTTAACTTGGTTCTTCGCTAGTGTTCGTTGGCCGGGGGTAGCCCGGCGGCTAGTTACTTTTCTTGTCTCGCCAAGAAAAGTAACCAAAAGAAGGCGACCCCAACAGCCCCGAATTCCCGAAAATCGAGCCAGCCGAGTGGGCGGCAAAGAACTCGCCCCGCTTTTGTCATGCTGATTAATTTTTGTGAGCGGGGCTCAAACACCTTTGCCGCTAATCCACCCGGCAGACTCACTTTTCGGCGGGGCTGAGAGGGGGAGAAAGTCAAAACCAGGGCGGTGTTAACTCAATGTTTGTCGTTACTATTGGGTTTAAAGCTCGCAGTGCATTGTGTTTGCGGCTAATGCATCCTACGCAGGCTAACTAAGATGGCGGATTCAACCCTGAAGTGCAACGACGTTTTGATGTGATTGTAACTGCGCC
>JASJPF010000018.1:0-11383 GCA_031426835.1 Thiobacillus sp.
CTCGCCCACCCAACCTGTTATTCAAAATTGCACTTCGGATTTGAATCCGCGTTTCATAAACTCCGGACGATCAACGCGGGAGGCATGGCACGACCACGGGAGTGGCGAAGCCTTACAGGAATGCATCGCCCGGTTATTCCACGCCTGCCACCAGCACGTCGCACTCCGCCGCCTGAACCACGTCCTTGCTCACGCTTCCGAGCAGGAATGCTTCCAGTCCGCCGTGTCCATGCCGGCCTACAACAATCAGGTCGGAACGCCACTGCTGCGCCAGCTCAAGAATGCGTGTTGGCGCATAACCCATTTCAATATGAGGCGCGTTTTTACCGGGCAGTTTTGCCAACAAGTTGTCCATCAGATTATGTGCAATGGTGCGCATGTCAGCGTTCGCCGCCTCACGCTCTGTTCGCGGCAGACGATGATCTATCTCGGGCGCCAGAACATGCAACACGTCCAGGCAAGCATCGCCTGCCAACCGCCTCCCCCAGGCAAGGGCTGCGTCCGAATCGGCTGAAAAATCCACTGCTACAAGTACGTGTTCATAACGCCAATTCGGCCTGCGCACGATAAGAACCGGGCTACCGTAAACCCGTAGCAATCGCGATGTAGTGGATCCCAGAAATGAACGCATCAGGGGATGCCCACCGCGTGCGCCTACCACGACCAAGTCGGCAGCCACTTCCCGGGCATAGTCTGCGATTTGTGCATGGACTCGGCCGATCCGCCAGGCCGCGTGTGTGTGGATGCCAAACTCTTCGGCCAAGCCAGCCAACAATGGGCGGAGCTGCTTGGCTGCCCCATCCAGTGCCGAATCGTTGAGTGCCGCGGCATCAATGTTCTGACCCGGATAGAGGTTGAGAGGCGACACAACGTGCAGCACATGCAGGGTCGCGCCAAGCTGGCTGGCAATCAGGGCGGCGCGGCGCACCGCGCTTGTAGCCGCGGCAGAAAAGTCAGTTGCTGCAAGAATGCATGAAGCAGTGTGCATCGTTTCTCCTGATTACGCGTGAGGCCCCGCACTCAACCGGCCCGCCATCAACAGGGAAGGCACGATCCCTTCATTATGCCGTCAGCCTGCGATGCCGTCACATGCCTTTCAAAACGAGCGTGGGCCCAATCTTGAGGTCTGGAACAGGTGGCCCCAATCAACCCAGCTTGTTGTCCGCAATGTGGTAATGCGGATCTTCGCGCACGTCGATCTCCACCATCTCCTTGGCCTTGGTCAGCAGTTCCAGGCAGTCTGGGGTCAGGTGGCGCAGATGCAGGCGCTTGCCAGCCTTGCGGTAGCGCTCGGCGAGGCTGTCGATGGCCTCGACCGCGGAGTGGTCCATCACCTTGGCGCGGGCAAAATCGATCACCACTTCGTCGGTGTCCTCGCTCGGGGTGAACTGCGACAGGAAGTCCGCGGTGGATGCAAAGAACAGCGTGCCTTCGAGCTCATACACTTTCCAGCCATGGCTTTCGACCCCGACACGGACCCGGATGTGCTTGGCATGCTGCCAGGCAAACACCAGCGCCGAGATGATCACCCCGGTGATGACTGCAATGGCCAGATCGGTGAACACCGTGATCACCGTCACCGCCACCACCACCAGCGCATCGCTCTTCGGCACCCGGCGCAGCGCATTGAAGCTGCCCCAGGCAAAGGTCTTTTGCGACACCACGAACATCAGTCCGACCAGCGCCGCAATCGGAATCAGCTCGATCCAGCTCGACAGGAACAGGATGAACGACAGCAGGAACAACGCCGCCGCAATGCCCGACAAACGCTGAGTGGCGCCGTTGTTCACGTTGATCATGCTCTGTCCGATCATCGCGCAGCCGCCCATGCCGCCGAAGAAGCCGGTCACCACATTGGCCGAGCCCTGCGCCACGCATTCACGATTGGGCTGGCCGCGGGTGTCGGTCATCTCGTCGATCAGGTTCAGGGTCAGCAGCGATTCGATCAAACCGATCGCCGCCAGAATCAGGCTGTAGGGAAAGATGATTTGCAGCGTCTCCCAGGTGAACGGCACCAACGGCAGGTGGAACTGCGGCAACCCGCCCTCGATGGAGGCCATGTCGCCGACGGTCTTGGTGTCGATGCCGGAAAAAATCACCAGTGCCGATACCGCCACAATGCCCGCCAGTGCTGATGGAACGACCTTGGTCACGCGCGGTAGCAGATAGATGATCGCCATCGTCAGCGCAATCAAGCCGAGCATGGTGGCCAGCGACATGCCCGTCATCCAGGCCGGATTGCCGGCGGCATCCGGCAGCTTGAAGTGCCCCATCTGCGCCAGGAAGATCACGATGGCCAGCCCGTTGACGAAGCCGATCATCACCGGGAACGGCACCATACGGATGAACTTGCCGAGCTTGAACAGCCCGAACGTAATCTGCAACAGCCCCATCAGCACCACCGTGGCAAACAGGTATTCGACGCCGTGGGTGACCACCAGCGCCACCATCACCACCGCCAGCGCCCCGGTGGCGCCCGAAATCATGCCGGGGCGCCCGCCGAAGGCTGCCGTAATCAGACCCATGATGAAGGCCGCGTACAGGCCCACCAGCGGATGCACCTGCGCGACGAAAGCAAAGGCGATAGCCTCCGGTACCAGCGCCAGCGCGACGGTCAGCCCGCTGAGCACGCACAGCTTGACGCGCGATAGAGAATAGTTGGGGCAGGCGGGGAAATTCATTGGCATCACTTTGAATAACAACGCATCGCCCCGCTCCTCGTCATTGAGAAATCAAAAAAAACCGGGCAATCGCAACAAAAGGCAGGCAACGGGGCTAAAAGATCAGGCTGCCCCGCACGCGGAACGGCGTATTTTCGCACAGCCCGCCACCGGTCCCAAAGCCGCCCTCGCGGCACGAAGTCACGTTAGAATAGCCGCGTCTACCGGCCACACGCCGGGCCGATCCAGGCCCGTATCCAGATTCCCGTTCAATGACACTTTTTTTTGCTGTCCTCACCCCTTTTTTCGGTGCCGCCCTGGTCGCATGGGCGTCCCGCTTCGGGCGCTCGCATTCCGCCTGGGCGGCAGGCGCCGTCACGCTGGCGTCGATACTCTGGCTGGCGCCGTCCTTCAGCCTGCCGTTCGCCGGCACCACGCTGATCCAGCAACACGGCTGGATGCCCGCGCTGGGGCTGAATCTGGCCTTCCGCCTCGACGGCCTGGCCTTGATGTTCGCCGGACTGATACTCGGCATCGGCCTGCTGATCATTTTGTATGCACGCTACTACCTGTCCGAGCGCGACAGCATGGGACGCTTCTACAGCTACCTGATGTTGTTCATGGGCTCGATGCTCGGCATCGTGCTGTCGGAAAACCTGATCCAGTTGCTGATCTTCTGGGAACTGACCAGCCTGTCGTCCTTCCTGCTGATCAGCTACTGGCAGCACCGCGAAGAAGCCCGCCAGGGCGCGCGCATGGCGCTGGCCGTCACCGGCGCCGGCGGCTTCGCGATGCTGGGCGGATTTCTGCTGCTCGGCCACATCGTCGGCAGCTACGAGCTTTCCGTCGTGCTCGCCTCGGGTGACCTCATCCGCGCGCATCCTTTGTATGTACCGACGCTGGTTCTGATCCTGCTCGGCGTGTTCACCAAGTCGGCGCAATTCCCGTTTCATTTCTGGCTACCGCATGCGATGGCCGCACCCACCCCGGTGTCGGCCTACCTGCACTCGGCCACCATGGTGAAGGCCGGCGTGTTCCTGCTGGCGCGGCTGTTCCCGGCACTGTCCGGCACGCCCGAGTGGTTCTGGCTGGTGAGCGGCGCGGGGCTGGCCACCTTGCTGATCGGCGCCTATGTCGCGCTGTTCAAGCATGATCTGAAGGGACTGCTCGCCTATTCGACGCTCAGCCATCTCGGCCTCATCACGCTGCTGTTCGGCCTGTCGACCCCGCTTGCCGCGGTGGCGGGCGTATTCCACATCATCAACCACGCCACCTTCAAGGCCTCGTTATTCATGGCGGCCGGCATCATTGACCATGAGACTGGCACCCGCGACTTGCGGCGACTCCACGGCCTGTGGCGCTTCATGCCCTACACCGCGACGCTGGCGATGGTGGCTGCCGCGGCGATGGCCGGCGTGCCGCTGTTGAATGGATTTTTGTCGAAGGAAATGTTCTTTGCCGAGGCGATGCATATTTCGCAGAGCTATATCGGTGGCTGGCTGTTCCCCGCACTGGTGACGCTGGCCGGCGCCTTTGCAGTGGCATATTCAATCCGTTTCATTCACGACGTTTTCTTCAATGGCGAACCGGTGGACTTGCCGCGCACCCCGCATGAACCGCCGCGCTGGATGAAAGTGCCGGTGGAGATTCTGGTGGTGATCTGCCTGGTGGTCGGCATCGCCCCCGCGCTCACCGTCGCGCCGCTGCTCGCAGTCGCCGCACAAGGCACGCTACAGACGGCACTGCCCGAGTATCAACTGGCGCTGTGGCATGGCATCAACCCGGCCCTGATCATGAGCCTGATCGCACTGACCGGTGGCGCACTGATTTATGCGCTACGCCAGCCCCTGTTTGTCTGGCACGACCGCAGCCTTGGCCGGCTCGACGCACGCGTCGTCTACAACGCCCTGCTGGATGGTCTGATCGCGCTGGCAGGATGGATCACCCGCCTGATCGATACCGGTTCGCTGCAGCGCCAGGTGTTCCTCCTGCTGCTGGCGGCGATAGTGCTGGGCGTGTCGCCGTGGCTGGCTGGCGACACGCCGCTGACCGGCAGCCGCAGCGGATTGCCGCTCGACGCCGTCAGCCTGCTCGCCGCCAGTGCATTGATCGTGGCCACCTTCGCCACCGTCTGGCTGCACCGGCAGCGCTTCATCGCGCTCGTCACTATCGGCGTGGTGGGCCTGGTGGTGTCGCTTGCCTTCGTGAAATTTTCCGCACCCGACCTCGCGCTGACCCAGCTGTCGGTCGAGATCGTCACCATCGTCCTGCTGCTGCTGGCGCTCTATTTTCTGCCGCAGCACGGTGCCGCGGAAAAAAACCCGGGACGCGTCTGGCGCGACGGCGCGATCGCACTGACGGCCGGTGCCGGTACCGCCGCGCTGGCGTGGGCCGTGCTCACCCGGCCCTACGACACCATCGCCGGCTACTTCCTCGAAAACAGCGTGCCGGGCGGCGGCGGCAGCAACGTGGTCAACGTCATCCTGGTCGACTTCCGCGGCTACGACACGCTGGGCGAGATCACCGTGCTGGCGCTGGCGGGACTGGGTATCGTGGCGATGCTGCAGAACCTGCATCTGCCCGCGCCAACCCAGGATGGTTCCGGACGCGTGTGGGATACCGACAGCCACCCGACCATCATGGCCACGCTGACGCAAATCCTGCTGCCGCTGGCGCTGCTGGTTGCCGTATTCATCCTGCTGCGTGGCCACAACCAGCCGGGCGGCGGCTTCATCGCCGGCCTGATTACGGCAGTGGCGCTGATCGTGCAATACCTTGCCAACGGCACCCACTGGACCCACCAGCGCATGCCGGCCGACAGCCATCCACTGATCGCCTGGGGCCTCGCCATCGCCACCTTCACCGGATTGGCCAGCTGGTGGTTTGGCGCCCCCTTCCTCACCTCGACCTACGGTCATCTGAACTGGCCCATCGTCGGCGAGTTCGAACTGGCCTCGGCAATGGCGTTCGACCTCGGCGTATTCCTCGTCGTCGTCGGCGCCACGCTGATGATCCTGCTCAACCTCGGCGGCCTGCATCACACGCCGCCCAAGCACAGGAGCCCCCATTAAATGGAAGCGCTGATTGCATTAGTCATTGGCGTGCTGACTACTGGCGGGGTGTTCCTCGCCCTGCGCGGCCAGACCTTTCCGGTCGTGTTGGGCCTCACCCTGCTGTCCTACGCCGTCAACCTGTTCCTGTTCATCATGGGCCGCCTGGCCATCGGCGTGCCGCCGGTGATCAGCGCCGCAGCAGAGGGCTACACCGATCCGCTGCCGCAAGCGCTGGTGCTCACCGCCATCGTCATCAGCTTTGGCATGACGGCGTTTGTCATCGTGCTGGCGCTCAAGGCGCGTTCCGAGCTGGGCAACGACGATGTCGACGGCCTGCACCATGAAGAAAGCGGACACCGATGACCAGCTTCGCCCATCTGCCCATCCTGCCGGTGATCCTGCCGCTGCTCAGCGGCATTGTGCTGCTCGTGCTGCGCAACCGCGCGCTGTCATTGCAGCGCAGCGTCAGCCTGCTCGCCACGCTGGCATTGATTCCGCTGGCAATCGCACTGCTTCAAGTGGCCGGCGACGGCACCCATCTGGTCTACGCGCTCGGCAACTGGGTGGCGCCGTATGGCATCGTGCTGGTGGTCGACCGGTTGACCGCGTGGATGCTGCTGACCACCTCGCTGCTGGCCGTGTTTGCGCTGCTCTACGCAATCCGCGGCATCGACACGCAGGGCCGCCATTTTCATGTGCTGTTCCAGTTGCAACTGTTCGGCCTCAACGGCGCTTTTCTCACCGGCGACCTGTTCAACCTGTTCGTGTTTTTTGAAATCCTGCTGCTCGCGTCCTACGGCCTGCTGCTGCACGGCGCAGGCCGCAACCGGGTCAAGGCCGGCCTGCATTTCGTGGTCATCAACCTGGTCGGCTCAACCTTGTTTCTGTTCGCCGTCGGCACGCTCTACGGCGTGACCGGCACGCTCAACATGGCCGACCTCGCGGTGAAGCTCGCACAAACGCCACCAGAAAACATCGCGCTGGTGCAATCCGCCGGATTGTTGCTGTTTGCCGTGTTTGCGCTGAAAGCGGCGCTGCTGCCGTTCTATCTGTGGCTGCCCGCCGCCTACGCCCACACCAGCGCACCGGTGGCCGCGCTGTTCGCCATCATGACCAAGGTCGGCGCCTACAGCATCCTGCGTGTGTACAGCCTGATGTTCGGCGACGCGGCGGGGCCGGTGGCCAACCTGCTCGATGCCTGGCTGGCTCCGCTGGCGCTCATCACTTTGGTGCTGGGCATGCTCGGCGTGTTGGCCAGTACTTCACTGCGACAACAGGCGGCGTATCTGGTGGTGGCGTCGATCGGCATGCTGCTGCTGGCCTTTGGCCTCGGCACGGTCGACGCGGTTGCCGCCGGCCTGTATTACCTGCCGCACACCACCTTCGCCGCTGCTGCATTGTTCCTGCTGGCCGATGCGATCAGCCGCGCGCGCGGCTCCCTCGCCGACCGCTTCGAATCCGGCCCGGCGATGTCGGGCGCGCGCGTATTGGGCGGCCTGTTTTTCGTCGTCGCTATTGCGAGCGCCGGGTTACCGCCGCTGTCGGGCTTCCTCGGCAAGTTCATGTTGCTAAAAGCCGCAATCGACACGCCGCTGATGCCCTGGGTGTGGAGCGTCGTGCTCGCCACCGGGCTGGCCAGCATGATTGCGCTGGCACGTAGCGGCAGCCTGCTGTTTTATCGCACCCACGGGTCGCACGACCCGGCCTCGCAAACGCCCCCGACACTGACCGCCCTGGCACCCATTGCCGGGCTGCTGCTGCTCATCATCGGCCTGGTCGTCTGGGCCGGACCGCTCTCCAGCTACGCCACTGCTACCGCCACGCAACTGTTGACGCCGCAGTTGTACATCGACGCCGTACTGAGGGGTGCACCATGAGACGCCTGCTTCCCCACAAGGGGACTCCAACTTTCTACGCGCTAAAGCGCGTGAAAGATTGTATGCCCCATCCGCTGCTCACCGTCACACTGGCCATCCTGTGGCTGCTGCTGGTCAACCAGCTGTCCGCCGGACACATCGTGCTGGGCGCGCTGCTCGGCTGGCTGATTCCTTTTGCCACCTCGGGCTTCTGGCCGGAACAGATCCGCATCCGTCATCCGCTGGCGCTGCTGCGTTATCTGGCGGTGTTCCTCTACGACATCGTGCGCGGCAGCTTTCAGGTTGCCGCCCTGATCCTGCGCGGCCCGGCCCGGCTGCGCCCGGCGTTCATCCAGGTGCCGCTGGCGTTGCGCACCGATCTCGCCATCAGCCTGCTGGCCAACACCATTTCGCTGACGCCGGGCACGGTCTCGGCGTGGCTGAGCGAAGACCGCCGCACTCTGATCGTCCACACGCTGGATACCGGCGACGGCGACGCGCTGGTCGCCGAAATCAAGCAGCGTTACGAAGTGCCGCTGAAGCAGATTTTCGAAGGGAGCGAATGATGCTGATGACCGTCATCCCCATTGCCTATACGCTGGTCAGCCTGGCTTTCCTGCTGAGCTTGTGGCGCCTGATCAAAGGCCCGGATGCGCCCGATCGCATCCTCGCCCTCGACACCCTCTACATCAACACCCTCGCCCTGCTGGTCCTGCTCGGCATCCATCTCGGCAGCGCCATTTATTTCGAAGCGGCACTCTTGATCGCCATGATGGGTTTCGTCGGCACCATCGCGCTATGCAAATACCTGCTGCGCGGCGACATCATCGAATAGATTTTTCAACCAAAACCCCTCACCATAGAGACACAAAGGCACAGAGTTGAAAAACACGGGAAAAGCCCTGTACGCATCATTCACCGGCAGGGGAACGGCAAGCCTTCCTGCGGCTCATTGTTTTCTCTGTGCCTCCGTGTCTCTGTGGTTAACTGCTTTTTAAATTAGACACCATGATCGACTTGCTGCTTTCCGTCCTGATCCTCACCGGCGCGATCTTCACCTTCATCGGCTCGTTGGGTCTTGCCCGCCTGCAGGATTTTTACACCCGCCTGCACGGCCCCACCAAGGCCACCACGCTCGGCGTCGGCTGCCTGCTGATCGCCTCGGCCCTCTATTTCAGCATCCGGGAAGACGGCGTCAGCCTGCACGAAGTGCTGGTCACGCTGTTTCTTTTCATCACCGCGCCGGTGAGCGCACACTTGCTGGCAAAAGCCGCGCTGCACCTCAAGCTCAAGTCGCTCGCCACCCTCCCTTCGCAAGAAGGCGACACACACTTCAAGAATCCCTGATCATTGCAAGCCCGACCGGCCATTCGGGAACCTGACGCCATGCCTGGACAGGCTGTCAGGGCATGGTTCGCATTTAAGTCTAAAGTGAAGCATGGATCATCTGCTTCACTTTTTTTTGCGCCTGATTTTGTTCCTGAGCTTGGGGCTATCAACGCATGCAAGCGCGGAAAGCGTGCGCGTACTCACGGTGCAGGGCGCGATCAGCCCGGCCAGCGCCGATTACCTGCTGCGCGGTCTCGACAAGGCCATCGAGGACAAGGCGCATCTGGTCGTGATCGAAATGGATACCCCGGGCGGACTGGATTCCTCGATGCGCGACATCATCAAAGCCATCCTCGCCTCGCCGGTTGCGGTCGCCACCTATGTCTCGCCCAAGGGCGCCCGCGCCGCCAGCGCCGGCACCTATATTTTGTATGCCAGCCACATCGCGGCGATGGCGCCGGCGACCAACCTGGGGGCGGCGACGCCGGTTGAGTTCGCGCCCATAGATGGAGGCGACAAGCCGCCAGACAAGCCCGTCCCTGCAGACAAATCCAATTCGGGCAAACCCGGAGCAGACAAGCCGGCCGGCAGCCAGCCAGGTCCGGCCCCATCGGGCGACGCCAAGATGCGCAAGGTGGTGCACGATGCGGCCGCCTACATCCGTGGCCTGGCCGAACTGCGCGGCCGCAACAGCGAATGGGCCGAACGTGCAGTGCGCGAGGCGGTCAGCCTGTCGGCAAGCGAGGCGCTGGCGCTGAAAGTCGTCGACCTCGTGGCAACCGACCTCGACGACCTCCTCAAGCAGGTCAACGGCCGCAGCATCAAGATGAACGGCCAAACCGTCATCCTCGACACCACCAACGCCGTCATCGAACGCGTCATGCCCGACTGGCGCAGCCGCCTGCTCGCGGTCATCGGCGACCCCAGCATTGCCTACATCCTGATGCTGCTCGGCATCTACGGGCTGATCTACGAATTTTCCAACCCCGGCATGCTGTTCCCCGGCGTGGTCGGAGGCATTTGTTTACTGCTGGCGATGTTCGCATTGCAGGTCATGCCGATCAGCTACGCTGGGCTGGCGCTGATGATCCTCGGCATTGCCCTGATGATTTCGGAGGCCTTTGTGCCGAGTTTCGGCGCCCTCGGCCTGGGCGGCCTGGTTGCCTTCATCATCGGTTCGGTGATGCTGATCGACACTGATATCCCCGGCTACGGTATTCCGTGGCTGCTGATCGTCCCGGTGGCGCTGACGAGCGGGCTGTTCAGCTTCTTTGTCGCGGGGATGGCGCTCAAGGCGCGCGCGCGGCCGGTGGTCACCGGCGCCGAGGAAATGATCGGCGCACCCGGCGAGATACTGGAAGACATGGAACACGAAGGCTGGGCCCGCGTCCACAGTGAGCAGTGGCGAGTACGCAGCAGCGTGCCGCTCAAGCGCGGCGACTCCATCCGGGTGCGCGCCCGGCACGATTTGATCCTCGAAGTAGAACCCAAAAAGGAGAATTGACCATGTTCGAATTCGGCGGCTTGACCATTGTGTTCTTTATCGTTGCGCTCGCGGTCGCCAGCTTGCGCATCCTGCGCGAATACGAGCGCGGCGTGGTGTTCATGCTCGGTCGCTTCTGGAAAGTGAAGGGGCCGGGGCTGATCCTCGTCATCCCCGGCATCCAGCAGATGGTGCGGGTCGACCTGCGCACCGTGGTATTCGACGTGCCCAGCCAGGACGTGATCTCGCGCGACAACGTCTCGGTCAAGGTCAACGCGGTGGTGTATTTCCGCGTGATCGACCCGGCCAAGGCCATTCTGCAAGTGGAGGACTATCTCAATGCCACCAGCCAGCTGGCGCAAACCACGCTGCGCGCCGTGCTGGGCAAGCACGAGCTTGACGACATGCTGGCCGAACGCGAACGCCTGAATCAGGACATCCAGCAACTGCTCGACGCGCAAACCGACGCCTGGGGTATCAAGGTCTCCAACGTCGAAATCAAGCACGTCGACATCGACGAAACCATGGTGCGGGCGATTGCCAAGCAGGCCGAAGCCGAACGCGAGCGGCGCGCCAAGATCATCCATGCCGAAGGTGAACTGCAGGCTTCTGAAAAATTGCTGGCCGCCGCCGAAATTCTCGCTGTCAGACCTGAGGCCATGCAATTGCGCTATCTGCAGACGCTCTCCAACATCGCTGGTGACAAGACCAACACCATCGTCTTCCCGATGCCGGGTGAACTGATGAACCTGATGATGCGGCCTACGAAAAAAGCCGATTGAGCGCCAGGAAAGGCCCTAACAGCGACACGGTTTCGGGAACCCTGAACGGGAAAAACACTCTATACTCGCGTTAATGCCTTTTTGGGCTTTGTTATGACCATTTCACGTGAGGAAACCACATGAACCCGCAAGTCACCACCATTAACCGCAGCCAGTCTGCGGTCGCCTCGACCAACAAGGTCGTTCGCAACACCTACATGCTGCTGTCGATGACGCTGGC
>JASJPF010000019.1:0-4167 GCA_031426835.1 Thiobacillus sp.
TGTCGCCCGCCAACGGCGAGCCGATCATCGTGCCGTCGCAGGATATCGTGCTGGGTCTGTATTACATGACGCGCGAGAAGATCAACGCCAAGGGCGAAGGCATGATGTTTGCCGACGTCACTGAAGCACGTCGTGCCTACGACAACCGCGTGGCTGAATTGCATGCTCGCATCACCGTACGCATCAAGGAAGTGACGCTGGATGCGGACAAGAATCGCGTCGAGACGATCAAGCGGGTGGAAACCACGCTGGGACGTGCGCTGTTGTCCGAGATTCTGCCGCCCGATCTGCCGTTCAGCTTCGTCGACAAGGCCCTGAAGAAGAAGGAAATTTCCAAGCTGATCAACGCCAGCTTCCGCCGTTGCGGATTGCGTGAAACCGTTATCTTGGCAGACAAGCTGATGTATACCGGATTCACCTATGCAACCCGCTCGGGCATGTCGATTTCGATCAAGGACATGCTGATACCGAAAGAAAAGTATCAGATCCTGGGTGCTTCCGAAGCGGAAGTGAAAGAAATCGAATCGCAGTACACCTCAGGTCTGGTAACGCAGGGCGAGCGCTACAACAAGGTTGTGGACATCTGGGGCCGTGCGGGTGATGCCATCGCCAAGGCCATGATGGGTCAACTGGGTACTGAAAAAGTGATTGATCGTCACGGCAAGGAAGTCAGCCAGGAATCGTTCAACTCGATTTACATGATGGCCGACTCGGGCGCGCGCGGTTCGGCAGCCCAGATTCGCCAGCTGGCCGGTATGCGAGGCCTGATGGCCAAGCCGGACGGTTCGATTATTGAAACCCCGATCACGGCGAACTTCCGTGAAGGGCTGAACATGTTGCAATACTTCATCTCGACCCACGGCGCTCGTAAAGGCCTGGCCGATACCGCGCTGAAAACCGCAAACTCGGGTTATTTGACGCGTCGTCTGGTTGACGTGACGCAGGATCTGGTCGTGATCGAGGAAGATTGCGGCACCAAGAATGGTCTGGTCGTCAAGGCGCTGGTCGAAGGCGGCGAAGTCGTCGAGGCGTTGCGCGAGCGGATACTCGGACGCGTCGCTGTCAGCGATATCATCCACCCGGAAACGCAGGAAACGGTATTCGAAGCCGGTACTTTGTTGTCCGAGGATGTGTGCGACACCATTGATGCCTTGAGCATCGATGAGGTCAAAGTGCGCACCCCGCTGACCTGTGAAACACGCTTCGGCCTCTGTGGTCAGTGTTATGGTCGCGACCTCGGTCGTGGCTACCTGGTCAATATCGGCGAAGCAGTGGGCGTGATTGCTGCGCAGTCGATTGGTGAACCGGGTACCCAGCTCACCATGCGGACCTTCCACATCGGTGGCGCGGCATCTCGTGCTGCTGCAGCCAGCCAGCTTGACGCCAAGTCAAACGGAACGGTTCAGTACACCGCAGCCATGCGCTATGTGACCAATGCCCGCAAGGAGCTGGTCGCGATTTCGCGCAGTGGCGAAATCATCATTGCTGACGAGAGTGGTCGTGAGCGGGAGCGTCACAAGGTTCCGTATGGCGCGATGCTGTTGGTCACCGACGGCGCCAAAATCAAGGCCGGTGCCGTGTTGGCGACGTGGGATCCGCACACGCGTCCCATCATCACCGAATATGCGGGCCGCATCCGCTTCGAGAATATCGAAGAGGGCGTGACCGTTGCCAAACAGCTCGACGAAGTGACGGGTTTGTCTACGCTGGTCGTGGTGGATCCCAAGCGCAAAGCCTCCAGCGCAGCCAAGGGCGTACGCCCTCAGGTCAAGTTGCTGGACGAGTCTGGGGAAGAAGTCAAGATCACCGGTACTGAAACCCTGGTCAACATTACCTTCCAGATCGGTTCCATCGTGACCGTGAAGGATGGTCAGGACGTGGCTGTGGGTGACGTGATTGCACGTATTCCGCAGGAAACATCGAAAACCCGTGACATTACCGGCGGTCTGCCGCGTGTGGCCGAGTTGTTCGAGGCGCGTTCGCCCAAGGATGCTGGCGTGTTGGCAGAAGTGACCGGCACCGTCTCCTTCGGCAAGGACACCAAAGGCAAGCAGCGCCTGGTCATTACCGACATGGATGGTTTGCCGCACGAGTATCTGATCACCAAAGAAAAACACGTCACAGCCCACGATGGACAGGTCGTCCAGAAGGGTGAAGTCATCGTGGATGGCCCGGCCGATCCGCATGACATCCTGCGCTTGCGTGGGGTGGAGGCATTGGCACGGTACATTACCGACGAAGTGCAGGATGTGTATCGCCTGCAAGGTGTGAAGATCAACGACAAGCATATTGAAGTCATCGTGCGTCAGATGCTGCGTCGTGTGACGGTGGTTGATCCGGGCAATACCGGCCTCATCCCCGGCGAAAGTGTCGAACGCTCGGAAGTGCTGCGGATCAATGATGAAATGGTTGCGGCTGACAAGGAACCCGCTACGTATAACCCGATTTTGCTGGGTATTACCAAAGCGTCCCTGTCGACCGATTCCTTCATCTCTGCGGCATCCTTCCAGGAAACCACACGTGTTCTGACCGAAGCTGCCATCATGGGCAAGAAGGACGAACTGCGCGGCCTGAAGGAAAACGTGATTGTGGGTCGTCTGATCCCGGCAGGTACGGGTCTGGCATACCACAATACGCGTCGTCGCCAGGCTGCTGGCGAGGATTTGGGTGCCGCACATCTGATCATTGGCGGGGAAGTGGACTCAGCCGAGAATCAGGAAGTAGCTTGACATGAGAGGGGGTCTCCCCTAAACTCACGCGTCTTTTTCCGGCCCCAGCAAGTCCGCCGGAAAGTGCAGTACATGTAGCCAGGGACGGCGCCGCTTTAAGTGCGGACAGTGCCGTCCCGCTTGTTTTGAAAAAGAAACGCTCACTTTAATTATTCGGAATTTTTGACATGCCAACGATTAACCAGCTGATCCGCAATCCGCGTCAGGCGCCGGTAGAGAAGAGCAAGGTTCCAGCCTTGAAGGCCTGCCCGCAACGCCGCGGCGTGTGCACCCGCGTGTACACCACGACGCCCAAAAAACCGAACTCCGCCTTGCGTAAGGTCTGTAAGGTCAAGCTCACCAGCGGCTTCGAGGTCATCAGCTATATCGGCGGTGAAGGCCACAACCTGCAGGAGCACTCGGTAGTTTTGGTGCGCGGCGGTCGGGTCAAGGATTTGCCGGGTGTGCGTTACCACACCGTGCGCGGTAGCCTGGATACGGCTGGCGTGAAAGATCGTAAGCAATCACGCTCCAAGTACGGCGCAAAACGCCCGAAAAAAGCTTAATTAGATAGAGAGACAGGAAAATGCCCCGTCGTCGCGAAGTCCCCAAACGTGAAATTCTGCCCGATCCGAAATTCGGCAATCAGGAAGTTTCAAAATTCATGAACGTAGTCATGTCCAGCGGCAAGAAATCCGTCGCTGAGCGTATCGTTTATGGTGCTTTCGAGCAGATCGTACAGAAGTCTGGCAAGGATCCGCTGGAAGTGTTCGGTGTTGCGCTGAACAATGCGCGCCCGATGGTTGAAGTAAAAAGCCGTCGTGTCGGTGGTGCAAACTACCAGGTGCCGGTTGAGGTTCGCTCGAGCCGTCGCACTGCGTTGGCCATGCGCTGGTTGAAGGATGCGGCGCGCAAGCGTGGTGAAAAGTCCATGGGCGCTCGTTTGGCAGGTGAATTGCTGGATGCGGCTGAAGGCCGTGGCGGCGCAGTGAAGAAGCGTGAAGAAGTGCACCGTATGGCTGAAGCCAACAAAGCCTTCTCGCATTTCCGTTTCTAAGCGCATCGCATTTTATAGTTAGGGTTATAACGTGGCACGCACGACTCCTATTGAGCGCTACCGCAATATCGGCATTTCTGCCCATATTGATGCTGGCAAAACCACCACCACCGAGCGCGTTCTGTTCTACACGGGCGTGTCGCACAAAATCGGCGAAGTCCATGATGGCGCCGCCACCATGGACTGGATGGAGCAAGAGCAGGAGCGTGGCATTACGATTACCTCGGCTGCAACCACCTGCTTCTGGAAGGGCATGGACGGTGGCTACCCCGAGCATCGTATCAACATCATTGATACCCCCGGCCACGTTGATTTCACGATTGAAGTCGAGCGTTCCATGCGCGTGCTGGATGGTGCCTGCATGGTTTATTGCGCAGTGGGTGGCGTGCAGCCGCAGTCCGA
>JASJPF010000020.1:0-15030 GCA_031426835.1 Thiobacillus sp.
TGGCGCAGTTACAATCACATCAAAACGTCGTTGCACTTCAGGGTTGAATCCGCCTAGATCCGCAGCGTTGTCCATACAACTTTAGTTTAAGAGCCGGGTGGCTCATAAACCAGCCGAATGGCGCGTGACCAACCGTCACGTTGCGTGCGTAGCCTCTCCACTGTCCAGCCCTTGGGAGAAGGCTCGTGAACCGCCATCGTATTGCCTATTCACTATTGTTTGCACTTGTCGCCGCTTCCGCGGCGCAGGCGGGCGTGTATGCGACCCCGGCACAGCGCGCGGCAGAGTGGCTGGAAACCCAACAGGATGCAAGCGACGGCAGCTGGCACGACGTTTCCGAAGCGCGCACTTTCCTGCAGACCGCCGAAGCCGTGCTGGCGCTGCACCAGATCAATCGCCGGCGTGCGCCCTACTATGCAGGCCAAACCTGGCTCGAAAACCACGACCCGCAGAATCTGGATACGCAGGCGCGCCGCCTGCTGGTGCTGCGCGCCACCCAGTCCAGCGCGCAGCCCGACATCGACGATCTCCTCGCCGCAACGACCATCCCGGCCACCGGCCAGGCCGGCTGGGGGCTGGCAGAGCGTTACCAGGCTTCACCCCTGGATACTGCACTGGCACTGGACGCCTTGCGCACGGCGGGCGCGAGCTTCGACAGCGCGTCTGCCATTGCCTACCTCAAGGCGGCGCAGCTCGCCGCCACGAGCGATAAAGGCTGGCCCACGGCAGCGGGCAGCATCACCGACGCCTATACGACCGCCCGCGTGATCATGGCGCTCGCGCCATACAAAGCGACCGACTCGACCCTGGCCACCCCGCTGGCCGATGCCGTCACCACCCTCAAGATCCTGGTCACCACGTCCTCCGCGCCGCACATCCGCGCCGCCGCCGCACTGGCTTATCTGCGCATGGATCCGAATTCGGCGGACGCCGTGACGCTGCTCGATTCGCTGGTCACGCTTCAGCGCACTACCGATGGCGGTTTCGATGCCGGCGTGTTCGCAGCGGGGCTGGTCGTGCAGGCCTTCGCCGCCGGCGAAGGCGCGGACGCTGCCACCAGCCGCGAGCGGGTGAACGTGACGGATGCGGCGCTCAGGGATGCCATCAACGCGGCGCTCGGGCGCGGCGCGATGGACCAATTGAACCGGGGAGAAATCAGCCAGCTCACCACGCTGGACATTTCCAACAGCGACGTCAGCAGCCTCGAAGGGCTGCAATACGCGACCAATCTCACCACGCTCAACGCATCGAACAACAACATCACCGACACCTCGCCGATTGCGGGTCTGACCAATCTCACCAGCACCAACCTCGCAGGCAATCCGGTATCGAGCCCGAGCGACGGCGACGTGCCGATCCCGCTGTGGGCGCTGGGCGCGCTGGGCGCGGCCTTGATGGGTGCGGTCAATCGCGCCAACCGCCGCAGGGCGGACGAACGGGTTTAAGGAGAGTCCGCCATGCACTGGAATCGTATCTGTCTTCTCGCCGCCGCTTGCCTCATCGCGTCGCCCGCCTTCGCCGCGCCGACCGAAGCCGGCAAGCCTGAAACGTCCATCCGCGAACTTGCGCCGGCGCAATTGAGTGCCATCCGCGCCATCGGCCGCAATGTTCTCGCTGCCAAGAAAAGCGCGACGGACGACCCCGCCGATATGGAACAGATTAGTCAGTTGCGCGCCGCCGTGAATACCCTCGTCGCCGCCGAACTCGATGCGGGCAACCGGGCTTCGATCACGGCGCAGGATGGTGAAGTTCCGGTTCTCCCTCAAGCAATGCTGGCCGCCGAGCGCCGCGACACCGCCCGCGCCGATGCCCGCGCGCGCGCTGAGCAGGTGCGCCGGCACGGCGACCTGCTGGCTTCCCGTGCGCTTGCGGGCGTCGATTCCGGTACGACTTCGGCCGGCCTGCCCGTGGCCGGACAGCGCGCCCAGCTCTTCGAGCGCCTGGCGCACAAGCTCGATGCGGCGCTCGCCGACGGCGCGCCGGATCGCGTGGCCAGGCTGATCGAGCTGCAAAGCCAGCTCGCACCAGGAAATGCCCGCCTGCGCGAGGCGCCGCCCTTCGCCACGCCCACCCTGCAAGCCATGCCGTCCACCAGCGCAACCCCGATCCGCGCCGTGAGCGCTTCCGAGGCGAAGCCGCGCTCAACGCCGGTCAAAGCCCGTCCGCGCAAGCCCAAAGCCAAATGAGCAGGAGCCCATCCATGACATCCATGCCTTTCCTCCGCGCGGTCCGGCTTGTCGCCTGTGTGCTGGCAGTTTGCCTGGCCGCGCCCGTCGCGGCCGCCACCCTCGGCGAGACCCCGGAAATCGTCTACTCCGGCGCCGACGCGCAAGCCCTGGCCGACAAGGCCATAGCGCTCGGCACGGCGGTCGGCATCTACGAACACCTCCACAACACCGTCGAATACTCGGTCTACCACGGCTCGCGCTCGGGCTCGGTCAACACTTTCCTGGGCCAGCGCGGCAGCGACGTGGACATCGCCACCACCCTCATCGCCATGCTTCGCGCGCAAAACATCCCGGCGCGCTACGCCGTCGGCACCGTGCGCATTCCCGCAGCGCAGCTGACCAACTGGCTCGGCGTTGGCAGTCTGGACGTGGCCGTGCAGGTGCTGAAAGACCAGGGCATCCAGGGCGTCACCTTGGCATCCGACCGCAGCAGCGTGGACTTCGAGCACGCCTGGGCCGAGGCCTTCGTGCCGTTCGACCAGTACCGGAGCATCAATACCGTGAGCCCGGCTGTGGATTGTTCACAAACCGCCAATGCCGCGCGCTGCACCTGGGTGGCGCTGGATGCGAGCTTCAAACAGAAGAGCTACAACGGTCTCAACCTTGATCCCTACAACGCGGTGAGTTTCGACTACACGGCCTATTACAACGCCATCAAGAACAATGATCCCGCGCGGCGCGACAAGAACCCGCTCGCCATTCTCGAAACCCAGATCGGCGACTGGCTGCGAACCAACCATCCCGGCAAGACGCTGGAGGATGTGGAAGACGCAGGCGAGATCGTCGAACTGAACGAAGGGCTGCTGCCGGCATCTTTGCCGTATCAGGTGATCGGGACGATTCGTCGCTATGACACGGTGGCGGCGCATGACGCCGCCGTGCCCGGCACCGAGCCCAAGAAATGGGGCAAGACGGTTCGTGTCGGATTCAGGCTCGTCTCGGGCGGCTTGACTATTCAGGCTGGCGGCACGCCGGTCCTGCTGGCCGAGGTCAACACCAAGCGCCTGACCATGACCACCGAATTCGTGGGAACCGGCAACGTACCGAACATGGTCGTGCGACTGGGCGGCACGGAGATATCCAGACCTATCTCCGGCGGCGGCACCATCGTCGGCTACACGCCGGCCATCGGCGACCCCTTCACCATCCTGGTATCCATGGACGGCAGACCGGGTGCAACCAGCAGTGAGGCCGACCTCACGATCAGCGCCGAGTATTCGGCGATTATTGGCGGCTACTACCTGGTCGCCACCGGCGGCGAGTCCTCCAACTGGTCGCAGGTGCATCGTGCCGCCGACCAGTTGCTCGCGTCCAACGACCAGTACAAGATCGTCTTCAATCCCGGCGAAGCGGCGTGCCAGGCCGACGGCACCAACTGCACGCCGTATGTAGACGCCACCGGCAATGGCTGGGATACGGGCGACAAGAAACTCCTGGAGGACAAGCCCGCGCTCGATGCCATGACTGGCGGGCTGTTGTACGTAGGTGCGATGCAGTACTACGCCAAATACCGCGAGCAGATCGAACGCGGCGACCGGCTGATGAAAGCCAGAACGCCGGTGATCGGCTTTCTCGGCGTGGTCAGTTCCGTCTACGAGGCCGAGTACATCGACGGCACCGCCTTCTCCATCCTGCCCGGCGGGCTCCTGATCGACATGAAAGGCATCCAGGTCGGCGGCGCCTACCGAGCCTTTGAGCCGGGCGTCAATTACTCCAGCCGCCAGTTCGAGTTTATGGGGCACGTCGGGTCTTCGCTGGAACACGAAATCTGGCAGGAACTCACGGGCTACGACGCGGTGTCAACCGTGCGCGGCATCCAGATGGCGCTGGCCAACGGCGCGACGCTGCTCAACCCCAAAAAGAATGCCACCGAAGACACCTTGCCCGGTCTCTACGCGTCGTTCGGGTTCGCCTCGACTGCACCGTCGGGCTTCACGTCCTACCCGTACACCATCTTCTCCACCGCACCCGCAACTTGGAAACACGCGGTCAATGGTTCGTTGTTCGATACCTTCCGTGCCACGGTCGACTTGACCACGAGTTCGCTGAGGCGCCTATATGCGAGCTATTACTATTCCTCGCCTACCGGCCAACTCTACGGCTGGTCGAAGTGCGTCTCGGACCAGATCGCCCAGATCAATAGCCTGCCGAACGGTTTTTACACTGGCTCCACCTGTTCCGGCGAGCCCTTCAGCAACAAGACCAAATCCGAAATCCTCGCCATCATCAGCAACGACTGGAGCACCTACATCATCCCCAGCATCCTCGGCCAGACCTACTTCAACTACTTCGACCGCAACCAGGGCTTCACCCTCGCCAGTCAGGTCTACCGCGCCATCCCCGCTGCGATCGACGCGCACGATACTGCGACCATCGTCGGAATCCGCAACACCCTCTACCTGCGCGACATCACCCAGACCTGGTTCGAATACCTGATCCCTTCCAAGCTGACGACCGGCTCGACTTATCGGTTCTCGGTCAACATAAGCAAGGGCTACATAACGGCGGGGGACAAGCTCACCAGCATGGGCATGAGCATCGCCAACAAGAGCTTCGTAGCGGGCGGCGGCTATGTCGGGCTGGACAGCCCGGCGCCTGCCGCAGACAACATCGCCGCCGACACGCAAACCGCAGAAGGAAACTGACACCATGCGCCGCCATCCTGCTTCGTCCGCCATGCAACCCGGTTTCCTCGAACGCCACCGCCGCCTGTTCGCCGCCTTCACGCTCGCCTGCTTCACGTTCACCAGCGCCGCCCCCGCGCTGGCCGGCGGCTATGTCGATGGCGTCACAGTCCTCAACCCCGCCAAATCCATCAACACCGGCGGCGTGTCGGTGCTGCCCACCTTCAACAACGACCAGTTCAACGACCAGGTGCTGGTTGGCGCGGTGCACAACGACCCGGTGCGGACCCCGTCCACCGCCGACCCCATCTCGACCGTGTCCGGCAACAACTATCACGACGAAACCGACTTCGTCATCCGGGGACGCAACGGCCTGAACTACGTCTTCACCCGCACCTACAACAGCGCGCCGAGCAGCACATCGGTTGACCGCGGCCTCGGCTACGGCTGGACGCACAGTTATCTGATGCAGCTCAAATCCAACGACTTCGGCGACTGCCCCAACTGCACCTCCGCGCAGAAGCCCGAGAACGCCAACAGCAAAACCAGTTCCATCACCTACACCGACGAGCGCGGCGGCGAGCAGGCCTTCCTGGTCAACGAAACCAGCTTTGCAGTCACGCCGCCCAAAGGCGTCTACGACACCCTGACGCTCGACAGCCCGGCCGCCGGGCAGCACACGCTGGCTTTCAGGAACGGCGTCAAATACATCTTCGAAGTCCCGAGTGGCAGCCTCAAGACCACGCCCAACCTCACGGCCCGCCTCAAGTACATCGACAACGCCTGGGGCGACCGCCTGACGCTCGCCTACGATACCAACGGCCGTCTGTCCACCCTCACCGACAACCTCGGCATCGCCACCCGTACCGGTCTCACCTTCACTTACGACGCCAACGGCCGCCTCAAGGACGCCACCGACTGGACGGCGCGCAAATGGAGCTTCGCCTACGACGCCACCGGCAACCTGCAAACCCGCACCAACCCGCTCAACGAGGTGCTGACCTACGCCTATGATGCCCCCCGTCATCTGCTCACCGAAGTCGTCCAGCCCCTTGCCCGCGACGGCCAGCCCGTCAAGACCGTCTTCCAGTACTACCAGAACGGCCGCGCCTTCCAGCAGACCAATGCATTGAATCAGGGCGACACCCTCGACTACGACCTCTACCGCAAATCCACCCGCGTCACCGACGCGCGGAACGGCGTCCGGGAGTATTCCTACGACGACAACGGCCGCATGACCCAGCTCAAGGAACCCGACGGCGCGGTGCTGCTGTTCGAGAACCAGAATGACGCCATCCGCAGCAAGAAATACGACGCACTCGGCTATGCCACCACCTACAGCTATCGTGCCGACAAGGCCTTCACCGGCAACAGCGATGCCAACGGCAACGTCACCCGCGAACAGGATGCGCTGATCCGCACCACCGATTTCACGTACGGCGCGCTCGACCAGATCGCCACCGCCAAGGACAAGCGCGGCACGGTCACCACCACGACTTACGCCACCGCGGCCTCCGGCTGCGACTACACCAACCGCCCGAAGGAAACCCGTATCAGCGCTTTGTCCGGCAGTACCAATGCCCTTCTCGCCAGCCAGTGCTGGAACAGCGACGCCACCCTCAATTACAGCCGCCAGTACCTCGACGCCAGCCGCTACCGCGAAACCCAACTCACCTACGAGACCGGCAGCAGCGGCCTGAACGTATCCCAGCAACAAATCGTCGGCCAGCCCGCCGGCGCGACGATCACCCAGACCTACACCTACGACAGCCTCGGCCGCAAGAAGACCGAGACCCTCAAGCGCCGCACCAGCCCCACCGTCGCCACGCTGATCGATCTCACCACCCGCTACGACTACGACGTTCTGGATCGCGTGACCAAGGCCACCGACAGCCTGGGCAACGAAGTCGTCAACAGCTTTGACGCCAACGGCCAGCTGTGGAAAGTCACGCATCGCTACAAGAAGCCCGACGCCACCTACGACGTGCGCGACATCGTCACCCGCACCTTCGACGCCGCCGACCGCGTCAAGACCGAGACCGACGCCGAGGGCGGCGTTACCACTTACAGCTACGACGAAGCCGGCAATGTGATCGCTGTGACGGATGCCGAAGGCCACACCACAAGATTCGAATACGACCCCATGAATCGCCGCACGGCCGTCATCGACGCCACCGGCTACCGCACCGAGACCAAATACAGCCTCAGGGGCGACGTGGTGTCAGTGACCAACGCCAACGACGAGACCGTCAAGTTCGAGATCGACGCCCTCGGCCGCAAGACCGCCGCCGTCGACCCACTGGGCTACCGCAGCGAATTCCAGTACGACGAAAACGGCAACCTCGTTTGCACCGTCGACGCCAACGCCCAGGCCGGCCTGCAGCCGAAGAACAGCCAGATCCCGGCCTGCAGCGAGTCCCGGCAATACGACGAACTCAACCGGTTAACGAAGCTCATCGACGCCGACAACGGCGAGACCGTCTTCACCTACGACCTTGCCGGCAACCGCCTCACCCTCAAGGATGCCGAGAATAAGACCTGGAACTTCGCCTACGACGACCTCGGAAGATTGACCAGCGAAACCGACCACTCGTCCAAAACCACCAGCTACAAACCCGACGAGGCCGGCAACGTCTACGAGAAGAGCAACCGCCTGGCTGAAGTCACCCGCATCACCTTCGATAAGGCCAACCGCCCGACGCGTGTCGACTATCTGAAAGACAACAGCGCCGAAACCTTCGGCTACGACCCCGCCGGCAATATCAACGCCGCCGCCAACGGATCGGTGAGCTACGGCTTCACGTACGACCGCCTCAACCGCCTGATCCAGAAAACCGACGGCCGCGGCAAGAGCCTGTCCTTCACCTTCGACAAGGTCGGCAACATCCTCACCAAGACCACCTATCAGGGCTCAACCACGAGCTACACTTACAATGCCGCCAACCGGCTGACGATGCTGCGCAACCCCGACTACACCCAGGTCGATTACCAGTACGACCCGGCGGGGCGGCTGCTGTCCAAAGTGACGGCCAACGGCGCGCGGATGACGCAGCAGTTCGATGCCAACGGCTGGCTGACCAGACTGACGCAATACGATGCGGCGAATGCGTTGGTGTCGGACACCAGCTACACGCGGGATAGGCTGGGCAACATCCTGACAACCGTGGACGCAGCCGGCACCACCACCTACGCCTACGACCCGCTGTACCGCCTCAAGACCGCCGATTATCCCAACACGACCAACGACGAGCTGTTCACCTACGACAAGGCGGGCAATCGCAAAACGGCGACGAAAGGCAGCCTGACGGCGAACGCCAACACCCGTTACTACAACTACACTACCGGCACCAACCGGCTGGTCGACATCCGCATCGGCAGCACGACGGGAACAGTGGAAAGCAGCTTCACGAACGACTTCGAAGGCCGGCTGACCAGCCAGACGGGAACCGGCGCCAAGACCCTGGCGTGGGACGCCAAGGGACGAGTCAAGACCCTGACGAAATCCGGCACCACCGAAGCCTATGCCTACGACCCCACCGACCACCGCATCCAAAGAAGCGGCGGCACGCTAGGTAGCCTCGACTACTTCCTCGAAGGCGAGCACCTCGAATCGGTTTACTCCGGCGCGAACCTGTACGCGAAGTATTTCCGGGGCAGCAGAACTGACGAACTGGTCGCTGGGTATCTGTACGACACCGACGCCAAGCTCAAGCCCTTCCTGTTTCATCACGACAATGTGATGAGCACGACGGCGGTGACCGGGCATAACGGGGGGACGCTGCAAGCGACGACATTCAGCGCGTTCGGCAATACGCAATCCACCACGGGAGCCAGCCCGAACCGGTTGAAGTACACGGGGCGGGAGGACGACGGGACGGGGCTGTATTACTACCGGGCGCGGTATCTCGATCCCGTTCGAGGACAGTTCATCTCCGAAGACCCGCTGGGGTTCGAGGCGGGGGATGTGAACTTCTATGCGTATGTGGGGAATAATCCGGTCAATGCAAATGATCCGAGTGGGTTGGCGGCTTATCTTGGCGCGAAGCCGATTGCAGGTGGCTCTGACAATAATCCGTATCCGAAACACACTGTGACTGTGCTGATCCCGGACAATCCGAAAGATTTCAGTAATCGTACGGGCTGGAAAGATTTAGGCAACGGCTACATCATCTCAACGCTCAGCGCGCAGCCATCGACTGGACAAAAGCTTGGTACGGCTTTGGGCGAAGGTAAGCTGATTTACACACCCAACTGGCCACAGGATCAGATTCAGAACCTAACTGAACTGCAACGCATACCGACCCCAGCCGGGATGACTGACACGCAATTCATCAGCGGGCTTATCAATTCCGCAGGGCAGTATCGAAACACAGCACCCTATAATCTGACGCCAGAATATACGGTTCCAAACGTAGGCCAGTTATTTCAGGATACAGGCTACAACAGCAATTCTTTTTCCTCTGGGATCATAGGGGCGGCTGGCGGTGTAGCTCCGGCAATTGATTACACAGCTCCTGGATATTACAAGCCGTTGCCACTCAGCAATGGTGCTTCTGGCTCATGGGGAAGTGGTGCATCAGGTAGTTGGGGTAGTTCAGCGGCAGGCGGTTTCCTGCTCTATCCAAACAAGGTGAATTTGAACATGATGCAATCTGTCTACAGTAAGTAAGAGAAGCGGCACAGATAGGCGCGAAATGGATACGGTATTTGCAGCTGCCTTCTTGGTGCAGCAGTTTGTAAACCTCTTGCTAACTTTCTGGCCAGTAGGAGCGATTTTTATTGCCCTGATAATAATTGCAGTATTCATTAATCGGCCATTTTCACGCAGAGATATGGCTAAAATCTTTGGCTACACCACTTTTTTATTGACCGTGGCTTTCACTATCTTGCTGATCGGTGCTGCTGCGCACCAGCCAACATTGACCCGCCCTAATATTGGATACCAAGAGCCAAGTCCTTGGGTAATTCAGGCAACATTCATTTTGCTGATTATTCACTTTGCCGCAAGCGGTGTATTCATGTGGCAGGCCAAGGGTTATCGGTTCTTTGCCGTCGCGCTTGCCGCATTCAATATCTGGTTGGCTTTGATTAGTACTTTCTTGGCGCGAATGGCTATAACAGGCTCTTGGCTGTGAAGTTCCGCCGCCCGCTGGCCACCTCACACGGAACAGCCGGTGGCGGCTTCCTGCTCTATCCAAACAAAGCCAACACCAACATGATGCGGTCGGTCTATTCCAAGTGAGAGTGCTTTGCCATGCCTAGAGGCCATCAACTTCAATACTACGCAACACGAGCGGATCATGAGCCCGTCATTGCGGACGTCGCGGCCCAGTTGGCGGTGAAATACGCGGTCGACGAATGGCGACTTGAACCAGACCATCGGGTCTATACGTCGCCACTAGATGCGCCGGATTTCGACCTCTTCAAATGGGGCTGGTCGCCAGGCACGATGTTTTATTGTTTTACCGGAAGACGCCGCCTTGCCCTTCTCGCACATGCCGCATCGGCAGGTTCCGGAGAAGTACGGAATCATTCCGTCGTCAGTCGATGAAAACTACCGCTGGATTGGCTTCCACCCGAGCGGCCTCCACAAAAGCGAGCAATGGGGCGAGGGATTGTTAGGGGGCTGGCTCGCCACTAACTCCGAACACCCGGACTCGCTCGCCATCTTTAATACCTTCAAAAAGTCGATCAAGAAACGCTTCGAGTATTTCCGTTTCTCCGGCGTCTATGTCGGCCCCGAAGCAGTGAAGTATTTCGAGGCGGGCGGGCGCTTGACTGACGACCTACGGCGGCCTCGGGAAGACGATGCAAAACGTGTACCTCCATCTACGAACGTGGCATCGCGATAAGCCTATGTGCCACCGTTTGCTCGCCTCGACGTAGCAGGGCCAGGTGATTCATGTAACGTCAACCTCTCGTGCTTGCCTTCGCCGCCGTCCGCACGAGCCGCCAAGGCTCGATGTAGAGCTTTTTAAGCACCCAAGCCGCCGCGAAGCAGGCCGCGGCCACGGCGGACTGGCCCGCCATTTGTTTCCAGGGCGGTGCCGCCGAGAACGCGATCGCAAAAACGACGCCCATGCACACCAGGCCCAGCACCCCAACACCTACAGCGCGCCCGGCATCGAAATCCTCACCGACACGGTCAAGGGCTTCAAGGAAGCCGAGGCCAACGGCAAGGTCGTCCATGCCTGGAAAGCGGGATCGCAAACAGGCCTGCTGCTCAAGCAGCTCGTCGCCATGCCCGATGGCGGCACCTTCGTCATGTCGGTTCCGGCTTCGCCCTATCGCTGCCCGCCCGGACCTTACGAGCGCGCCTGCCTGGTGGCCAACTACTTCAAGCAGTCCAAGCCGAAGTCGAAGATCATCCTGCTCGATGGCAACCCGGATATCGCTTCGAAAAAAGCCCTGTTCATGGATGCCTGGACCACCCTGTATCCGGGCATGATCGACTACCGCCCCAACAACGCCCCGATCGCCGTCAACGGCGATCAGATGACGGTCGTCACCGAATTCGATCAGGTCAAGGGTGATGTGCTGAACGTGGTGCCGAGGCAGCGGGCGGGCGAACTGTGTGATCTGGTTGGCGCACGCAACGACAGCAACAAGGCCTGGTGCACCGTCAACCTCGCCACCTTCGAGTCGACCGCTGCGCCCAACATCCACATCATCGGCGACTCGGTGCTGTCCAACCTGCCGAAGTCCGGCCACATGGCCACCAACCACGCCAAGGTTTGCGCGTCGGCCATCGTCGAACTGCTGGCAGGCCGTCAGCCCGACTCCAATCCGGTCGTCGCCAACACCTGCTACTCGGCCACCTCCGGCACCACCTCCGGCTACGTGGCCAACGTGTACCGCTTCGAAGAGGGTAAGGGCTACGTCAACCAGCCGGAAGGCGGCGCCACCAGCAAGGGCGACGAATCCAACTTTGCCAACAACGAGTCCTGGGCGCAGAATATCTGGGCTGAAGTACTGAGTTGATTGGGGTCGTTGATATAAACAAAAACGGGGCGTTAGCCCCGTTTTTGTTTATATCTCATGACAATCGGTAGAACCAATCTGGGCCCGCTTCCGATTCCATTTCCTGCTTCCTGGCCACCTCTACAATTCGAATCCAGGCCTGGTTGTCGTTGTAGCAATTGATGGCTACCTTGAGTTAAGCAAGACCACCACACAACATTTGATGTGGGAGAAATGCCATGACTGAAATAGGTAAATTGAATCAACTGGTTCAGCAGCACATCCTCGAGCATGAGTCGCGCCTGAAACATGTGGACGAACTGATCGACCACGCCCAGGCGGGAATGACCAAAACAGGTGGCGCCGCTGAGCAACTGGCGGGCGTGAAACGGAAGCGTGACCAATTGTCCGGCCGCGTCGAGGCCTTCAAGCTGAAGCCTCTCGACCAGTGGTCGGAAGAAGAATTCGAAAAGACCGGTCCCATGGTGGTCCGGGACACGCTGGCGCAGAAACCGGAAAAACGGGTCGAGCGCCTGGGATCCTGAACGCCCGTCCCAAGGCAACCCGATCAAATCAGCTCGCTGAGTTCTGGCCAAAAATAATCCGGGGCGCCGCACGGGATTGGCCGCACAGCGGGCACAATGGAATCCGGCCAGCAGCCGTTGTCAGATTGACGCAGACTCGTGCCACACCGGCAAGGTGAAATAGAACGTCGTCCCCACTCCCAGCTTGCTGTCGAAACCCATTTCACCCTGCATCATTTCGACGATCGATTTGGTGATGTTCAAGCCGAGTCCCGTCCCCCCTTTATTGCGAGTATCCGAGGAGTCTGCCTGGGTGAATTTGTCGAAAATGATTCCGTAAAAATCTTCTGGCACGCCCACACCGTGGTCGGTAACTGCGACACGTACCCGTTGATTCTCCAGGCTAACAGTGATCTCGACTTTTCCGCCAGGATGGGAAAACTTGGCCGCGTTGGACAACAGGTTGGACATGACCTGCATCAGCCGCTCGCCATCCACATTGACCATCACGCCGGGCAAACCCTCGACCAGCGTGAACGTCACATGGTGACGCTCGGCATAACCACCGTTAGCCGCGATAACCTGTTCGACAAGCGGCATCAATGCCTGGGGCTTGAGATCGAAGTTCAGCTTGCCAGACTCGATTTTCTCGATATCAAGTATGTCGTTGATCAGCGTCAACAACCGCCCAGTGTTGCTGTAGGCAATATCAACCAGACCTTTTACCTGAGCGGGCAACTCACCCGCAACGCCTCCCGCAACCAAACCCAGCGAACCACGAATCGAGGTCAAAGGGGTTCTCAGCTCATGGCTGACCGTGGACACAAACTCACTTTTCAGGCGATCCATCTTTTTCTGCTGGCTGATATCGGTATAAATTCCAACCATCCGGTAGGGCTTGCCGCTGTCATCGCGCTGGGCGATACCGCGATCCAGTATCCAGACAAAATGACCCTCTTTGTGGCGCACACGGTATTCACTCTGGTAGTGCGCCTTGTCCCCATCAAGATAGGCCTTGACCTCCTCTTCCACGCGACCCAGGTCGTCCGGATGGATGCGTTTGTTCCACTCCTCCATCGTGTCGCCTACCTCAGCCTCGGCATAACCGAGCATGGCTTTCCAGCGCGGTGAAAAATAAACGGTATGGGTCTGAAGATCCCAGTCCCACAAGCCGTCGTTGGCCCCGCTTATGGCCAGTTCGAAGCGCTCCTCGCTGCGCCGAAAAGCATCAGTCATTTGCCCGGCCAGCGCCAGTGCGCGTGAACGGTGGGTTGCCAGCGACCACACCACGGCAAAAAACAAAAAGCTGATAACGATGCCAGCCAGAGCAACAATCGTCGGCTTGGCACGGTCTATCCGGGCCTCAAAGGCCGGTGTGGAGGTGATGACCAGGGTCCATCCATGCCCCTGGATATCGATCTCGCCCACATTGCTGAACAGTCTGAGTTTATCTGCATTTCTTCCATGGATTACGCCATCGGCGTCATACATCAAGGTGCCATCTGACACTTCATCGCCGTCATAAATTTCCAGGTCGATTTCAGCATCCCGCCCTTCCTGTCCCAGAATGCCGCGCATCAGATCCTTCATCCGAAAGGGGCTGTATACATAGCCGATTAAAGCCTGTTTGCGTTGGGCCACGCTATCGAGCGCAGCGCCTTTGGCATAGAGCGGGAGGTACATCAGGAAACCGGACTGCACATCGGTAGACGTTTCCTGTTTGAGAATAACCTTGCCGGAGGTCGCTGGACTCCCCGTATCACGTGCCTGCACCATCGCCGCATGGCGAGTTGGCTCCGAGAACATGTCAAAGCCGAAGGCACGCTGGTTACGCGCATCGAATGGCTCAAGATAAACGATGGAGGTGTATTCATCCCGTTGCCCGCCCGGCTTGACGGTGAATTCCGGAAAGCCTTCTGCACGTATGGCTTGAATATGCCGCTCCAGTTCACTGGGCGCAATACGCTGGGAAAACCCTATCCCCTGGATCCCCGGAAAGTTCTTATCAATTTTCAGGCTGCCGACATAAGCGTGCCAATCCTGACGGGTGACAGAGTCGGAAGCGTTGAACAATGCAATGCCTCCACGCAATACCTGCTCATAAGCCAGCATGCGTTTTTGAACGGCTTCATGCGTCCGGTCGACATAATTTATGAAATCGGCCTGGGCGGTAGCCTCCACACCCTTGTTCACCAGATGCCAGGCCAGCGCAGTCAGCGTCAGCGTAATCAGAAGGGTCAGCCAGGCAATAGCTGGCGTTCGACTCAACATGGAACCGGCCCTGTCATGCTCGGAAAACGGGTTGTTCGACTCCATTTTTCAGACATTTCCTCTATTTACCGGATTTCATAGGGTGCGCAATCGATTCTGATTCATGCGGATTAACCCTCTCGCCTGAATTGTTTGGCAATTTACACTCGCTACGTAAAAGGACACAACATGCCCTATGCGGGCGAGCTTAGCAACATCTCTTGAGCCCTGCCCACAAGCTCTGATTTTAGTTGCATCGCCGCCATGGGTACCGCGCACCACCCGTGCATCGTCCGCACCCTCAAGCTCATCATCGGGCCAGCCATGCACGCATTCCGGACACACCAGCAATGAATCCTTGGCACAAAATATCTGGGCTGAAGTATTGAGTGGCGGATTCAACCCTGAAGTGCAACGACGTTTTGATGTGATTGTAACTGCGCC
>JASJPF010000021.1:0-25846 GCA_031426835.1 Thiobacillus sp.
TCTGTGGTGGAGCCGCCGTTCGCAAGTTGGCCGTGGACTTCTGCTCCTCGGCCTAAGCGGTCAGATGTGGTGAACTCAAGAATTGCCTTGGCGAGCGTCCGCTTTCCTGATCTGCGAATGCATTCTACCGACCCGTTTCTGCCATTGACCCCAACCAAGAGGCAATGACTGGTATGTGCATGCACCTCAGCAGACAGATGCTGAGATCAATTCTGGGGCAATTGCTCGGCCTTTGCTGACGGTCGGAGGGAACCCATGGCAGCTTGCTTTCGCGGCTCGAATGTCAAGTTTTTGTCTTCGACGTGGATGGCCTTATTGCTATCCCGCATTGGATCATGCCCCATCGTTATGCAAGAAGGGATATGGCCATCGGCCAAAGACAAGCGTAGGTCAATCCGGGACTGCGGCGTCGGTTGCACACGGCCTAACATTCGTGCCGCCACTTTGCAAACACGCCCCCGTGCGCGCCTTCGATCACCACTCGCACAGCGGGATGGCCGATTTTCCGTTCAACGGAGATGGCAAAGAAGCGTTCCCTGATCTCCTTTGTTTCACCGAGCATGACCATGCCATATTGGTCTTCCACATCCTGGCGGGTAGCGCTGCGTGCGGGAAAGACCCCAGCGCCGGCCTTGCCGAAGGCCATCTTCAGCGCGCTGTCGTCGAACTCGCCGACGATGCGCGGCCGCAGGTTGCCGCATTCCAGCCAGCGCATGAGCGGATCGCGCAGGGCGCTGTCCTCGCCTGGAATGAGCAGGGAGGCGCCGTCGAGAAGCGACAGGAAATGGCCACCGAGGCGTGAGGCGAGATCAGGTGTGGCGAAAAAGGCGCCGCCGCATTCGCCTAGAGAGTGGCTGTAGCCATTCACGTTCATGCCGGGCGGCATCGAACGGTCAGCGAGCCATGTCCGGGCGATGGATGGCCAGTTCCCCCAACAGGCGATCGAGCCGGTCTTCCCGGCACACTAGGCGCACCGATTCGGGCAAGGCGAGGGCCGGCATCAGTAGCCGATGGGCGATGGATTTAGGTACCACATCGGCGATACCCACCCGAAACGGGAACATCCTTTCCTCCTAGCGGCCGTTCAGGGCTTCCTCCAATTCCGTGCTCACCTAGAAGAGTTCCTCGGCGTAGGACAGGACCAGCCGCCCGGTATCTGTCAGTTCCAGCCTCCGCCCAGTGTGTCGGAACAGCGCAACCCCCAGCCGTTGTTCGAATATCGATAATTGGCCTGACAGCGTCTGCGGCGTGAGATGCAGCTTTTCCGCAGCGCGATTGACTGCCCCGGCCTTGGCCACGGCAAAGAAACAATGCAGGCGCTTGAAATTGAGTGTGGCGGGTTTTTCATGAATCGAAAAAACCGAGTTAATCATCACGATAATACGAATTTATATTATTCATTGATGGTTTTAGGATGGAGTCTCGTTCAACCATGAAAAAGGAAACGGCCATGAAAATGGATATTCAAAGTCAGGGGTTCACTCTCACAGACGGGCTGCGCAACTATGTCATGAAGAATCTGTCGTATGGCCTGAGCCACGGCGATGAGGCCATCACACGAGTGATGGTGCGGCTGTCCGACATCAATGGCCCGCGCGGCGGTGCCGACAAGCGCTGCTTGATCGAACTGCGACTCAAAGCAGCACCTGCGGTCGTCATCGAAGACACCGAAGCCGATCTTTACGTTGCCATCGACCGCGCCGCCGACCGCGCCGGGCGCACGCTGGAGCGGCGCTTGGCGCGACAGCGTGAATTCGCGCCGACCTTGCCTGTCGCAGAGGTGGATGCGGACTGGGTTGACGGGTTACCGGGCGCATCGCAGCCATAACTGAATCGACCAATCCGAAATCTTTTCTTTCAAACACAGGAGACTGAAATGAACCATCCTGAAGCCCAAGCCATCTCCCTGCCGCACCGCGGCGCAGAAGCCCTCTTTGCCAGCAACAAGGTGGTTCGCAATACCTACATGCTGTTGTCGATGACGCTACTGTTTGCCGCAGTCACTGCCGCAGCGTCAGTGGCGCTCAACCTGCCGCACCCCGGCATCATCATCACCCTGGTTGGCTACTTCGGCCTGCTGTTCCTCACCTCCAAGTTCCGTGACAGCGGTCTCGGTCTGGCCTCCGTGTTCGCGCTCACGGGCTTCATGGGCTACACGCTGGGGCCAATCCTCAACAACTACCTCGCCCTGCCCAACGGCAGCCAGGTTGTGATGATGGCGATGGGCGGCACTGCAGCCATCTTCCTCGGGCTGTCGGCGTATGTAATGACCACCCGCAAAAACTTCAGCTTCATGGGGGGCTTCCTCGCCGTTGGTATTCTGGTGGCGTTCCTCGCAGGGCTCGGCGCGATATTCTTCGAAATGCCCGGCCTCTCGCTGGCAGTGTCGGCCATGTTCGTGCTACTGATGTCCGGCCTCATTCTGTATGAGACAAGCAACATCATTCACGGCGGTGAAACCAACTACATCATGGCCACTGTCACCCTGTTCGTGTCGATCTTCAACCTCTTCACGAGCCTGCTGCACTTGCTGGGTTTCATGAACAACAGTGACTGATGTGGCTTTTCTCGCCGCGCTATCGCTGAACCAGAACCCGGCCACAGCATCTGCGCGCGCCCTGGTATACGGGGGGACGAGTTTCGCTGAATTTCGCTCTTCCCGGCACCCACGGAGGTGAGGTCGGCGTATTACTGAAAGCCTGGAACATGCATAGATGAGTACGAATATGAATGCACTCCCGGACAGCGACAGACGCCAGTGGCTACGCGACTGGATCGAGCAGCCGCGCGTGCAGCACTTCATCATCGCCCTGATCCTGATCAACGCGGTGCTGCTCGGCCTGGAGACCTGGCCCGCCGCTATGACGGTGGCGGGCGGGCTGATCCTAGCGCTGGACCGGGCCATCCTCATTGTGTTCGTGGTGGAGATCACATTGCGTCTTTACGTCCACCGGCGCGCCTTTTGGCGCGATCCCTGGAGCGTGTTCGATTTCATCGTGGTCGCCATCGCCCTGTTGCCATCCACCGGCCAGCTCGCTGTACTGCGGGCGCTGCGGGTATTGCGCGTGCTGCGGTTGCTGACCATGGTGCCGTCGATGCGGCGGGTGGTGGGCGCATTGCTGGGGGCGGTGCCCGGGTTGATGTCCATCGGCCTGGTGCTGCTGGTCATCTATTACGTGTTTGCGGTGATCGCCACCAATCTGTTCGCCGCAGAGTACCCGGAATGGTTCGGCCACCTCGGCCGCTCGTTCTATACCCTGTTTCAGATCATGACCCTGGAAAGCTGGTCGATGGGTATCGCCCGTCCGGTGATGGAAAACTTCCCCTATGCCTGGGCCTTCTTCGTGCCCTTCATCCTGGTGGCGACCTTCACCATGCTGAACCTGTTCATCGCCATCATTGTCAATGCCATGCAGACCTTCAGCGAGAAGGAACAGCAGGAGACGGTTGCGGCGGTCGAGCACGCCCGCGAGCACATCGAAGCGGATCTGCACGCCGAAGTGCGGGCCATGCGCGTTGAAATCCGTGAATTGAAGACGTTGCTGTCGCAGGGCGTGCCGATTCCCCCCAATAATCGTGCAGGCTCCTGATTACCGTGTTGCAAACGAAAAATGAATCCCGCCATGAATGACACCACAGCCGCATCTCCCAAGAAGCCCAATCAGCTGGTCGAGCTGCTGGTCAACATCGTCATCCCCTCCGTCATCCTGATGAAATTCAGCGGACCGGAGGATCTGGGCGCAGTCAACGCATTGCTACTGGCGCTGGCTTTTCCATTGTTCTGGGGCGCGCGGGACCTCGTCACGCGGCGCAAAATCAACCTGTTCGCCGCTCTGGGCCTGGTCAGCATTCTGCTTACCGGCGGCATCGGCCTGCTGCAACTCGACACGCAATGGCTGGCGGTCAAGGAAGCAGCCATTCCCGGACTGATCGGACTGGCCGTGGTCGTCTCCGCCTACACCAGCAAGCCGCTGGTGCGGGTGCTGTTGTTCAGTCCGGCGCTGATGAACGTCGAGCGGATACAGGAAAACCTCGATCAGCGCGGCAATACTGCAATTTTCGAGGCACGCCTGAAGGCCGCTACCTGGATGCTGGGCGGCTCATTCTTCTTCTCTTCCGCCATGAATTATTTCCTGGCCACCTGGATCGTCGTCAGCCCAGCCGGCACGCCAGCCTTCAACGAAGAGCTGGGCCAGCTGACCTTGTTGAGCTATCCCATGATCGCGTTGCCGTCCATGCTGATCATGATGTTTGTGCTGTATTTCCTGGCGCACACGATCAAAACACTCGCCGGGCTGAAGCTGACGGAAGCGATCAGGCACTGAACCACCGGAAATTTTTGGATACCCTCATTGCATGACATGAAAGGGCAACAAGCATGAACAGCAAACCTGAACGCGACGTGGAAAAAGCCTACCCCTTGCCGGAGTTCATTGCGAAGTTGCGGCGCCTGGCCGATGCGCTCGAACAGGGCGAGCGCTTTGAAATCCAGATTGCGGGTGAAAGAATCTCGGTGCCGGTGCGGGCAATCTGCAACATCGAGCACGAACGCGAAGGCGAGTCCGAAGAAATCGAATTCCAGATTAAATGGGAGAACCCGCAATGAACCCTGCACAGCAGAAAAACATCCTCGCCATCGCCCTGTATGCCGCCTTCGCCGACGGCGCCAAGCACGACCGCGAGCGCGAGGAAATCCGCCGCATCGCCGAATCCCTGGGCACCGATACCGGCGCCCCTGATCTGGCCCGGCTCTATCAGGATGTGCTGCTCAAGCGCATCAGCCTGGAAGCGGCTGTTGCCGCGCTGGTTGACCCCGGCGAACGCCAGTTGGCCTATGAAATGGCGGTGTGCGTGTGCGATGCCGATGGTCGTCAGAGCGAGGCCGAGCAGCGCTTCCTGAATGAACTGAAAGCCCTGCTCAAGCTCGATGCGGGTGAGGTCGCCGCGTTCGAGCGCGAGGCCGACGTCATTGTCGAACTGTCCGAAGCCGCCGCGCCTGCTACAGTCGCCGCTGCTGCTGCAACCGGTGCGGTGGTGGCAGCCCAGGCGAACATGTCCGAAGCGGAACTGGACAAGTCCATCCTCAACTATGCCCTGCTCAACGGTGCGCTGGAACTGCTGCCGCAGTCGTGGGCGTCGATGGCCATCATTCCGCTACAGATCAAGATGGTCTACGCCATCGGCAAGGCCCACGGGGTCAGCCTCGACCAGGGCCACATCAAGGAATTCATCGCCGCCGCCGGGGTCGGCCTCACCTCGCAGTATCTCGAACAGTTCGGCCGCAAGCTGCTGGGCGGCCTGCTCGGCAAGGCGGCCGGCAAGACCTTCGGCAATATCGGCGGCGCCGCCACCGGCATGGCCTTTTCCTTCGCCACCACCTACGCGCTGGGGCAGCTCGCCAAGCGCTATTACGCCGGCGGCCGGGTGATGAACACGCAGGTGCTGCGCGATACCTTCCAGAATCTGCTTGGCCCGGCCAAGCAGATGCAGACGCAATACCTGCCGCAGATTCAACAGAAGGCCAGCACGCTCGACATGGGCAGCGTCATGTCCATGGTGCGCGGTGCCTGACGACCCTGCGGTTATTTTCTCCGCTCAACCGGATAATTTCCAAGCTATACACAGCACAGAACAAGGAGAAAAGACCATGGGTGCATGGCATGAGATATGGAATACGGTGCGATCGGAGTTCTCCGACATCCCGGATGTGGCACAGATGACCGTTATCACACTGCGCCTCCTGGTTGCTGCAGCCCTTGGTGGACTGCTGGGGTACGAGCGCGAGCTGAGGGGAAAAAGCGCGGGAGTGCGAACGCACATGCTGGTTGCCGTCGGGGCAGCGCTCTTCGTCCTCGTTCCCCAGCAAGCCGGGGCATCGCTTGCAGACATAAGTCGAGTGATGCAGGGCTTGATCGCTGGCGTGGGGTTCCTCGGGGCTGGCGCCATCATTATGGGAAACAGACAGGTGTCAACCAGTGGGCTGACCACGGCGGCAGGCATATGGTTGACGGCGGCAATCGGCGTGGCCGCAGGAATCGGGCGGGAAGCGACAGCCGTTCTGGCTACTTTTATAGCCCTGTTAATCTTCATCGTAATTCCCTGGGTCGTACGATTAATCGCTGGCGAGCGAAGGAAAAAAGTCTGATGCGGGCTCTTGGGCAAGGTCTTCGGCAATATCGGCGGCGCGGCCACCGGCATGGCCTTTTCCTTCGCCACCACCTACGCCCTGGGCCAGTTGGCCAAGCGCTATTACGCCGGCGGCCGGGTGATGAATACGGCCATCCTGCGCGACACCTTCCAGAATCTGCTCGGCCCGGCCAAGCAGATGCAGGCGCAATACCTGCCGCAGATCCAGCAGCAGGCGGGCACGCTCGACATGGGCCGTGTCATGGCCATGGTGCGCGGCGCCTGACGATCGTATCTCTCACCCCGGCCCTCTCCCGCACGCGGGCGAGGGGGTCTTTCGTGTCGCTGACGCGGCGCTCAGGTTAACGCCATGCGAATATTCTCCCCGCTCTACCGGCGCGCGCTGATCTGGTCGCGGCACCGGCACGCACCGTGGTACTTGGGCGGCATGAGTTTCGCGGAATCGTCGTTCTTTCCGATTCCGCCGGACGTGATGCTCGCGCCCATGTGCCTGGCCGATCCCACGCGCGCCTGGCGTTTCGCCTGGCTCACCACGCTGACGTCGGTGGCCGGCGGCCTGTTCGGCTACGCCATCGGTTATTTCGCCATCGACGCCATCGAGCCCTGGCTGCGCGAATCCCGCTACTGGGACAGCTACCAACTGGCGGTGGACTGGTTCGGCGAATGGGGCTTCTGGGCGGTATTCGTCGCCGGCTTCTCGCCGATTCCTTATAAAGCGTTCACCATCGCCGCTGGCGCCCTGTCGATGGCGCTGTTGCCCTTCACCCTGGCCTCGCTGATCGGGCGCGGGTCGCGCTTCTTTCTGGTCGCCGGTCTGATGAAGTGGGGCGGCGCGCGCATGGAGGCGGCGCTGCACCGCTATGTCGACCGCCTGGGCTGGGCGACCGTGGCGCTGGTTGTGGTGGGCGTGCTGATCTACCAGTGGTGAGACGTGGCGGTTGCCGCGAACAGACCATTCAATTTCAACTGACGGGGAAATCCACAATGAAGCGGGACATCGAAAAAACCTATTCACGGAGCGCGTTCATCGCCAAGCTGCGCCGGCTGGCCGACGCCCTGGAGCGCGGCGAGCGTTTCTCTATCCAGGTGGCGGGCGAGCGCATCGCGGTACCGCGCGATGCCGCGGTCAGCATCGAGCACGAGCGCGAGGGCCGCGTCGAGCAGATCGAGATGCAGGTAACGTGGAAACCCGCGCGGTGTTGACGGAGCAAGGCGAGCCCATGACTCCCGCCGCGCCTGGGCGCGGTGACGGATTGAGGCCTGAATACTTTCTTTACACCATATGATTTATCAACCACCGAACCGGAGACTACCCATGTTCTACGCAATTCTTAAAACCGTTCACCTGTTGTCCATCATCGTCTGGATTGGCGGTATGACGTTTGCCCACTTCTTTTTGCGTCCAGCCGTTGCCGCGCTGGAGGCGCCCGAGCGGGTGCGCCTGATGCACGTTGCGCTGGGTCGCTTCTTCAACGCTGTGCTGGTGGCGGGTGTGCTTGCCATTGGCAGCGGGCTGTGGATGATGGGGCGCATTGCCAAGCAAACGGTGCAGGCCGGAGCCCAGCTCAGCCTGCCGCCTGAATGGATGGCGATGGCCGTGCTGGGGGTGGTGATGCTGGCTATTTTTGGCCACACCCGCTTTGCGCTTTACCCGCGCCTCACGCGCGCTGTGACGGCTGCCTCCTGGCCTGCGGGCGACGCCGCGCTGGCAAGCATTCGCACCTGGCTGATGGTGAATCTGGTGGTGGGTGTGGTGATTGTGGCGGTCACGCTGCTGGGCCTGGGTGCCGCCGGTTTATGAGGACTGAGAGGCGATGAACAAACTCTGGTTTGCGCTTTCAGGTGTTCGGGTTCGCCAGGGAGAAAGGCCTGATGAATAGGCGCGTGCTGATCGCACTCGCGGCGTATTGGCGAAGTACGCCGATACCGGCCGTTGCGACTATTGCAACCCCTGACCCATGCCTGAGCGAACGATGCTGAACCGTCTGCGACGCTTGTCCCCCAAAACGCTCAAGGCCGATCTGTCGGCCGGGCTGACCTCGGCGCTGGTCGCGATTCCCGACGGCATCGCCTCGGCCATTCTGGCCGGACTCAACCCGATTCACGGCCTCTACGCGCTGATGATCGGCACGCCGATCGCGGCCATGCTGGCGAGTTCGCACCTCATGTACGTGGCCAACACGCTGGGCGAATTCAGCGGCGAGGCCAAGGTGCGCGGCACCTGACCGCCATGCGGATATTTTCCTTCCTTTACCAGCGCGCGTCTCCTGGATAGCCACCCATTCGATAGGACTCAAGACCATGCAAGACCTCTTGGAGAAACATTGGCACCACCTCCCCGCCACGGAAGTGCTCGACCTGCTCGATGCCAATGGTGAGCGCGGACTTGATCTTTTCGATATCTCCGAGCGCCAGACGCGCTTCGGCCCCAACGCCCTGTCCCCGCCCAAGGGAAAAAGCCCGCTGCGGCGCTTCCTGGAGCAGTTCCACCAGGCGCTGGTCTACATCCTGCTGGCGGCCATCCTGGTCAAGCTGGCCCTGGGGGGCTATGTGGATGCCGCCGTCATCTTCGGTGTGGTCCTGCTCAACGCAATCCTCGGGTTCGTCCAGGAGAACAAGGCACTGAGCGCCCTGGCGGCGCTCTCGCGAGCGCTGACCACCGAGGCCACCGTCCTGCGCGCCGGGGCCAAACAGCGCATCGACGCCCGCGACCTGGTGCCGGGTGACCTGGTCTTGTTGGCTTCCGGCGACAAGGTCCCGGCGGACCTGCGCCTGCTGCGGGTGCGTGACCTGCAGGTGGATGAGTCGGCCCTGACTGGCGAATCGGTGCCGGTCGTCAAGGCGGCTGGCGAGCTGGCGCACGACGCCACGCTCGCCGATCGCCGCAACATGGCCTACACGTCCACCCTGGTGACCTACGGCACCGCGACCGGGGTGGTGACCGCCATCGGTGACGCCACCGAGGTCGGCAACATCTCCGGGCTGATCGCCAGCGCCCAGCAGCTCGATACCCCGCTTACCCGTCAGGTCGCGCGCTTCAGCCACTACCTGCTGTACGTCATCCTCGCCCTGGCGGCGCTCACCTTTTTGGTCGGTCTTTGGCACGGTGAGTCCTGGGTCGCCATGTTTATGGCTGCGGTTGCGCTGGCCGTGGCCATGATCCCCGAGGGCCTGCCGGCAGTGCTCACCATCACGCTGGCGATCGGTGTCGGGCGCATGGCCCGGCGCAACGCCATCATCCGCCGCTTGCCGGCGGTGGAGACCCTGGGCAGCACCACGGTGATCTGCTCGGACAAGACCGGCACCCTCACCCGCAATGAGATGACCGTGCAGCGGCTGTGGGCGGGAGGGTTCCAATTCGACCTGACAGGGGTGGGCTACAGTCCCGAAGGCGATCTGCGTCGGGAGGGGCAGCCGGTCGATCCCGGCGTCGCCCCGGCGCTCCTGGCGCTGCTGCGCGCCGGGCTGCTATGCAACGACTCGGTCCTGCGCCAGAAAGACGGCGCTTGGCGGATCGAGGGCGATCCCACCGAGGGTGCGCTGCTGGTGGCGGCGCGCAAGGCCGGGCTGGATGCGGTGGAGGCGCAGTCCGCCGCCCCGCGGCTCGATGCCGTTCCCTTCGAATCCGAGCATCAATACATGGCGACCCTACACGGCGGGGCGTCGCGGATGATCTACATGAAGGGCTCGGTGGAGAGCCTGCTGGCGCGATGCAGCGGCGCGCTCGACGCCAACGGAGAGGTGGGCCCGCTCGATGCCGGCGCGGTGCACGCACAAGTGGTGGCAATGGCGAAGGCGGGGCTGCGCGTGCTCGCCTTCGCCCAGCATCCGGCAGGTGTGGATCAGGTGACCCTCGGCCATCCGGATTTGGCCGGGGGACTGACCTTCATCGGCCTGCAGGGCATGATCGATCCGCCCCGGGAGGAAGCGATCCGGGCTGTCTCCGCCTGCCGCGATGCGGGGATTCGGGTGAAGATGATCACCGGCGACCATGCCATCACCGCCGCAGCCATCGCCGGACAGATTGGCCTGGATCACCGGGTAGGCCAGGGCGACGTCCCGGCGGCACTGACCGGAAAGCAGCTCAGCGCCTTCTCCGATGCCGAGCTGACCAGTGCGGCGCATGACACGGCGGTGTTCGCCCGCGTCACGCCGGAGCAGAAGCTCCGTCTGGTGCAGGCCCTGCAGGCGCGCGGCGAGGTGGTGGCGATGACCGGAGACGGCGTCAACGATGCCCCGGCCCTGCGCCGGGCCGACATCGGCGTGGCCATGGGGATTACCGGTACCGAGGTGGCCAAGGAGGCTGCGGATATGGTCCTCACCGACGACAACTTCGCCACCATCGCGGCCGCGGTGGAAGAGGGGCGCGGCGTCTTCGACAACCTGACCAAGTTCATCACCTGGATACTGGCGACCAACGCGGGACAAGGCCTGGTGATCCTGGTCGCCGTCGTGCTCGCCCAGCCGCTGCCGGTGCTGCCGGTCCAGGCGCTGTGGATCAACATGACCACGGCGGTTTTCCTCGGGCTGGCCCTGGCCTTCGAGCCCAGGGAGCCGAATCTCATGACTCGCCCGCCCCGCGTCCCCGGCTCGCCGATCCTGAACGGCGAGCTTGCACTGCGCATCGTCATGGTCGGCCTGATGCTCCTGATCGGTGCCTTCGGCCTGTTCGAGTGGGCCCTGTTCCACGGTGCCAGCGAGGATCAGGCGCGCACCATTGCGGTCAACGTCTTCGCAGTGGGGCAGTCCTTCTATCTGCTCAACTGTCGCTCTCTGCGCTGGTCCATGTTCCGCCTTGGGCTGCTGAGTAACCCATGGATCTGGGTCGGCATCACCGCCATGATGCTCGCCCAGCTTGCGTTTACCTACCTGCCGCTGATGAACCAATTATTCCATTCGGCCCCCATCGACGCCTTCTATTGGCTCCCGATCATTGGCGTGGGTCTGACCATCTATCTGGTGATGGGGCTGGAGAAGAGCTACCGGCGCTGGGCCGAGCGTCGCACGCGGCCCGAGGGGCTGGCACGGTGAGCCTCAACTCGTGCTTATCCGGAACCCGGCGGGGCTTGGGTGCTGAATCGCGGGCCTCAGCAGCGCTGCTGGCAGCAGCGGAAATCCTCGCACGCCGGAAGGCGCCTGGCGGCGAGTCCTGAATGAGCCTCGACCCCGTGATCCGATGGGATGCCGGCATCCTGACTATTTTCCACGATTGGCGAAACCCGTATCTCGACGGCTTCTTTGCCGGTGTGACCTGGTTCGGCTCACTCTGGCTTTTGGCACCGCTGAGCTTCGTGGCGGCCATCGCGATCTGGCGTGGTGAGCGAGGCCCCGTCGTGCCTCGCAGAGCGCTGTATCTGCCTGCTTCCCTGGCCAGCGCGAGCCTTATGGCGTTTGCCCTGAAGGACCTTTTCGATCGGTTCCGACCGGACTTGTTCGAACCCCTGACCGTATTGCCGGTAGATGCTTCTTTTCCCAGCGCGCATGCCGCTCAGATCACGGCGTTCGCACTGGCGGCCTGGTTTCTTCTGTCGCGATCGAAGCGCATCCTGTTTGCACCATTGCTGCTCACCCTGGTAGTGGCCGTGGCGTTTTCCAGGCTTTACCTGCAGGTACACTGGCCAAGCGATGTTATCGTCGGAGTTGCGCTGGGCCTGCTCTGTGCCTCGGCTGTACAATTCACTTTTTTCACCCGGAACCCCTTGTGAGGAACAAATTTCTCGGCACCGGCGAGCCCGGCTACCATCCGCTGCACAAGATACGCACAGTGCTCTCGGGGTTACGCTACGCGGTGTTCTACGATTTCAGCGTCGCCTACAAGCTGGCGTTGTCGCTCGTCGTGTTGGCAGTCGCCTTTGGACTGCGGGAGTGGGTCGATTTCATGCTGGTCATGCTGGTCACGGGACTGGTGCTCGTGGCGGAACTGTTCAACAGTGCCATCGAAGCCTTGTGTGATTTTGTTGAAGAACGCCACAACGAAAAGATCAAGGTCATCAAGGATATCGCCGCGGCTGGGGTAGGCATCACGATCCTGCTCTGGGCTGTGGTTCTAGCCGTGGAAGCATGGCGATTGTCGGCCCAGATCTGGCCGTGACTCATTTTCTCAGGGAGTACAAGCATTCATGGATCTGACGGTTCTCGGTTTGTTCGCGCTCGGGTTGGTGCTGCTGGTGGCCGGCGCCGAGTTGCTGGTGCGCGGCGCCTCGCGTCTCGCGGCACGGTTCGGCATCTCGCCGCTGGTGATCGGGCTCACCGTGGTCGCCTTTGGCACCAGCGCGCCCGAACTGGCGGTAAGCATCCAGGCCGGTCTTTCCGGCCAGTCTGACATCGCAGTCGGCAACGTGGTCGGCAGCAACATCTTCAACGTGCTGTTCGTCCTCGGAATTTCGGCGCTGATCATGCCGCTGGTGGTGTCGCAGCAACTGGTGCGGCTCGATGTGCCGCTCATGATCGGGGCGTCGGTGCTGTTGTGGATACTGTCTCTCGATGGTCGCATCGGCCTCTTCGATGGCCTGCTGCTGACCGCCGGGGTCGTGGCCTACACGGTGTTCGCCATCCAGCAAGGCCGCAAGGAAAGCGCGGCGGTGCAGGCGGAGTATGTGCAGGAGTTCGGCGACGGCAAGCACACCTGGCTTGGGCGGCTGCCGGTTCAAATCGCGTTCATCGTCGCCGGGCTCGCGCTGCTCGTGCTCGGTGCCCATTGGCTGGTCGGCGGGGCGGTGGCGATCGCACGGCTGTTCGGCGTAAGCGAGGTGATCATTGGACTCACCATCGTCGCCGCCGGCACTTCGCTGCCCGAACTCGCTACCTCGGTTGTGGCTGCACTGCGCGGCGAGCGCGACATCGCGGTTGGCAACGTGGTCGGCAGTAGCCTCTTCAACATTCTCAGTATCGCCGGCATCGCCGCCGTGGTCACGCCGGGCGGGCTTGGGGTCGCTGCCTCGCTAATCCACTTCGATATCCCTGTCATGATCGCGGTGGCGCTCGCCTGTCTGCCGATCTTCGCCACCGGCCACTTGATAGCGCGCTGGGAAGGGGCGCTGTTCCTCGGCTATTACGCGGCCTACGTGCTATACCTGATCCTCGCGGCCACCGAGCATGCTGCGCTGCCGGGGTTCAGCTCGGCCATGCTTGGATTCGTGCTGCCACTCACGGCCGTGACGCTGACCGTGGCACTGGTGCGCCATCGTGCCTCGGCGGGGGAGATCAAGTCATGAAAGCCCCTTTGCGTCTTGCATGCTGGCTGGACAAGGTGCGCTTAACCATGCGGCATGTTCTGAATAAGGTACGAAAATACCCGGTCAATTCATTCGTTAGGCGCGCTGCCTTGTTTGCCGCGCTGTGGTGGGTTCTGGCGGAAGGCAATTTCGCCGCCTGGGGCGTGGGGCTGGTGAGCGTCATACTGGCCCTGGCGGTCAGCCTCATCCTATTACCGCCAGGCCCGTCGCGGTTTTCACTGACCGGATTGGCGAGCTTTCTCGGCTTTTTCCTGGTGCAATCGGTCAAGGGCGGTGTTCAAGTGGCCCTCATGGCCCTGCGTCCTCGCCTCGATCTGCGACCCGCCGTTCTCGATATTCCTATGCGCCTGCCGGAGGGGCGCGCGCGAGTTTTTCTGGCCAACACCTTGAATCTGCTGCCCGGCACCCTGAGCGCCGGCCTGGAAGGCAAACATTTGCGGATGCACGTGCTGGACGAACGCAGCCCGGTGGAGACGGAGGTGCGCGAAGTCGAGATGCGCATCGCGCGCATGCTGGACTTGTCCCTGGAGGCATTGTGACGCACCTTTACCTGATCCTGGCCGTGTTTCTGCTCGTCAATCTAATGGCGGCGCTGTGGCGGGTCGTGCGCGGCCCGATGCCTGCCGACCGCCTGCTGGCCGCGCTACTGTTTGGCACCACCGGCGTGGCAGTGCTATTGCTGCTGGCCTATGCGGGGGGCGGGCCGACCCTGGTGGATGTGGCCTTGGTGTTCGCCCTGCTGGCTGTCATCACCGGCGCTGCCTTCGTTCGGAGGGTATGGGAGGAGGAGAGCAATGGACCTCGTTGACCTGTTGAGCGCGGTGCTACTGATCGTCGGCGCTGCTTTCTTTCTAGCCGGCACGGTGGGCCTGCTGCGCTTTCCAGACGTGTATACCCGGCTGCATGCCTTGGCCAAAGCGGACAACCTCGGGCTGGGTTTCACCGTGCTCGGACTGATACTCCAGGCGCCTGGCGTGGCGGCGGGATTGAAGCTGGTCCTGGTCTGGCTGCTGGCCCTGGCCGCCAGCGCCACGGTGAGTTACCTGATTGCCCAGCGCGCTTTCACCAGGGGAGTCGTGCCCTGGAAACCCAAAGAGCGCAAGCCATGATCTTCGACCTGCTGCTGGCTGCAGCCTTGCTGTGGAGCGCCGCGCAGGCGCTGACCACGCCGGACCTGTTTCGTGCCGTGGTGCTGTTCATCATATTCGGCCTGCTCATGGCGCTGGCCTGGGTGCGCCTGAACGCCCCCGACATCGCCCTGGCCGAAGCGGCCATCGGCGCCGGCCTCACCGGGGCGTTGCTGCTCGATGCGGTAGGACATCTGCGCAAAAAGCAGCGGGAGCGATCTCCATGAAAACCCTGCTGAATGTCGTTGTTTTGCTCCTGGCCAGCACGCTCGGTCTGGCCCTTGGCTGGTCGATGCTGGACCTGCCAGTGGCGGCCGTACGCCTGCCGGAACAGGTGACAGCGCAGCTCGACATGAGCGGCGTGGCGCACCCGGTGACAGCGGTGCTGCTCAACTTCCGCGGCTACGATACCTTGCTGGAGATAGCCGTATTGCTGGCAGCCCTGTTAGGCATGCTGGCCCTGCCGCGCCATGTGGCCGGCCGCGAAAATCGTCCTGTTCCTGCCAGCACGATGCTGCAAACCTTGGCCCGGCTGCTGGTGCCACTAATGGTGCTGGTGGCGGGCTATGTGCTGTGGGCGGGGGCGTACCAGCCGGGCGGCGCGTTTCAGGCCGGAGCGGTGCTGGCGGGTGCGGGGGTGCTGCTGCATCTGGCCGGCCTGCTACCGGCCTGGGTGACACTGGGACAGACACTCCGCGCCGGGCTCGCAGTCGGCTTGCTGGTGTTTATCGCGGTAGGGGCGGCGGTCATGGCGCAAGGAACCCTGCTGCAATATCCACCCGACTGGGCCGGCGCGCTGATCCTTGCAATCGAGGCGAACCTGACGTTATCCATTGGCCTCATCCTGGCCGGGTTGTATCTCGTCCTGACTAACTCTGGAGAGCGGGCATGAGCGCCGCCCTGGTTTATGCTCTCACCGGTGCCGCACTATTCGTCTTCGGCGTGGCCGGCTTGATGCTGCAGCCGCATTTGTTACGCAAGATCCTGGCCTTCAACGTCATGGGCAGCGGCGTTTTCCTGGTGCTGGTGGGCCTGGGTCAGCGCGCCGGCATCCCCGACCCGGTGCCCCAGGCTATGGTATTGACCGGCATCGTCGTCGCCATCGCAGCCACCGCCCTGGCCTTGGCTCTGGCACGGCAGCTGCTGGATCTGCAGGGTGAGATGCGACTGCCGGAAGAAGAACTGGACAAGGACAGGCTGGATGTCTGACAGCGCCGCTGATCCTATCAAGCGCGAAAACGCGAACACGAGCCGACAAACTCGGAAAGGAGCTAATCCCGCATGAAACGAATGGAGGATTTCCTGCAAGGGAAAAGACGTGCCCTGATCGCTGGGAGCGCGTTACTGGTTTTGTTGATCATGGTCGATGTCAGCACCAACTCGGAACTTAATCTCTCCCCCCTCTATCTCGCGCCTGTTCTCCTGGATACGTGGTACGTAGGAACTGCTTGGGGTGTCTCTTTCGCCGTCGTGGCGATTTTGGTTTCTGTTGTGATCGGCATATGGACGGGGCATCACTATTCGCATGCTTTCTATTTCTATTTCCATATTGCCGGCAAAGTGTTTTCGCTCCTGGTGTTCCTATGGGTGGTCAAGCTCGCCTCCCGCCTCAGGCGTGCCCACGACCTTGAACGGGCTCACGCCAGAACGGATTTCCTCACAGGTATCGCAAACCGGGCTGCCTTTTTCGAAGCGCTTGCCAGGGAAATAGAACGTGACAGACGGCATCACCATCCTTTCACGCTGATTTTTCTGGACTGCGACAACTTCAAGGCCGTAAACGACCAATTGGGACACGCAATCGGCGATGGCCTGCTCCGTGTGGTAGCGGAAACCCTCGTATCCGCTGTGCGGAAAACGGATTTAGTGGCACGCCTCGGCGGTGACGAATTTATCGCGCTGATGCCGGAAACAGATGTGGAGCAATGCGGTGAACTGGTAAAGCAACTCAGTGGCCGACTTGACGATGCGATGCGCAGCAACAAGTGGCCGGTCAGCTTCAGCATCGGAGTGGCAGTCTTCCCGCACGCGCCCGATTCTGCCGATCAGGCCATCGAATTTGCCGATTCCCTGATGTATCAAGCCAAGAACGCGGGCAAGCATCGAATTGCGCAAGCATCCTATGCCGCTTAACCATTCAGGAACCGATCGTAGGGCGCGGAGCATACTCCGCGAAGTTCTTAAGCACCCTGCCAGCGGGAGAGAGTGGCTGCGAGTGTCGCAACACGACTTGCACGGTGAATTGGCCTTGCCGGAAAAAGCGGCGGGAAAGGACTGGCTGGATGTTTGACCCCATTCCCTGGCTGATCCTGTTGCCCCTGATCTGGGCGACCCTGGCTTTCATATATGGGCCAGGTCGGGGCGGCCGGCTGGCCGTGGCAGGTCTGACGCTGCAACTTGCCCTGGCGGCGATACTGGCGCAGCAGATCGTCGCAGACGGCGCGCGGGTGTACGCCGTGGGCGGATGGGGCGCGCCACTGGGCATCGACCTCGCGGTTGACGGTCTCAGCGCAGTAATGCTGCTGCTGACCCAAGCGGTGGCCTTCCCGCTCGCTTTTTACGCGCGCGCCTATTTTGCTGGCAATGCCCATCCGCTGCGCTATTTCTGGCCGCTGACCGGCTATCTGCTGGCGGCCATGAACGCGCTGTTCCTGTCTGCCGATGTGTTCAATATTTACGTCACCCTGGAGCTGCTTGGCTTGGCTGCGGTTGGGCTGGTTGCGGTGGCGGGCGGGGCGGGGCCGATCTCGGCGGCCATGCGCTACCTCCTGGCCACCCTGCTCGGCTCGGGCGCCTACCTCTTGGGTGTGGCGCTGCTCTATGGCGTCTACGGCAGCGTGTCGCTGGCGGAGCTGGCGCCCCTTATCGAGGCGGATGCGCCTGTTGCGGTATCTCTGGCGGCGGCGCTGATGATGCTGGGCCTGATGCTCAAGACCGCGCTGTTCCCCTTCCACTTCTGGCTGCCGCCCGCCCACGGCGGCGCGCCGGCACCGGTATCGGCCCTGCTTTCAGCCCTGGTGATCAAGGCCTCGTTCTATCTCATCCTGCGGCTGTGGTTCGATCTGTTTGCACCCATCGTCAATGTCACGGCGGCGCAGTTTCTGGGCGCGCTGGGCGCCGGCGCGGTGCTCTGGGGTTCGCTGCAGGCATTGCGACAGACCCATCTGAAGAGGCTGGTGGCCTATTCAACCGTGGCACAAGTGGGCTATCTATTCCTGCTCTTCCCGCTCGCTACTGGGGTGTCGTCTGAGGTGGCGGCGAGCGCCTTGCAGGGTGGCGTGCTGCTGGTGGTTGCGCACGGACTGGCAAAGGCCGCCATGTTCGCGGCGGCAGGGGCGATGATCGCCGCCACCGGGCGCGACGAGATCGCGGGCATCGCCGGCGTGGCCGCGCGCCTGCCGCTGACCTTGTTCACCTTCGCGCTGGCCGGCGTGACGATCATGGGCCTGCCGCCGTCGGGCGGCTTCGCCGCAAAATGGTTGCTGTTGGGGGCGGCACTGGCCAGCGGACAATGGTGGTGGATCGTGGTGATGGTGGTGGGCGGTCTGCTCTCCGCGGCCTACGTGTTCAAGGTGCTGCGTCAGGCCTTTCTGCCAGCTGCGGAGACGGCGAATTTCAAACCCTTGCCGCGCATGCTGGAATGGCCCGCTTTTCTGCTCGCCCTGGCCAGTCTCGTTTTGGGGCTGGGTGGCGGCGAGGTGTTGAGCTTGCTGGGGGCGGCATGAGTCTCAACGAAACCCTGCCCTTGCTGGTGCTGATCAGTTCTCTTCTGCCGGGGCTGATCATCTTTACCTTGCCCGAGGAGCGGCACGGCCTGCGCAGCCTGTTAAACCTGGTTGGCGCGATCCTGAAACTGCTGCTCATCGGTTACATGCTGTGGGGTGTCATGCACGGCGAGGAATATGTCTTCCGCCACAACATCCTGCCCGGCCTGGATCTGGTGTTCGAGGCCGATGCGCTGGCTATGCTGTTCGTCACCCTTTCGGCGGCACTATGGTTTCTGACCACGTTGTATGCCATCGGCTACTTGGAGAACTCTCCGCATCGCAGTCGCTTCTTCGGCTTCTTCAGCCTGTGTGTCACCGCCACCGTAGGTGTGGCGATGTCGGGCAATCTGTTCACCTTTTTCATTTTCTATGAGCTTTTGACCCTGTCCACCTATCCGCTGGTGGTGCATCGAGGCACCGAGCAGGCCATGCGCGCGGGACACGTCTATCTCACCTATACCCTCGGAGGTGGCGCGCTGTTTCTGATCGGCACCGTCTGGCTGTACGGCCTGGCCGGACAGGTGGAGTTCACCCCGGGCGGCATGCTGGCAACCCTGGGGCCGGAATACACCGGTCAGCTGCAGATCGTCTTCTTATTGCTTATCGCCGGGCTGGGTGTAAAGGCCGCTCTGGTGCCGCTGCATGGCTGGTTGCCGCTGGCCATGGTGGCGCCGGCGCCGGTATCGGCCCTGCTGCATGCGGTGGCGGTGGTGAAGGCTGGTGCCTTCGGCATCGTGCGGGTGGTGTACGAAGTCTATGGCGTGGAGTTCGCCCAGTCGCTGCATTTGCTGATACCGCTGGCCGTAGCGGCCTCGGTCACCATCATTTGGGGCAGTTTGCGCGCGCTGTTCCAGGACGATCTCAAACGGCGGCTTGCCTATTCCACCATCAGTCAGGTGTCCTACATCGCCTTGGGGGTGGCCCTGTTCGGGCCGGTGGGCACCATCGGCGGCGTGGTGCATCTGGTGCATCAGGGCATCATGAAGATCACGTTGTTCTTCTGCGCCGGCAACTATGCCGAAACCTTGGGCATCCACAAGATCAGTGAAATGGATGGCGTCGGCCGGCGCATGCCGTGGACCACCGTTGCCTTCACAGTCGGCGCCTTCGGCATGATCGGCTTGCCGCCGCTTGCTGGCTTCATCAGCAAGTGGTATCTCGGCCTGGGTGCCCTGGAGGCGCAGATGCCCTGGGTGCTGGCGGTGCTGCTTGCATCAAGCCTGCTCAATGCAGCTTATTTCCTGCCCGTCCTGCACCGGGCATGGTTCCGGCCGCGGACGGAAGCGTGGCCGGAGGAGCGCATCCCAATGCAAAACGGATGCGAGACCGCCTGGCTGCTGCTCATCCCGCCGCTCGTCACCGCCACCGCCACTGTGCTTGCGGGCCTGTTTGCCGCCAGCGCAATTTCGCCTCTGGACTGGGCCAAGCTGATCGCCACCCGTGAATATCTGCATTGGGTGCCATGAGCCTGTCAGTCGTCCTCCTTCTCCCTTTGCTGCTGGCCGGCCTGGTGTTAATCCCAGCGACCCGGCGCATGGGCATGAGGCTGGCGCCCTGGGCGGCGTTGCCGGGCCTGGCCTTTGCGCTGGCGGCGCCTGACGCTTACACGCTCGATCTGCCCTGGCTGCTGCTGGGCAGCCGTCTCGGCCTGGACGAAACTGGGCGCTTGTTTCTGCTGTTTACCGCCTTGTTGTGGCTGGCGGCGGGACTCTACGCTCGCAGCTATCTGGCGGACGACCCGCGCCGGCATGTCTTCACCGCCTTTTTTCTGGCCACCCTGAGCGGCAACCTGGGCGTGTGCCTGGCCCAGGATGCGGCCAGTTTCTATTTCGCCTTCGCAGTCATGACCTTCTCTGCCTATGGCCTGGTGGTACACGAAAGTGATGTCGAGGCGCGGCGGGCCGGGCGAGTCTATCTCGTCATGGCGGTGCTGGGCGAGGCGCTACTCATCGCGGGTCTGTTCCTGCTGGCGGGGGCGGCGCAAACCCACTTGCTGCCGGAAATGACGCAGACGGCGGCAATGGAGGTACCCGGCCTGACCTATGGCTTATTGTTTCTGGGCTTCGGCGTCAAGGCCGGGGTACCGTTGCTACACTTGTGGCTGCCGCTCGCCCACCCGGTAGCGCCCACACCAGCCAGCGCAGTACTCTCCGGGGCTATGATCAAGGCAGGATTGCTAGGCTGGCTGCGCTTCCTGCCTCTGGGCGAGGTGGCTATGCCGGAACTGGGAACGGTGATGTTGAGCATGGGCCTGTTCGCGGCCTTTTTCGGGGTCGTGGTCGGGCTGGCGCAACGCCAGCCGAAAACGCTGCTGGCCTATTCCAGCATCAGCCAGATGGGCTTCATGACCCTGGCCGTGGGCGCCGGCCTGCTGTTGCCGCAGGCGTGGCCTCTGCTGCTACCGGCGATCGGCCTCTATGCCCTGCATCATGGCCTAGCCAAGGGCGCCCTGTTTCTGGGTGTGGGGGTGGCGCAGCGGTTCGGCCGCAACAGCTGGGTGATGGCAGGCCTGCTGCTACCCGCCCTGGCCCTGGCCGGCGCGCCGTTCACCAGTGGGGTGCTCGCCAAGACGCAATTGAAGACCGCCCTGGCGGGTCTGCCCTCACCTTGGCCGGAACTGCTGGCCTGGACGCTGCCCCTGGCCGCCGTAGGCACGGGTCTGCTCATGGCCCGCTTTCTATTGCTGACACCTCGTGGAAGCAAGCAGGACGACGCTGCCGGCCTTTTGCCATCTTGGCTGGCATTGCTGGCAGCAATGCTGGCACTGGTCTGGATGCGGGTCGATTCCGGCACCGTGGCGGCGGTAATGTCCGGGGCGGGCTTGGCGTCCGCGGCTTGGCCGGCGCTCTCCGCCGCGCTCCTGGCCTATGCTGCCTGGTGGCTCGGATGGCGCGGCCCGGCCATCCCCCCGGGGGATGTGCTGGTGTGGCTGGAACGGGCGGGGCCGGCCTGGCGTCGTATGTCCGTGATGGAGATTGTCATGCCGCGACGAAGCATCATCGGCGCGCACAAGGGGCTTGCCCGGCCTGCGCAGCTGGAGGCAAACCTCTTCACCTGGCCACGAGCGAGCGCCTTGTGGCTGCTGGCGTTGGCTGCCCTGGCGGGCGCGCTGCTGCTGTTATGATTTGTCCAACCGCCACCCATCATAAATAAAACTATGAACGGCGCCTTCCAGGAAATCGCTCTGCTTCTTGCCGCCGCCGCCGCCATCGGCGCGCTGGCGATCCACCTGCGCCAGCCGCTGATCCTGGCCTACATCGTGGTGGGGATTCTGGCCGGGCCGGTGGCCTTTGGTTGGGTCACCGCGCACGATCCGCTTGACCTGCTGGCCCAGGTTGGCGTGGCGGTGCTGCTGTTCACCGTCGGCCTCAAGCTCGACCTGCACCTAGTGCGCCGCCTCGGTGCGGTGGCGTTGGCGACCGGGCTGGGACAGCTTACCTTCACCATCCTGTTCGGCTACCTGCTTGGCCTGGCACTGGGCATGGACCACCTCAAGGCGATTTACGTGGCGGTGGCGCTGACCTTCTCCAGCACCATCATCATCGTCAAACTGCTGTCAGATAAAAAGGAACTCGACTCCTTGCACGGCCGCATCGCGGTGGGCTTCCTCATCGTTCAGGACATCGCGGTGGTCGTCGCCATGATGACCATGAGCAGCCTGAACATGGTTGAGGCAGGCGGGGTGGCCGCCACGCTGGGCATGATCGCACTGAAACTCTCCGTGGCCGGCCTGCTGCTGGCCGTCGCCATGCGTTACGTGCTGCCACGTCTGCTCGATCTGGTGGCTCGCTCGCAGGAACTGATGCTGCTGTTCGCCATCGCCTGGGGCGTGGCTCTGGCCACGCTGGGCGAGGCGATTGGGTTCAGCAAGGAAGTGGGGGCCTTTCTGGCCGGGTTCTCGCTCGCCACCTCACCCTACCGCGAGGCCATGAGCAGCCGCCTCAACCCGGTGCGCGATTTTCTGCTGCTGTTTTTCTTTATCGATCTGGGGGCGAAGCTGGAATTCCAGGCCTTCGAGGGGCAAATCCTGTCTGCCATGGTGCTCTCCGCCTTTGTATTGATCGGCAACCCCCTGATTGTCATGGCCATCATGGGCTACATGGGATATCGCAAACGCACCGGATTCATGGCCGGCCTCACGGTGGCGCAGATCTCCGAATTCTCCATCGTCTTCATCGCCATGGGGGTGACGCTGGGCCATGTCGGCGGCGATGCCCTTGGCTTGGTGACGCTGGTGGGACTGGTCACCATCAGCGTTTGCACCTACATGGTGTTAAACGGCCAGCCCTTGTACGAAAGGCTGAAGCCATGGCTCAGGGTGTTCGAGCGCAGGACGCCGTTCCGCGAAAGTGCGGCGGCGGGAGAAACCGAAACTGTTCCGGAGATCATCGTGTTCGGCCAGGGGCGTTACGGCGGACGGTTGATGCGGCGTCTGCACGAGCAGGATGTCGCCACGCTGGGCGTGGATTTTGACCCTGAAGCGGTGCGCCTCGCCCGCCGCCACGGCCTGGACGTGCGTTTTGGCGACGCCGAGGACGCGGAGCTGCCCGCCACCCTGCCACTGGGGCAGGCGCGCTGGGTGGTCAGCACCTTGCCCGATGCCAATATCAATCGCGCCCTCATCGCCGCGTTACGCGCGCATGGCTACACCGGCCGGGTAGCGGCTGCCGCGCACAATGAGGCGGATGCGGATGCTCTGAAGCAGGCCGGGGCTGAACAGGTATTCCATCCCTATTACGATGCTGCCGACTATGCGGCGGAGATGCTCGAAAACACCTTGCGGAGAAACCCGTCATGAAATCGATCGAAACCATCCTGGTTGCCACCGACTTTTCCCCTACTGCCAGTCGCGCCGAAGAACGCGCCGCGTTGCTGGCAGTTCAGCACAATGCCCGCCTCATCTTGCAGCACTGTCTTCCCGGTCAGGCGATGAAACGTCTGCATGATCGCCTGTTGCTGAGGGATACAAAAACAGAAGCGCAATTGCATGACTATTTCGAAGGCAAGTTGCGCCAGCAGGCGGAAGAACTGGCCGGGCGCTGGAAGATCGACGTCACTCCTTTACTGACAGTAGGGCAACCCCACCGCGAGATCACCCGCATCGAGCGGGAAAACGGTGCCGATCTGGTGGTGCTGGGCGCGATGGGCGAGCACCCGGCACGTGAATTTTTCCTGGGTTCCACCGCCGAGCGGGTGGTCCGTGAAGCCGCCACGCCAGTACTGGTGGTCAGGAATGAAGTACGCGAACCCTACTCGCGCGTGCTGGTCGCGCTCGACCTGTCGGTGCACGGCCCCACCGTGGCACAGCTTGCCTATGACATCATCCCGACCGCCCGACTCAGCCTGGTCCATGCCTTCGAGGTGCCGTTCGAGGGCAAGCTGCATTTTGCCGGTGTCTCCGAGGACGAGATCCATCGCTATCGCCAGGAGGAACGCCAGCGTGCATTGAGCACGCTGCAGGCGCTGGCGGCTGATTTGAAAACACAGCCGGATATCCGGGTGGAACACGGAATGCCGGAAGCCGTAATTCCTGTGCTGCTGCGCGAGGCAGCGGCGGAACTGGTGGTAGCGGGCAAGCACGGCAGTTCGGAAATCATCGATCTGCTACTGGGAAGCATGACCAAGCATCTGATGCGGGAGTCGGGCTGCGATGTACTGGTTGTGCCTCCGGCGTTGGAGAGCAAGGCATGACGTGGACCGAGGCTGGACGTTATGGGCTCATCGGATGCTCGACGCGGCTGGCGCTGTTCTGCACCGTGCTGCTAGCGGCTTATGCGGCTTTTGTGACGGCGACGCTGCCTTTTTGAGAATACGACACTTGATTTGATGGAGAACGATATGCCTGGAAAAAACAGCGACGATAAAGTCATCGGTTTTCTCAACCGGATCATCCGCCACGTCGCCATAGTGATCGCGGTGATCATGGTGATGGTAATTATCTGGGGCGTCGCCGACATTGTCTACGTGCTCTACCAGCGCCTGATGGCCCCCCCCTTCATGCTGCTGGAGATCAAGGACATCCTGGCCACCTTTGGCGCTTTCATGGCAGTGCTGATCGCCATAGAGATCTACCACAATATCCTTCTCTACACGGAGGATCACCGCAATCATCGCCTCGCTGTGGAAATCGTGCTGGGCACCGCGCTGATGGCGATATCCCGCAAGGTGATCGTGTTCGAATTCAGTGAGGTAGGCCCGGAATATCTTTACGGTTCGGCGGTGGTCATCCTCGCGTTGGTTATCGGCTACTACCTGATCGCGGTGCGTGGCGCCCCGCCTGCGCAGGACTCTCAAACTACGAGAGATGTCATGAAATGAAACCCTGGACTATCGTCGCCGACGCGACGTTGGCGCGCTTTGACACCACGCTAAAGGGGCTGACCGATGCCGAAGCGCGGCAGCGGCTGGAACGCCACAGCCGCAACCGTCTCCGGGAAAAACCGCCGCGCCCTGCCTGGATGAAATTTCTCGTCCAATTCAAGGATCTGCTGGTGATCGTGTTGCTCGGCGCCGCAGTGCTGGCCGGGGCGATCGGCGACATCAAGGACGCGGTGGTGATCCTGATCGTGGTGATGTTCAACACCTTCGTGCTGTTCCCGTGCATTGGGGGCCGGCACAGGGAATCTTCCACACCGTGGACTTGAGCCCACGCGAATGGATGATGGCCGTCGCCACCGCTGCCAGCGTGCTGGTGCTGGAAGAGGTACGCAAGTTGGTGGCGAGCAGCTTCTCGAAGAGGGACTGAGACCATGTTCTCGATCCACGGTATCACCGGCCAGACTTTCCCCGGCACACTAGAGTACTTGATCCAGGTGCCGGGTGTGACGCCTTTACCTCTGCACGAGGCGTCAGCAGGGAGGGCGAAGAAATCGGCATCAAAACCGTTGAATCCGGCCGCGAAGCAGCCACCCTATCTAGCTACTAGCCAGTTGCAGGCCGTCGCGGCCTACCGCCGCATGCTGCCCCATGAACTGGAGCGCGACCGGCTCTATCACGCGTGACAGGTGTTCACCAATGTCCCTTGTCGTTCCAGTCAGCAAGACGTTAAGAGTGGTATTGGCTGAGCGACCGATCGCTGACGAATCCTCCTGACCGTCTCCTGTGAAGGGAGGATGAGACGTTGGCTGGTACCGAATTCGTGTTTTCGACCGCATCAAACTGTGGTCGATTTCTGCCTGATGCGAGTGCTACCTCATAACGGACACTCGTACGCCAGACAGGCATACCACAACTGTCGGCTTAGGCCGAGGAGCAGAAGACCACGCCGATTTTACGACCGACCCCTTACTGACCTGCTCCGGACGCCCAGTAACGCATTTTTCCCACACCGCCAATGGCAGTACCTGACCGATTTTTATCTGACAGAGGCGACCTGTACTTTCACTGTTTTTCAGGCCAAGTCTGAGCCTTTACTCTCAAAAGCTTTTGGTGATTTCCGCTAGGACGCAAACTGGTGGGCACTCTTTGTCCAGCCATTTATAGCCCTTAACCAGTAAGCATTTCCCCTTCAGCCCTCCGTATTCCTTTGTGTTCGCGTCTATTCAAGCGAACAAGCCCTTTCGGGTAAGTC
>JASJPF010000022.1:0-55760 GCA_031426835.1 Thiobacillus sp.
CTGACATCCTGCTCCCAAAGCAGGCGCGCTACCGGGCTGCGCTACACCCCGAAATTCTACTTATGCAATCCTGCCGCATTTCGGAGAAGCGAGACTATACATGGGCAAAGTGGTTGTGGTCAATTTTAGCTTGAGTAAAGGGGGTGGTTTCCGGGAAAATCACTCTTTTGCTTCAGGGTTGTCTTGATGAGCGCACGTATTCTCGACGGTAAGTCCATGGCCGACACTATCCTCGCGGTGATCCACGATAAAGTCGCCGAACGCGAGGCACAGGGCAAACGCGCGCCCGGCCTGGCGGTGATTCTGGTGGGAGACGAGGCAGCTTCCGCGGTGTATGTGCGCAACAAGAAACGGGCCTGTGAGCGGGCGGGCGTTACCAGCGTGTCGCACGACCTGCCTAGCGCCACCACACAGGATCAGTTGCTGGCGCTCATCGATACGCTGAACGCCGATTCGGGCATTGACGGCATTCTGGTTCAATTGCCGCTGCCGGCGCATATCGATACCGAGACGGTGATCGAGCGCATTCGCCCCGACAAGGATGTCGATGGCTTCCATCCCTATAACATTGGCCGTCTGGCGGTGAAAATGCCGACGCTCCGACCATCCACGCCGCGCGGCATCATGACGATGCTGCGTGCCACTGGCGAGGTACTGCGGGGCAAGAATGCGGTGATGGTCGGCGCATCGAATATCGTCGGGCGGCCGATGAGCCTGGAACTGTTGCTGGCGGGATGTACGATAACCGTGTGCCACAGCGCCACGCGCGACCTGGAAAGCTTTGTGCGATCCGCCGAGGTGCTGGTGGTGGGGGTGGGGCGGCCGAAAATGATTCTGGGAGACTGGATACGCGAAGGCGCAATCGTGATCGATGTCGGGATTAACCGCCTGCCCGACGGCAAACTGGTTGGCGATGTTGATTTCGATTCGGCGAAGGATCATGCCGGCTGGATCACACCGGTGCCGGGCGGGGTGGGCCCGATGACCGTGGCTACCTTGCTGGAAAATACGCTCGAAGCTGCGCTGATGCACAACCCCTGAGGCTTGCCCCGGGGTGGATTGGACGCGTTCTGATCAGTTCTGGTGGAGTGCCCTCAAGTACGCCACATCGACAAACGGCTGATTGAGGTCAGCGCCAGCGAGTCGCCGATTCGGCGTGCCGGGTTCGCCCAGATCGGACAACACGACGGATGCCCCGGTGAAATCGTGATCCAGCGTGTAGTCGTTGACCGTCACCAGCGTTTTCAGACCTGCACCCAGGCTGGAACGCAGACCATTCTCCGAATCCTCGAATGCCAGACAGTCCGCTGGATTCAATCCCATTTTCTCCAGCGCGTAATGATAGATATCGGGCGCGGGCTTCTTTGATGGCACGATATCGCCCGCCGCAATGACTTCAAACCAGTCCTGGGTGCCTGAACCCAGGCTGTGTTCCAGCAACACGGTGACGTTTTCCGGGGTGGTGGTGGTGGCGATGCCCAGCCGCAGGCCGGCTGCACGCGCCTCGTTCAGCAGCCGCTTGACGCCGGTCCGCATCGGGATGCCGCCCTGTGCGGCGAGGGCCGTGTAGTGGCGGGTCTTGGCCTGGTGCAGGTCGGCCACCAGTTCATCAAAGTTGTCCGGTCTTTTATAGTCCGGCCGGAAGTGGTTGATATAGTGCTTCATGCGTTCCTTGCCACCGGTGACGGCAAGCAGCTTGCCGTAAAGCGCGACATCCCAGTCCCAATCCAGCCCGGCGTCCTGAAAGGCCTGGTTGAAAGCGGGGCGGTGTCCATCACGTTCGGTATCGGCAAGGGTGCCGTCGACATCAAAAAGCAGGGCAAGTAGGGTCATATGGGTTGCAGTGGATAAGTGATTCTGATATTAAGTCGGGTCGGGTTTTTCCCGGATTCAACTGAGAACTGTATTTTCGGAGAGAGCGAGATGGCTGAAACTTTGATGCGATTCGAGCCTTACAAGGCGAAAAAGAGCGAAGAATACATGAACGCGAAACAGCTCGAGCATTTTCGCAAAATGCTCGAGGCCTGGAAAGCCGAGTTGTCGCAGGACATCGATATCACGCTGCATTCGATGCAGGAAGAGCAGACCGTGTTTGCGGATCCCAATGACCGCGCCACACAGGAGTCTGATATGGCGCTTGAGTTGCGCAACCGCGACCGAGAGCGCCGGTTGATCAAAAAGATCAATGAAACCATCGACAAGATCAAGAGTGGCGACTATGGCTATTGCAATTCATGTGGCATCGAGATCGGGCTGGAGCGTTTGCAGGCACGCCCAACTGCATCAATGTGCATCGACTGCAAGACACTCGAAGAAATCCGTGAGCGGCAGGTTGCCCGATAGGCTTGATCCTGTAGCGTCCCATCCACACCTTGAGCTGAAAACTGATTCTCTCCATGACTGATACCAACGAATTTGATCGCTACTACGATGGTTTGCTTTACAGCGTGATGCGCTGGGATCAGTTGACGGCATTCTGGCAAAAAATCGATGCTGATGCGGGTTGGTATCTCTACGCGGTCGGGCAGGAACTTCCCGATGGACCATCAACTGGCGAAAAGGTGCAGCAGTTTACGCGCGAACTGGATGAGTTATTGCGGCGTGACCACCATGAAGACTACTGCGCGATTGTCTATGCAGACGATCTGGAAGCCCCCAACTTCATCAAGATATATGACCCCAACCACCTGGGCAGCTCGTGCGGCTCCAGCGCCACCAAGTCAGCCGTGCTTCCGGGCTGGTTGATGAGCCGGACGCCACCACGTGAACTCGAAACTCGAGGCGTGGTAACCGGCCAGCGAAAACGTTGGTGGCAGTCTTTTTTGAGTACTGCAGCATAAAAAAACCGCGCCCGAGAGCGCGGTTTTTTGTGGCCAGAAAGAATTACTTCTTGGCGGGTGCAGCGGGGGTTGCCGGAGCAGCAGGCATCGCCGGAGCAGCAGCGGCAGCTGAAGCTTCTGTTTTCTTTGCGTCAACTTTGGAATTTTTATTTGCCGGGGCTGCAGCAGGCTTTTCAGCGGCAGCAGTGGCGGAGGCAGCAGGCGCAGCGGCAGCAGCGGGGGCAGCTTTAACTGCATCAGCGGCAATAGCGGACATGCTGAAAGCGCCAACAATCGTTGCGGCAACCAGGGAAGACATCAGTTTGCTCATTTATTTCTCCAGGGTGATCATGAGTTGAAATGCAATCGCGGATTGCAACTGCATGGCCGTGACTATGCGGTTTGATGCTTACACGAACCTTACGCGCGCGATCTGTTTCAATTATTTATTCGATGCGCATCCAGTCTGGATCAAGCGGGTTTGTGGCAGACTTTGCTGATGAAAATATTGCTGGTTGAGGATGACTCGACGCTGGGCGAAGCCGTCGTGCTGGCGACCCGGCAGGCAGGTTTCGCTGTTGACTGGACCCGCGATGGCGTACAGGCCGAGAGCGCGCTAAGCGGATTTACCTATGATGCCATGCTGCTTGATCTGGGGCTGCCTCGTCGTGAAGGACTGGAGGTGCTGCGTAATTTACGCACGCGGGGCAAAACCTTGCCTGTCATGATCCTGACCGCACGCGATACGGTGGAAGACCGGGTCCGGGGCCTGGATGCGGGTGCTGACGATTATCTGCTCAAGCCATTTTCACTGGATGAACTGCTTGCGCGTCTGCGTGCGCTGTTGCGCAGGGCGCATGGCGTGGCCGATACCCAGATAAGCATGGGGCGGCTGCGCTTTGATAGCGTCAAGCGGCAAGCTCGCGTGGACGAGACGCCGCTAGTGCTGTCTGCGCGAGAAGTGGAAGTGCTCGAAATCCTGCTGCATCACGCCGGACGCGTCACCGCCAAGGAAGCCATCGCAGACCGGTTGGCCGGCTGGGATGAAGGCGTGGGGGAGAATGCGGTGGAAGTCTATATCCATCGGCTGCGGCGCAAACTGGAAGGCTCCGGCGTGGGCATCCGCACCTTGCGGGGCCTGGGTTATTTGCTGGAAGTGGGGGGCTGACGATGGGGAGTCAGAATAGCTTGCGCAAACAGCTGGTCGTGCGAATGCTGCTGGTCATGCTGCCGCTGTTTATTCTGCTGTGGATCATGGCCTATCTTTCCAGCCAGTACTTCATCAATGCAGCGTTTGATCGCTCACTGACGCGCCGCACCTATGCGCTGGCCGATCGGGTAGAGGTCATTCGTGGACGGGTGCATCTCGATATTCCGGTCGCCGCGCGTGAGATGCTTGCATTTGATCAGGAGGATCTGCTGTTTCATCGCGTGATTGACCCGCAGTCCCGGGTGATCGAAGGCGATCTTGATATGCCACCGCTTCCTGGAAAAAAAGATTTGAAGCCCGGACAGTTGATTGTTTATGACGGCATCAAGGATGGTGAAAAAGTCAGGGTGGCTGCGTTTGCGCTCTCACTCAAGGGCACCAGTGCGCGCGGAACCGTGCTGGTCCAGGTGGGGGAAACGTTATCGCGTCGATCGGCTCTGGCCAAGCGCGCCACCCTGGCAATCGTGATCCCCATGCTGCTGATGACGCTGACTGCGGCCGCGGCAATTGCCTATGGCGTCGGGCGCGGGCTGCTACCTTTGAGCCGGTTGCGTGATCGTTTGTCCGCGCGCGAGTCACTCGACCTGAGCCCGGTGCCACTCGAAGGCACACCAACAGAATTGCGCCCCTTTCTGGATGAAATCAACTCCTTGCTGCTGCGCCTGTCCGAAGCGGTTGATGCGCAATCGCGTTTTGTTTCGGATGCAGCTCATCAACTTCGTACCCCTATTGCTGGAATCCGTGCACAGGCAGAAGCCGCGCTGGTGAATGCGCAGCCTGATGATGCACAACACGCTTTGGTACGTATTGCACAGTCGACTCAGGCTATGGGAGAGCTGGTTCAAAAGCTGCTTATTCTGGCGCGTGTCGACGCTGCGGAAAACACCCTCCGTCTTGTCCCTCTGAATGGGGTGGAACTGGTGCGGGAGATTGCACGTGAATGGGTCCCGCAGGCGCTGTCAAAAGGGGTGGAGATCGGTTTTGATTCACCAGACCGTGATGCACCGCAGGTGGGCGACGCCCAGTTGTTGCGGGAGATGCTGTCTAACCTGATCGACAATGCCCTGCGTTATGGCGGGACGCGTATATCGTTGACGGTACACCGTACGGAACAGGGGGTAACGTGGTGTGTTTCTGATGATGGACTTGGCATTCCGCAATCGCAGCGAGCCGCGGTGTTCCAGCCATTTTTCAGACTGTCGGGTGGTGTGGACGGGGCGGGTTTGGGGTTGACCATCGTGCAGCGCATTGCGAATTTGCATGGTGCGCTGGTGCGGCTGGATGCGGGGATCGGCAACACAGGATTACGCGTCTGTGTGGATTTCCCGGCAGCGGCGACTTAACGCCCAATAAAAAACCGCGCCGATTGGCGCGGTTTTTCGAGGAAGTTGCTGAATTTAACCAGCGTTTTCCGGCGTGTCGTTGTCGCTCACGACTGGAGCAGGTGCGGGAGCTGGAGCCGGTGCAGGCTCCTCCAGCAGTGCTTTCATCGATAAACGCAAACGGCCTTTCTCGTCGGCCTCCAGAATTTTCACCTTCACGACCTGGCCTTCTTTCAGGTGATCGCCAATGGCGTTGACGCGCTCGTGGGCGATCTGGGAAATGTGCAGCAGACCGTCGCGGCCCGGCAGCACGTTCACAATCGCGCCGAAGTCCAGCAGTTTGATGACCGGGCCTTCGTAGACCTTGCCGACTTCGACTTCGGCGGTGATTTCCTCGATGCGCTTTTTGGCCAGTTCGCCGGCTTCGATGCTGGTGCAGGCAATCTTCACGCTGCCGTCTTCCTGGATGTCGATCTGGGTGCCGGTTTCTTCGGTCAGCGCGCGGATGACTGCGCCGCCCTTGCCGATGACATCGCGGATTTTTTCCGGGTTGATCTTCATCGCGATGATGCGCGGTGCGTAGGCCGACATTTCGTGGGTCGCAGAAACCGAGTTCTTCATGATATCGAGGATGTGCAGGCGGCCTTCTTTCGCCTGAACCAATGCAGCCTGCATGATTTCCTGGGTGATGCCCTTGATCTTGATGTCCATCTGCAGCGCGGTCACGCCTTTTTCGGTGCCTGCTACCTTGAAGTCCATGTCGCCGAGGTGATCTTCGTCGCCGAGGATGTCGGTCAACACGGCAAAGCGGTTGCCTTCCTTGATCAGACCCATGGCGATACCCGCGACATGTGCCTTCAGCGGCGCGCCGGCATCCATCAGCGACAGACAGCCGCCGCACACCGAGGCCATTGACGAGGAACCGTTGGATTCGGTGATCTCGGACACCACGCGCATGGTGTAGCCGAATTCTTCCCTGGAGGGCAGCACCGCCATCAGCGCGCGCTTGGCCAGTCGGCCATGGCCGACTTCACGGCGCTTGGGCGCGCCGACGCGGCCGGTTTCGCCGGTGGCGTAGGGGGGCATGTTGTACTGCATCATGAAACGGTCGTGATAAGAACCTTCGAGTGCATCGATGGTTTGCTCGTCGCGTCCGGTACCCAGCGTGGTGACGACCAGTGCCTGGGTTTCGCCACGGGTGAACAGGGCGGAACCGTGGGTGCGCGGCAGTACGCCGGTGCGGATGGTGATCGGGCGCACGGTGCGGGTGTCGCGGCCGTCGATACGCGGCTGGCCAGACAGGATGCGGTTACGCACCACGCCGGCTTCCAGACGGTGGAATGCATCCTTGACGTGATTTTGCGCAACGGTATCCATATCGGAATTGAGCAGTTCGGCGAATGCCTTGCTGCGGACTTCGTCCACGGCCGTGGTGCGGGCCTGTTTCTGCTTGATGTTGTAAGCCTGCTGCAGGCCCTCTTCGGCCAGTGTCTTGAGGCGGCCGAGCATGACGATGTCATCGGCTTGCGGCGCCCACTCCCATGCATCTGCACCGGCTTCATCAGCCAGCTCGTTGATCGCATTGATCGCGGTCTGAAACTGCTGGTGGCCGAACATGACCGCGCCCAGCATGATGTCTTCGGGCAGTTCCATCGCTTCGGACTCGACCATCAGCACAGCGGTTTCGGTGCCGGCGACCACCAGGTCAAGCACCGAATCTTTCAATTCGGAATTGGTCGGGTTCAGCACGTATTCGCCGTTGATGAAACCGACGCGCGCTGCGCCCACCGGGCCGTCAAAGGGCAGGCCGGACAGCGACAGCGCGGCGGAGGCGCCGATCAGCGCGGGAATGTCGGCGCTGACCTCGGGGTTGGACGAAATTACCGTGGCGATGATCTGCACTTCATTGAAGAAGCCATCCGGGAACAGCGGGCGGATCGGACGGTCAATCAGGCGGCAAATCAGAATCTCACCGTCGGACGCGCGGCTTTCGCGTTTTAGGAAACCACCGGGAATGCGACCCGCAGCGTATGTTTTTTCCTGGTAATCAACGGTCAGCGGGAAGAAGTCCTGGCCGGGCTTGACTTCCGTCTTGGCAACGACGGTGACCAGCACCACGGTGTCGTCCATGTTGACGATGACGGCACCGCCTGCTTGGCGGGCGATTTCGCCGGTTTCCAGAGTGACCTGATGACGGCCGAAAGTGAAAGTTTTCTTGATAGCGCTCACACGAGTTCCTTTCAAAGCAAAAACGCCCCGCGAGTGCGGGGCGTGGGAAATTCAGGGGGCAATACGCCCCGTCCACAGTTCAGAACCAGCCTGTGCCGGCGCAGCCATTAAGTTGCAGCCAGCTAGGTGCCGATTCATCACTGTAGGTTAGCCGGGATTACTTACGCAGACCGAGGCGCTCGATCAGGGTCTTGTAACCTTCAAGATGGGTGCGTTTGAGGTAGTCGAGCAATTTACGGCGACGGCTGACCATGCGCAACAGGCCGCGACGTGAATGGTGATCCTTCATGTTGGCCTTGAAGTGGCCGGTCAGGTCGTTGATGCGGGCCGTCAGCAGGGCAACCTGCACTTCGGGGGAGCCGGTGTCGGCGGCGGCGCGTTGGTAATTCTGGACGATCTCAGCTTTTTGAGCGACGGTAACAGCCATGGTGTACTCCTTCTAAATCGCGTGGCCTGCGGCTGTGCGGGACACGTTCGGGGGGAAACCGCGTATTTTACGCGGAAAGGGCGGGTCGACTCAAGCTTGTTGTGTGTTAATCAAACGACGCGGCACCAGTTGGCCGGCGTCTGCATCGGCCAGGCCAAGGAAGCGGTTGGTGGCGGTATACACGCGCATCAATCCCGAATCAGCGGTCGAATAGCCTATGTTGCGACCCTGACAGAGGGAAGCAGCATCCGACTCGTCGAGATACAAGGCTGGCAGGTGTGCCACCAGGTAATCCGCTGGCTGGAGCAGGCTTTGCCGATCGCCGGGTTCAAGCGCCTCAAGCTCGGCCAGGGTATGGGCCTGCTCCAGGTTGAATCCGCCCGCTGCTGTACGCTTCAAGGCGGTGAGGTGGGCACCGCATCCCAGTGCTGCGCCGATATCCTGCGCCAGGGTGCGGATGTAGGTGCCGGCTGTGGATTGAACATCGAGCACCACGCGCGGCGGGGCGCATTCAATCAGCTCCAGTGACCGGATCGTGACCTTGCGAGGTGGGCGCTCGATTTCGATGCCGGCACGGGCGTATTCATAAAGTGGGCGGCCTTGATGCTTGAGCGCCGAGTGCATGGGGGGAATCTGCTCGATTTCGCCCATGAAGCGCGGCAGCACGGCGAGGATATCGTCACGGCTGACGTCGACCTCGCAGGTGCTCAGCACCTCACCTTCCGGGTCGCCGGTGGTGGTGGTGACGCCAAGCTGCATGACAGCACGATAGTGCTTGTCGGCTTCAAGCAGGTAGGCTGAAAACTTGGTGGCCTCACCGAAACACAGCGGCAGCAGCCCATCGGCGAAGGGATCGAGGGTGCCGGTATGCCCCGCCTTTTTGGCGTTGAGCAACCACTTGGCTTTTTGCAGTGCGGCGTTGGAGGTAATTCCCACGGGCTTGTTCAATAACAACACGCCATCAATGGGCTGACGTGCGGATTTCACTCGTCTTTGGGGTGTTTGGCGTCTTCGGCGATTGCCGCTTCGATCAGTTGACTGAGCTGTATGCCACGTTCGACCGAATGGTCATACACGAAGCTGAGCTTGGGCACCACGCGCAGCTGCATGCGGTGTGACAACTGGGTACGCAGAAAACCACTGGCGCGTTTGAGGCCTTCCAGACAGGCTTCGTGCTCGGCCTGGCCGCCCAGCGTAGTGAAGAACACCTTGGCGAACTCCATGTCGCGGTTGACCTCCACTTCGGTGATGGTCAGCATGCCGACGCGCGGGTCCTTCACTTCCTGCCGGATCAACTCCGGCAGTTCGCGCTGTATCTGGTCGGCGACTCTACGCGCTCGTGGAAAATCCTTGGGCATTACAGCGAGCGTGCGATTTCCACGATCTCAAACACTTCCAGTTGGTCGCCTTCCTGGATATCGTTGAAGTTCTTCAGGCTCAAGCCACACTCAAAGTTGGATTTGACTTCCTTGACGTCGTCCTTGAAACGCTTCAGGGAATCAAGCTCGCCCTGATGGATGACGACGTTGTTACGCAGCACGCGGACACCCGCATTGCGCTTCACCACGCCATCGAGCACGTAACAGCCAGCGATGGTGCCGACCTTGGAAATCACGAAGACCTGGCGGATTTCAACGGTACCGATCACGGTTTCGCGTTTCTCGGGTACCAGCATGCCGGACAACGCAGCCTTCACCTCATCCACCGCTTCATAGATGATGTTGTAGTAACGCAGGTCGACGCCATTGGCCTCGGCCAGCTTGCGGGCTGAAGCATCGGCCCGCACGTTGAAGCCGATCAGGACAGCCTTGGAAGCCAGCGCCAGATTGACGTCGGATTCGGTAATGGCACCCACACCGCTGTGGATGATGTTGACCTTGACCTCGTCGGTGGAAATCTTGGCCAGCGCGTGCGCCAGGCCTTCGTAAGAGCCCTGCATGTCGGCTTTGAGGATGATGGGCAGATGCTGTACTTCGCCTTCGCCCATTTGGTCGAACATCGACTCCAGCTTCGCCGCCTGTTTTTTCGCCAGTTGCACATCGCGGAACTTGCCTTGACGGAACAGCGCGATTTCACGCGCCTTGCGTTCGTCAGGCAGCACCATCATGTCTTCACCTGCACGCGGCACGTCGGACAGACCCTGGATTTCAACCGGGATGGATGGGCCCGCTTCAGTGACTGTATTGCCGGCTTCGTCGAGCATGGCACGGACGCGGCCGAAAGCCTGGCCGGCCAGCACCATGTCGCCACGGCGCAGGGTGCCGGACTGCACCAGCAAAGTGGTGACTGGACCCTTGCCCTTGTCCAGACGGGCTTCGATGACGATACCCTTGGCCGGTCCTTCCACATGCGCCTGCAGTTCGAGCACTTCGGCCTGCAGCAAAATGGCGTCAAGCAGGCCGTCGATATTGGTATTGGCCTTGGCCGACACTTCGATGAACTGCGTGTCGCCGCCCCATTCTTCAGGGGTCACGCCTTGCGCGACCAGTTCCTGGCGAATCCGCTCGGGGCTGGCATCGGGTTTGTCGATCTTGTTCACCGCCACCACCAGCGGCACACCGGCTGCCTTGGCGTGGTGAATGGCTTCGATGGTTTGCGGCATCACGCCGTCGTCTGCTGCGACAACCAGCACAACGATGTCGGTCGCCTTCGCACCACGAGCACGCATGGCGGTAAACGCTTCGTGGCCCGGGGTGTCGAGGAAGGTAATGACGCCTTTCTCGGTTTCGACGTGATAAGCACCGATGTGCTGGGTAATGCCGCCGGCTTCGCCGCTGGCTACGCGGGTACGCCGGATGGTGTCGAGCAGCGACGTTTTGCCGTGGTCGACGTGGCCCATCACGGTAACTACCGGGGGGCGGGCACGCAGGACCAGTTCGCCGGTAAAGCCGGTATCGATCAGGAAGGCTTCCGGCGTATCCAGCGCGGCCGGCTTGCCAATGTGGCCCATCTCCTCGACCAGAATGATCGCGGTTTCCTGGTCGAGCACCTGGTTGATCGTCACCATGCTGCCCAGCTTCATCAGGGCCTTGATGACCTCAGCGGCCTTGACCGACATCTTGTGGGCCAACTCGGCGACCGTAATGGTTTCGGGCACCAGCACTTCACGCACGACCGGCTCGGTCGGGGCAATAAATGTGGTTTCCTCATTGCTGCCGGATCGTGATTTGCCTTTACGGCCGCGCCAGCCTGTATCGGGTGCGGCGCCGCCACGGGTTTTGAGGCCGCCTTTACGCTTGGCGGCATCATCTTTCCAGCTGCCTTCGGCTTTTTTGGCCGGCTTTTTGTCGCCTTTGGCCCCAGCCGGTTTGTCCGGTTTGTGCAGCGTTTTTTCAGTGGGGGCAGCGGGTGCAACTGGGGCGGGGGGCGCAGCGGCTTTCTCGGCCTCCGCCACCTTGGCGGCTTCACGCGCGACTTGCGCAGCTTCAGCCTGCTTGCGCAGCGCTTCACGCTGGGCCCGATCCGAAGCTTGACGATCCAGCAATGCCTGGTGACGGCGTGTTTCGTCTGCACGTGCCTTGACTTCCGCATCGCCAATAATGGAAGCTTTTTTGATCCGTGTGGTTTTCTTTACAGCGGGAACAGGCGCTTCCTCGGGTGCGGGAGTTGCTGCCACTTCGGCAACAGGTGTCTCCACCGCAATTTCGGGAACCGGTTCAGCAATAACGGGTGCCTCTGCGGCAACCGGCTCAGGCTTGACTTCTACAGGCGCAGCAGCGACTGGCTCGACAACGGGCTCTGGTTCCGGTGTCTCTGGTTTTGCTTCAACTACCGGCTGAATCTGCTCTTCAAACTCTGGCTCTGGCGCAGGCGGGGTCTCAAGGTTGGACTCACCCGTTGGCTGGGCTTCGGCCGTCGGTGCTGAGGCATCCCGTTTGACGTAGGTACGTGATTTGCGTACTTCGACCTGGATGGTGCGCGATTTACCGGTGCTGTCGGTTTTGCGTATCTCACCCGTCTGCTTGCGCGTGATGGTGATCTTGGTTTTACCGGCCTCGGTTCCACCGCCATGCATCTTGCGCAGATAGTCGAGCAAGTGGGCTTTGTCCGCCTCGGTAACCGAGTCGACCACATCGTTTTTACTGACACCCGCGGCCTTGAGCTGTTCAAGCAACAGTTCGGGCGGCAGTTTCAGTTCGAGAGCAAATTGTTCAACGTTCATGCAATCCTCTTAGCCTTGGGCGAACCAGGGCGCGCGTGCGGCCATGATCAATTGTTTGGCGCGTTCGTCATCCATCGCGGCGATTTCGATCAGTTCGTCAACGGCCAGCTCGGCCAGATCTTCGGTGGTGTGAACCCCCTTGCTGGCGAGCTGACGCGCTGTTTCCGCGTCCATGCCGTCGAGCGACAACAAGTCGCCTGCAGACGCTTCTACCTGCTCTTCGCCCACGATGGCTGCGGTGAGCAAGGCATTGCGAGCGCGAGTACGGAGTTCGTTGACCAGGTCTTCGTCGAACGCATCGATTTCGAGCATCTCGTTCAGCGGCACGTAGGCGACTTCTTCCAGCGTGGAGAAACCTTCGTCAACCAGAATCTGGGCGACCTCCGCGTCCACATCGAGTTTCGCGATGAAGAGGGCGAGGGTATGACCGCTTTCGGTCGACTGCTTTTCTTCAGCGGTCTCGCGCGACATGATGTTGAGATCCCAGCCGGTCAGTTCGGACGCCAGCCGCACGTTCTGGCCACCGCGGCCGATCGCCATCGCCAGCTGCTCTTCGTCCACCACCACGTCCATGCTGTGTTTGTCTTCGTCCACCACGATGGAGCTGACTTCAGCCGGTGCCAGCGCGTTGATGACGTACTGAGCCGGCTCGGCTGACCAGTGGATGATGTCGACGCGTTCGCCGGCCATCTCGTTGGTGACCGACGTGACGCGCGAACCGCGCAGGCCGATACAGGTGCCGATCGGGTCGATGCGCGGGTCGTGCGACACCACGGCAATCTTGGCGCGCAGGCCGGGGTCGCGAGCAGCTGCCTTGATTTCCAGCAGGCCTTCCTCGATTTCCGGCACTTCCAGCTCGAACAGCTTCATGACGAATTCGGGCGCGGTGCGGGACAACACGACCTGCGGGCCACGGGCGCCGCGATCGATGCGCAGCAGATATGCCCGCACGCGGTCGCCGATACGCAGGTTTTCGCGCGGGATCATCTGGTCGCGATGCAGAAAGCCTTCAACACGGCCCGACTCGATAATGGCGTTACCGCGGTCAATTCGCTTCACGACGCCATTGACGAGGTGCTCCTTGCGATCGAGGAAGTCACTGATGATCTGCTCGCGCTCGGCATCACGGATTTTCTGAAGGATGACCTGTTTGGCGGCTTGTGCGCCAATGCGGCCAAATTCGACGTTTTCCAGCGGATCTTCGATGTAGTCGCCGATTTCGATATCGGGAATCTTGTCCTGGGCGTCAATCAGCAGAATCTGGAAGCCCTCGGATTCCAGCTCGGCTTCGGTGACAACCTGCCAGCGGCGGAAGGATTCGTATTCACCGGTTTCGCGGTCAATCGCCACGCGCACGTCGGCTTCATCCTTGAAGCGTTTCTTGGTAGCCGAGGCGAGTGCCTGCTCCAGTGCTTCAAACACGACTTCTTTGCCTACGCTCTTTTCGCGTGCCAGTGCATCGGCAAGCATCAACATTTCACGGCTCATAATCCCTCCAGCGCCCGCTTCAAACCGTCGGTTTCAAGCGGGCAACATCCACATTTCTCAAATCGACCGAAACTTCTTTTCCGTCGACGATCAACTTCACTTCTTCGCCTTCCAGGCCAACCAGTTCACCCACCAGGCGCCGCCGGTTATCCATCGGCACCCTCAACTTGAGCGTTACTGGATTTCCCGCAAAGCGGACATAGTCCTGCGGCTTGACCAGCGGCCGGTCGAGACCGGGCGAAGACACTTCCAGCCTGTCGTAGTCGATGTTTTCAACCGTAAACAGATGCGTCAGGTGGTTGCTAACCGTGACACAGTCTTCGACGCCGATACCTTCCGGCTTGTCGATGAAAATCCGGATCAGCCCGCGCCCGGCACGCTCAAGCAGCACCAACTCGTATCCGAGTCCGGCCAGCACGGGTTCCAGGCGGGTGGGCAAATCCATCATTACAAATCCATCAAGGCGCTACAGCGCGGCGCAAAGCGGCTTGCCGTAGCACAATAAAAAAATGGGCGAACCGCCCACAGTGTTAATAATAAAGCGCCGGAATTGTACCACTCGGGCGTATGAACTGAAAAGTGGTGCCCGGAACCGGAATTGAACCGGTACGCCATCACTGGCGAGGGATTTTAAGTCCCTTGTGTCTACCAATTTCACCATCCGGGCGATGCGGACAGCTGGCACTGAATCTGGAGGCGCGAGCCGGAGTCGAACCGACCTACACGGATTTGCAATCCGGTGCATAACCGCTTTGCTATCGCGCCGTCGCGGCAAGCCACCAGTCAGTGGTCAGCCACGTAAACGAAAAGGGGAAAACGTCCGGACTAGTCCTTCTGTTTTCCCCGGAATGCTGGAGCGGGAAAGGAGGTTCGAACTCCCGACCTCGACCTTGGCAAGGTCGCGCTCTACCAGCTGAGCTATTCCCGCGTTGAAGGCTGCGCATTATGGGGATTCCGCCTTTTTCTGTCAACAATTTTCATCAAGTCTTTTGCAGAGCGCGTGAAGCCATCACAAGGTAATACGCCATCGACCACAAGGTCAGGAGTGCCGCTACCCAGATCAGCCAGGTGCCAATCTCCGCAATGGGCAGGTTGATGACAGGGTTGAAGTAGAGCAGCAGAACGATGGATACCATCTGCGCTGTGGTCTTGAGTTTTCCGACGAAGGACACCGCCACGCTGGCCGATTTACCTGCCTTGGCCATCCACTCGCGCAGGGCGGAAATGGTAATTTCGCGGCCGATGATGATGAGTCCGATCAACGGTGCGACGCGATCGAGGTCAATCAGCACGATCAGCGCTGCGGCGACCATCAGTTTGTCGGCCACCGGGTCGAGGAACGCCCCGAAGGCGGAGGTCTGCCCCATTTTGCGTGCCAGCCAGCCGTCGAGCCAGTCGGTCAAAGCCGCCACCCCGAAAAATGCTGCGGCCAGTACATTCGCTTCACGCGCCGTTACCCAGCCGTCGGGTAGATAAAACACACCCGCCATCAGGGGAATGAAAAGGATGCGCAGCCAGGTAAGCAGGTTGGGGAGATTGAGGGGCATCAGTGCAGGGCGCTGTAAATGGTTTCCGCCAATTCTCGACTGATACCGTTGGCTGTGGCAAGTGCGTCGACGCCAGCGTTGCGCACGCCCTGCAGTCCGCCGAAGTGCTCGAGCAGCTGTTTACGCCGCTTGGGGCCGATTCCGGGAATATCTTCGAGGGTCGATTGCAGGCGCGCTTTACCGCGTTTTGCGCGGTGGCCGGTGATGGCAAAGCGATGCGCTTCGTCGCGCACCTGCTGTATCAGGTGAAAGCCGGGATGATCCTTGGCCAGTTTCAGTTCGCGGCCATCGGCAAAAATCAGCGTCTCCAATCCCGGTTTGCGCGCCTCACCCTTGGCGACGCCGAGCAGCAGCACTTCGCCGAGGCCGAGTTCGGTCATCGCTTCGACTGCTGTCGATATTTGGCCTTTGCCGCCGTCGATCAGCAACAGGTCGGGCAGCACGCCATTTTCTTCCACGCTTTTGTGAAAGCGCTTGATCAGCGCGGCGTGCATCGCGGCGTAGTCGTCGCCCGGCGTGATGCCACTGATGTTGTAGCGGCGGTAATCGGATTTCTTCAGGTCGTCGCCTTCGTACACCACACACGAGGCAACGGTTGCTTCGCCCATGGTGTGCGAAATATCAAAGCATTCGATGCGGTTGAGCTGCGGCAGATCGAGCGTCTCGCGCAGCGCGGCCAGCCGCTGCGACTGGTTGGCGCGTTCGCTGCTGCGGCGCTCGGCCGACAGCCGCGCGTTGGCCTGGGCCATGCCGATCCAGACTTTGCGTTCGCCGGTAACGCGGTGTAACAAGCTCACTCTTTTCTGTGCGTGCTCAGAGAGCAGCGTTTCCAGCGCGTCGGTCTCGATGGCTTCGCTGATCAGGATGCGTGCGGGGATCGGGTGGTCGAGATAATGCTGGGCGATGAAGGCTTCCAGCGCTTCGGCCAGGGTGGCGCCTTCGCCGTGCTGGGGGAAGAAGCTGCGGTCGCCGAGGTGCCGTCCGCCGCGAATCATGGTGAGGTTGACGGCAATTACACCGGCCGCTTCTGCTACCGCCACCACATCGGCGTCGGCTTCACTGCCGGTGGTGTCGACGAACTGTTTTTCACGCAACACGGACAGCATGCGCAAGCGGTCACGCAGCAGGGCGGCGGTCTCGAAATCGAGTGCTGCTGCTGCGGAATTCATCTGTTCGGTAATGAGATCGATCAGTCCGGTGGCCTCGCCCTTGAGCAGTTGTGCGGATGCGCTGACATCGCGTGCATAGGCTTCCGGGGAGATGGCTTTAACGCAAGGCGCAGTGCAGCGTTTGATCTGGTGCAACAGGCAGGGCCGTGAGCGATTGGCAAACACGGTGTCTTCGCAGGTGCGCAGCTGAAACACTTTTTGCAGCAATTGCATGCTTTCGCGCACGGCATAGCTATTCGGATAGGGCCCGAACGCCTGATCCTTTTTTTTGGGTGTGCCGCGAAAATACGCCAGGCGCGGAAAGCGGTGCCCGGTCAGGAGCAGATAGGGATAGGACTTGTCGTCGCGAAACAGGATGTTGAAGCGCGGTTTCAGCCCCTTGATCAGATTGTTTTCCAACAGCAGGGCTTCGGCCTCGGTGCGCGTCACCGTGGTGTCGATGTGGTCGACGCTTTTCAGCATCAACCGGATGCGCGGGCTCTGGTCGGTTTTCTGGAAATAGCTGGAGACGCGTTTCTTCAGGTCCTTCGCCTTGCCGACATACAGCACCGCGCCGGCCGCATCGATCATGCGGTAGACGCCAGGCAGAGTGGGCAGCGAGGTGAGAAAGGCCTTGTCGACGCTCAAAGCGTATTCCGTTTGAAAATCAAAAGAATCGCGAATACCCGAAGGGCATAAAGGCGAGTTGGAGACAGGTCTCACAGGTCGGCAAGGCGAAGCCGACAAAGCGTGTTTTGGTTTTCAAGTGGAATCAGTCTTCGTCGAGTAGCTGGCCGGCTATTGCCCAATTTTCTTCGGGCAGTTCCTCAAACGCAATATAAGTGTAAGAAGCCGGCTTGTTGGCATGGCGCTCGAGCGTGGCCGTGACTTCCTTGGCAATATTCTGTTTCTGGTCGCGGGTGAGACTGCCGGCAACTTTGATGGTGACGACGGGCATGGTCAGGTCTCCGTTTTGATCAGTTTGAACACTGCCGCAAACATCTCCGGGGTGAGGCGGCGCGTCTGGGTATTGTAACGGGAGCAGTGATAGCTGCTGACCAGGCGGCGACCATTCGGCAGACGGTAGTCGCCGGCATGGGTGAAGGGATAGTCCTTGAGCTTCAGGTCCAGCGCGCGCAACACCGCCTGATGCGCGATCAGCCCCAGCGCCAGGATGTTGGCCTTGGCGGGCAGTGCGTCCAGTTCGGCCGCGAGAAAATGATTGCATTCGCGGATCTCGCCGGGCTCCGGCTTGTTGGCGGGTGGCAGGCATTTCACCGCGTTGGTGATGCGGCATTCGATAAGTTGCAGGCCATCATCGAGTGACACCGATTGCGGCGCGCTGGCGTAGCCAAATTGATGCAGCGTTTGATACAGCAGAACGCCTGCGGTGTCGCCGGTGAAGGGCCGCCCGCTGCGGTTTGCACCGTGCATGCCGGGGGCCAGCCCGACGATCAGCAAATTGGGCTTGGATGCGCCAAAGGCTGGGACCGGCCGGGCGTGGTAGGAGGGATGCTTGGTGTGAACCTCATCCAGAAATGCGGCCAGACGCGGGCAGGCGCGGCAGTCAATGTCAAAGCGCTGGATGTCGTCGGGCGTCATGCTCACAGTTTTCCCTCGAGGCTCAGGAACACGCTGCGGACGCCACGCGACCGGTCTGCTTCGAGGCTGGCGAGGCTGCCGCCAGACAGGTCGCGCGTGTCATTGCCTTGATCGGCGCGGGTGACGTTGTCGATCGTCAGACGCAGGCTGAGTTTTCGGTCGAGTTTCCTGATGGCGTAAAGGTCGAGCTGCTGCCGTGCGCGTTGGGTTTGCTGCACGCTGTTGTTCACGTCGCGCGAAAAACTTGAGCTGAGGCTGAGGTTGCCGCCCAGGGTGAGTTTCCACGGTGCATGCTCGTAATCGAAACCGAGGTTGCCGCTGTGGCGGGGGCTTTCCTGGTTAGACGACAGGGCAGTGTCTTCCAGGGTGAGGCGGCTGGTCGAGGCGTTGCCGCGCAGGGACAGCGCCGGCAGGCTGCCGAGCTTGGTTTTGAAGTCGACAACCACGCTGGTTTCATGCGCCTGGCCGACGTTGGCAGGGCGTTCGACATAGCGTCCGGATTCCAGTTCGATTTGTCGTTGCACCTTGTCATCAATCTGGCGCACATACAGATTGAGCCCGGCGCTGCCGCGTTTTTGCGGCAGGAAATGCTCGACACCGAGTTGCAGCGTGGCAGTGCGCTCGGGCTTGAGTGAGGCATTGCCGCCGCGATCCGGGTTGGACAGGCTGTTGGTGCCGGTGGTGGTCACGATTACCGGCGACAGGTCGCGCACACCGGGCGGCTTGTCGGTGATTGCCACGCTGGAACGGATATTCCAGTTGGGATTGAGCTGCCACAGGTAATGCAGCGAGGGCAGCCAGGCAAGGTGGGTGTTCTTGACGGTGGCGTCGAGCGCATCCGTGACGGCACTGTGCGTGGTTTGCAAGCGCAATCCCGGGGTGAGCAGATGGCGTTCGGCAAGCTGCCATTCGTCCTGCGCCCACAGGGCGAACAACTGCTCCTGCGACTCGGCGCTGGCCTGTGCACCCAGCGCGCTGGGGGTGCCGTTGATCGTTTGTTGTTTCTTTTCTGCCACGTCCTTGTGGCGCGCTTCCAGCCCAAACGTGGCCAGGTGCGTGGCGGCAAGCGGCAGACTGCGCTTGCCCGTCAGGCTCAGTTCCATGCCGTCGCTGGTGTTGCGCGTGCGGGTGGTGTTGAGCGGGGCACCGGCCGCATCGAACGTGTCGAGAGTGATGTGCTTGCGTTCGTTTTCGCTTTGTAGCGTCAGCTTTGCACTGGTCTCGCCGGCACCGGGTTGGCGGCGTTTCCATTCGGCGGAGAGGCGACCATTGAGACGCTGCGTTTGCTCCTGTTCGCGCTCGCGGCCCTCTGTGGTCAGGCCGGTGCCGTTGAGCGGGTCGATGTAGGTCTGGCGTTGGGTGTGGGTGACGCGGTTGCGTTCATTGAAGACCAGAAACGGGCTAAGGATGAGGCGTGTGCCGGCACCCAGATCGCGGGTTAAACGCGGTGCCAGATACAGCGAATTTTCGCGGCCGGACTCGCTGTCGGATTCGATATCCCAGTCATTGCGCACGCCACTGGAAAAGGTTTGGGTCGAGGTAGTGCGTTCGCCGCTGAGCGGGCGGCTGGTGGCAAAGCCCATCCACAGCACGCCGGTTTCGCCTTTGCGCGCGCCGTAAACACCGCCGATGCGCGCGCCAAACGCATCGTCGTTGTGGATGATGCCGAGGCGGAAGGTGCCGGTTTTGGTCGGCGGCACATCGCGCAGGATGAGGTTGATGGTGCCGCCCGCGCCCGAGGGAAATTCGGCAGTGCTGTTCTTGATGATCTCGATGCGCTCGATCAGTTCGACCGGCAGGCGCATCGCCATGCGGTTGCCGCCGGGCAGCGCTTCGCCGTCGACGACGATGCGCGGCTCCAGCCGGTCAACTGTCCTGTCGCGTCCGCGCCGGCCGCTGCTGTCGGCTGCCAGGCTCACGCCGGGCAGCTGGCGCAGGATTTCAGCGATGGTCGCGGCGTCGAGTTTTTCCAGGTCTTCGCGGCTGACGATGAGCTTGGCGCTGGAGGATTCCTGGCGCGCTTCCACCGCATCGTAGGTGGGGGCCGTGACCTGCACCGTCCCGAGTGTGGCGGGGGTTTCGGCGGTTGTTTGCGCAAAACCCTGCAGCGGAACATTCAGGCAGGCCAGGGCAATGAGGTGGGGCAGGGTGGATTTCACGGCGTATCGAATCGTTTGGAATGCGGGTTATTGAGGGTCGGCAGCACGCGGGTCGGTGACAAAGCCGATCTTGGTGAGGCCGACTTTGGCGGCGTCCGACATGATGCGGACCACGTGTTTGTAGGCGAGGTCGCCATCGGCGCGGATATGGATTTCCGGTTGCGTCGTCTGTTGCGCAGCCGCGCCCATGCGAGCCTGCCAGGCAGAGGCATCAACCGCTTCAGTATTCCAGAACACCGAGCCATCGGCCTGAATCGACAGGTTGATCGTCGTGGGCTTGGGCGGGCTAGGGGTACTTGACGCCTGTGGCAGTTCGACCTTGACCGCGTGGGTCAAGAGCGGCGCGGTAATGATGAAAATCACCAACAGCACCAGCATCACATCGATCAGCGGAATCATGTTGATTTCCGCCATGTCCTGCGAGCGTGCGCCCGTATTGAGTCCGCCGAATGCCATCACACGCTCCTCGCTGGCGGCACGGGTTTCTTGCCCTGTTCCTGGCCGCGGATGCCGGTCGACATGAAGGCAAACAGATCGTGCGCAAAGCCGTCGAGCTCGTTCAGAACCAGCCGGTTCGAGCGGTTGAAAAAGTTGTACGCCAGCACCGCCGGAATCGCCACCGCCAGCCCCAGCGCCGTCATGATCAGCGCTTCGCCCACCGGCCCCGCTACCTGATCGAGGCTGCCCGAGCCGCTCATGCCGATGTTGACCAGCGCATGATAGATGCCCCAGACCGTGCCGAACAGGCCGATGAACGGCGCGCTCGACGCAATCGAGGCGAGCATGGTGTGGCCGTGTTCGAGGCGGGCGGTGTCCTGGTCGATGGCGCGGCGCAGCGCGCGGGTGAGGAATTCCTCGGCCGAGCCCGATTCGATCAGACGCTGGCCGGTCTTGTTGCGGTATTGCTCGGCGGCATTGAGGCCGCGCTGGGTCAGGTGCGAAAACGGATCGTGCACGCCGGCATTCTGGATGTGCTCGGCCACCGATTCCAGGCCGGGGGCGTTCCAGAATTTATCCAGAAAAATTTTCGCGCTTTTGCGCATGCGCCGGTTGGTGATCGACTTGCTGGCGATCAGATACCAGGTGATGACCGACATGGTCAGCATCATGACAAGCAGAAACAGCGCCAATACATCGGCCTGGGCCAGAAAATGGGTGAGGCCCAGTTGAACGGGCGCGTTGGGGGTGTCCATGCTTAACTCCTTAAACTGAATTGTATCGGGACGATGACCCAGGCCGGAATTGGCTGGTCGCCCTGGCGTGCGGGGACAAAACGCCATTGTTTGACGGTATCGAGCGCGGCCTGGTCGAGGCGGGGAAAACCGCTGCTGCGGAAGATCTCGATCTGCTGCGCCTGCCCTGCGGTGTCGACATGCACGCGCAGCCGCACTTCGCCTTCCTCACCCATGCGGCGCGATGCGCTGGGATAAGGCGGTTTGGGGTTGTCGAGATAGTCCGCGTTGAATCGGGGCTGCGTGACCGGTAGCGGCGGCGCAACGCGGGGCGCCTCCATTGCGGCGGGTGTTGGAACCGGCTGGGTTTCCGGCCGGGCAGGGTCGGATCGAGCCGGTTCGGCGGGCGGCGGTTGGCGCACCGGCTGCACCGCTTCTGTTGCTGGCCTTGCCGGGGCAGGGGGCGCAGTCAGAACCCGCTTCGGTGCGATGGGCGGCGGCGGCTGCAACCTGGGTTGAGCGAGCGGCGGGGCCGGTTCGGGTTGCGCGGTTGCGGCTTCGATCAGCCGCACATACAGCGGCGCTGGTAGGCTGATCGATTGCGTGGGCTTGGTCAGGGTCAGCATGCCCGCCACGATACCGGCATGGATCAGCAATACGCCCGCCAGCACGCCTAATGAAAGGCGCGACGGGGCAATTTGCAGATCGGGGGCAAGCGTGCGCATCAGCGGCGGTCAGAAATCCATGGCGTAGGCGGTATTTTGGCATGATCCGATGGCCCGCTACATGATTCAAATGGCTGTTTTACTGATTGCGCCGGAATCGTGGACAGCCATAAAAAAACGTCCCGCAAGGGGACGTTGATCTGGAGCGTTGAAGCTGTTTTAGCCTTCAATCGGGCCGGCAGCGGTTTGCATGTAATTCTGTTCGCCCATGCGTTTGAGCAGGTCGAGCTGGGTTTCCAGATAATCGATGTGCTCTTCGGTGTCGGACTGGATGCCGACCAGCATGTCGCGCGAGACGTAATCCTTGACCGATTCGCAGTGGGCAATCGCTTCCACATAGAGCGCGCGGCCCGTGTGCTCCAGTTTGAGGTCACAGGCCAGGCATTCTGCAACGTTTTCACCGATCAGCAGCTTGCTGAGATCTTGCAGGTTGGGCAGGCCTTCGAGGAACAGAATGCGCTCGATCAGCTTGTCGGCGTGCTGCATTTCCTCGATGGATTCGTCGTATTCGTGCTTGCCGAGGGCAATGAGGCCCCAGTTCTTGTACATGCGGGCATGCAGAAAATACTGGTTGATCGCGGTGAGTTCGACGGTCAGTGCCTTGTTCAGGTACTGGATGACTTTTTTGTCGCCTTTCATGGCTGGACTCCTGATGGTTGGATAAACCCGCGAGTAACCGTTGGCTGGGCGTGTGGGTGGCTAAAGGGCAACCGGGTCGCCTGTTATTTTAGGAGAGACGGCGCCACCTTCCAAGCGCGCCGCATCAGTCCGAGCGCGGGTTTGAGAGAGCACGTGGGAATGAGAATGAAGCAGATTGGTGTTTTGAAGGCAGATCAGGCAGCGGCGAGCATGCCGGAGCAGGCCCCCTCACAACGCGCTTCCGATACGGCCTCACGTAAAACGTCCTTGGCGCATTTCGCACACTTTCCGCACTGGGTGGCCACGCCAAGATGCTCGCGCAATTCACGCATCGTGCTTACACCCTCGGTCCGCACCAACTGGTGAATACGGGCGTCTGTGACATTGTGGCAAAGGCATACGTACATGATCGGAATCCTGTGACAGTTGCTTGGATGTGCGTATCATGAGGCGAATGAGAACGATTGTCAATAACAATTACAGGGTTGTCCGGCGGGGCGTCGATACGGCTTCCCGGGCTGCACAGAAGTAGAGAAATCCCCTACTTCCGCGCCCGGCGTCAGAACTGGTAGCCGACCCCCAGATTGAAGCCGTTCTGGTTCTTGCCGTCGTCGTTGTTCTGGCGCTGGTAATCCGCCTTCAACACGACATCGGGATGGGGTTTGAAGCTCACGCCCGTTTCGATCTGCTTCTTCATGCTGCCGACGTTATCGCCCGCTTTGTTGTCCCACAGGCTGTAGCGGGCGAAGACGCCCCATTGCTCGGATAACTTGTAGGAAGGCTCGACATACCAGCCGTTCTGCTTGTCGGCACCGATGGCTGCAGGGCCGCTGCCGTCCAGATCCCATTGCGCGTACAAAGCCTTGATGCCGAATGCCCCTTTGTTGTAAATGCCGTGTAACTCATACAGGTTGGCGCTGCCTGCTGTGGGGTCCAGACCTTGCGTGATGTCTGTTTGATGCTGGATGGAGCCGCCGAGCTCGATGCCGGGCACGCCGGTCCACTTCAGGCGGGCAGTGGTGGCGAGGTTCTTGGCGCGGGCTTCGCTGGTTTTCTGACGGCCGTTGCGCGGCTTGTAGCTGTCACCTGCGGTGGTGGCGAGGCCTTCGTGCAGGGCGAGGTCGTAGCTGAAGCTGTCGCCCAGTTGGCCGGACAACGCTGCACCGCCCGCCCACCAGGTTGCGGGGATGATGTCTTTTTCAACCGAGTTGCGCTCGACGCCATAAAACGCCGGCGGCTCGTGGGTTTCGTTCATGATGCCCACCGGCAGCAGGAACAGGCCGGCTTTGCCGCGATGGTTTGGGGTGAAGTCATATTCGATGTAGGCCTGTTCGAGTTCGATTTCGCCCTTTTTCCCCTCGCCCGCAATGCTGTGCTCAACTTCCAGTTCGGAGAAAAAACGGGTGCGCTCGTTGAAAGTGTGGCCGAGAAACAGCACGAAGCGGTGGAAATCGACCTCGTCCTTGTCTTTTGCCCCCCCTTTTCCATCAAGGTTGTTGTAGTGCAGTTCGCCGTAGCCACCGAGGCGGGTTTTTTCAGCCCACGATGCCATCCCGCTGGCGGGTTTGTTGGCGACTTTCTCGACTTGCTCGGAGGTGGCTTCGACTTTCTGTTCGGTAGTCTTGAGCTGGCCTTTTAGCGCCTGGTTTTCCGTTTCCAGTGCATTCATGCGGGCCTCCATGGCTTTGAGGCGTTCTTCCACGCTCATGTCGGCAGCAGCCGGTGCGGCAAAGGTCGATAGAACAGCGGCCGCAAGCGCGGCGCGGATAAATGGGTGTTTCATGGTGAGTCCCTTTAGGTCGGTTGAAAAAAGGGCTGGCTGGGGGCGGATGCCCGTGGCTGGCAGTTAAAAAAATCAGGCGGCGTTGGATGCGCGCTGCATGGGTGTGGCAGGTGGAGGGCGACGGCGGCCGAGGCGTATGTGCATCAGTCCGCCCAGCGGCAACGCCAGACCTGCAATCCAGTGTGCAAGCGGCAGCCAGGCCTCGTTGGATTCGGATAAAAAGTAATAAAGGGCGTAGCCGGTGAGCGCGAGCCACAGTAAATAGATTTTCATGGACAGACCGGAACGTCGGTTCTTGTTGAGCTGCCAGGCACGGCGCGCGTGGATGGGCAGCACCGAGCCGATCGCCACCAGCGAGGCGAAGGCCATGAGGCCATGCAGGCGCAGCCACCAGGACTCGAGCGGGTGCGCCGCGTCGCCGAAGTCGCCCGGAACACGCAAAAAATAATGAAACAGCAACCACAGCGCACCCGACGCCCACAGCGCGAGCACGATCGCGTACAAGCTGCGTTTGTGGTGTGATCCCATGCGAATGGGTAAGGGGTGATGATGGCTCATGCGGCAGCGGCCTCCGACAGGGCGTCGCGCCAGCCTGTCGAATCGGACAGGCGGACGCGGCAATGCGCCGGCAGGGTTGGATCGGCGTCGATCATGACGGCGTGCGCGCCAAAATGGTCGAGCACGGCAATAGCCTGATCGGGTTCGGCGAATACCACCTTGGTGAGCGCGTCGGCCAGCATGCAATGATCGGCCAGCACGCTCACGCTGCGGGTGTCGATGCAGGGCTGGCGCATGGCCGCGTTGATCAGCGGCGTGACCACGCGGCCCTGGTGTTGGCGCTGGCTGTAATACGGCGCCGAGGTGGCCACGGCGCCTTCGCGCAATTGGCACAGCGGGAGCAACTGGGTGGCCGCTCCGGGGTGGCGCACGTGGATGGTTTCCGCCACTTCGCCAAACACCCGCAAATCGCCGCCCGCATTGACCCGGCCCGCCAGCATGCCGGCGTCCTGCAGGGCGCGTATGGCGCAGTCGACCGCATAGCCTTTGGCAATGCCGCCCAGATCGATGTGCAAGGAGCGGCTTAGCCGCACGCAATGATCGGACTGCAGTTCGATGTGTCGCCAATTCGCAGCGGCGTCAACGCGTGCAAAATCGGCGTGGTGCGGCAGATACCCCTCGCGCACCAGTTCCGGTGCGATGCTGATATCAAACAGTCCGTTGCTGGCCTCGGCGATGGCGCGCGCGGTATCCAGCACAAACCAGGTATGCGGGTCGACCGTGATGCCCGTTGTGCCACTGCGGTTGAGGCGCGACACGTCAGATTTCGGATCGTGATAGCTCATCAGGGCCTGAATGCGCGCCACTACAGCAAAGGCCAGTTCGATCGCAGTATTCAATGCGGGTCTCGATGCGCCGCGCGCGCTGATTTCCACCAGCGTGCCCAGCAACGGCCGTGCGCGCGTCAATGTGTCGCCATGCTGTGGAGAGGCGGCGGCGCTCGGATTCACTTCAATGCAGCCTCGTGCAGCGCAAGGATGCGCCGCACCCCTTCGCTGATGTGTTTGCACGACAGCGTGGCGCCGCTGATGTTCTGGATGTCGTTGTCCAGTCGCAGCGGGGCGCCGTGCTTTTTGCCATGGAATTGTGCGCGCCAGTTGGCGTTGCGGATTTCGCGGCCGTGAGTTTCACGGTAATCGAGTATCTCCACCCCCAGTACGGTGCCGGCCATGTCGAGCGCAACGGCATAGGTGATGAACTCGTGCTTGCCGAACACTTCGTCCTGCACCACCCAGCCGACTTGCTTGCCGTTTTCGAGCGCCTTCCAGACCGGCTGTTTGGTGTAACGCATTCTTACGCCGGCGGCCTTCTCGACAAAGGCCTTTTGCTCGGCCGTGAGTTCCAGCGGCGACGACGCGAAGCGGTCGGCCTGGGGAAAAAACTGCTTTTGCGCCTGCTCGATATTGAGATACTGCACGGCATACGCCGGCGCGGCGGCAAAGGCCGCAAGCGCAGGGGCGATCAGCCAGATGGGTGGGTGCTGCATGGTCGTTTCCTTTAACCTAGAAACCGTAGTTGGACGCGCCCGATGGTGCGTCTGGGCGTGTGTCTGCCGCGAAGCAACGAGGCAGCAGGCCGGGGCCTGCAACGAGGCGCGAGAGCGGAGTCGTTGCCGCTTTAGCGGCTTTACGAATCCGGCCTACCCCTTGCGGGTACAAAGGCAGGCGCGCGACCAGACGTGCTAGCGGGTGCGTAGCGGTGTCACCCAAAAGGCGAAGGTGAACGAAGGCATGGAAAGTAGTATTCATAAGGTTCTCGTGATGGAAATGAGCGGTCAACTGCGGTTTTTAGGTTAGAAGTTGTAGCCGAGCTTGAAACGCAACTCGTGCCTGGTTTTCTCGATCAGGTGCAGGGTGTCTGCCGCCTGGTTGATGTATTTTTCTTTGCCGCCTGCCAGCTGTTCAAACCAGGTCAGGGTGGCCCACCATTGCCTGCCGCCGTAGTGGATCGAGGGGCCGGCGAACACGCTCCAGCGCTCCTGTCCGACTTCAGTCTCGAATTCGGTTTCGTACAGCGTTTCCAATCCGACCGACCAGTTGGGCGCAAAGCGGTAGGACGCGCCCGCGCCGAGCTTGAATTCGATTTCCATTTCCGGCTCGGTCGGCCACTCGAAGCGGGCCGCGGGATCGCCGGTCAGCGTCTGCATCGCCGCGTCGGCGCCCGCCTGGGTGGTCGCGTCCAGCGGTGCGCGCTTGGCGTAGGTGGCTTCGATACCGGTGTTGGCGATCAGGGTGAGCTGGTCGTCGAGCAGCAGCTTCTGCAATTGCAGGCCGAATTCCGCTCTGGTCGTGTCCTTGTCCTGGCCCGAATGCGGATCGCGCCACAGTTGAACCAGCGCCAGCGTGCCCGACAGCCCGACCGGGTCCTTGGCGGCGCTGAGAAAGTTGTATTTGAGCTTGGCCTCAAATCCCGTAGGTTTCAGGCCGTAGTCGTTGGCGCCGGGAAGATAGCCGTCGATCACCAGCCCCTGAGTGTTGATCGACTGGCCCTTGAATTCGATCGACGTGGTCAGCCTGTGCGTCAGGCCGTATTCGTATTCGGCGCTGACATCGTAGGCCGTGTAGTTTCCCTGGTCTTTATCCCAGCGCCGGGTGATGAAAAGATAGGCATCGCTCGCGCCTTGCGGCAGTGTTTCCGCGCCGGATACATAACCCAGCAGGCTTTCGTCGGCCTTTGCGGGGAGCGTGAGCAAAGCGGCGGCCAGCACAGCCAGACTTGCGGTGAGTTTGACAGGCATGTTGTTTCCTTTCGGCTTGATGCAATGTTTCGATCAGGCTGGCTGGCAACTGCTGGCTGGCGGGGGAGCAAGAGAAAATCGTGCGGCTTGAAACGCACGGACGGATAGGCAACAGGAGGGGCATGGAGCTGCGGAGTCTCACCGGCGTATCACCCATATAAGGCGCGCCACGCTGTCTTCCAGCGCGAGTTCGACTTCGTCGATCATCACCAGTGTCATTGGATGCTGCTGCAGCACGATGACCGGACGACCCGGCGCCAGGCCATAGGCGATGATCTGTTCGCGCTGGGTGGGGTCGATGGCGTCATCGAGGGCGTCAACCCGGGCGCGGGCCCCGGGCAGCAAGAATGCCAGTGGCACCCGGGCGTTGTGGTCGTGTGTGCTCATGCCCATACCGCCCGCAGAAGATGGTTGAGCAGGCCGCCGATCAAAAATGCGAACGGGATGATGAACGCGATCATGGCGGCCGCGACCTTCGCACCCTGTTCTTTCACGATCATCATCACACTGGCGATGCACGGCACGAACAGGGTGAGGGTGACCATGCCGACCACGGCTTGAATGGCCGACAATTGATGGCTGAGCGCAAACAGGCCGGTGGCGCCAAAGTCGCGTCGCAGGAATCCCATCACAAAGGCGGCGCTGGCTTCCGGGGGCAGCCCCAGCCAGCCGGACACCAGCGGCTCGCCGGCGCGAATGATCGCGGGCAGCGCACCAAACTGGTTCAGCAAAAACATGATGAAGGTGCCGAGCAGGAACAGCGGAATCACCTCGATCAGATACCACTTGATCCGACCCACGGTTTTCTTGGCGACGTTGCCAAACAGCGGCAGCCGGATCGGCGGCATTTCGGTCACCAGCGGAATACGCCGGCCGGGGATCAACTTGGCGGCGAGAAAGCCCGCCAGCATCAGCACGCAAACCATCGACACCACCCAGATCAGCGTCGCGGTAAATGAAATGCCGCCCAGCAGGCCGAGCACCACGCCCAGCTGCGCCGAGCAGGGGATGGCCAATGCCATCAGGAAGATGGTGATCAGACGCTCACGCGGGCTATGCAGGATGCGGGTGGTCAGCGTGGCCATGGTGACGCAGCCGAGCCCCAGCACCATCGGCAGCACGGCGCGGCCATTCAGGCCAATCAGCTTGAACAGGCGGTTGGCCAGCACCGACAGCCGCGCGAAATAACCGGAATCTTCCAGCAGGCCAAAAATGATGAAGAAGGTGGTGACGATAGGAAGGATCAGCGCCAGCGCGTAGGTCATGCCCATGGTCCACAAGCCATACTCGCCTACCAGCAGGTCGGCGACCCAAACCACACCAATGTGCTCCCGCACGAACGCCGTAACCGCCGGATTCAGTATCTTTCCGAACAGCTCGTTTTCCATCAGCCCGACCAGGGTGCCTGCGCCAAACACGCCAACAAATTCGTACAGTGCAAACAGCACGCCCAGCAAAATCGGCCAGGCCCAGAAGCGGTGAATAATCAATTGACCAATGCGATGCGCGAGCAGTGGGCTGGCCTGCTCAGTGCGGGCAGTCACGCGGCTGGTCAGGGTGCTGGCGGCTTCGCCGCGTTCGTGCGCCAACGCTGCGGGCATCACGCCTTTTGCCTGGGCGGCGGCACGAGCCGACGCCATCTCGGCTATTTTTTCGCCCGCGACCTCGGACAGCCAGGCCTCGACCTCGCTGTCTTGTCCCAGATACAGAATGGCCAACCCGCGTGCATTCAACCGAGGGTGGGGCGCATGCTGGGTGATGCGATTGGCGAGGTCGGTAATCGCTGCCTCGGTGTCGATATCGTAATGCAGCAACGGCAGCAGCGCGCGCGCGTCAGCAAGGCTGCGAGTCAGTTGCGCCATGCCCTCGCCGCCGGTCGCAACGGTCGGCACCACCGGGATGCCGAGCGCGCTCGACAGTGCCTGTGCATCCACGGTCACGCCGCGCGCGCCCGCTTCGTCATGCATGTTGAGCGCCAGCACAGCGGGCACACCCAACTCGGCCAGCAGCGCGGTCAGCGTCAGGGTGCGGCGCAGGTTTTTGGCGTCGCCGACCTGGATCACCGCGCGCAAGGGTTCGTGCAGCAGGGCGCGCATGGTGGCGCGCTCGTCGTCGCTGCGCGCTGGCAGGGTCAGTACGCCAGGGGTGTCGATGAGGTCAACCGCTGCATCGAAGCGCGCCGTCGCCCGCGCTACCTCGACGGTCGTGCCCGGGTAGTTTGAGACGTTCACATACGCACCGGTCAGACGATGGAACAGTACGGATTTTCCGACGTTGGGGTTGCCGACGAGGGCGATGGCAGAAATGGTCATGGGGTCTGCTGGCGGCGGCTGGTGGAGGGGGGTGAGATGTTGGGATGCAACTTATTTGGTCAAAATCAGCTTACCGTTCTTGGTGATGCGCAAACGGTAGATGTCGCCGTTATGCCCGATCAGAATCTCCTGGCTGCCCTGGAATAGACGATCCGCGGGTACGATGTCCGTTGGCAGGTTGCGTTGTGTGGCTTCATTTGGCAGGCGGGCGGGAGCGAGAGCAGTGTTGGGCATGTTGAGCGGGCTCAGAGGGTGACCGTGCTGGTTAGTTGAGATTGATTGTACAAATTGAGGTAAGAATGATAACGATTCTCAATAATGAAGTCAATGGGTCCGTGTCTGATCTCTGATTTATTAAAAGGGTGAGGACGGGTGGGCTGGATCAGGCGACTCAGTAAAAGCCGCCGCTTCGATCAGGCGTGAGGGGTGGGCACCGGGTAAGTGCCGCGGACCAGTGGGTGAGCCACCAGCACTTCGGGTTGCAGGGTGATGTGACGAATACCATGATGGTCATCCATGGTCTGACGGGCGGTTTCCAGGATGACGGGCCAGTCAGATAACGCGCGGATTTCCAGGTGGGCCGACAGGGCAATGGTGCCGGAAGAAAGCGTCCACACATGCAGATCGTGTACGCGCGACACACCATCAAGCGTGGCCAGATCTTGCCCGACTTCATTAAGCCGGACGTGGCCGGGCACGCCTTCCATCAGTACATGCACCACTTCGCGCAGCAGGCGCAAGGCCGATATCAGAATCAGGGCGGCCACCAGCAGGGAGAGCAACGGGTCGATCGGCGTCCAGCCGGTGGTGACGATCACGATGCCTGCGGTGATCGCGGCCACCGAACCCAATGCGTCGCCCAGCACATGCAGCAGTGCCGCGCGGCTGTTCAGCGTATGTTCGCCGCGCGAGAGCACCCAGGCGACGACAAGATTGATGATGAGACCGATGACCGCCACGCCGATGACCGCGTTGCCCTTGATGTCACGCGGTGCGCCGAAGCGGTCGATGGCTTCGTGCACGATGTAGCCGATCAGCACCAGCATCAGCAGGCTGTTGAAGAGTGCCGCCATTACCTCGGCGCGCACCAGTCCATAGGAATGTCTGGAACTGGGTGGGCGGCGTGCCAGCCACGCCGCGCCGGCCGCCAAGCCAAGGGCGGAGCTGTCGGTCAGCATGTGAGCGGCATCGGACAGCAGCGCAAGCGAGCCGGACCACCAGCCTGCCAGTGCTTCAACGCCGGCAAACGACAGCGTCAGCACCAGGGCAATGATCAGGGTGGCGCCTTGCCCTGTGTGATGGTGGCCGTGTCCATGACCAGCATGGTCGTGGCTGTCGTGATCGTGGTCAGGAGCGGGCACAGTAATCGGTCGGGTCGATTTGCAGGTTGAGGTCGGCGGATTCCTGGCCCAGTCCGGCAATGTGGTGCAGCGCATTGACGTAGCGGACAGATTCGCGTAATTCGGTCATCGTTGACGGATGTGGATGGCCGTGCATACGGGCCAGCCGTGCGCGGGCGGGTGCGGGCCAATCCACTTTCAGATTGGCCAGGACTTCGTCGGCCAGATCCGGGCGGTTACAAACCAGGGCCATGTCGCAGCCTGCTTCTATTGCCGCTGTAACCCGCTCCACCATGCCGCCCGCCACACCCGCGGCTTCCATGCAGAGGTCATCGCTGAACACGGTGCCGTCGAACTGCAGTTGATGACGCAGGATCTTTTGCAGCCATATTTTTGAAAACCCGGCGGGCAAGCTGTCGACCTTGGGGTAGATCACATGGGCCGGCATGACGGCGGCAAGCCCGGCCTCGATCATCAGACGGAAGGGCACCAGATCGGCGATGGCGATGTCGCCGAGCGTGCGCTCGTCCATCGGGATGGCGACATGCGAATCTGCCACCACAAAACCATGGCCAGGAAAATGCTTGCCGCAAGCGGCCATCCCCGCGTCCTTCATGCCCAGCATCACGGCCTGGCCAAGCTGAAACACCGCATGCGGATCGGCGTGGAATGAACGGTCACCAATGACCGAAGAGGCGCCGTAATCCAGATCAAGCACCGGCCCAAAACTGAAATCGACCCCGTGCGCGCGCAATTCACTTGCCAGCACAAACCCGGTTTCACGCGCCAACTCGCGAGCGCGTTGCGGATGCTCGTTCCAGATTTTTCCAAACGTCCGCATCGGTGGAATGCGGGTGAAGCCTTCGCGAAACCGTTGCACGCGTCCGCCTTCGTAATCGACAGCGATCAGAAGCGGCGCAGATTTAAGGGCGTGGATTTCTGCGGTCAGCGCGGCCAACTGTGCACCATCGCAGTAATTGCGCGTGAATAAAATAACGCCGCCCACCAGGGGATGACTCAGTCTCTTGCGGTCCTCATCGGTGAGTTCGGTACCTGCAACATCGAGCATCAAGGGGCCCAGCGTCATGGTCATTCCTTTATAAAGTTTGGCGTCACGATGGATTGTCCGGCTTGTTTTGCGGGGCACTGGACTGCTCCAGCACGACAAACGCAAGTACAAGGTCGCCCTCGTCCGACAGGGAGGCATGATGCGCCGTGATGCCGCGTGCCACGAGCCAGGCGGCGAGTTCGGGTGCGCATTCGATATGGGGTTTGCCGAGCGCGTCACGCAACACCGCAATGTTGCGTAACGATACGGGTGCGCGCAGCCCGGTTCCGGTGGCCTTGGCAAACGCCTCTTTGACCGCAAAGCATTTGGCCAAAAACCGCGCCGGATCGCGGCTGGCAAAATAGCCAGCATGCTCGGCCGGGGCCAGGATGCGGTCAGCGTAATGCTCGCCAAAGCGGGCGAGGCCGCTGCGAATCCGGTCGGTGTCCAGCAGGTCGGTGCCTATACCGTGAATCAAAGTGTCACCTTCACCGGCAAGCCGGCTGCACGAATTGTCTCTGCATAGGCGTTCAGCCATTCAATCGGCAGGGCAGAGAGATGGCTGGCTTGCGGCTGCATGGAGGGGCGCGCCAAGCCATAGAGCAAGACACCCCGAACCGGAATCTGTTGTTGCCGAATGCGCTTCACTGCGGCCAGGTAGGCTTCTTGTTCCATTGCAGAAGGAGGCGCGCCATCCACCGCCAGCACGCAGGTTTGCAGCCAGGTGGGACACGCGCGAGCAGCCACGGCCAGGCGTTCAAACTGTTTCTCAGGAGAAATTCGGGTCTGGTTGATCGCGCGCATGCCGCTTGGTGTTGCGCTGTCGAACTTGAACCAGACTTCGCCATTCAACGAGGCCATTTTCCTGAGACCTTCCTGCACCCGTGGCCGGTCGGCCTGACTGCCATTGGTGATCAGCACCAGCTTGATCTTCCCCACCAGATTGCAATCTGCCATCACCCGGCCGATCAACTCGATCACCTGCGGAAACGCCTTGGCAGTGGTCGGCTCGCCGTTGCCTGATAACGCGATATCGTTCAGTCGCCGGACGTCCTCAGGCACACGCGTTTGCATGAAGTCGCCGTGGAGAATATCGGTGATCATCGTGCGCAACTCCGCCTCAAGTTGCACCAGATCGATGTCCGGCGCCGTGCCGCGTACCAGATCCGGCACCTGGCAATACACGCATGCCCAGTTGCAGGCGTTGTTGGGGTTGAGGTTGACGCCCACCGACACGCCGCCCGCGCGGCGCGAGACGACGGGATAAACATAGGTCATCCCCGCTGTATCGCGGTTATGGTTTTCTGGAGTGAGGGGGGCGGTCAGTGCCATGGCTGGATTTTCGCATTAACTGCGCGGCGAAAACAAAAAATACCCAGTTGGCCGATTTGGTCGCGCTCGCGGAGAGGGACTGCACATCGTCAAAATGCACAACATGGTATTGGCGTACGGGCTGGGCCGACAGCGCCAAAACTCGAATTCTGGCGGAAGCGGTGAGATTCGAACTCACGGAGGACTCACATCCTCGCCGGTTTTCAAGACCGGTGCCTTAAACCGCTCGGCCACGCTTCCAAGGCGCGCATTGTAACGGTTTCAGTTTGGTTTGTGCGGGTGAACAGGCAGTTTCAGAAGCATCGGGTCGCTTGTCACGGTTTCATCAAAAAGTGTCAGGTTTTCATGGTTTGGCCATCTGGCAGTGCGCTGGCCGAGCCGGGTTGCAAAACAAACCCGAGTAAAACCAACACCTTGAAAATGGGCTTTGGCCGCCTGCCAATTGGCATAAATTCTGCAGGTAAGCGGGTACTTGAATACAAACCCTGCCACTTATGTCCGAGTTGTTTGAAATGTTGAGTTCGATCACCCGCCGCAGAAAAGCGGCAGGAGGATCACCGTTTGCGTCGGTGAAAGCGACCGAGAAATGGTTGAAAACCCTGCCTGCCGACTCGGACTACGATGCGCATCATGCCCTGGTCGAAGGGCTGGAGCGCTTTAATGCGGACAACGAAGAAGCTACGCTCAGCCGGATGAAATCGCTGCTGAAAATGGAAGCTGCGGGCCTGCCCTTGCAGCAGGGAATTATTGAGCAATATGTACGCAATCAGGCCGCGTTTCGGTTGGCACGCCAGGCCTTGTGGCGCGAGTCGTGGGTGTTCTGGACGCTGCTGGCCGAGGCCTGGCTGGTGATGCTCAAGCAGGCCTATCGCAGCAAGGCCAGCGCCGAACTCAAACCCTTTGCCGCCGAGATGGCCGCTCGCGCCATTCACTATGCGGGGCTGGTGATACGCTGGGACTACCATCAGGCGCGCATCCCGGCGGGTTCAGCCTGGAGACGTGTGCACAAGATTTATCGTCTGGTCGAACGTGATGGTTTTGCCACCCAGGAGGTACTGATCAATGGCAGGTCGACGCATTGTGCACGCGAGTATTCCTTGGTGGTGCTGATGGGGCTGGTGCATCCGATAGGCTATCGTGCGCAGGAAATAGAATCCATCGCGCAAATTGTTCATGATTTCAAGCCCTTGTCGTTGCCGACGCTGGTTCCTGAGCGCGACATTCATACCCACGTGGTCGATCTGTCGCTCAGCGAAGGCGCCTGTGTGCTGGACAACGAGTGGGTGCAGGGTCGGCGCTTGCGCTACTTTGATCTGAGGGCGTTGATTGCCTACCTGAAAGCCTTTGATCAGGGGGATTCAGATGATGCGGAAAACGCGTTGACCCGCCAGGCAGCAAGTCTGATTGAACGGGGTGGGATACGCCGCAATCGCCAGCGCACGCACCGCTTTGGCCGTGTATGGGTGGCTGCCGGCATGAATAACATTTTGACCGCACTGGCGAGCCCCGATCCGGAGAAAACACGTCCGGCTTTGGAGCCCTGGATGCTGCGTGATGAAAGCACCGAAGGCATGGGCTTTGCGCTTCCTGATGAACCCGATATGCCACACGGTCGTTTGGTGGCGGTGAGCTGGGATCCCGCAGAAAGCGTCTGGCAATTAATGGCGATCCGCTGGAATCGTCAGGAAGATGGCCAGCATCTGATTGGCACTCAGCGCTTGTCACGCCATCCCAAGCGGGTGGAAATATCGTTTGAAGCCGAGGTGCCCGCCGGCGTATCCGAAAAGACCTGGGCGGTGTTCCTGCCAATGACGCATCCCGAGCAGGGCGTCAGCAATTTGCTGATTCCGCAGACCCATTACCGCTTGGGTGCCCGAATGGTGTTGCGCGACGGCGACATGATTTATCGCTTGCGGCTGGGGGAGGTGCAGGAAAGCCATGAAGGCTGGCTACGCGTGGGCATGGATGTGGTGGGGCGCGAGCAGTTTGCCGTTGCTGCTTAAAGGATCATCAGTCTTAGCGGGTGCGAATGTCGCCGAAGTGAAAGTCGAATGAACCGGCGCGGCGGTCGCTGAAGTATTGCTCCAGCGTCGCGCGCACGGTGCGAAACGCGATGTCGTCCCAGGGAATGTCGGCTTCGGTAAAAAGCCGGGTTTCCAATGACTCAATCCCGGGCTGAAAATCCAGATCCAGCAGGCGTGCGCGGAACATCAAATACACCTGGTTAATGTGCGGCAGGTTGTAGAGCGTATAGAGTCCGCCCATTTCAATGCGTGCGCCGGCTTCTTCCCAGGTCTCGCGCGCGGCGCCTTCGAGCGTGGTTTCGCCGTTTTCCATAAAGCCGGCAGGCAACGTCCACAGCCCGTACTTGGGCTCGATGGCGCGTCGGCACAGCAACACCTTGTCTTCCCACTCGGGGATGCAGCCCACCACCATTTTTGGATTTTGATAATGGATGACGCCGCAGTCAGGGCACACATGGCGCGGCAACTGGTCGCCCTCGGGCACGCGCAGCACCACGGTGCTGCCACATTCACTGCAAAATTTCATGCTGCATCCAATCGGTAGGTTTCAACGCACGGTAGCAAAATCTCCCCACCTCAAGCAAGGATGAAACTTGGACCCGGCTACGCGAGCGTTTATCATTTGGCCTCATTTATCGTTGTTTTGACTGTCCATGCGCCCCTCCCATATTGAAACCATCCTCGACCGCGAGTTTGAAAGCGCTGCCGAAGGCCACCACACGCCGGTCATGTTGTGGGGGCCACCGGGCGTGGGCAAGTCGCAGATTGTGGCCAAGATAGCCCTGCAGCACGGCGTGCCGCTGATCGATATTCGCCTGTCGCAGATGGAACCCACCGATTTGCGCGGCATTCCGTTCCGCAACGGTCAATTGGTCGAGTGGTCCATCCCCTCGGTGCTGCCGGATGCCGAACGCCATGGCCCCGCCGGCATTCTGTTTCTGGATGAAATCACCTCGGCGCCGCCGACGGTTTCGGCGGCAGCCTATCAGTTGATTCTCGATCGTCGGCTGGGTGAGTATCAGGTTCCCGAAGGCTGGGTGATTTTTGCCGCCGGCAACCGTCAGGGCGACCGTGGCGTCACTTACGCCATGCCCGCACCGCTGGCCAACCGCTTCACGCATTATGAAGTCGAAGTCAATCTCGACGACTGGATAGTCTGGGCGAACAGCGTAGCCATCGATACCCGCGTAATCGCCTTTCTGCGCTTCCGTCCCGATCTGTTGTTCAGCTTTGATCCGGCGCACACGCCGATCGCTTTTCCCAGTCCGCGTTCGTGGGAATACGCCCATCGCGCATTGCAAAAGTTCGACAAGACTGAATTGCTGGCCGATTCATTGATGGCGTGCGTCGGTCAATCGGCCGGGCTGGAACTGAAAACCTTTGTCGACAACATGGCGCAGATGCCGGATCTCGATGCCATCATCAACGGCGAAGCGGCCGAAGTGCCCGAAGGCATCGACCTGCAATACGGCGTTGCCGCTGCGCTGGTGCGCCGTGCAATGCAGGCCGCCGACAGCGGCAATGCAGTTGCGGTGTACGGCAACATCCTCAAATATGCGCAGCGGTTTCAGCAGCGCGAAATGGGCGTGATGCTGGTGTCTGACCTGCATCGCGCCGTGGGGCGTCCGCTGTTTGCGGTGCCGGCGTTTGCCGAGTGGGCCAACAGCATTACCGATCTGGTTCTGTACGAGCATTAAGTCATGTTTGAAAAGGCTGACCAGCCCGACGCTCTGCAGCCCATCCTCACCAAGCTCGCTGCCGCACGCACCCGGCTCATCATGGAGCGGCCGTTTCTGGGCGCGCTGGTGATGCATCTGCCGCTGAAGGTCGGCGGTGAGTGGTGCACCACCACCGGCACCGATGCGAAGGCCTTCTATTTCAATCCCGGGTTTGTCGACAATCTTTCGCTGGCGCAGACGCAGTTCATTCTTGCGCACGAGGCGATGCACTGCGCGATGGGCCATCCGCACCGCCGCAATCATCGGGTCAAACGACGCTGGGACGTGGCCTGCGATCACGCGGTCAATCTGATGCTGATCGAGGAAGGCCTGAAGCCGCCGCTGCACGGCATCCTCGCCGACCAGAATTATGAAACCTTGTCGGCGGAAGAAATCTATCCATTGATTCCGGAAGACACGCCGGAAGAATCCTTCGACCAGCACCTGTTCGATAGCGATAACGAGCAAGACGGCAGCCCCGACGAAAACGAACGGCAGGATGATTCCGAGGGCAGTGAAGCGGGCGGCCAGGGCAAGGAAGGCCAAAGCGAAGCCGAACAGCAGCAAGGCAGTGGCAGCCAGGCATCGCAAAAGCCCAACGAGTTGTCGCCGAGCGAGCGCGAAGAGTTGTCCGAACAATGGAAAAACCGTCTCGCCGCCGCCGCGCAGGCCGCGCGTCAGGCCGGAAAATTGTCGCAGTCGATGATGCGCTGGGTCGATGGCCTGCTGGCGCCGAGTCTGCCGTGGCGTGCGCTGCTGGCGCGCTTCTTCGCGGTCAACCAGCGCGACGACTATTCATGGCGTCGGCCCTCGCGGCGCGAAGGGGATGCCTTGCTGCCGCGGCTGTCGAGCGAAGGGCTGGAAGTCATCGCCGTCATCGACACCAGCGGCTCGATCGGCGACGACGAGCTGCGCCAATTCGTGACCGAACTCGATGCCCTGAAAGGCCAGGTGCGCGCCAAGGTCACGCTGTTGGCTTGCGACAATCGCGTGGCGGACAACGCGCCGTGGGAATATGAACCGTGGGACACCATGGAATTACCCACTGATATTGAAGGCGGCGGCGGAACCGATTTTCGCCCGGTGTTCGACTGGGTCGAGCACGAAAACCGCAGCCCCAACATGCTGGTGTATTTCACCGATGCCGCAGGCGAGTTCCCCAAGCTTCCCCCCAACTATCCGGTGATTTGGCTGGTCAAGGGCAAAGGCGTGGTGCCCTGGGGCGAGCGAGTGCAACTCAATTGAACAAGCCTGACCCATTGAATCCGGAACCCATGAACCCAGCCGATCCACACCCCAACCGGGTACGCAGTTTTTTGTTCGAGCAGCTTGATATTCGCGGCGCCTGGGTCCAGTTGGGGCCAACCTGGCGGGAAATGACAGCGGGACGCGATTATGCCGAGCCGGTTCTCGGTCTATTGGGGCAACTGGCTGCAGTCACCACACTGGTCTCGGGCAATCTCAAGCAAACCGGGCGGCTCACCTTTCAGCTGCGCGGCAATGGTGAGGTGTCGCTGCTGATCATGGATTGCGATGAGCAATTGCGGCTGCGCGGGATGGCGCGCGCGGTGGCCGATGTGGCGGCGGGCAATTTGCCGACATTGTTGGGGGAAGGCTCGTTAACCCTGACGCTGGACCAGGCCGGAATGAGCCAGCCTTACCAGAGCCACGTGCCGCTGCAGGGAGAGACCGTTGCGGCCGTATTCGAGCATTACCTCGCGCAGTCCGAGCAAGCGCCCACCCGGCTGTGGCTGGCGGCCAATCACGAAACGGCGGCGGGCCTGTTCCTGCAGGCGCTGCCGGGTGCCACCCTGCGCGATGCCGATGGCTGGAACCGGGTGCAGGTGCTGGCCGACACGGTGCGGGCAGACGAATTTCTCGAGCTGGGTTCGATCAAGCTGATCGAGCGCCTGTTCGCCGAAGAAGATGTGCGCGTTTACGACCCGCGCCCGGTCAGCTATCACTGCCCCTATGATATGGACAAGATTCAGGCCATGTTGCGCAGTGTCGGCCAGACGGAATGTGATGCCATCATTGCGGACCAGGGCGAGATCCGGGTGCACGACGATATCTGCAATCATGAATATAGATTGGACGCAGCTGCGGTGGCCGCGCTTTTTACCCTAAAGGGCACAAGCAACTCGAACTGAAAGGAAGCATGATGCGAACAGGATGGATGTTGTTGGGGCTGCTGGCACTGTCGGGTAGTGCGTTGGCTGATGGCGAGCGTTACCAGGCGCTGCCGCTGGCCGCTGCCGAAGGGAGCAAGGGCGGCGGACGCGCGTTTATCCTCGATACCCGCGACGGCCATGTCTGGATCTGGAGCGAAAACGAGCTGATCACCGCGGCGGATGGCCGCCGCCGTTACGGCGCAGGTTTTATTTACCAGGGCAAGCTGCGCCCGGGTAATCAACCCGGCGAGATGATCGAGCAGCAGATCAAGTAACGCGTCTTTGAGCACGCGATGGTCCGGTGTGAGGGATCGGGTTTGACTGGCGGTGTCCATCGTCCCGCAGCACACGCTGTTCGCGGATGCTTGTGGGCGAAGCAAAACGGCAATTTCCTGAATTGACGCCTTATTCGCTTAAGGCAACGGCTATCCATGCCGATATGTCTTGATACCGACAAGATAATTCTTACATTACCCCGACCCAACATGCAGACAGCGTCAGCACCGCCTCCCGCCGCGCATCCCACGCGCCAGAAAATTCGCCTGGGCGATTTGCTGGTTCAGCAAAAGGTGATTTCCAGTGCCGATCTTGAAATCGCACTGGTTACGCAGAAAAAAAGCGGTCGTCGACTGGGGCGGGTGATTGTTGAAAGCGGGATGGCGGGGGAAAACGATATTGCCCAGGCGTTGGCGCGGCAACTGTCGATTCCTTTTGTCGACCTGCGAAAATTCAGCCCTGAACCTGCCATTTTGCAGTTGCTGCCGGAAACCCAGGCGCGACGTTTTCGCGCCATTCCGCTGGCGCGAAAGGACGGCGATATTTTCGTCGGGATGGCCGACCCGACCGACCTGTCTGCGTACGATGAAGTGGCCCGGCTTATCCAGGAAGGCATTCAGCTTGCGGTCGTTTCCGAAGGTGACTTGCTGGCGGCAATCGACCGGCTCTATCGGCGCACCGACGACATTCACGGCCTGACCGAGGAACTCGCGCGCGACATGGGCGAGGCCGAGGCCAGCATCATCGGCCTCGAAGCGCTGGGTGAGGGTCAGGCTGATGCGCCGGTGGTGCGCTTGCTGCAAACGCTGTTCGAGGATGCGCTGCAGGTGAACGCTTCCGACATGCACATCGAGCCGCAGGAAAAGCAGCTGGCTATCCGTTTCCGCATCGATGGCGTGCTGCACCCGCAGACCCAGGCCGACCTCAAGATTGCACCGGCACTGGCCTTGCGCCTGAAAATTGTGTCCGGGCTGGATATTTCCGAAAAGCGGCTGCCGCAGGACGGACGATTTGCAGTCAAGGTGCGCGGCCGCACGGTCGATGTGCGGCTGTCCACCATGCCCACGCAATATGGCGAGTCGGTGGTGATGCGCCTGCTGAGCCAGGGCGATAATCCCCATACCCTCGACAGCCTGGGCATGCCGCCCGACATGCTCGAACGCTTTCGTGCGATATTGCACCGCCCCAATGGCCTGGTGATGGTCACCGGCCCCACCGGCAGCGGCAAGACCACCACACTGTATGCCGCGCTGGGGGAACTCAATGAGCCGGGCACCAAGATCATCACCGTCGAAGACCCGGTGGAATACCGGCTGCCCGGCGTTATTCAGGTGCAGGCGAACGAAAAGATCGACCTCAGTTTTTCCCGCGTGCTGCGCGCCATCCTGCGCCAGGACCCGGACGTGATTCTGGTCGGCGAGATGCGCGACCCGGAAACGGCGCAGATCGCGCTTCGCGCCGCCATGACGGGCCACCTCGTGCTGTCCACCCTGCATACCAACGATGCGGCGTCCACTCCGGTCCGCCTGCTCGATATGGGGGTGCCCGCATTCATGGTGGCGACTTCCGTACAGGGGGTGCTGGCGCAGCGGCTGATGCGCCAGGTATGCGGTAACTGCAAGGCGCCTCATCCCCTGACGCCGCAAGAGCGCGTTTGGCTGGGGCGGGCGAAAGCGAGTGAACAGGGCGAAGACGACTACGTCGCGGGTGCGGGTTGCGACCGTTGCCACGGTACCGGCTATGCCGGCCGCCGCGCCATTCATGAATTACTCGAGATCAACACTGCACTGGCGGAAAGCCTGGGCCGCAATGATCCCGCCAATTTTGTGCTTGCGGCACGTGCGGCGATGGCGGGCCATACCTTGCGCGACCAGGCCATTGCGCTGGCGCGGGCGGGCGTGACTTCGCTGGCTGAGGCGATGCGGGTGAGTGCTCAGGATGAAACCAGCTGATGCTGCGTTTTAGCTATACCGGCCGCTCCCCGGGCGGCGACAAAACGCAAGGGATCCTGGAGGCGGACAGTGCTGCCGACTGTGCGAGTCGTCTGCTGAAAAACGGCATTTCACCCGTCAGCATCAGCGAAACCAGTCAATCTGAGCGCCGCGATGCAAGTCAGGGTGGGATGAGCCTTTTCGCACCCACCGTCAAATCCATCGACGTGCAGCTGTTTTCGCGTCAGCTTTATACCTTGATGCGGGCCGGCGTACCCATCTTGCGTTCGCTGGCCGGGTTGATCGAGTCGACTAGCAATGCGGCTTTCGCCCGGGTGATTGCTTCCCTGAAAGAGTCGCTCGAAGCCGGCCGCGATTTGTCGACGGCCATGCGTCAGCATCCTGAGGTTTTTTCACCTTTCTACATCGCCATGGTGCGGGTAGGCGAAGCGACCGGGCGGATGGACGAAATCTTTCTGCGGATGTTCGAGCATCTCGAATTCGAGCGCGAAACCCGTTCCCGCATCAAGGAAGCCCTGCGTTACCCGACCTTTGTCCTGATCGCCATGGTGGTTGCGATTGCCGTGATCAATGTGTTCGTCATTCCGGCCTTTGCCAAAGTGTATGCAGGCTTGGGTGCCGAGTTGCCGCTGATGACCAAAATCCTCATCGAGTCTTCGCGCATTACCCTGGCATATGGTTGGTTCATGCTGGCCGGTCTGGTCCTGGCGGTGGCCGGGTTTCGAACGTGGCGTGCGAGTGATGATGGGCGTCTGGTTTGGGACCGCTTCAAATTGAGGATTCCGTTGACGGGTTCGATCGTGCTGAGAAGCACGCTTGCCCGCTTTGCTCGTACGCTTGCCTTGTCATTGAAGAGCGGCATTCCTGCAGCGCAGGCGCTCTCGGTGGTGGCCGAAGTCACCGACAACGCCTGGATTGCCTCGCGTGTCCTGCAAATGCGTAATGGCATCGAACGCGGCGAATCGATCTTGCGAACTGCGCAGACCGCCGCGGTGTTCAACCCGGTGGTGATGCAGATGATTGCGGTGGGCGAGGAAACCGGCAGCATTGATGAACTGATGCAGGAAGTGGCCGACATGTACGAGCGCGAGGTGGATTACGAGATCAAGACCCTGGCCGCCCGGATCGAACCGCTCATCATCGCTGCCATGGGGGGCATTGTGCTGGTACTGGCACTGGGGGTGTTCCTGCCAATGTGGGATCTGGCGAGCGTGGCAATCAAGTAATTTGGGGTGCAGGCGCCGTTTACCCCTTAAGTTAACTTGACGAAGGCCGAAATGCTTGTATGAGGGTCGCCAAACTGGGCGGCACCATTAGGCAAACCACCCAGACAGATAAAGAGACCACCATGAAAACCAGACAGTCCGGCTTCACCATGATCGAATTGATCGTTGTCATCGTCATCCTTGGCATTCTTGCTGCGGTGGCCTTGCCGCGCTTCTCCAACATCCAGCGCGATGCGCGTATCGCCAAGCTCAACGCGGCTCGTGGCGCGGTACAGTCAGCTTCTGCGATGATTCACGGCACCGTGCTGGTTCGTGGCGGCGTGGCCGATGCGGCGGCATGTCCGGGAACGGCGGTTACCGCTGACAACACCGCAACGGTGTGTACAGAGCAAGGTATCGTCAACGTGATCAATGGTTATCCGACTGCCAACCTCTCAGGCATTATCGATGCAGCCGGATTGACCTCGGTTTTTCCCGCAACGCAGGCTGCAATCATCGCAGAAGGGTATGCAACGACTGATGACGGCCTCGTGACGGGTACGGCAACAGGTGGCGCCGTAATTGGCTCAGTCGTTACCGTTCGGGTTACCGGTGGCACGGCCTCGGCCAACTGCTCGTTTACCTACAGCCCCTCCAACGGTGGCGCGGCGAATTCGGCAGCGACGACGGGCACGATCGTCACCACGGGCTGCTAAATCAGGTGTATGTCAGGTGACGACGTATCCCGGGAAAGCGATGTAAGCCAGCAGTTCCCACGTCGTTGCCGACCCATTCCGCAACGAGGTTTCAGCCTTGTTGAACTCATTTTGGTCATGGTCATCGCCGGCATACTCGCGGCGGTGGCCGTGCCGCGTCTGGTCGGGCATAACAGCTTTGATAGTCGTGGCTTTGCCGACCAGCTCGCCGCTACGGCGCGTTTCGCCCAGAAACTGGCCATCGCCCAGCGCCGTGATGTCTTTGTTCAACTCACCTCCAACAATGCCAAGCTGTGTTACGACGCGGCGTGTGCCGGCCTGGCACCGGGGCCGGGGGGCGAAACGCCTTATACCGTGACTGCCCCGAACAGCGTGGCGATTGCCAGCCCGGTGGCGGCGCTGGGCTTTGATGCAGGCGGTCGGCCCAACATCGCCGCGCAGCTCGATATACAGGTCAACGGCGCCGGCGCCTACCATGTGTGGGTCGAACAGGAAACCGGCTATGTCCACGACTAAGTCTCTATTCATGCTCCGGCAGTGCGGCCTCAGCCTGATCGAGCTGCTGGTGTTCATCGTCGTGGTGGGGGTGGCGGTGATGGGCGTAGTGTCGGTCTATAGCCTTAATGCGCGCGCGAGTGTGGACCCCGCTATCCGAAAACAGGCGATGGCCACTGCTGAATCGCTGCTGGATGAAGTGTTGTCGAAACCCTATACCTATTGCGATCCGGACGATGCTCAGGCCGATACGGCAACCAGTGCTGTTATTGGTCCCACCGGATGTGCGACGGTCGTGGAAGGCATGGGGCCTGAAGTCGCTCAAGCTGAAACGCGCTACTCCGCAACCAATCCGTTCGACAACGTCAACGATTACGACGGTTTCATGATGGTGGGTATCGACGATATTACCGGCGTCGCGGTGCTAGGCCTGGGGGGCTATACCGCGACCGTGCTGGTTCAGCCGGCGGGCGCGTTTAATGGCATTCCCGCCGGCGAAACCCTGCTGGTAACCGTGACCGTCAATGCTCCGAGCAACCAGACGCTTAGCCTTTCAGGCTATCGTACACGCTATGCGCCCACTCTATAAAAGCGCTGGTTTCAGCTTGATCGAGATGATTCTTGTCATCGCCATTACCGGCATTGTCGGTTCGATGGTGGCGGTATTCCTGCGTGTGCCGATAGAAAGTTATATCGCCCAGGACCGTCACGCCCGCCTCACCGATACCGCCGACACGGCCTTACGACGCATGGGGCGCGACATCAGACTGGCGCTACCCAACAGCGTGCGGGTTGATTCGGTGGGCGGGGTGTCCTATCTGGAGTTTCTCGGTACCCGCGATGGCGGGCGCTATCGCACCCAGGGCGACGGCAGTGTGGGCAACGACCCTCTGGATTTCACTTCTACGTCCGGGGACAGCAGTTTCGATGTGCTGGGTCCGCCGATTGCGATGCAGGCGGGTGATCTGATTGCGGTTTATAACCTGGGCATTGGCGGGGCCGACGCTTGGGCAGGCGATACGCTTTCTGCCTATACGGGCGGGGCGGCCGCCGTGAATAACATCGCCATAACGCCCAAGGCGTCCATGCAGTTCCCGCTGGCTTCCCCCGGAAATCGCTTTCAGGTCGTCGAGGGTCCGGTGACGTATGCGTGCGATCCGGTGGCCGGTACGCTGACGCGGTTTTGGGGCTATGCCATCGCGGCGAGCCAGCCCATGCCACCGGTAGCGCCCATGTCGAGCGCGCTGCTGGCCAACCGGGTCAGCGCCTGCAATTTCAGTTATCAGCCCGGTGTAACCGAGCGCGGCGGCCTGGTCAGCATGACGTTGAGCATAAGCCAGGAAGACGAAACGGTGCGGCTGTACAGCAATATGCAAGTGGGTAATCAGCCATGAACGGGCTGCGGCGCAACCGGCGCGCAATCAAGGGCTTGTGCGGCCTGCCACGCGACGCCTCGGGTTTTGTGCTGCCGGCTGCGATTTTTTTGCTGGTGATTCTGGCCTCGTTGGCGGCCTACATGGTGTCGCTATCGCGTACCAGCCATATCAGCAGTGCGCTGGATGTTCAGGGCAGTCGGGCGTATCAGGCGGCGCGGACGGGGATTGAGTGGGCAGCGTGGCAGGTGGTGCAAAACCCTACGCCATTGTGCACGGCTGTACCCACCACCCTCGATTTTCCAGCAGGGATACTCGCTTCATTTACCGTAATTGTCAGCTGTGCTCCCTCGGGTCCGTATACCGATGGAGCTGACTCGGTTACGGTCTATCAGGTCACCTCGACAGCGACAGCGGGGCTGGTCGGCGGGGTGGATTATGTTGAGCGTCAAATTCAAGCGAGCTTCGCAAAATGATGATGAGCCACCGATTGACTTCGCTGCACCCGTTGGGAGAAAAACTATGTTGAGAACGATTCTGGCCTGCTTTCTGATTGGACTCATCCCGGGCATTGCGGGGGCGGCCTGCGGCCCGATCCCCTCCGATTATCCTGTGTTGTCAGGCGACAGGCTGAAGGTCGGCAAGGATTCCTCCGTCAACAATGGCGTGACCATCTCCAGGGTCAACGGTGGCAAGAATTACAATGGAAAGCTCGATGCCATCAATGCCGGCAATGGCAATGTTGTCAGCGTGAGCCCGAGCCCGAGCTATCCGAGCCTCGAGCCCGCCACCTTTCCCAGCACCGGGAGCACCGATACCAGCGCCTCAAAAGTGGTAGCCGGCTCTTATAACGACATCACGGTGGCGAAATCCTCCACCACGACTTTCACCGGCGGCACTTACTACATCGACAAGCTGGACGTCGGAGAATCCGCGACGGTCAAGCTGACGGCGGGCCGTTATTTCATCGACCAACTGTCCCTCGGCGATAAGGCCAAGGTCGTGGTGTCCTCCGGGCCGGTGCAGCTTTACATCGGCAGCAAGGTTTCCGGGGGCGACGACCTGTCCTTCAACGCAGCCGGTGCCGTGACCGATTTTCAAGTGTTTCTCTACCCGGGATCCGATTGGCAGGTGGGCAAGGATGCCACGTTCGTCGGCGTGATTTATGCGCCGGAAACGAGCTCAAAAATTGAATTTGACGATGACTCCAGCATTCGGGGCGCGCTGGTAACAGCGGGAGAGGTCAAGCTTGGCAAGGACGCAGAACTCTATTTCAGCGCGGCCGATCAGGCGGAAGTGGGGGGCGTGAGCACCTGCGTGGCCACGGCTGCCGCGTCCAGCGGCTTTAACGCGTTCGAGACCACCACGGCAGTCGGCAGTGTGGCGGGTGTCATCAAAACCAAAGTGGCCGCCAGCGCTTTTGGCTTGGACGTGGTTGCGATCCGGACCGGCGGCGTTGCCGTCGAAACGGCGTTTACCGGCGCCGTGAAACTGGAACTGGTTGACGCTTCAAGCGGGGGAAGTTGCGGTGGCTTGGGCTTGATCCAGAATCTGGGTTCGCTTACCTACGTGACTGCCGATCAAGGCCGAAAATTACTCGCCGGCATCAATGTATCCAATGCCTGGCCGAATGCACGGATTCGGATGAGTTACCCGGCAACGGGCATAGCAACAGTCATCTCCTGCTCGACCGATAGCTTTGCCCTGCGGCCCGCCAGCTTCGGCAGCATCACGGTGAGCGATGTGGACAGCAGCACCGCCGGCACCGCCCGTACCCTGTATAACACTGCGGCGGCGGGTGGAAACGTCCACAAAGCCGGCCAGCCATTTCGCCTTGCAGCTACGGCGCAAAATGCTACGGGTGCGACGACTGCGAATTACACCGGCAATCCGGCTGCGAGCCTGACCGCCTGCGTGCTACCGGGCACCGGCTGTACGCTGGGGGTGCTGACCACGGGAGCGTGGACGGCTGCGTCGGGAACGGTTACCACCACAAGTGCCAGCTATTCCGAAGTGGGGGCCTTTACCATGAAGCTGGTGGACACGACCTTTGCGGGTGTAGATGCTGCAGACGGCTCCACCGCGGCAGAAAGAAATATCGAGTCGGCAAGCTTCAACGTCGGCCGGTTTGTGCCCGATCATTTTGTGCTGACGACGACCGGCACGCCACAGTTCAAAACGTTCAACGACACGGCCTGCCCGACGCGGTCGTTTACCTATATCGGCCAGCCATTTGGCTATCTGACGTTGCCGCAGGCCACGATCACGGCAAAAAATGCAGCGGGCGGCACCACCACCAACTATGCGGGTGCGCTGTGGAAGCTGGTTTCCGCAGGTGCCACGCAAACCTATTCCGCCGCCACCGGCACCCTGGACACGGGTCTGGTGGGAACACCGGTGGTGACGGCAAGCGGCGCCGGCGTGGGAACGTTGACGGTTAATGCAACAGATGTGGTTGCCTTTACGCGGACGACCCCCATCGCACCGTTCCTGGCTGACATCAGCCTGTCGATGAGCATCGTCGACAGTGCTGAAAATGCCATTTCGGGCAATGGCCTGATCAACACCACTGCCCCCGTAGTTTTTTCCAGCATGGCGTTCGACTCCGGCAATGAAATCCGCTTCGGCCAACTGGTGTTGACCAATGCACATGGTGCGGAATTACTCGACCTGCCGGTACCGATCGAAACCCGGTTCTGGACTGGCAGCGGATTTAGCCGCAACACGGCGGATGCCTGCACCCAGCTTGCTGCCACGAATGTGGCGCTATCCAACTGGCGGCGTGACCTCAATGCCTGCGAAACATCGGTGACGTTGTCGGGCCGTTTCAATGCAGGGCGCGGCAACCTTAAATTATCCAAGCCAGGTACAGGCAACACCGGTAGCGTCGATCTGACGCTACTACTTGGCGCAACCGGGGCGGGCAGCACCTGCGTGGGGGTTCCGGGTGTGGTCAGCGCGGCGGGCGCGGCGTCGCAATCCTGGTTGCAGGGGCGATGGAGTGGGGCGGCCTATGATCAGAATCCGGCTGCGCGGGGCAGCTTTGGCCTGCACCGGGGCAGCAAACCCCTGATCTACTTTCGGGAAATGTATTGACGAAATGCCTGCCAAGGGCCGCAGGGCCTGATTTTAATTTTGATTTGTCCGAAAGATTCTGCCCAACTGGTCGTAACAGTAGGCATGACCGGCGTTTGAACAGATTTCAGCCCGTTTGCGTTTTGAGCATCTGCCGTGAATAAATTCTTCATGGCCTTGTTTAACGCTTTAATAACAATCGCTTATTCAGTTAAGTCCAGAAAAAAACCAAGGTCTGAACCATGCGGTTTTTCCGTCGAACTACCGAGCAAGGCCTCACCGCCTATTTGCGCCTCCCTGGGCAGATTGCATACGCACGTGTGGACCGCAGGGTGGCCGTGCCCAAATTGCTGGCTGTCGGCATGGTGGCCGTCAAAGGCGACAACTGGAATGAAGCGCTGAGTGATCTGCAGAACAAGGGTCCGGTCAGCCTGGTGCTGCGCCCCGCAGATTACAAGCTGCGAGTGCTCGACGCCCCCAACGTGCCGGCAGATGAACTGAAATCTGCTGTGCGCTGGCAAATCCAGGACATGCTCGATTTTCATGCCAACGACGGCACCGTCGACGTGCTGGCAGTGCCGCATCCCGAACATCTGACCCACGTCCGACAGATTTTTGCGGTGGCGGCCAAAAACAGCCTGATCGCAGAAGAAACTGCGATTGCCACTGGGGCGGGTCTGAACCTTGCCATCATCGACATTATCGAAACCGCCCAGCGCAATCTGGCCAACCGGCTGGAAACACCGGGCCGTGCGCTCGCCGTCTTTTCGTTTATCGAAACCGGGGGGTTGCTGACGCTGTCGCTGGACGGAGAGTTGTGCATGGCGCGTACCCTGGGCGTGACGCAGGCGTTGCTGGAAGGCGACGACATGGAAAACGCGCTTGAGCGTTTAACCCTTGAAATTCAACGCACGCTCGATCATTACGACCGGCAGTTTGGCGGGATTCCGGTTGACCGCCTGCTGATGTTGCCGATCGCGCAAGGCGACCGTATACGCAATGGGCTTGCCGGCAATCTGGCCTTGCCGGTTGAAGTCATGGATCTGGCAAGCGCGCTCGACACGTCGGCCTTCCCGGATGTGAACCAGCTGCCGACGCCCTGCCTTCACGCCATTGGTGCGGCATTGCGCATGGAAGACACCCGCCCATGAGTCAACAGATCAACCTGGCCAGTCCACAGCTGCTGCAAAAGCGCTATGCATTCGGTTTCCGTGAAATGGCGTGGGGGCTGGGCGCGGCTTTGGTTGCAGCATTGCTATGGGCCGGCTACCAGTATTACCAGGCCGACAAGATTGAAACGCAGGCAGAGGCGCTGGCTGTTCGCCAGGCAAGCGCACAAGAAGCTTTGGATAAATTGAACGCCGCGGCCAATCGTTCGGTCAGCGCGTTGCTGACCGAACGCGTCCAGTCGACACAGGAACAGGTGGCGCAACGCGAGGCGCTGCTGGCATCGATCAGCCGCACCATGGACACAACCTCAACCGGATTTTCGGCCCAATTGCGTGCACTCGCCCTCAGCAGTTCGGAAGGCGTCTGGCTGAATGAATTCACGTTCTCGCCGGGCTACGTTGTGCTCAAGGGCGCCGCGTTGAAGGCTGAGTTGTTGACGGCCTACATGGATCGCCTCGGCAAGCAGCCCCCCTTTGTGGGCCTGAAGTTTTCCGGCATGAAGGCGGTGATGGCGTCTCAGGCAAGTGGCACTCCGTCAACGGGTGCAGTTGCTGACCACTTGGATTTCACCTTATATGCCGGCAGCCCGGAACACGCTACGTCGCAGGGGGCATCCAATGAACAGTGAAAAATTGCGCGCATTCAGCGCCCGCATCGATGCGATGAGCCTGCGCGAGCGGGTGTTTGTTTTTGCCGCAGCATTGGTGGTGGCCTTGTTTGTCGTGCAAACTTTTCTAATCGACCCGAGCCAGCTCCGGCAGAAAAATGCACTCATCCGCCTGAGCGGTGCCGAGTCAACGCTGCTGCAAATTGAGCAGCAGCGCGCACAGCTTGCCAATCTGGTAGGTCAAGATCCAGACCGGACCGTGCGCGCCGCCTTGGCCGACCAGGAAACACGGTTGGCCGGGGTGAATGCTGATCTGGAATCACGCGAGCGTTCACTGGTGCCCCCCGCACGCATGCATCAGGTACTGAAGGACGTGGTGCGCGGCCAGGGAGGCGTCCGGATTACCGGATTCAAGACCTTGAGCCCGCAGCCGGTTGCGCTTCCCGACGCGGTTGAAGGTGCGCCGCCCGGCTATTATCGGCACGGTTTTGAGGTCACCGTAAGTGGCCGCTATGCGGATCTGGTCGCCTATCTCACGCGTCTTGAGGCTTTGCCCTGGCGCTTGAACTGGGTCGAAGCCTCCCTCAATGCCGCGGGTCGACCCGACTTGACCCTGGTATTGACCGTTCACACCCTGAGCCTGGAGGAAGCATGGCTGCGCGTATGATGCTGATCGTTATGGTCATGCTGGCCGCGGCGCCATCCATGGCCGCCGCCCTGCCGGACCCCACGGCACGCCCCGTCGTGTCGGCCGCAACCGGGGAAGGCGAGCGCCCGGTGTCGCTGTTGACAGCGATCAAGGTGAGTGGCAAACAGAAAACAGCCATTATTGATGGTCAGGAAATTGCACTTGGCGACCGTTATCAGGATGCGCGGCTGGTGCGCATCAGCGAAAGCGAAGTCGAGTTGCGTCGAGGCCGGGAAATAACAGTGCTTAAACTTTATCCGCAAGTCGATAAGAGACAGCGTGGCAAATGAAAAACGGGAGATATGGCGGATGATTAAGCGCTTGACCATGATGCTTGCAGGACCATTGGCGCTGATGGCCTGCGCGGGTCCGCTGACCCCGCGCGAAACCCAGCAGGCGATCCAGCAGGAAGCCGCACTGGCTGCGCGACCCCTGCCAACCCCGCAGCCCATGACAGAAGATCAGGCCCGGGCTGCGCTGATGCCACCGCTCAAGCTGGAACTGCCCAAGCGTACCGCAGAGCCGATTGAGCCGCGTTTCGATCTGGTGGTTAAAAGTGCACCCGCCCAGGACGTGTTCCTGGCCATTATTTCCGGCACCCGCTACAGCATGCTGGTGCACCCGGAAGTGGCAGGCGCGATTTCGGCCAATCTCAAGAACGTCACGGTGCCTGAGGCGCTCTCATCCATTCGCGAACTGTATGGTTACGACTATACGATCGACGGTCGTCGCGTAGTGGTGCATCCGCTGACTGCGCAAACGCGTATTTTCAAGGTGAACTACCTTGCGGGTACGCGCTCCGGTTCGTCCGATACGCGCGTGATTTCAGGCTCAGTCAGTGCCGCATCCAGTGGTGGGGGCGCAACTGGAGGAAGCAGTGGCGGAAGCTCGCAAAAATCGCTGGAAACCAGCAAGATCAACACTTCACTCAATTCGGATTTCTGGGGCGAACTGAAGGCGGCGCTGGAGACCATCGTCGGTGAAGCCGGCAAGGTCATCGTGAGCCCGCAATCCGGCGTGGTCGTGGTCAAGACAACGTCGCGGTCGATGCGGGACGTTGAGAAATTCCTTAAAGCCACCGCCCTTGCGGTTGAACGTCAGGTCATGCTCGAAGCGAAAATTCTCGAGGTGGAATTGAATGACGGCTTCCAGACCGGGATCAACTGGTCGGTATTCAATAATGGCCAGCACAAGTTTTCTTCAGGGGCCAATGCGGGCAATTTCGATTTGCTGACAGGCGCGGTGACGTCGGGCTCCACCTTGGCTGCCGTGCTGGGCAGCGGACTGCCCGCAGCGAATGGCACCACAGGTGGCCTGCTTGGTCTGGCCTTCCAGACCAAGAGCTTTTCAGCGCTGATCAATTTTCTTGAAACACAGGGATCCGTTCATGTGCTCTCCAGTCCGCGTATCGCAGCGCTGAACAACCAGAAGGCCGTACTCAAGGTGGGCACCGACGATTTCTTTGTGACCAATGTGTCAACCACCACCAATACCGGCGGATCTGGTACCACGTCTAGCCCCAGCGTGACGTTACAGCCGTTTTTCTCGGGTATCGCGCTGGATGTCACGCCGCAGATCGACGAAAACGGCCGCATTACCCTGCATGTCCGGCCCTCGGTGAGTGTGGTGACTGAAAAAATAAAGAACATCGACGCCGGTGCTGAAAACAAATTGACGTTACCGCTCGCCTCCAGCGCCGTGTCGGAAACGGACAGCGTGGTGCAGGTGGAAGACGGCCGCATCGTCGCCATCGGCGGGATGATGAAGCAGTCTTTCGATGGCAGCTCCAACAAGGTTCCCGGTCTGGGTAATGTGCCCTTGCTGGGGTATTTCTTTGGCAACACCAATCAACGCTCAAGAAAAAGTGAGCTGGTGATCCTGATCAAGCCTACCGTCATCAATAGCCATGAAGACTGGCAGGCCGATGCGGAATCCACCCGTGCGCGAATCGAAAAACTGGAGCGTTCCCCCTCGGCGCCATGACAGCGCTGGCACGCTCCTGTGCCGAAGACGTACAGTGCCCACCCGGCCTTGTACCGGAATGTGAGGAACCGATTCAGTTGCCCGCTGCCACCCATACGCTGTCCTATCTTGCGCATTTCGGACTGACTGAAGCGCCTTTCGGACTCACCCCCGATACCGACTTCTTTTATGCCTCACCGCCTCATCAAGAGGCCCTCAATACGCTTCTGTATGCGCTTGAAAACGGTGAAGGCTTCATCAAGATTGTCGGGGCGGTCGGCACCGGGAAAACCTTGTTGTGCCGCACCCTGCTGGCGCGGCTTCCCGCGCACTTTCACGCGGTTTATCTGCCTAACCCCGCACTCGAACCCATCGGGATTCTGTTCGCAGTTGCCGCGGAACTCGGCTTCAAGCTGTCCGGGAAAGAAAGCGTCTTTCGCGTACACAAGGCCATCCAGTTACGGTTGCTCGACTTGGCGAAGCGCGATCTTCACGTGGTGATGATCGTGGATGAGGCACAAGCGGTTTCGCTGGAAAGCCTGGAAACGATCCGGTTGCTATCCAATCTGGAAACAGAAAAGCGCAAGCTGTTGAGCATAGTTCTACTCGGTCAGCCTGAACTGGATTCCCAGCTGGAGGCGATTCCCCAGCTTAAAACCCGTATCAGCTTTCAAGATCGGCTGCGGCCTTTGACGCGCGAAGAGCTTGCCGCCTATCTGGCGCACCGTTTGGGTCGGGCGGGGTATCGCGCCGATGGCGTTGCGCTGTTCGGCCCACCCGCACTCGGCCTGTTGTATCAGGCGAGCGCGGGTGTTCCCCGAATTGTGAATGTGATCGCCCACAAAGCGCTGATGCTGGCTTATGGCAAGGGCCTGAATCGTGTCGGCAGGCGCGAAGTTCGCCAGGCGGCTCAGGACACTCCGTCAGCAAGCAGGGTGGGGCGCATTGGTGGGTATCCGGTATGGGCAGCACTCGTGGTGCTGGCCGTTGTAATGGCTGCAAGCGGGTTATATTTCAAGGTGTAGTCATGTTGCTGCCCCACACCACGGTCTTGAATCAATGAGCATTATCAATCAAACACTGCGCGATCTTGACGAACGCAAGGTCGCTTCGCCCCCACCTCAAGTGCCATTGTTTCCTGTTGCGCGTTCATTTTCGCGAAAGCGAGGGCTTCAGGTTGCCGGTGTGGTGGTGTTATTGGTCACGGGCATGCTGGTATGGCTTGTACGTTGGCCTGTCCAAATCATTCCGCTCCAACCCGTGGTGGCGAAGCAGCCTCAAGTGGTGCCGCATATAGAAGTTGCAGTAGCTGTTGCGCTGCCTGAGCCCTTAGCCGAAAAGGACCCTATGCCGATACCGGCTGATCAACCCACTAAACGGGTCGTCGAGCAGGAACCGATCAAGGGCCTGGATGCGAAGGTTTCGACAAGAGGGGCTGCTGCAGAAAGCACGACTGCAGGGCCTCTGGTGGCACCTGTTTCGCTGAAGCTAGCGGACCGGATCGTGCCACCTCCTGATATTCGTAAGGAAATCAACAAGCCGAGTGCCGAAGAAGACGCAGAAGAGCGTTATCGCAAGGCCGTGACGCTGATACAGAAAGGGCGGGAAAACCTGGCGCGCCCATTGCTGGAGGAATCCATCAGGCTGTTTCCGGGTCATGTCGCTGCCCGCCAGACGCTGGCAACGCTGTTGAGTGAAACCGGCCTCAGCGTTGAAGCCGAAGCCGTTTTACGCGATGGGCGCATTGCAAGCCCGGACAACACGTGGTTTGCACTTAATCTGGCACGCCTGCAGGCGGCCCGTGGCGATGTTGAAGGCGCGGTGGCCAGTTTGCAGGGCGGGATCGCGGGGCGGGGCGTCGATGCTGAATATCGCGCTACGCTTGCGGCTTTGCTTGCGCGACTCAAGCAGCATGCAGAGGCAGCGCATCAATATGGTCTGGCACTCAAGCTGCAGCCAGAGCAGGGGACCTGGTGGATGGGATTGGGGCTCGCAATGGCCGCCCAAGGGAAATCAGTCGAAGCTCACGCGGCTTACCGTCGGTCGCTCACAGCGGGGAACTTGCCTGAAAAGCTTGAAGAATTTGTTCGGGCAAAGCTTGCCGAGTAGGGTTTGATTTGTCATTATTCAACCCAATGGCCGGCCTGCATTTGGTTAAGACCGCGACTTCCCTTATCATGAGCGGGCGTTGCACCTTGTTGTAACAAAGCAACGTAATTCTTTCGCGACAGAAGAAGTTTGGTAGATAGTGGTTTTCTTTTGCCGATTTGTTAGAATTCCGCGCGTCGGCTGGATCGCAAGTCCTGGACCGATTTCTGGTGTGGGTTTTTATATACGTAAGAAAAGGGAAATCAAATGAAATATTCTATCCTCCTGGCTGCTCTGCTGGCTGTTTCCATGACCGCTTGTGGTCAAAAAGAAGAAGCTGCTGCTCCTGCTGCTGAAGTTGCTGGCGAAGCTGCAGTCAATGCTGGCGAAGCTGCAATCGATGCAAGCAAAGCCGCTGAAGAAGCTGCTGCTCCCGCTGCTGACGCTGCTGCTGCTGCTGGCGAAGCCGCAACCGCTGCTG
>JASJPF010000023.1:0-53721 GCA_031426835.1 Thiobacillus sp.
TGGCGCAGTTACAATCACATCAAAACGTCGTTGCACTTCAGGGTTGAATCCGCCCATCGTTTTGTTTCGATGGCTGTTCACAAGCCTTCTTTTGACAGGGCTTGCCGCTTCTTTTGTAGCCTCGGGTATGGATGCGACGACCGACCTGCATGATCTAAAGCGCGGGTTGATCTTGTTGGTTCCGGTCAATCAAGCCTCATGGGCGCTCGCGACGGTATTGGTGTTGTCCATCGCAGGCAGCGTTCTGGGTTTGCCTGTCACACTGATGATCGCTCTGTCGGCCATGCTGTTCGGGACAGTTCCCGGCATTTTGTACAGTTTTTCTGGTTGTATGGTAGGTGCGATGATTGCCTATATCGTGGGCTACTGGCTCGACCTTGAACGCAAACTCGCAATCACCAAGTCGCTATGCCCTCTGTACGAAAAACTCGGAAAGGGCGGGTTGCTCACCATAATATTGATGCGCCTCTTTCCTTTGCTGCCTTTTACTTTGGTTAATCTCGCGGCCGGCGCCATCCGGGTGCGTTGGCGTGATTACATCATCGGTACGGCGATTGGCATGTTGCCAGGCATTGTCCTGATTAGTTTACTGATGGGGCGATTCAGCCATGTTGATTCAGTGGTTATGGAACGTCATGCTGATACTGCGGTTCTTTTGCTGCTGTGTGTGATGTTGATTTCGTGGATTGGACCAATGTTGGCGCGCCGTTTTGTGGTTTCTGTTGTGAATGACAGCATTCACATGCCTAGGCCGATCTCGCATTCCCCACCGCCTTAGATAGGATAAACCATCATGTTTTTTGCCATCGCCTACTCGGTTGCACCTGAAATGCGCTTGCTGCAGTCGCCATTGATAAGGGGCTGTTTTGTTTCGGGTTTTCTGTTTCTGATGTGGATTTAGAGCGGTCGGCAGATGATTGTTTTACGCTGTTTAAGCGGCCGGGTGTCAGCCTAGTCCCACAGCCTTATAGGCGGCTTCTGATGGTTGTAAGGCGGAGCGCGTTTAGACTGATTAACGGTAAAGCGCTAGATAACGTTTTTTCATTTTTATATGCCAGCCTGGGCTGGATAACCCGAGGAGGAATGTCATGTTGCATTACGCTTTGGTATTTTTTATTCTCGCTATTATTGCTGCCGTATTTGGTTTCGGGGGCATTGCAGCGGGTGCAGCGGGTATTGCCAAGATTCTTTTTTTCGTCTTTCTGGCGATGGCGGTCGTCGCGTTTGTGGTTAATCTCGCACGCGGCCGGTAGTTGACGGACAATTGGTAGAGTAAAGTGATAGCCGTTTCAGCTCTTTTGGGAGTAATCCATGATTCAGGTCGCTATCGTGGACGATCACAAGATCGTCCGAACTGGTTTTCGCGAGCTGCTGAGTGGAGACTCCGCAATCAATGTCAGCTTCGAGGCGTCGAATGGCGACGACGCGCTTGAGCAATTACGCTCCACATCATGTGATGTTTTGTTGCTTGATCTTTCGCTACCCGGAAAGAGCGGAGTCGATGTGCTTCGCACTGTGCGTCAGCGCTACCCTGACCTAAAAGTATTGATACTCAGCGGCTTTCCAGAAGAAAGCTATGCATTGGCCATGATCAAAAATGGCGCGAACGGTTATCTCTGCAAGGATTGCGATCAGGATGATTTGTTGCGTGCGATTAGAATGGTGGCACTGGGTCGTCGCTATGTCTCTGCACGTACTGCGGAGTTTCTGGCCGACGAGATGAGCGGCGAGCGTAGCAGTAAACCGCACGAAACCTTGTCAGATCGAGAGTTGCAGGTATTTTTGCGCTTGGCGCGCGGGGAGTCTGTTTCGGATATAGCCGGACATCTGCATCTGAGCGTCAAGACCATCAGCACATATCGTTCGCGTCTGACCGAAAAACTCAATGTGGCGAGCAACGCAGAGTTGGCTACTTATGCTTTACGACACGGACTCATTGCCGATTGACCTCCTTGGTCAGTAGGTACTTTGAAATTGGAAAATGCCAGACACTACTTCTCCCCCCACACTGAAAGTCATGCTGATTGAGGATTCCAGGTTTTTGCAGGAAATACTAAAAAGCATATTGTGCGACCTTGAGGGGGTTGAAATATGTTCCACTGTGGCAGGTGAGCATATGGCTCTGCAGTACATGGCGACATCGCCCGTCGACCTGGTAATTATTGACATTAATCTCGAGGAGGGCAGCGGCATTGGTGTTCTCTCAGCGCTTCAGACTGATCCGCATCGCTTTGGCGTACCACGCAAGGTGGTGTTAAGCAATTTCACACATGACAGCATGCGTCAGCGTTGCGAAGGACTTGGTATGGACGCATTTTTCGACAAGTCGTTGCATATGAATCAATTAGTCGATTACGTGTCCGATGTTGTTAAACAGCAAAGGAGCTTTCCGAAACGTTGTTAACCGATATTGCGTTCGGGATAAGCACGCGGATGGTGGTTCCGGTTCCAGGCGCTGTGTTGATATCGAGCTGCCCTTGATGGGTATATACCCGGTGTTTGATTCCGGCCAAGCCATGACGTGCAAGTTTGGGCGAGTCGAGGTCAAAGCCGATACCGTCATCCACTATTGTCAGTTCGATGGTGCTAGTGGTAAATCGTAGCGCCAGGTTGATGTGTTGTGCCTGGGCATATTTCCGAATGTTGGTTAATGCTTCCTGTGCGATACGGAACAGGCTTAGTGAGATTGAGTCAGTGAGTTTGGGCTCGTCCTGTGGTAGGTCGATATGTAGCTCGGCTTCGCCTTCTCGGCGGAATTCCTTGGCCAGCGCGCGGAGTGCTTCGATCAATCCCAAGTCATACAGCAGGGCTGGACGCAGGTCATTGGTGATTCGGCGCTTGAGCGTGATGACACTGATCAGTGTCTGTCTCAAGCGCGCCAACCGTTGCATGATCGAGGCCTTCGTATCGGCTGGCAGTTCTCGCTCGATCCAGTCTGCGTCAAGCTTGGCTGCCGTCAGCAGGGCGCCAAGCTCATCATGAAGCTCGCGCGCCAGACTCAACTTCTCCGTCTCACGCACTTTGGTCAGATAGGTTGCAAGATTCGTCAATTCAGTCGTTCGATGGAGCACTTCTTGTTCGAGTCGCTGATTCTCGGATCGAAGTAGGCCGGTAATTTGATTGCGTAAATCTTGCTGCTTTTGACTCTGCGCTATGGCCAGCAGCAGCAGCATCAACGAAGTGATTGCTAGCGCAACCGTTGTAACCCTGACGTTTTGGAAGTTATTGTATGACTGCCCGACAAGGCGCTGGTTGTCGGTCGTTAGAATATTTTTCAATTTGCTGTGTTGATTTCGATAGGCATCCATCAGAGATTTGCCATATTCAATCTGGCTTGTTCTGAGGCGCTGACTGGCCTCTCCCTGCACGATGGTGGTTTCAAGATTCACCATAATGCTTTGTGCATGGTTGGTCAGATTTAGGGTTTCCTCATACAGCGCCGTCTCGCGCGGGACCTCATTTTTGATAGTGTCGATTGTGTCTTTTACCTTTGGAATCACTTCCAGATAAGGCGTGAGATAGCTTGAGTCATGTGTGAGCAAATATCCCCGGGATGCAGACTCGGCATCCAGCAGCAATCTGCGTAGATGATCCACGTGGCCTGAGCGCTGATTTGTTAACTCGATTTGCTTTAAGGCATCCAGACCGGACGAAGACTGCATGTAGCTTGCTACCAACGTGCCGATCAATAGCGCTATGCCCGCAGCGAGGGAAAGCTGCGTTCTACGGAGCAGAATGTAGTGTGTGATTGGGTTGACAGAAGACGGGGTAAGTAAGACCGATTGCGACATGGTTAAGCTCCGCGTAGGTAATTCGTGAAATTGGTCAATGAAGGAATCATCCGACAGACCAATCCGTGCCCTCTGACAGACTGTTTACGCGCTAGATCATACGATTGCTCTGCAAATTGGAGACGCTTTCCAGGTTACGCTTGGCTTGTGACCGATGTGTTTCTGATGATAAAAACTTCGCGAGAAAACCATGAAAGTGCTGCTTGCGTCCTTTTTATTTTCGGAAATTATTGCCTTGCTGCCAGTTGGTGAGGAAATCGAGCGGGGCGGCGAGTTTGTCCAGAATGCAGCTAAGAATATTCGGTAAAAAATGTAACGATTTTTCCCTTACTTTAGCGAGAATACATTATGAAAACGGCTTCCCCCCGGGCGACTAACATAACCAGCGCCAAAACCAAAACCAGCAACAAGCTTGATCGTGGCAGCTTTCTATCGGATGTCAAGGCGCTCAGGGCGCGTGCGCGCAAGCATATCGAAGAAGGCGCAGTGACTGATAATTTCAGTCTGGACACAAAGGCAGCAGTCAGCATTCTCAATGATGCGCTTGCCACCGAACTGGTATGCACGTTGCGCTATCGTCAGCATTCTTTCGTTGCTAAAGGGATCAACGCCGAGCCGATCGCACAGGAGTTCCTGTTGCATTCCAATGAAGAGCTTGCACATGCAGATTTGATTGCGAAGCGTATCGTTCAGCTGGGTGGGGCCCCAGAGTTTGACCCTGACAAGGTTACCCAGCGATCCCATGCTGAGTACGCAACATGCGATAGCCTGGAAGATATGATTCGTGAGAATCTGGTGGCTGAAAGAATTGCTATCGAGGGTTATCGGGAAATGGTGAACTATTTTGCGACGAACGACCCAACTACGCGTTCGATGTTGGAGGTCATCTTGGCCAAGGAAGAAGAACATGCAGACGAGTTGTCAGATCTTTTGCAGTAACTATCTATAGGGTCCGCCTTATACGCTGGAATGGTGGGGAATGAGGTTCACAACAAAAAACCCCGCCGAGGCGGGGCTTATTGTCGGCGCTCAACGATTCAGGCTTGCGGCTGGATGGCGGAAGCTTGCTTGCCTTTGGGTCCCTGGCTGACTTCGAACGTGACTTTCTGGCCTTCTTTCAGTGTCTTGAAGCCATCGCTTTGTATGGCGGAGAAATGTGCGAACACATCCTCGCCGCCGTCATCGGGCGTAATGAACCCAAAACCCTTGGCGTCGCTGAACCACTTGACAGTACCTGTTGCCATTCAAACTTCCTCCTCGGTGTGACAGTAAACATAACCGCGTCTGGCAAAACCACGATGGCGGCGATATGACGACTTGATTTTTTTGGCCGTCGGTCTGAATTCAAGTGCGCTACCCGGTCGTGCCCTGCGGTAATGCCAAGCCTGTATGGATCTTGAAACCAAACTTTTTGCTTTTTACTACCGTGTCCGGATTTTTACAAGCATAAACCGATAAAAAACAAAGGCCTTCTGCTGATTGTGGTTTGCTTTTAACGTGCCGAATAATGGCGTATCGCGCAGGTTCGGCTTGCGCGGTCGGGAGCCAGGGCGGCGGCCACTCCATGGCGGATGCGGTAGCATGCGGGCATGCGCGCCACCTGGGACATTTTCTGCAACGTCATCGACAACTTCGGTGACGTTGGCATTGCCTGGCGGTTGGCGCGCGGGCTGGTCAAGGAGCATGACCTCGCCGTTCGCTTATGGGTTGATGACCTGCATGCGTTCCAGCGCATCTGGCCGGCTGTTGCGGTCGATGCGGATCAGCAGGTTTGCGAAGGGGTGAGAGTCTGTGCGTGGCGCACGCCGCTCGACACAACCGAGCCGGCGCAAGTCGTGATCGAGGCGTTTGGCTGTGCCTTGCCGGAATCCTATTTGACGGCGATGAGCGAACGCGCACCCGCGCCTGTCTGGATCAATCTCGAATACCTGAGCGCCGAAGCCTGGGTGGCCGGGCATCATCGCCTGCCGTCGCCGCATCCGCGATTACCGCTGACCAAATATTTCTTCTTTCCCGGCTACACGCCGGATACCGGCGGCTTGCTGGTTGAGGCCGATCTGGCTGACAGGCGCGCGACGTTTCTCGAGAATTCGCTGCCAGCTTTCTGGCGCCAGTTTGGTCTGGAACTACCCGCGACAGACGAATTGCGGGTGTCGCTGTTTGCCTATGAAAATCCTGCGCTGCCTGCCTTGCTCGATGCCTGGGCGACTGATTCCCGACCCGTCACCTGTCTGGTGCCCGAAGGTCGGGTGATTCCGCAGTTGGCAGCCTGGCTGGCCGTTTCCCATTTGAAGGCGGGCGAGGTGCACCAGCGCGGCGCCTTGCGGTTGCAGATCGTGCCGTTCACCGATCAGGATGCGTATGACCACTTGTTGTGGGCGTGTCATCTGAATTTCGTGCGCGGCGAGGACTCCTGCGTACGCGCGCAATGGGCGGCACGCCCGCTGGTGTGGCAGGCCTATCCGCAAGACGAGCGGGCACACTGGGAAAAACTGGACGCATTGCTGACGCGCTATACGGTGGATATGGATGGCGTTGCGGCAGACGCGGTGAGTGCGCTGTGGCGACACTGGAATGGCATGGCCGACGCGACTGAAATGGCCACCTGCTGGGCCAAATGGCGTGCCCGACAGACCGCCATCGAGCAGCACGCAGCTACGTGGTGTGGCCGCCTCGGGCTGGCAGGGCGGCTGACCGACAAGCTGGTGGAATTTGCCGAAAACAAGTTAAAATAGCGAGCTTACTCAAACTCTTAGCGCTCCCGCAGCAGGAAACACCCATGAAAATCGCACAGGAACTCCGCGCCGGCAACGTCGTGATGGTCGGTCAAGACCCAATGGTGGTAGTCAAAGCCGAATTCTCGAAATCCGGCCGCAACTCATCCGTCGTCAAGATGAAACTCAAGAACCTGCTTAATGGTTCCGGTACCGAGACGGTTTATCGCGCCGACGACAAATTCGAAATGGTGTCGCTGGATCGCAAGGACTGCACCTATTCCTACTTCGCCGATCCGCTGTATGTGTTCATGGATACCGATTACAACCAGTATGAAATCGAAGCCGACAACCTCGGCGACGCGCTCAACTACCTGGACGATGGGATGCCGCTGCAAGTGGTGTTCTACGACGGCAAGGCCATTTCGGTCGAAATGCCGACCACTGTGGTCCGCGAAGTCGAATACACCGAGCCTGCAGTGCGCGGCGACACCTCGGGCAAGGTCATGAAGCCTGCACGCATCAAGCCCACCGGATACGAACTGCCCGTGGCGGCGTTTGTGGACATCGGCGACATGATCGAAATCGACACCCGGACTAACGAATTCAAGCGCCGCGCAAACTAATTCCGTTCCGCATTGAAACCGATACTTTGTCGGCTGCGCGTTACCCGCAAGGGGTAGGCCGTGGTTGTAAAGATGCTAAAGCATCAACATCCACGCTCTGCCGTGCTACAGCACTGTCTTCGGCTTGCCTTCGCGTCTCGGTTCCAATGCGAACCGGAATAGCATCCAATTAATTCGAAGAAAAGGCAGCCTGGGCTGCCTTTTGTTTTTTGGTCGACTGCTGTCGGCGTTAAAATAGCGCTTAGATTTTTCGTTACCCGCTCATGACCGATCCGCAATTTATCCACCTCCGTCTGCACAGCGAATATTCCGTCGCCGACGGGTTGGTGCGGGTGGGGGATGCGGTCAAGCGCGCGCGCGACATCGCAATGCCTGCGCTGGGTTTGTCCGACCTGTCGAATACCTTTGGCTGGGTGAAGTTTTACCGCGCGGCGCGCGGCGCCGGCATCAAGCCGATCTTTGGCTGCGATGTGTGGATGAGCAATGCAGCAGACCGGAACCGGCCCTCGCGTCTGTTGCTGATGGTGCAGCACCGTGAAGGCTATCGCCGTTTGTGCGAGCTGCTGACCCGGGCCTATCAGGAAAACCATTATCGCGGCCGTGCCGAGATCGATCCTGTCTGGCTGGAGGCGGGCACCGACGGCCTGCTGGCCTTGTCGGGCGGGGATTTCAGCAACGTGGCGCAGGCGATACTCGACGACAAGCGCGACGCCGCGCAGACTGCCGCCGAAGCCTGGGCCAGCTTGTTTCCCGGACGCTATTATCTTGAGCTGCAACGCTTCGGTGCACCGCACACCGAACGCCTGATCGATGGTCTGCTCGATGTCGGCGCGGCACTGAATCTGCCGTCGGTTGCCACCCATCCGATCCAGTTTGTTTCGCCGGACGATTTCAAGGCGCACGAAGCGCGTGTGTGCATCGCCGAAGGCATGATGCTGGGTGACCCGCGCCGTCCGCGACCGTTTACGACCGAGCAGTATTTCAAGACCCCGGAAGAAATGACGGCGCTGTTTGCCGATCTGCCTGAGGCCTTGCAGAACAGCGTGGAAATTGCCAAACGCTGCAATCTCACACTCGAACTCGGCAAGAGCATGTTGCCCGACTTTCCCACGCCCGCAGGAATGAGTCTCGACGACTACATGCGGCAGCGCTCCTTCGAGGGCCTGCAGGTGCGCATGGCGGCGCTGTATCCGGATGAAGCGACCCGCGCAGCCAAACTGCCGGAGTACGTGGCGCGACTGGAATTTGAGCTTGGCACCATCATCCAGATGGGCTTTCCCGGCTATTTCCTCATCGTGTCCGACTTTATCAACTGGGCCAAAAACAACGGCGTGCCGGTAGGGCCTGGGCGCGGTTCCGGCGCCGGTTCACTGGTCGCCTACAGCCTCAGCATTACCGATCTGGACCCGCTTGAGTACGACCTGCTGTTCGAGCGCTTCCTCAACCCCGAGCGGGTATCGATGCCCGACTTCGATATCGACTTTTGCCAGGACGGGCGTGATCGCGTTATCCAGTATGTAAAGGATCAGTACGGCCATGACGCGGTGTCGCAGATTGTCACCTTCGGCACCATGGCGTCCAAGGCGGTGCTGCGCGATGTCGGGCGCGTGTTGGATTTGCCTTATCTGTTCGTCGACAAGTTTGTGAAGCTGGTGCCCAACGAGTTGGGGATTACGCTGGCCGAGGCGCGCGAAAAAGAACCGCAAATCGATGAGCGTGCCAAGAACGAGGAAGAACTCGCCGAGTTGCTGCCGCTGGCCGAAAAGCTCGAAGGCATCACCCGCAACGTCGGCATGCACGCTGGCGGGGTGCTGATCGCGCCGGGCAAACTCACCGACTTTTGCCCGCTGTACCGTGCCGAAGGCTCGGACTCGGCGGTGTCGCAGTTCGACAAGGATGACGTCGAAGCCATCGGCCTGGTGAAGTTCGACTTCCTGGGTTTGCGTACGCTGACCATCCTGGCCGAGGCGGTGCGCTTCGTGCAGCGCCATGAAGACCGCGCGAACTTCCGCCTCGAAGACCTGCCGCTCAACGACCGCGCGGTGTACAAGCTGTTCGCCGACGGCAACACCACGGCGGTGTTCCAGTCTGAATCGCGCTCGGCCAAGGACCTGGAAAAGAAGCTGAAAGGCGACTGCTTTGAAGACATCATTGCCCTGATGGCACTGAACCGGCCGGGGCCGTTGGGCTCGGGCATGGTGGACGACTTCATCGCGCGCAAACAGGGCAAGCAGAAGCCCGAGTATTTCCACCCTGATCTTGAGCCGGTGCTGAAATCGACCTACGGCATCATCGTCTATCAGGAGCAGGTGATGCTGGTGGCGCAGATTCTGGCGGGCTACAGCCTCGGTGCCGCCGACATGCTGCGGCGCGCCATGGGTAAGAAAAAGCCCGAGGAAATGGCCAAGCAGCGTGCCATTTTCCTCGAAGGTGCGGCCAAGCGCGGCGCCGATACCAAGGTGGCCGAGCGCCTGTTCGACCTGATGGAGAAGTTCGCCGAATACGGCTTCAACAAGTCGCACTCGGCGGCCTACGCGTTGATCGCGTATCACACGGCCTGGCTCAAGGCGTATTACCCGGCTGAGTTCATGGCGGCGACGATGTCGTCTGAAATGTCCGACACCGACAAGGTGCGGATCTTTTACGAGGACTGCCGCGCCAACGGGCTGACCATGTTGCCGCCGGACATCAACCAGTCCGGTTATCGCTTCGAACCCGTCAGTCAAAGCGAAATCCGCTATGGCCTGGGTGCAATAAAAGGCAGCGGAGAGGCGGCAATTGGCGCGATCGTCGTCGAACGTGAGGCTAATGGCCCGTATGTTGGATTGTTTGACCTGGCGCGCCGGGTCGACAAGCGCTACCTGAATCGCCGTACGCTCGAAGCCCTGGTCAAGGCCGGCGCATTCGACCAGATCAATGCTCATCGCGCCAGCCTGATGGCTTCAGTCGGCGCCGCGCTGGAAACCGCTGACCGCGCTGCGCGCAGCGGCGGACAGGTGGGGCTGTTCGGCGAAGCGCTCGACGGCGGCGAAGACCTGATCGACGTTCCGCATTGGTCGGAGCAGGAACAGTTGTTGCAGGAAAAGTCCGCCCTCGGCTATTTTTTCAGCGGCCATCCGTTCACCTCCTATCTGGCCGAAGTCTCCAGCTTTGCCAAACGGCAGCTCGATAGCCTGGAGCCCTCACGCGATCTGGTGATGCTGGCCGGTATCGTGGTATCGGTGCGCGTGCAGATGACGCGGCGCGGCAAGATGATGATTTTGCTGCTGGACGACGCGACTGCGCAGGTGGAAGTGGTGATCTTCAACGAGTTGTACGAGCAGCAACGCCACCTGCTGAAGGACGACACCTTGCTGGTGATTGAAGGCAAGGTGAACCGCGATGATTATTCCGGGGGCCTGCGGGTGACGGCAGAGCAGATCTATGACCTGGCCGGCGCGCGTACCCGCTTTGCGCAGGGGTTGCGGCTGGCTTGCAACGGCCAGTGCAGCACCCAGCCCAGCAGTGGCCGCAAACTGGCCGAATTGCTGGCGCCCTATAAAGCGCAGGAGGGCGGTTGCCCGGTTTGGGTGGAATATCACACCCCCCATGCGCGTTGCAAAGTGAGGCTGGGTGAAGAGTGGCGGGTGCGCCTGGATGACCGCTTGCTGGAGTCGCTGGGCGGTTGGCTCAAGCCCGAAGCGGTGAATGTGATCTACTGACTCCTGTGGTGCCAGCGATACAAAATGCATAATCAGACACTTATTTGAAAGAATGTGTTGACAGCTATACCGTTATATTAGAAACTACTTATAACGCTGATGTTGCCGCAACGGCCGTCAGTGTTGTCTCCTCCAATCCTCCCTCCAAGGTGGATACTCAGCCCGACTCAAAAGAGTCGGGCATTTTTTTGCCCGCTCCCCTGCCAATCTGCCAGATCAAGCGGTAGGCAGGCGTTCGAACCGGTCGAACTCGCCCGTCCCCGCCGCAACCTCGACCTGCGACACGCGCGCACGGGCCGACCCCTGCCATGCCCAGGCAATCATCGCGTCGACCGCTTCGGCGCTTCCCTGGACGACAGCTTCAACCGAGCCGTCTGCGCAGTTGCGAACCCAGCCGCCAATATGCAGCCGCGCGGCTTCGCGGCACATGGAATCGCGGAAAAACACGCCTTGAACCTGCCCGTATATTTTTAATCGCCGTGTGGTTTTCAAGATAGGTGACATCCGGGTTATTGATTCGACCTGATGAAGTTTGAAGTGATATTGAAGGCCGACTTGCCCCGGTTGTGTGAGGCTGCGGGAGGCCGAATCAATAAACATTAAAAACAGCGTTCTATTGAGGCAGATCAATGGACTGAGCCACTCAGGGCGACGCAAGCAATATTTTACGGGTTCAAACATTAGCTGGCCGTCTCAATAGCCAAGCCTACGTATTTTTCCCTATATACAGCATGGTTTTAATCATTCAATGTTTAAAGGCGATGTTTGGATTGAGCCATTTGAAACTGGACTGAGCTGGATCGCGAGGAATGGTTAGTTTTTTTAATAATGAATGAGGGCATGACCATGTTGAAAAAATCGAAATTGTTTGCAGCCGCCGCTGCAGTGGCTCTACTGGGCTTGTCAGGCTGCGCGGCCACCAAGCAGGCACAGAACCCATCGGGGCCGATCAAGACCGTCTACCATATCAATGACAGTGCAGTCGCGATGATGGCGATGAACAATGTCAGGAACCAGCTGGTGGCATCGCCAAGTGATCAGATTGTCGTTGTTACGCATGGCAATGGAATCGACTTTTTGCTGGAGGCGGCGGCAGATGCGAATGGCAACCCCTACAACATCAAGGTGGAAGAGCTGCAAGCGAAGAAAGTCGATTTCCGCGTTTGCAACAATACCCTCAAGAGCCGGAAGATCGATCCCAAGACCGTTCTGGAGGGCGCACGCATCGTGCCTTCCGGCGTAGCCGAAGTGGCTGGCCTGCAAGCCCGGGAAGGCTATACCTACCTCAAGCCGTGATACGACTGCGACCATAAAAATGGCGGCCGCGGCCGCCTTTTTTATGGTCGCAGTACTGCGCTTACTTCACTTTCATCCCAGGCTGCGCGCCGTGATCCGGCGACAGGATGAAGAGACCGGGTTCGCTGCCGGAGGCCGCCAGCACCATGCCTTCGCTCATGCCGAACTTCATCTTGCGCGGCGCCAGGTTGGCGACCATCACGGTGTAACGGTCGATCAGGGCTTCGGGTGCGTAGGCTGACTTGATCCCGGCAAATACCTGGCGCGTGCCGAGGTCGCCGAGATCGAGCGTCAGCCGCAGCAGCTTGTCTGCGCCTTCGATGTGTTCGGCATTGGCGATGCGCGCAATGCGCAGGTCGATCTTGTTGAAGTCATCGATGCTGATGGTGTCGGCTGCCGGATGCGTCGCGTTGGCCTGCGCTTCGGCATGGCGAGCCGGAGCGGGTGCAGAGACCACCGGAGGCGCGGTGGCCGCGAGGTTGTCTTTGTTGGCGTCCACCATGGCGTCGATGGATTTGGGGTCAATGCGTGTCATGAGATGGCTGTACTCGTTGATAGGGTGGCGGATGAACAGGCTCTGCGCGTCGTCCCAGGTCAGGGGGTCAATATTGAGGAAGGCTTCGACCTGTTCTGCAAGTTTAGGCAGCACCGGCTTCAGGTACAAGGTCAGCAGGCGGAAGCAGTTCAGCGCGACCGTGCAAACTTCGTGCAAGCGATACACCGCTTCGTCTTTCTTCGCCAGTTCCCATGGCTTTTCGTCGGCCACGTACTGGTTGGCGCGGTCGGCCAGCGCCATGATTTCACGTAGCGCCTTGGCAAAGTCGCGTGATTCATAATGCGCGGCAATCGAGCTGGCAGCGGCCTGGAATTCGCCAATGAGTTCAAGATTGGCGACGCCATCAGCCAGCTTGCCGTCGAATTTCTTGTGGATGAAGCCGGCGGTGCGGCTGGCGATGTTGATGAACTTGCCGACCAGATCCGAGTTCACCCGCGCCACGAAATCTTCGAGGTTGAGGTCGATGTCTTCCATCGTGCCGTTGAGCTTGGCGGCGTAGTAATAGCGCAGCCACTCAGGATTCAGGCCTTGCGCCAGATAGCTGTCGGCGGTGATGAAGGTGCCACGCGACTTCGACATCTTCTGGCCGTTGACCGTCAGAAAGCCGTGCGCATACACCGCAGTCGGCAGGCGGTGGCCGGAAAATTTGAGCATCGCCGGCCAGAACAGGGCGTGGAAATACAGAATGTCCTTGCCGATGAAGTGCACCAGTTCGGTCTTGGAATCAGGCCCCCACCAGGCGTCGAAGTCGAGGCCGTTGTCCTTGGCGTATTTGGCAAAGCTCGCCATGTAGCCCACCGGCGCATCCAGCCACACATAGAAATACTTGCCCGGCGCGCCGGGGATCTCGAAACCGAAGTAAGGCGAATCGCGGCTGATGTCCCAATTGTTCAGACCCGAAGCAAACCATTCCTGCATCTTGTTTGAGGCTTCGGACTGCAGCGTGCCAGAAGTAGTCCATTCACGCAGAAAGGCTTCACAGGCACCCAGCTTGAAGAAGTAGTGCTCGGAATCCTTGTGCACCGGCGTCGCCCCTGACACCGCCGATACCGGATTTTTCAATTCGGTCGGGCTGTAGGTGGCACCACACACCTCGCAGTTGTCGCCGTACTGATCCGCCGCGCCGCACTTGGGGCACTCGCCCTTGATGAAACGGTCCGGCAGAAACAGGTTCTTGACCGGGTCGTATAGTTGCGCGATGGTCTTGACGTCGATCAGGCCGGCTTCCTGCAGACGCAGGTAGATCTTGGAAGCCAGCTCGCGGTTTTCATCCGAATGCGTCGAGTAGTAATGATCGAAGCCGATGTTGAAACCGGCAAAGTCGCGCGTGTGTTCGTCCCACACCCGGCCGATCAGGGTTTCCGGCGTGATGCCTTCCTTTTCCGCACGCAGCATGATCGCCGTGCCGTGGGTATCGTCGGCGCACATGTAGCGGCAGTCGTGGCCATGCATTTTCTGAAAACGCACCCAGATATCGGTCTGGATGTATTCAACCAGATGGCCAAGGTGGATGCTGCCGTTGGCGTAGGGCAGGGCGGAGGTGACGAGGATTTGGCGGGACATGGAAACAGCGGGGAAACCCCAGTGGGCGCAGGAAGCCGCCATTTTACCCGAAGGGCATGAACACCCCGAGGGCATAAATACCCGTGGGGCTTAAATAACGGTTAGAAGCGCGAGCCGGGCTGCTTCAAAAACGCAAGTTCATCGTCAGTGGAAGGCCGCCCCAGTATCGTGTTGCGATGCGGAAAACGCCCGAAGCGCGCCACCACGTCGCGATGCTGCCGCGCATAGTTCAGAAAGTCATCGAATAGTGCACGTTCTTCAATCGCAGCTTCGTGTGCCAGCTTTTCGTACAGCGCAACCGACCAATCCTGCATTGCATTCGATTCGGCGTGTTCCAGCGGCAGATACAGAAACACCCGCTCGATCGGTGTCAGGTGCGGCTCATCGCCGGCTTTTAGCGCAGCCAGACTCAAGGCCAGAGCCTGCGGGTCGGTGGCAATTGCCTGCGGCTGGTTGCGATGGATGTGATGCGGAAACTGATCGAACACAATCAACAAAGTCAGCCGGCCGCGGGGGGTGTCGGCCCAGTGATCAAGTCGCCCTGCCGTTGCCGCGACCAGTGTGTCGGCAAACTGATCGATCACAGCCTGATCATTGGCCGCCGATTTTGCGAACCACAGCTTGCGCTGCCGGCCGACGATTTCAGTTGCGGTGCCGGATGGGCCAAACCAGAAGTCGAGTACGTTTGCAGGTTGTGTGGTCATACGTAGTTGATTGGGCCTGGGTCAACTTTCTTGGTGACTTGTTATTCTAATGGCTGCATTCATGGACGGTAGTTCAAAATGCGCAGCACATCCGTCTCATGTTCGGCCGAAGCGGGCATTCGGATGCTTCCGGGGCATGTCCGCAATATGACTGACTTCCGACTCTGGCAACTCCTGAACGTTTGCTTGTTTCGCGTGAATTCCATCTTGCCTCTCTACCAATGGCTAGAATATTGCCAATAAAAGGGGAGTTGGATATGGCAAAGATTGGCCGAAACGACCCATGCCCGTGTGGCAGCGGGAAGAAATTCAAGCGCTGTCACGGTGCGATTAGCCAACAAGAACATATTGCCCAATCGACTCGATATGGATTCGCCCGTGCCGAGGCACAGCGCATCCAGCAAGAACGGCAGCAGGGACTTGGCAAGCCAATCATTTGTGCGGAAGCGTTTGGTCAACGGTTCGTAGCCGTCAAGAATCGCCTGATGCATTCGAAAAGCTGGAAAACCTTCCATGACTTTCTAGGCGATTACATCAAGATGGCGCTCGGTTCTGAGTGGGGATCGTCCGAACTCCAGAAGTCGCTGGAGGAACGACATCCAATCCTCGTCTGGTATCACCTTGTCTGTGAGCTCCAGCGCGAACATATCAAGCAACCCGGCACCATTAACCAGATGCCCAAGACCGGCGCTGCTGCAGCCTATTTGCACCTCGCTTACGACCTTTATGCCTTGGACCACAACGCCGAGTTGCAGGAGAAACTGGTCGGGCGCTTACGTGACGTGGACAATTTTGCAGGCGCACGATACGAAGTCTTTGTTGCTGCCACCCTGATCCGTGCGGGGTTCGATCTGGCATTCGAGGACGAGGATGATCGTAAATCGTCGCATTGTGAGTTTGTCGCTACGCATAAACGGACGGGGCGTAAGTTCTCAGTTGAGGCCAAGCACCGTGCGGGAACGAAGTTTAGACTCGGACGGCAACTCAACCGGGCATTGGCGAAGGAGGCTAACCACCCTCGCATCATCTTCATCGACATCAACATTCCGGATCGATCAAAGACAGATGGCGCGCCTGACAGGATCGGCGAAGCACTCACGACGCTTAGATCGTTCGAAGGAAAGATGATTAATGGGAAGCCGCTACCGAATGCCTATGTTTTCGTTACGAACGTGCCATGGCACCACCATCTCCTTGACCAAAACATTCGTTGTGAAATCCTCATCGAAGGATTTCAAATTCCAGACTTCAAGGGTGATGTTCCCGCACCGAGCCTTCGTGCGGCCATTGATGCCCGCGAGAAGCACATCGCGATGCATGAGCTATTAAGCTCGTTGCAGGACCACATGGAAATTCCTGTGACATTTGACGGCGAGATTCCGGAATTTGCATTTGGGAATTCGCAACCCCGCCTGCTGATTGGAGATCGATATCCTATCAAGGACAAGAATGGCGTCGAGCAGATAGGAACGCTTACGTCCGCGACGGTGGTCGAGAAGGACAAGCTGGTGTGGGGCGTCTTGTCGCTTGATAACGGAACGTCAGCGATGACCACATGGCCGCTCTCCGACGCTGAGTTGGAAGCGTGGCGGCGCCATCCTGATACCTTCTTCGGCAAGGTGGAACAGCGAAAGCGTCAGGTTACGACGTTGCTTGAGTTGTACGATTTCTTTTTCAGCTCGTACATCCATACGCCTCGAGAGCGACTGCTTGAGATGCTCGATGGGGCGCTGGATCTTGAAAACCTACGCTCCAAGGGACAGCCCGCGCTGGCAAGTATCTATGCCGAGCGTATAGCCCTTTCCGCATGGGCTTCAAGTCACCCGGCTCCACTTCGCTAGGCACTTCCTGCTTAGTATTACCGCTTCGCGTCCGAAGTTCGTTTTCGACTGATGAAGACGTTGCCGCTCATTCCAATGGCTGGTGAGGGTCAGGTAATCATTGCATTGCTGACCGAAATGCATGTCGAGAGGAAAGTCGCCTGGCCGACGAAGAGACGTTCGCCACAAACCGCCCGAATTTCTGCTTCAGGATCGGGTTGAGTCGTTGAAAGCATGTGCCGGATACTGGACACGTGCAATGCCCGGTTAACTGACTTGCAAGGAACAGTCGCGGGCTTTCAAAACGCATTTCGCCATATCAATCTCCGTACCCACGTCCCTTGTTACCCAACAAGATATTTCACCCCAATGCCAAGCAGCACACTTGCCAGCAGGATACGCAACCAGCTTTCCTTGAAATAACGGCTGATGTGCGGGCCCAGAAAGGCACCTGCTATGGTGCCGATCAGCATGGGAATCAGCAGTCCCCAATCCAGCTGTACGCCCATGGCCATGTAGTTGGCAATGGAGGCCGATGAGCTGACGAAGATGGCCAGTGCGGCGGTGCCGGCGACGACAAACATGGGCAGGCGCAGCACCATGGCCATGAAGGGTACCAACAGAAAACCGCCGCCCACACCCAGGGCCGAAGCGAGGGCCGCAATGGTGAATCCGGCCGCAAATGCAGTGGCGGGACGATACCCAAAGACCTCTCCACCAAACTCGAATTCAAGGCGACGCCACGACCAGGGTCGGCGCTGCACGCCCACTGAACAAGTCGGCTCGCCTTGAAGTACCAGACCTTCGAAGGCGGCAGATGCACGGGAGGAAGCGCCTGTCGATTGGCCGGACCGGCGCAGGGACCACGCAAGTTGCGCAGCGATAGCCAGCACCAGAATCGCGAATGCAGGTTTGAATTCGGAGAGGTCGGCCAGGTAATGCATGGATAAACGGCTACCCACCAACGCACCCAGCATGCCGCCCGCCGCCAGGATGAATCCCAGCCGAAGCACCACGCGGCACTGCCGCAGGTAATGGGGTACAGCAATCAGTGGGGTGGCCAGGGTGAGCACCTGGGCCATGGGTTTGACCTGATTGGCGTCGGTGAGACCTAACACCGAGATCAGACCAAATGAGGCCAGAATCCCCCCCGCTGCGCCCACCAGCGAAAACACCAGGCCGACCAGTCCGCCCCAGGAAAACGGCAGCAACAAATCATGCCAAAGTGTTGTCAGTTCGATGGGCATGCTTCCCTTTTCGGTGTGGACGAGAAAGTGAGATTAGAAAATATCGTCGGGCAGGTCGTTATGCGAACCGTCACAGAAGGGTTTGGTTTTGGTGTGCTTGCAGTTGCATAGCCACACGGTTGTTTTTTCTGCAACCACAAACGGCATCGGCTCCATATCAGTGCCTTCGTGTGAGCCGTCACAAAACGGCTGCGTCATCGAGCGGCCACATGAACACCACCAGTATTCACCCGGCTCGAGTTCAAGTTCGGCGGGATTTTTATCAAAAACAACGGGCTCGGACATGCTGGACTCCTGCGTTAAAAGCGCCATTCTAGCCGCATCGGTGCGCCGGAAGTCCGTACAGTTTGTGTGTCAATTGGGTTCGGGAGGGGGGTGGCTCGTGCAAGGTCGCCACGAGTGAGGTCGACTTTACCGTACAAGACATTGAACCAAAATTGGAATGGTGGTCGGGGCGAGAGGATTCGAACCTCCGACTCCTGCGTCCCGAACGCAGTACTCTACCAGGCTGAGCTACGCCCCGAGGCAGATGGTGAGATCAGTAATGTACTGAAACTCTATTTGAAGAACTAACGGGAGTTTTAAAAACTAAAACTGCGCGGTTAAAAACTACGGTCAGCCGCGAAAGCCGCTAATTGTAGCAAAGCTGATTTGGAATTTGAATCAGGCAAGCAAGAAATAGCTGCATTGGCGGTTTCGGCTTCGCGTTTTGCGGCTTCGCGCGTGTACTGCAGGGCGCGCGTATCCTTGATTGCGGCGAGCACGCTCTGGAATTCGGTAAGGCCGCCGTGTTTGATTGCCTTGCGAATGCTGGCGGCCTGCTCAGCTGTTCCGTGCTTCATTGCGTAGAGCAGCGGGAGGGTGGGTTTACCTTCGGCGAGGTCGTCGCCGATGTTCTTGCCGGTCTTGAGAAAGTCACCGGAGTAGTCCAGCACGTCGTCGACCAGCTGAAATGCGGTGCCGAGATGCATGCCGTAACGGGCCAGTGCGTCTTTCTCTTCTTCCGTGCCACCACCGATGACCGCACCCAGCCGCCCTGCGGCTTCAAACAGCTTGGCGGTCTTGTAGCGGATGACGCGCAGGTAATTTTCTTCGTCGATGTCGGGGTCGTGGCAATTGAGCAGTTGCAGCACTTCGCCTTCGGCAATGGTGTTGGTGGCGTCAGACAGGATGCGCATGACTTCCATATTGTCGACGGAGACCATCATCTGGAATGCGCGCGAGTAGAGAAAGTCACCCACCAGGACGCTGGTGGCATTGCCAAACAGGGCATTGGCGGTTTCGCGGCCGCGCCGCAGCTCGGACTCGTCGACCACATCGTCGTGCAGCAGGGTGGCGGTGTGAATGAACTCGACCACGGCAGCGAGTTCGTGGTGAGCACGGCCCTGATATTTGAAACAGCCGGCTGCCAGTAGCACCAATGCCGGGCGCAGGCGTTTGCCACCACTATTGATGATGTACTCGGAGACCTGGCGTATCAACACCACATCGGAATACAGGCTTTCGCGGATGACTTGGTCGACGGCATGCATGTCGTCGGTCAGAAAGGATTGCAGGCTCTCCAGAGACACGATAGGCGGCTTGTTATTAGGTAAAGCCCGCAATCTTAGCAGTCTGGCCGGGGTTTTTCATCGCCTTCCCGGGATTATCAGGGATGGGGCGTATTAAATAGTTTGACTCATTGGGTGTTCACAGCTAAAATCTTGCGCTTTCCTGGGTTCGAAATTGGTTGGAGATCCCCAATGTACGCAGTCATCAAAACCGGCGGCAAGCAATACCGCGTGAGCGCCGGCGATAAACTTAAAATTGAAAAGCTCGAAGCCGACATCGGCAGCGAGATCACCTTTGATCAGGTGCTGATGGTAGGCGATGGTGCCGACATCAAAATGGGTGCGCCCATGTTGCGTGGCGCCACGGTTACAGCCACTGTGCTGAACCAGGCACGCGGCGACAAGATCAAAATCTTTAAAATGCGCCGTCGCAAGCATTATCGCAAGAGCCAGGGCCATCGTCAGCACTTCACCGAAGTGCAAATCGGCGGCATCACGGCATAAGGAGCACGAAACATGGCACACAAGAAAGCAGGCGGTAGTTCACGTAACGGCCGCGACTCGGAATCGAAACGTCTGGGCGTCAAGTGTTATGGCGGCGAACTGGTTATAGCTGGCAACATCATCGTGCGCCAGCGCGGTACCCAGTTTCATCCCGGCGACAACGTTGGCATCGGCAAGGATCACACCTTGTTTGCCAAAGCTGACGGCACGGTCAAATTCGAAGTCAAGGGCGCTGCCCGTCGCAGAATGGTTCGTGTCGTGCCGATCGCGATCGAGTCAGTTGCGGCTTAAGCTGATTTGAACTAAGACTGACGCAGTCAGCCAAAAAGCCCTGTCCGCCGGATGGGGCTTTTTTGTTTGTGGGAGAACCCGAAAATGAAATTTATCGACGAAGCGAAAATTGAGGTGCTGGCCGGCAACGGCGGCGACGGCAGTGCATCGTTTCGCCGGGAGAAATTCATTCCCAAGGGCGGGCCTGACGGCGGCGATGGTGGTCGCGGCGGCAGTGTGTTTGTGGTGGCTGACCGCAACATCAACACCCTGGTCGAGTTTCGCTTCAAGCGCATTTTCAAGGCACAAAAAGGCGAAAACGGGCGCGGCGCGCAATGCTACGGCAAAGGCGGCGATGATCTTATCGTCAGGGTGCCGGTGGGCACCGTATTCACCGACATCAACAGCGGTGAAGTGGTGGCCGATCTTGCCGCAGATGGTCAGAAAATCTGTCTGGCCAAAGGTGGCAAGGGTGGCTTGGGTAACCAGCATTTCAAATCCAGCACCAATCGCGCACCGCGTCAGCACACGCTCGGCGAGCCGGGCGAGGAATGGGAACTGGCACTGGAGTTGAAGGTGCTGGCCGATGTGGGCTTGCTGGGCATGCCGAATGCGGGCAAGTCAACGTTCATTCGCGCAGTGTCTGCTGCACGCCCGAAAGTGGCCGATTATCCGTTTACCACGCTGGCGCCCAATCTGGGCGTGGTGCGGGTGGACAGCGAACGCAGCTTTGTTATTGCCGATATTCCCGGGCTGATCGAAGGCGCGGCAGAAGGCGCGGGACTGGGTCACCAGTTTTTGCGCCACCTGCAACGCACGCGGGTGTTGTTGCATCTGGTCGATATTTCGCCGCGCTGGGAAGAGGGTGATCCCGTTTACGAAGCGCGTGCCATCGTTGAAGAGTTACGCAAGTACGATCAGGCGCTGTTCGACAAGACGCGCTGGCTGGTGCTGAACAAGATCGATATGGTGGACGAGGCTGAACGCAAGGCCGTGGTCGATCAGTTTGTGAAAGACTACGACTGGCATGGCCCGGTGTTTGCAATTTCAGCGCTGGACGGAACAGGATGCAGCACGTTGACTTACGCGATCATGGAATACCTGGCCACGCAGGATGCGGTGGTGCTTGAAGACGACCCCGCGGTGGACTTGCCCGCCGCCGATCAGGCTTCCTGAGATTCTGCCGGCGTCAGGTCTTCGCCGCCCACGCGTTTCCAGTCGTTTTCATGCAGCGCAACCTGGTATTTTGCCCAGCGCGCGAATTCAACCGGGCTGCAATGGCCTTTCTTGCGACGGCAGGTGCCGGCAATCCCCTTGAAGTGATAAACCGGTTCGCCGGTTTCGGCGTTTGCGCCGATTTCGGCCAGCTGGCGCACCCCCCAGGTGCGGCCATAGGCACCGTTGCTGTAGAAATACCCTACTTTTATTTCGTCTGAACTCATGTCGTGATACGTCGGTAAATGTCGGTGACTTTCACCGGTAATTGTCTCACGTCATCCAGAATGATGTAACGCGCCGCGCCGTACATATGCGGGAGGTAGTCGCGGGCTTCACGGTCGAGCGTGATGCAAAAGGGGTGGATGCCGGTGCGGCTGGCCTCCATCAGCGCCATGTGTGTGTCCTCGACGCCATAGACGCCGCGATAGACATCGAAGTAATCGTCCGGCCGGCCATCCGACAAGGTAACCAGCACGCGGGTCTTGGCCTCGACCTGGTTTAGCAGCTTGGTCATGTGGCGCAGGGCAAATCCCATGCGCGTGTACTCCTGCGGGCGGATGCCCGAGATGCGCGCTTTCACCTCGTCGTCGTAGCGATCATCGAAGGTCTTGATGCGAAACAGTTCGCAGCGCTTGCGCGTGGTCCCCGAAAAACCATAGATGGCATAGCGGTCACCCAGCAATTCCAGTGCTTCGCACAGCAGAATCAGCGCCTCGCGCTCGGCCTCGTTGATCCAGCCCTTGGTCGAGCCGCTCATGTCGACCAGAAAGGCCACGGCGATGTTGCGTTCGGCGCGGTGCGTGCGCATGAACAGCCGGTCGCTCATTTCGCTGCCGTCGCGTGCGTCGGCCAAGGCCTCGATCAAGGCATCGAGGTCGATTTCGTCGCCCTGGGTTTGCCGTTTTTCGAGGCGATTCTCATCGCGTAGCGCTTCAAACTTTTTGCGCAGATGCCGGACCAGGCCGGCATGCTTGCCAAGGGTGTCGCGATAAAAGTCGTCGTAGACCGGGGTGACGGGTTTTTCCCGCATCACGCACCAGTTCTTGCGGTAATGCTGGCGGCCGTGATCCCACTCGGGATAGAGTTCAGCGCCTTTCTCATGATAGGTGCCTTGCCACACCGAGTCGGCGTCCACGGGCTGGTCAAAGACCCGGTTCTGATCGTATTCGCCGTCGCCCGCCGGCGTCAGGTAGTCCGGGGGGATTTCACCAAAATCCAGGTAGACCGAGGTGAGCAGTTGCCTGACGCCGTCGGGTGGCGCGATGGGCGCGTCGTCCAGGGTGATGTCGAAATCGAGCTGGCCGTTTTCATCGCGCGGCTCCACGTTGAGTTCGGGTGGGGACTCGGGTGCTGCCGGCGCCTCAGCTTGATTGGCCTGGTGTTCGTCCAGCAATTCAGCCAGCTTGATACGCAGGCGGGCCTTTTCGATATCCAGCCGGGCGGCGCGGGCGGCGGCAATTGCATCGGGTCGCAGACAGCCCTGGTCGCTCCACTGCGGACAGTCAGCCTCTTCATAGGCGGCAGCTAAGTGCGCCAGGCTGTCGTCCAGTGTGGCGTTAGGGGCAGACAGTGTGGCCTCAAAGGCGTGCCAGCCTGCGGGCAGGGCGGGATCGAGTTGGCCACGCAATCGCTGCATCTGGCGATGCAGGCCAGGCAGCTCGCGTGCGATATGCGCGCTGAGACGCAGGATTTCCAATGCGTAAAGCCGGGTCAGGGCACGTTCTGGGTCGGCGTAGCCTGACGCGACGCTGGCATGATCGATCCGCAGCGAGCCGAAACGCGTTTGCGCCCAGAGCAGCGCGACGGTGATTTTGGCGAGCTGAAAATTGTCGTCCAGATCCGGCAGCGTCGCGATCAGCGGCGGCAACACGATGCGCTCGCCATCGGTCCAGGCCGCGTCGCCTTCCTCGAGCTTCAGTCGCCGGCCGGACAGGCCGCAGACGAAGTTGCCGAGGATGGGCGCGATGTCCTCGAACAGCGCACCCGCAGCATCGTGCGGGTGCTGCGCTTCGTCAAAACTGTCGACCTGTTCCATGATACGGAGCGCGTTCTGCAGCCCGGTGCGGTCGAACACGTCGCAGGTGTGGATCGCCCAGGCTTCCAGCAAGCGCCGTTCCATCCGCGGCAACAGGGCAGGGGCGCGGCGACCGAACTGCCAGGCCAGCGTGATATGGGTTGAAGCAATGCGGCGTATCCAGTTGAGGATGAAGTCCTGCTCGTCGCGCTCCAGCGCCGTGAGTTCGGCGGCGAGTTCCTCGACCTTGAAATAGGTGAATTCGGTTTCCAGCCAGACGTGGAGGTTTTTTTCCATGTCTGCGGCAGTAAGCGGCACCAACGCCATAATCAGAACGGCGCCATCAGAAGATGGAGGAGGAGAGTTCCTGGATCGCTTTCAGCATGTCTGGGTCGTCGGTGACCGCCTGGGCAACGGCAGCCTTGCAGGCTGTGACCGGGCTCACGCCATCAGAAATCAGTTTGCCTGCATGCACCAGCAAACGGGTCGAAGCGCCTTCTTCCAGGCCGCTGCCTTTCAGGTTGCGCGTCATTTGCGCAAAGCGCACCAGGTTGTCGGCGACGGCCTCCGAGACACCGGATTCGGTGGCAACAATCCGACGCTCAAGCGTGGCTGAAGGGTAGTCGAACTCCAGCGCAACAAAGCGTTGCCGGGTCGATTGCTTCAAATCCTTGAGCACGCTCTGGTAGCCGGGGTTGTAGGAAATGGCGAGGCAGAATTCGGGCGGGGCTTCGACCGTTTGCCCGAGTTTTTCCATCGGCAGGGTGCGGCGGTCGTCGGCCAGCGGGTGGATCACGACCATGGTGTCCTTGCGCGCTTCGACGATTTCATCCAGATAGCAAATGCCCCCGCAGCGCACGGCGCGGGTGAGCGGGCCGTCGACCCACACGGTTTCGCCGCCTTTCACCAGATAGCGCCCCACCAGGTCGGAAGCGGTGAGGTCGTCGTGGCACGATACGGTAATCAGCGGGCGTTTGAGCCGCCACGCCATGTGTTCCATGAAGCGCGTCTTGCCGCAGCCGGTGGGGCCTTTTAACAGAACCGGAATCTGTTGCCGGTAAGCCGCTTCGAACAACTGGATTTCTTCACCGACGGCTTCGTAATAGGGCTCGTTTTCGATGAGATGGTGCGCTGGGTCAAGGGTGCGTGCATTCATGGAGACGGGTTCAGGGTGACTTGTCAGAAGCAGCTGGATTGCTGTTTTTGTCGTTCGAGGTCGCGGACTTCCTCATTCCATTTGTTCATTTGCTCCAGGGTGTACCCTTTTCGTCGTGCCTGATCCATTTTGTCGAGGACACGGCCCAACTTGCCGGACAGCGTGTCGCACTGCTTGGCGCTGCTCTGCGGGGCAGTTTTTCCCATGGTATTTGAGTTTTTCGGGGTGCGCTGTGTTTCAAGATGGATGGTGGCGGGCGCCGGGCTGGGCAATGGCTTGGGTGCAACCGGTTGGGCCGGCTGCACCTGAACCGCCTCGACGCGTGGGCGATCCGGCACAGGCGCTGGGTCGATCTCCACTTTGTGGATTTCTTGAGCATTGCGGCACGGCTTGTTGGAGTAGGTGACCGCACCCTGCGCGTCGATGCATTTGTTGAGTGTTGCTTGCGCAGTCGCAATGGCCGGACACAGCGCAATCAACGTCAGCAGGACGAACGCAGGGAGATGCATAGGGTCAGTTCTCGTTAGAGTATTTATCGTCTTCGATTTCCATTTTCTTCTGGAATTCGGCTTCCTGATTCTGCCCGGCCATCGCACGCTTGCGTTCCAGACGTTTTTCATAGGCGCCTGGATGTTGCTCAATGAAGTCTTCACCAAATAGCGCATGGCGCAGAAAGTTCAGGCCGAAGTCGAGCAGGGCTTCATCATCGGCAATCAGCAGTGCCATGACTTCAACCGGGATGTTGTAGGTTTCGTTGAAGCTTGGGCTCATGATGAACGCGCGAAAGCGATCCATGTCGTAGCTCGCCATGAAAAATAGCTGATTGGACACCGGGGTGGGCTTGCCAATGGAGGGACCCGCCGACTTGCGCTTGACGATCAGCTGGCGCCAAGCGTGTGCCTTTTCGTCGTATTCGACCACACCTTGTTCGGTGCGATATTGCTCAATGGTTTGGGTTTTCTCTTCGAGATGACCGAGGCAGTGCTTTTCTCTGACCATGGCGTAGGCGCTGCGATCAACATATTCATCCGAGCGGCGCATGGTCAACAAGGCGACGGGGTAGTAGCGACATGCCGTGGGTCGGTCTTCGTAGACGCCACAGCCTTCCGGGGTCATGAACTGGCAGGCCGTGCCTTCGTCAACCGGCTTCAGTTTTACGCCGGGCATGCCATCCTTGTCCATCTCAAAAGGGGTTGAGTACTGTTTGAGGAAGTCGCCAGACGGCATGTCCAGCCGCTTTTTCAGACGCAGGATGTCATAGGGGGTCAGTGGGATATCGATGTTGCTGCAACACGCATTCCAGCATTTGACGTTGCGATGGCAACGGAACTGGAATGAGGTGTTCTCTCCCAGCATATTGGGTTTGACCGGGCTGCCCGCAAACGGGGAGTCGTTGATCATGTCTTTGAAATCTTGTTCGTTCATTGCTTGCTACCTTCCGGGGCGAACCCCTCAATTCATTAACACACAGTCGAAAGCATTGCTTCTGGTCCAGAACGCTAGAGTACGCGCTTTCGACAGGATGCTAAACCTTGTTGGTCTTGCTGTTTATCGCGGTGGAAAAAAACCGGGCGCCCGAAGGCGCCCGGAGTTCACTGGCTGACTAAATAATTAGTGAGCAGCGGGCTTGAACAACTTGGACTTGTCGACAATATCCACGTGGGCGCGCTTGAAGCAGTTCCACTGTTTGGAGGTCTTGTCGTAGACCGAGTTCACGAAGCAATGCCAATTCTCTTCATCGACAAAGTTCTTGTCCATGCGGTAGTAGAAGCCGGGGTAACGGCTTTCCTGACGGAACTGGATGTGCTTCATGTGGGCTTCCGCCGTAAGGATACGGTGGTAGTTTTCCCAGGCGCGGAGCAGTTCGTGCAGGTCTTTTGCACGCATCTTCTCAGCGTCTTCCTTCAGCATGTTCAACTTCTCTTCAGCCACGCCCAGCATGTTTGCATTGGTGGTGTAGTAAGTCGCCACGCCCGCAACATACTCGTCCATGATCTTCTGCAGACGGAACTGCAGCATCTTGGGCGTGATGTAGTTGGGGTTCACATCGATAGCGGTGGTGTAGTCCTTGTGCTCCAGGAAGGTACGCACCGGCTTGTAGACTTCTTCTACCAGCTGCTCGACGGAAGTATCGAGTTCGACCTTGTAGTCCTTGTTGTCGATGCAGTACTTGACCATGGACTTGGCGCACATGCGGCCTTCGGCGTGCGAGCCGGAGGAGAACTTGTGGCCGGATGCGCCCACGCCGTCGCCGGCGGTGAACAGACCCTTGACCGTGGTCATTGAGCGATAGCCCCAGCTCCAGCCCTTGGGCAGGTGAGCCGGGATCTTGTCTGCGTCAGCATGATCTTCCGAGGTCGGCGCGCCCACATCGGTCGGGCCCGACACCCAGATGCCGCAGCAGCCGGAATGTGAACCCAACAGGTAGGGCTCGGTCGGCATGAGTTCGGAGTTTTTCTTCTCCGGCTCGATGTTCTCGCCCACCCAGATACCACACTGGCCGACGCACATGTCGAGGAAGTCTTCCCAGGCTTCAGCTTCCAGGTGCTTCACTTCGCGCGGGGTCAGCGTTTCACGCAGTTTTGCCAAAGCGGTCACGGTGTCCATGTAAATGGGGCCGCGGCCTTCTTTCATTTCCTTCAGCATCAGGTGGTTACGCAGACACGATGCGGGAACGGCAGCCTGCCCGTAGGGCGGGTAGTCGTTCAGCAGTTCCTTGTTTTTCACCATGTAGACTTCGCCGTACGCGTTGACAGCTTGCGCTTTGAACAGCAGGAACCATGCGCCAACCGGGCCGTAACCGTCCTTGAAACGGGCGGGCACGAAGCGGTTTTCCATCATGGTCAGCTCGGCGCCAGCTTCGGCAGCCATCGCGTAGGTCGAGCCTGCGTTCCACACCGGGTACCAGGCGCGGCCGGTACCTTCACCGACCGAACGCGGACGGAAGATGTTCACGCAGCCGCCAGCAGCCAGCAGAATCGCCTTGGCCTTGTACACCACGACTTTATGGTCGCGGGTCGAGAAGCCGACCGCACCAGCAATGCGCTGCGGGTCATTTTTGTCGTTGACCAGCTTGACGATGAAGATGCGCTCTTCGATACGGTCCATGCCGAGTGCTTTTTTGGTGGCTTCAGCAACGATCCATTTGTAGGATTCGCCGTTGATCATGATCTGCCATTTGCCGGAACGCACGGGCTTGCCGCCGTCCTTCAGTGAGGGCAGGCCCTGGGCGCCGTCATGACGCTCGCCGTTTTCGTCGGTTTTCCAAATGGGCAGGCCCCACTCTTCAAACAGGTGCACGGAGTCATCCACGTTACGGCCCAGGTCATAGGCCAGGTCGTCGCGGGTGATGCCCATCAGGTCGTTGGAGACCATGCGGGCGTAGTCAGCGGGATCCTGCTCGGAGCCGATGTAGGTGTTGATTGCGGACAGACCCTGCGCCACAGCGCCGGAACGGTCCATTGCAGCTTTGTCGACGAGCTTGATTTTCAGATCAATGCCCATTTCTGCCTTGGCTGCATCAGCCCAACGCATGATTTCGTAGCCGGCGCCGCAGCATGCCATGCCACCGCCGATCAGGAGGACGTCTACTTCCTCCTGGATAACTTCGGGATTACCAAATTCTCCAGCCATTTCACACCTCTTTCAATTAAATCTGGATTACTTACGGATCAGCTCGGCAGGGTTACCAGCGCGGTAACCACCCATCATGTCGCGGGTGAACGAGCCAATGGCTTCGATGTCAGCCATCTTGGGCATGGGCTTGCCGCCGTAGCAGTCAATGGAGCCCTCGGGCGTGGTGCGGATCGGGAACTTGAAACGCTTCAGCACGCCATTGCGGAACTTGATCGTCCACATGATGGAATCGGAACCCCGCAGCGGTTGAACCATGCCACCCAGCGGAACGACGTCGGCGTAGTGGCGACATTCGATAGCCTGTTGCGGACAAATCTTTACGCAGGAATAACACTCCCAGCACTGCTCGGGTTCCTGGTTGAACGCCTTCATGGCGTGGCCGGTTTCCGAACCGTCCTTGTCCAGCTTCATCAGATCATGCGGGCAAATGTACATGCAAGCGGTCTTGTCCTGACCTTTGCAGCCATCGCACTTGTCGGTACGAACATAGGTTGGCATTAAAATCTCCTTAAATGGTAGTTAGCTAACAACTTCCGCGTACGTCGCGGTCCGCTTAGAACTGAACCCGTCCTTGGCCGGGGCGTATCGCGAATCCGCTTCCGGTAGGCTCGTATCCTAAAACCCTTGTCCGATACGGAGTTTCAAGCCTGTCGCGTGGAACCCGCTGGCATTTCACTCCGTTCGGAAAAACTTATGCGGCCGAGTGGCCTTTCAACTCGATCTTGACGTTTTGCTCGGTGGATAAACCAGCGTAGTACTTCTGAAGAACCTTGGCTACTTCGGGACGGCTGAATTCGACCGGCAGGGCCTGGCCTTCGGACAGCATCGAGCGGACCTTGGTGCCGGACAGCAGAATGCGGTCGTCTTTGGAGTGCGGGCAGGTGCGCTGTGAAGCCATGCCGCCGCACTTGTTGCACCAGAAAGTCCAGTCGATGTTCATGTTGGTGGTTTCGAGCGAGCCGGCAGGAATCTCGTCAAAAATCTTCTGTGCGTCGAACGGGCCGTAGTAATCACCCACGCCTGCGTGGTCACGGCCGACGATCAGGTGCGAACAGCCATAGTTCTGGCGGAATAGCGCGTGCAGCAGCGCTTCGCGCGGACCGGCATAACGCATGTCCAGCGGATAACCTGCCTGGATCACGGTGTTGGGTGCGAAGTAGTTCTCAACCAGCGTGCTGATGGCTTCAGAACGCACTTCTGCGGGAATGTCGCCCGGCTTCAGTGCGCCCAGCAGCGAGTGGATCAACACCCCGTCCATGGTTTCGATAGCAATCTTGGCCAGGTATTCATGCGAGCGGTGCATCGGGTTGCGCGTCTGGAAAGCCGCCACCTTGGACCAACCTGCTTTCTCAAACGCAGCGCGGGTTTCGGCGGGGGTCATGAACTGATCGCCGTATTCTTCCTTGAAGGTGCCAGTGGACAGCACTTTGACCGGGCCGGCCAGGTTGTATGCACCCTGGTCCATGACCATCGTGACGCCAGGATGCGCGATGTCGGTGGTCTTGTAGACCTGCATGCACTCGTGTGCCTTGTCGATGCTGTACTTCTCGGTCACCTTCATGGTGCCCATGATCGCGCCGGTTTCGCCGTCCACCAGAGCGACTTCGTCGCCGGCCTTGATGCCGTCGTCATTGGTCGAAAGGGTGACCGGGATCGGCCAGAACAGGCCGTTGGCCATTTTGTAACCGTCACATACACCCTGCCAGTCGGCATGGGTCATGAAGCCGTCAAGCGGGGTGAAGCCGCCGATGCCCATCATGATGAGGTCGCCGGTTTCGCGCGATGACATGTTGACCTTGGGCAGCGAGGCTGCGCGAGCCGTTTCAGCGGCAAGTGCGGCGCCTGTCAGTAGCAGGGGCTTGAGCTCACCGCCACCGTGTGGGCGTACCAGTTTGGACATGCTGTCTCCTCAGACTTGATGTGGGTATTTCTTGCCAAGCAGGATAGCACCGGGCTTTGCGCCTGAATAATCCTTTATTTTTATTTGAGGATAAGCGGGGCTGATGTGGGGGGATGCAAAAAAAAAGCCCGGAATGACCGGGCTTTGTCTATCAAAACAATTGGTTATGCGTCAAAAAAGGCGGGCATATCGGATGGTTCTGTCTTGATAACGTCCACCCAGGCGGGTTTGGTGTCACCTCCCGCAGCAGCCAGTTTCTTGGTTTCTTCGTAAAGCATCTTCCAGCGGTTGTACAGACAATCGCTGACTTTACGCATGCTCGAATCGAAATAGGAGTTGTGCAGGTCGCCAATGGTGCGGGTAAAGGCCTCCATTTGCTCCAGCAGATTGTGTGGATAACCGTGGCGGTTGGGGTCAGCGTATTTGACCATTTCGCGCTTGACCGCGCGGACAAAGACTTTCTGGCCTTCGGTGAGATCGGATTCGGTGCGGGGTGCGCCGCCGAAATTCATCACTTCCTGGATGAAACCGTTCAGGCGCTCGCCAAAATCGAAGTTGGAATAGTCGACATTTTGCATAAAATCTCCTTATTGGATGGTGCAGACAAGACTGGATGTAACTCCGGTAGTAATCCTACGCCGCAAGCGGCGTCTGTCTAGCGTCTTTTCAAGACGTTCGCATCTTTAATGGCTAAGCCCTTGAATCCAGCGAGAATAAATTTTGTCGGCAACGAGGTGAAGCTGGGCCGTTCGGGTTGCCATGTCCGCCTGTATCGCTTCGGGAGATTGCACGCCGGGGCCATGGCTGGCGCCGATCTCAGCGGCGCCGTTGATGCACCAGTCGGCAATCAGTTCGGGCGTCATTTCGACATGGCACTGCATGCCGATGTGGCGGTCGTTCAACACATAGGCCTGGTTGGCGCAGTAAGCGCTTTCAAGGATGCGTGTGGCGCCGGGCGGCAGGGTGAAGGTTTCGCCGTGCCAGTGGAAAGCCGGCAATGGCTGAGTCACTTCGCCCAGCCAGGGGTGCGCCATGGCGGCATCGGTTATGCGCACATCGCCCCAGCCAATTTCCTTGATCGGGGTGGGACCGACCGTGCCGCCCAGCGCCTTGGCCATGAGTTGACCGCCCAGACAATGACCCATCACCGGAATGTCTGCTGCAATCGCCTGGCGTATCAGCGCCAACACGGGCGGGATCCAGGGCAGGTCGTCGTTGACGCTCATGGGTCCCCCCATCAAGCAGACGCCGGAAACGCCGTTAAGGGTTTTGGGTATGGCATCACCCGCGTCGATGCGCACCAGCTGCCAGGGGATGCCGTGGCGCTCCAGAAACGTGGTGAAATACCCCGGCCCCTCGGTGGGGGAATGACGAAAAATCAGAACAGGATGCACGATGTCTCTCAAATATATTTCATTCAATGTGACCATATTAGCGGCTGGCTGGCTGGCCTGCACCCCCGCATGGGCGGCGAGTGTCTCGGTGGTGGGGCTGTTCAAGGACAAGGCCATCGTCACCATTGACGGCAGCAAGCCGCGAACACTCAGCGTGGGACAAACGGTTCAGGGCGTGAAGCTGATTTCAGCCGACTCGAGCAGCGCCAGTTTCGATGTCGACGGCAAGCGCCGCATCCTGAGCATGGGGCAGTCGTTTGCGGGCAGTGCGGCCGCGAGTGAGCGGCAGAGTGTTTCGCTCACGGCCGATGCGCGTGGACATTTTGCCGCTGCCGGTTCGCTTAACGGCTATCCGGTCAGCTTTCTGGTCGACACCGGTGCAACCTCCATCGCCATCAATGCCGCTGAGGCCAAGCGGATGGGACTCGACTATAAAGCCGGGCAGGCTGTGGGTGTTGGGACGGCTGCGGGCGTGGTGCCTGCCTGGCGTGTCACCTTCAATACCGTCAAGGTGGGCAGCATTACCCTGAATCAGGTTGAAGGCATGGTGCTGGAAGCAGGCTTGAGTGTGCCGCTGTTGGGGATGAGCTTTTTGAATCGTATGGAAATGCGGCGTGACGGACAGACCATGACGCTGACGCAGCGGTACTGATTTGTTTGCTTTTGTGGGGCGGGTTGGCGCAGTTGAGGACTTTGCAAAGCCACTGACCGTTGGCCGGGGTTGCCGGCGGCAAGTTACTTTTCTTGTCTCGCCAAGAAAAGTAACCAAAAGAAGGCGACCCCGACATCCCCGAATTCCCGAAAATTGAGCCTGCCGGGTGGGCGGCAAAGAACTCGTCCCGCTTTTGATGTTTTGTGTGGTTTTTTGTGAGCGTGACTCAAACACCTTTGCCGCTGATCCACCCGCCAGACTCAATTTTCGGCGGGGCTGAGAGGGGGGCGGTCAAAACCAGGGTGGTGGTGACGGGGCGTTTGTGATTACTATTTGAGCCTTACACATCCGGCGCAATAAAGATTTCGCCCTACGCGAGCTGGGGTGTCAGTAATGAAATATGGCCTGCAATCGCAGGCCATATTGTTGGTACGGGAGATTTACTGCTTCGTCTTGTCGCGCTCGATCAGCGCATACGCTGAATGGTTGTGGATGGACTCAAAGTTCTCCGCTTCCACCACATACGCATCGATCAGCGATTCGGCGTTCATCGCAGCTGCGACATCACGCACGATGTCTTCAACAAATTTCGGATTGTCGTAGGCACGCTCGGTGACGTATTTCTCGTCCGGGCGCTTCAGCAGGCCGAACAGTTCGCACGAGGCCTGGTCTTCGACTTTGCGCACCAGGTCTTCAATCCACAGAAAACCGTTGGTTCTTGCCGTGACGGTGACGTGCGAGCGCTGGTTGTGCGCGCCATATTCGGAGATCTTCTTTGAGCAGGGGCACAGGCTGGTCACCGGCACCACGACCTTGGTGGTGTGGGTGAACTGGCCTTTTTCGATGGCGCCAATGAAGGTGACTTCGTAATCCAGCAGGCTCTGCACGCCGGAGACGGGGGCCGACTTGTTGATGAAATAGGGAAAGCTCATCTCGATGTAGCCGGATTCGGCTTCGAGGCGCTCGACCATCTGACGCAGCATGCCTTCGAAGTTCTCGACCGAAATCTCGCGCTCGCGCGTGTTGAGAATTTCGATGAAACGCGACATGTGGGTGCCCTTGAAGTTGTGCGGCAGGTACACATACATGCTGAAGTTGGCGATGGTGTGCTGAACGCCATCACTCTTGTCGGCCACGCGTACGGGGTGACGAATGCTCTTGATGCCGACCTTGTCGATGGCGATCTTCCGTGTGTCGGCCGAGCTTTGTACGTCCGGCATGCTGACGGGGTCGCAAATCTGGTTCATGGCAGGCTCCTGATGTGGTTGTGCAGTTTAGACTGAGTATAAACTGTCAGAATAGTTGAGTAAACTACTCGGGCATACAATCTTTCGTGGGCTTGAGCCCACAGAAAGTTGGAGCCCCCTTTAGTGGGGTAACAGGGTTATCCGCTGGCGAACGGTGTGTTCGATTCCCGCTGCATCAAGGCCACAATCGGTCAGCATGCGTGCCGGGTCGCCATGCTCGATGAAGGTGTCGGGCAGGCCGAGTTGAAGCACCGGCGTGGTGATGCCCAAAGCGGCCAATGCTTCGGCCACGCCGGCACCCGCGCCACCCGCCACCGCGTTTTCCTCCAGCGTGACCAGCAGGCGATGGCGCTGCGCCAGTTCGCGCAACAGGCCGACGTCGAGCGGTTTGACAAAGCGCATGTCGGCCACGCTGGCGTCGAGCGCTTCGGCGGCCACCATCGCTGGCGCAACCAGACTGCCAAAGGCGATGAAGGCGACGTCCTGGCCGCTGCGGCGCAGCACGCCTATGCCGATTTCGACTGGGTCAAGATCAGGTGAAAGGGTCGCCCCTATGCCGCTGCCACGCGGATAACGCACCGCCGACGGGCCCTTGTGCAAGAATGCGGTGGTCAGCAAGCGGCGGCACTCGTTCTCATCCGACGGTGCGGCAATCAGCATGTTGGGGATGCAGCGCAGAAACGAGAGATCGAAGCTGCCTGCGTGGGTCGGACCGTCGGCACCCACCAGTCCGGCACGGTCGATTGCCAGCATGACGGGCAGGTTTTGTAGCGCAACGTCGTGAATCAACTGGTCGTAAGCGCGCTGCAGGAAGGTCGAATAAATCGCCACCACCGGTTTGATGCCTTCGCAGGCGAGGCCGGCGGCAAAGGTCAGCGCGTGTTGCTCGGCGATACCGACGTCGAAGTATCGCTTGGGAAATTCTTTCGAGAAACGCACCATGCCCGAGCCTTCGCGCATGGCAGGGGTGATGCCAACCAGCCGGACATCGGCAGCCGCCATGTCGCACAGCCAGTCGCCGAACACTTGGGTGTAGGTGGGTTTGCCGCCGGTTTTTTCGACCACGCCGGCTGCAGGATCGAAGCGCGACACGCCGTGATACAAGCAAGGATTGGCTTCGGCGGGCGTGTAGCCTTTGCCCTTGCGGGTGACCACATGCAGGAACTGCGGGCCGTCGAGCTGCTTGATGTTGTCCAGCGTATCCAGTAGCACGTCGAGGTCGTGACCGTCGATCGGGCCGATGTAGTTGAAGCCGAATTCCTCGAACAGCGTGCCGGGCGTGACCATACCCTTCATGTGTTCTTCAGCACGCTTGGCAAGTTCGCGGATCGGTGGCGCGACCGACAACACTTTATCGCCGGCGCGACGGGCAGCCGTGTAGAAGCGGCCCGACATCAGCCGTGCCAGATAATTGTTCAAGGCGCCGACATTGGGCGAGATCGACATGTCGTTGTCGTTCAGCACCACTAGCAGTGGCAGGTCGGTGTCGCCAGCGTTATTCAAGGCCTCGAACGCCATGCCGGCGGTCATCGCACCGTCGCCGATCACTGCCACGGCGCGCTGCCCGGAACCCAACTGGCGGAAGGCCTCAGCCATGCCGAGCGCGGCTGAAATCGACGTGCTGGAGTGGCCGGCGCCAAAGGCGTCAAACTCGCTTTCAGCGCGGCGCGGGAATCCGGCAATGCCGCCGGGCTGGCGCAGCTGGGCCATGGCCTCGCGACGTCCCGTCAGAATTTTGTGGACATAGGTCTGGTGGCCGACATCCCACACGATGCGGTCGTTGGGCGTGTCGAAGATGTAATGCAGCGCGAGCGTCAGCTCCACCGTGCCCAGATTGGACGCCAGATGCCCCCCCGTTTGCGCAACCGAATCGACCAGGAATTCACGCAGTTCGGCAGCCAGTTGCGGCAGCTCGTCAGGCGACAAGGCGCGCAGGTCGTCCGGGGATTGGAGGGTGTCGAGCAGAGGCGTGTGCATTTAAAACGACCGCTCGACGACAAAATCGGCCAGCTGGCGCAAACGTTCTGCCGGTGTGCCCAGATGGGCCAGCGCCTTGTGGGCATCGGCGCGCAGCTCCTGCGCCAGTTCGCGCGCTTGCGCCACGCCAAGCAGACTCACATAGGTGGGCTTGTTGTCGGCGGCGTCCTTGCCGGCAGTTTTGCCCAGGGTTGCGGTGGGCGCTTCGGCGTCGAGTATGTCGTCCACCACCTGGAAGGCAAGGCCGATGCACTTGGCATAGTGATCCAATGCCGCTGTGGTGGCCGCGTCAACCGTGCCGCACTGCGCGCCCAGCAAAACCGACGCTCGAATCAGCGCACCCGTTTTGTGGATGTGCATGAATTCGAGTTCGGTCAGGTCGAGCGGCTTGCCGACGCTGGCAAGATCGATCGCCTGACCGCCGGCCATCCCGCGCGAGCCGGCGGCCAGTGCCAGCAGTTGCACCATGTTCAGTTGGGTTGCGGGATCGTCGGACAGGGGCTGCGCGGTGAGAATATCGAAAGCCAGGCTTTGCAGGGCGTCGCCCACCAGCAGTGCGGTGGCTTCGTCAAATTCCACGTGGACCGTGGGTTTGCCGCGCCGCAAGGCGTCGTTGTCCATCGCCGGCATGTCGTCGTGTACCAGCGAATAAGCATGGATCAGTTCGACTGCGGCGGCGGCATGTTGCACCCGGTTCGCATCGGCGCCTGTTACTTCGCCTGCAGCAAAAGCCAGCAACGGCCGCACCCGTTTACCGCCGCCCAGTACCGCGTAACGCATGGCTTCGTGCAGCCGCTGTGGGGTAATGCTGGCCGGGGGAAGACACTCGGCCAGTGTGGTTTCAATTCGTGCTTGGCACGCCTGGGTCCAGGCTGAAAAGTCAGTCATCGATGTCGTCAGTCTTGAAAGGCTGGCCGGTTTTGAAATCCGCCGCTTTGAAATCAACCATGGCGCCGTTTTCCAGAATCTTCACCTGCTGCTCCGCTTCACTTAGCTGCTGGCGACAATAGTGCAACAATTCTGCGCCGCGTTTGTAGGCAGCGAGTGAAGCTTCGAGCGGCAGTTGCCCCGACTCCATTTCGCCGACAATGGACTCCAGCTCCGCCAGGGCGGATTCATAGTCTTTTGGGGGCGTTGCGGCGCGGGATTTGGCCATGGCATGCAATCTGGCAGAAACAAAGCGCGTTACTTTAACAAATTCAGAGCAGGGACGCCTCCCCGCTGCACCCGGCCATCGACAATATTTATGCTTTCGCTGCAGGGTTTTGATCCGGCAAGACCGTATCAGTCGTCGCCGCAGGATGGCATGATGACGGCTCCCGCCATCCTGTGGTGGGCCAACGTACAGCAATCAGAACTCCACTATTCGTTCCGCCATGAAAAAGATCCTTCAATGAACGGTTTCCGATGAAATCAAGCTGGATGCTGGTTGCAGCAGCACTTTTTGCGCTCATGAGCATGCAGGTCAAGCATCTCTCAAGCACCTTCTCGCCTGCAGAACTGGTGTTTTATCGATCGGTATTCGGGCTGGTTTCGATCTGGGTCATGATCGCATCCACGCGTCGTCAGTGGCTGGCGCCGCTGCTGACGCGGCAGTTGCGCAGCCATTTCTGGCGCGGTCTGTCGGGCTTTACTGCGCTGGTGCTGTTTTTTTACGCCATTGCGCGATTGCCGCTGGCCACAGCCGTCACCCTCAATTACACGGCGCCATTGTTTTTGGCCGCGTTATCCGCATGGTGGCTGCATGAGCGTCATGGGCGTGGGTTGGTGGGCGCGGTGCTGCTGGGATTTGTCGGCATCGTGTTATTGCTTCAACCGCAAGTCCAGGGGCAGGAATGGTTGCCCGCACTGGCTGGATTGGTCTCGGGCATGCTGGCGGCGGTGGCCTACGTCAACGTCAAGCAACTCGGCAAGCTGGGTGAGCCGGAGTGGCGGGTGGTGTTTTATTTCACCTTGCTGGCGACTCTGGGGGGTGGTGCGTGGATGCTGGTTGCGGGTTTTCATCAGCCGCGTGCCGAAGACTGGCCTTGGCTGATTGGCATCGGGGTGTCGGCCACCCTGGCACAGCTGGCACTGACCCGTGCCTATCATCGCGGCCGCACCCTTATCGTGGGTGCGCTGGCCTATACGACCGTGGGGTTTTCGGCCGTCTATGGCGTGCTGTTGTTTGGCGAGCGACTGCCAATGCAGGCCTGGATGGGCATGGCGGTGGTGGCGCTGGCCGGCGTACTGGCAGTGCGTGCCTCTACGCCTGCGCACGTTGATTCGCTATAGTTCGCTTATTCGCCAGAGGAGATTTACATGATCAAGCTCGATGTTAATAACAACCAGATCGCCGTATCCGTCATGGGCCAGTTCACGCTGGAGGATTACCGCGAGTTTGAGCAGGCGGTGTGCTACGGGATTCAGTTCAAGGGAACGGTCAATGTGCTGTTCGACCTGCGGGACATGTTGTCCTACAGCGTGGATGTTGCGTGGGAAGAACTCAAGTTTTCACGCGAGCATAAAAATGATTTTGGTCGCATCGCCATTCTGACCGGCGATCAGTGGGTGGCCTGGAGCATGTGGATCAATCGTCTGTTCATGTCAGCCGACATTAACCAGTTTGATGAACTGGAGACTGCGCAGGCATGGGTGGCGGAAAGCGGGTTGCCTGCTGCAGCGAATTGATCCGTGCTGTAGCCGGGGTGCTGATGTGCGTGTTGGCCTATCCGGCGGTGGCCAATGGGCGGTGGCAGGTGATGGCCGAGTCGCCGTCAGAAACCACCTCGATTGAACTGTCGAGCATTGCGCGCATGGCTAACCGGGTGAGCTTCCGGGTACGGCATGCCCTGCGTGATGGTCAGGTTGATCTGAACACGCAGCGCCCCATGCGCGAAATTCTGGCCAAACGCATGGTGGATTGCCGTGGCAGGCGTGTTGCCACGCTGTCGCATTCGGTATTTTCTGACAACGATGCGTTGATCCATTATCAGGCGGTGCATCCTGCCAAGGCTGAGTGGACGGCGATGACGGCGGACGACCCGTTGTTCAAACTGCTCTGCGGGACGTTATAACGCCGCACCGCGTGGCCGGAATATTTTCTGGTTAGCGTAATAGGCCTCGACTGTGTTTTCAGCATCCCATCCTGGTATGCCCTGAATCGGCAAGGGTGAGAGCTGACGGGGCGATTCGATAGCCCGGAGTGAGCTGACTGCTTGCTGCTCCACCGAGTCTGGGTCGAGTGTCGGTGAATTCAACATCAGGCACTTGCCCGTCATCGAAGGATAGGGCGCGAGCACTTTTTCCAGCAGCGCATGCCCCACCACTACAAAATTCATCCTGGACGCGACGTCCGGACGGTGTTCGCAGAATAACGTCTGCCAGGCGCATGCAGTCAGCAGTTCGGGCAAATGCGGATCCTGGCTGATTATCCACACTCCAGATTCATCCAATACGGTCATCGCATCGCGGCGGCGCCCCCGTTGGTTATCTGTTTCAGTGATGAGCGCTTCTCCATGCGCCACATTGAGCGCTGATTTAAATCGGGGAAAGCGCAACCACACAAGCGCATTCAGCACATCGTGCCAGGTGTCTGGGCGAGTGGGTACCTGACCTGTTTGCAGAATATGCGTTTCGTATTCGCGCGCGGACAAGCGACCGTCAGGGGCAAAAAATCGCAGCGGCAATCCGTGGGCCTGGGTTGTGCCAAGTGCAGCCGCCAGCCTGTTGAGTCGGTCCAATGATGGCCGCGCAGACGCCAGCGCCAGTTCGTTGATCAATGCCCGGTAGGGCGCAAAAGCGGGGTGGGAGAAGCTCAATGCAGGGATTCTGACAAGGCTTGACGGTATTGTCGGGTCAGCGGGTGGGCGCTTCCCAGCAAGTCGAACAGCGCCAGCAGGCTGAGGCGGCCGATGTCGTGGCGGAAGTTTCGGTCCGTGCGGGCGATGTGCAGCAAGGCTTCCATTGCCCCCGCGAAATCGTCGGTTGCCAGCAAACGCGCTGCGCGCTGAAAGTGCGCGGCGATATCTTCCGGATGCTGCGCCAGCAGCGCATCGAGTTCGGCCAGCGGGGGCGCCAGCCGGGCGGTTTCGGCCAAAGTGAGGTGCGCGTGAAGCCGGGCGATCTCGGGTTCGCCACGGGCATCCGGGGGCAGGCTGTTGAGCAGTTTCAGTGCCTGTTCGCCGTCGCCTTCCGCCCACAACAGCTTGGCTAGATCGCGAGGAATGGCGAGATTCTCGGGTTCGGCCATGGCTGCGTTGGCAAGCAGCATGCGGGCTTGCTGAATGTTTCCCGCCTGCCAGGCCGCCACGCCCAGTGCATGAGCGCGGTTGGCATCACCGGCTATAAACCGGTCGAGCACCTCACGAAAACTGCTGTCGGGGTCGGCGCCATGGATGGTGTGGGCGACCTCGCCGCGCCAGAAAAATTTGACGGTGGGTACGGAGTTCACGCTGAAGCGCCGCGCCAGTTCGGGCAGGTCGTCTGTGTTCAACATGACGAGCAGAAACTTGCCGCCATATTCGGCTGCGAGTTTGACCAACCGTGGCATCAGGATGAAGCAGGGACCCGCCTTGGGCGTCCAGAAGTGAACCAGCACCGGGCCCTTGTGTGAGTTTTCCAGCGCCAGGCGGTTGAAGTTTTCCGCAGTGGCATCGAAAACATGGGGAGAAAGCGTCATGTCAGGCGAAGTGTCCGGTGAGTGCAAAGGCATCGGTGGCGGCGACGAGTTCACGCGCGATGCCAGGCTCGAATGCCGAATGGCCCGAATCCGGAACAATCACATAGCGGGCTTCGGGCCAGGCGCGCGCCAGTTCATCGGCCGATACGATGGGGCAGACAGCATCGTAACGCCCCTGAACGATGGTGGCGGGGATGTGACGAATGCGGTCGATATTGTCGAGCAGGCTGTTGTCGGGCAGAAAGATGTTGTTCACGAAGTAATGCGCCTCGATGCGCGACAGTGAAAGCGCGGCTTTTTCGCTGCCAAACGCGGAGACCAGATCGGGGTTGGGCAACAGGGTAGAGCACGATGCCTCGAAGGTCGACCACCGATAGGCAGCCGGTTGGTGCACCGCCGGATCGGGATCGACGAGACGACAATGGAAGGCTGTGAGCAAGTCATGGCGTTCGTTGATTGGAATGTGTTCAGCGAATAGCCGCTGAGCCTCGGGAAAAAAGGCACGGATGCCCTCCAGAAACCAGTCGATCTCGCTTTTTCGGCATAAGAAAATGCCGCGCAGAATCAGTCCGCGGCAATGCGCAGGATGGGCCTCGGCATAAGCGAGTGCAAGTGTTGACCCCCACGATCCGCCAAATACCAGCCAGGTTTCGATGCCGAGTTCTTGTCGCAGCGCTTCCATGTCAGCGATCAAATGCGGTGTGGTGTTGTCGGTTAGCTCGCCGTGCGGGGTGGAGCGACCGCTGCCGCGCTGATCAAACAGAATGATCCGGTAGCGTGCGGGGTCAAAAAAACGTCGCTGGCCGGGCGAGGTGCCTGAGCCCGGCCCACCATGCACAAACAACACCGGAATGCCATCGGGGTTGCCCGAGGTTTCCCAGTAAATGCAGTGCGCCCCTGCCGTTGTCAGCATGCCGCGGGCATAAGGGTTGATGGGGGGGTGGAGCGTGGTTGTTGACGCTTTAGCGTCTTTAGAGCGCAGTTGTTGCCGACTTGTCGGCTTTACAACTGCGGCCTGCCCCTTGCGGGTACAACCACGGCCTACCCCCTGCGGGTGGAGCGTGGTATTCAAAATGGTCTTTCGTACAGAAACCTGATTCCGGATTGTATCGCCCTGCACATCTGGTGGGTGTCGCTTGATGAATGTGGAAACTGCGCGCTCAACCGTGTCGACATGCATTGAGAGGGTACGTATGCTGCATGTATGCTCAGAATGTGCCCGGTTCGTGTCCCGATGGTTTGGGGCGGGTGGGGGAACAGAGATAAACGCGTCAGCCGTTTCGAACAATGATGATATGAGGAGTCGTGATATGAGCACTGTTGTCAAAGTTGCACTGTTGGGTTTGGGGGATGTGGGTGAGGTTTTTGCGGAGCATTTTCTGCAGAAAATTCAGGAAGAACATGTCAATGTGGAAATAGTTGCGGTTGCCCACCGTGATCTGGAATCGCCTGTTGCGCTGGGCTTTAGTCAAAGCAAGGTTCCTGTCTTTCAGGATGCGCTTGAAGTGGTGTCGATGGGTGCAAAAGTCGACATCATCTTCGACCTGACAGGGGATCCCGAGCTGCGTAAAAAGCTGCGGACCGCATTGCAGGAATCGCATAATCATCACACCGTGATTGCCCCTGAAGTGGTCGCGCAATTGTTGTGGAATTTTTTCGGTGAAGGTGAATTGCCCAGCAGCGGCCAAACTGGCTACTGATGCTTCGCGGGGGGCGCCATCAACTATTTAGTTCGGCAGGTTGATTCATGTAATGGCAGCCCCCTCCTCGTATATTGCGCTAAGAAAATATGACTACTCCATTCAAATCGGCACACGCTGCACACCCTGACTGGACACAGGCTGCGCAGGCGTGCATGCAGCAGTTGGGAGCGATACCTTCTGCAGCCACTCTTGGATTTCTCTATGTGGCAGATGCCTACGTAGGCGAACTCGATGCGATCCTGGATTTCTTTAAAAGCGCGACTGGCGTGCCGCATTGGACAGGCAGCGTGGGTGTGGGGATCTGTGCGACGGGGGTGGAATTTCTTGAGCAGCCGGCGATGGCGGTGATGCTGGGCGAGTTCGATCCGGTCGATTTAAGCATGCTGCCAGTGTTGCGAACCCCGCAGGATGTCGATGCCCTGTCATCGGATAAATACTTTGCCGTGGTGCATGGTGACCCTTCAAACAACCGGATTCAGGAACTGATTGAAGGACTGAGTGAAAAAATGTCCAGTGGATTTGTTGTCGGAGGACTGTCGAGCTCAAATGGAACGAGCGCGCAGATCAGCGATGGCGTCGTCAGTGGCGGGTTGTCCGGTGTGCTTTTCAGCGAGAGGGTGAAACTGGCCACGCGATTGACCCAAGGCGTTTCACCGCTGGGTCCGCGCCATCTGATTACCACTGCCAACAAAAACGTGATCGGCAGCCTGGATCACCGCCCAGCGCTGGATGTGATGAAGGAAGAAATCGGCGAAGTGCTGACACGTGACTTGCGTCGCGCGGCGGGTTATATCTTTGTCGGATTGCCGGTACGCGGCTCGGATACGGGCGACTATCTGGTGCGCAACATTCTGGGTGTGGACCCACAGAACAACCTGGTGGCGATTGGGGAATACGTCGAGACCGGGGATGAATTACTGTTTTGTCGGCGCGACCAACAAACCGCCGAAGATGATTTGCAGCGCATGCTGGTTGCTATCGGCGCTCAACTCGACGCGCCGATTCGCGGTGGCGTGTATTATTCCTGCCTGGGGCGTGGTCAACATATGTTCGGGGCCCCCAATCGTGAACTGGAACTGATACGCGACACCCTGGGAGATTTTCCGCTGGTGGGTTTTTTTGCCAATGGTGAGATCTCGTATAACCGCTTATATGGCTACACCGGGGTATTAACCCTGTTTGGCTGAGTCATTTTTAGAACCGGAGACAAGCATGAGCCTGCAAGCCATGAAGGAAGATGAAGCCCGTCTGTTGCGCGAAGAAATAGAAATGCTGATGCACGAGCGTCGGCAGTTGTTGCAGGTGACGGGCGCGGCAGCCGTTTTCGTTGCCAATCTCGACACCGACAGCCTGCCTGATGATGCCGACACCATCGATGCGGCAGAAATGCTGGCTGAGCAACTCAACGGCCTGTCCGAAGAAACACTCAAGGATGCGCTTGAGTCGGTGCGTGCTGAACTCGATCCTGCCGAGTAACCTGGGTTTACGACTTGCCCCGACTGACGCTGCCTTCCCCCGCTGAAGTCAGGGGGTCTTTACTGGTTGTCTTTCTGACAGCCTTGGCCTATGCCCTGACGGGCTGGCTCAGCCTTAAACTTTCAAATTATTTGACCGATGTGACGGCTGCTGTCTGGCTGGCGGCAGGCGTAGGCGCCATGGCGAGTCTACGATTCGGCATGGCGGGGGTTCTCGGCGTGTTGCTGGGATCCTTTTCAATCTATGCGCAGATTCTGCAGGCGGAAGATGCATTGAGATTGGCGCTCGGTATGGCTGCCGGGGCGGGAATCATCGGGTATTTGCCGCGCTATCTTCAGCCCTTCAGCGCCTCCCTCGACTATGTGCCCAGCGTGGCCAAGTTTGCATTGGTTGCTGCGCCGTTAGGGGCCGCAGTGAGCGCGCTGGTGGGCGTGCTTAGCCTGCATTTCTTTCTGAACTTGCCTGCAAGCCTGGTGATGGAAGGCTTGTGGGTATGGTGGCTGAGTAATTTGCTTGGCGTGTACTTGATTTCACCTCTGCTGCTGACCGCATCGCGCTGGGATTTGCTTCCCACCAATCCCGGCGCGCGGCTGGAAGGTCTGGTACTGGTGCTCAGCATGTTGCTGCTGACGCTGGCGATGATGCAGTACATGCATCCTTTGAGGCCTGCCGAAATCGTTTTGTTTGTCATGGTCCCCGGTGTGTTATGGGCGGCTCTGCGGTTCTCGGTCACGGGCGCGAGCCTGGCTATTTTTCTGTCTGCGTTCATCGTAATGGGCGTGTCCGTTGTCACCTACGGGGGACTGGCTGGCGGCATTACACAGCACGATGTGTTTGCGCTGCAGGTCAGCATGGTGACCATGGCATTGGGCGGCTTGTTCGTGTCGGCTGCACTGGCCGAGCGACGCTACTCCGAGATGCGGCTCGACATGCTGGCCAATCACGACCCGCTGACCGGATTGCCCAACCGTTCGTATTTCCAGGATTTTCTGGGCCATGCCCTCGCACGTGCGCAGCGTGAAAAATCCCAGGTTTCGCTATTGTTCATCGACCTCGATCGCTTCAAGCACATCAATGATTCGCAAGGCCATGAAGTGGGCGATCAGGTCCTGCGCGTGGTGGCCAACCGGCTGGACGAGCAGTTGCGTGCCGATGATTTTGTTGCCCGCCTGGGCGGCGATGAGTTTGCGGTCATCATGATCCATCCGCCGGCTTCGCGGGCCGCCAGCCGGGTGGCGCGCAAGCTGATCAAGGCCCTGGCCGAATCCTTCAAGATCGATCAGCGGCGCTATGCCATCGGTGCCAGTATCGGCATCAGCGTTTTCCCGGACGATGGGCTCGACGCCAACACGCTGTTGCGTCAGGCTGACCTGGCGATGTATCAGGCCAAGCAACGTCGCAGCGGGTTTGAATATTTCAGCGACGAGTTGAACACAGTTGCGCAGCATCAGCTCACCCTGGAAACCGGCCTGCGCCACGCGCTTGACCGAAACGAACTGGCGCTGATGTATCAGCCCAAGGTGGATCTTGCCAGTGGTCAGGTCGTTGGCCTGGAGGCATTGGTGCGCTGGCTTCCCCGCGCGGGCGGCATCATCTGGCCCGGCCAGTTTATCCCGGTGGCAGAGGAAACCGGCCTGATCATGCCGCTTGGCCGCTGGGTTGCACGGGCGGCCTGCGAGCAGTGGATTACCTGGCGCGACGCAGGGGTGACCCCGCCGCCGGTGGCGATCAATTTGTCGCCTCGCCAGTTTTCCGATGCGCGCCTGATCGATGACATAGATGCCATCCTGAAAGACACGGGCATGGATCCGGCGTATTTACAGCTGGAAGTGACCGAAAGTTCGGCGATGGAAAACCCGGTACGCACCTTTGGCATGCTCGATGCCCTGCGCCAGCGCGGCTTGCACGTTTATATCGATGACTTTGGTACCGGGCATTCCAACCTGGCTCAATTGAAGCGGATGCCGATTGATGCGCTGAAAATTGACAAAAGCTTCGTGGATGATGTGCTGACGGACAATGATGACGCCGAAATTGCAAACGCCATTATTCGTCTTTCGCATGCACTGAACCTGCGCGTCGTGGCCGAGGGTGTAGAGACGATTGAGCAGGTTGCCTTTCTTAAAAACCTGGGCTGCGATGAAATCCAGGGATATATCGTCAGCAAGCCCTTAACGCCGGACAAGGTGAGCGAGCTGTTTGCGCAGCGGTTTGTTTTTTAAGCGATCAATATGAAAGCGGGCTGCATGGAGTGTCTCCAAGCAGCCCGCTTTCAGTTCAGTCTCATGGCTACCTGCAATCGCGGTCAACCCATCAACTGCTCCAGCACGAACGGCAAAATACCGCCCTTGTTGTAATACTCAACTTCAATCGGCGTATCGATGCGCAGCTTGAGGGCGACGCGTTCGGTGCTGCCATCGGCGCGATGAATCACCAGCGTCACATCCTGCTGCGGGACGATGCCGGATTCGGCGCCTTCGATGTCGAAGGTTTCGCTGCCGTCGAGTTTCAGCGTCGCAGCATCGACACCGTCCTTGAATTGGCAGGGCAGTACGCCCATACCAGCCAGGTTCGAGCGGTGGATGCGCTCGAAGCTCTTGGCGACCACCGCTTTCACCCCCAGCAGGGTGGTGCCCTTGGCGGCCCAGTCACGGCTGGAGCCGGTGCCATATTCCTCACCGGCGAAGATCATCAGCGGCATGCCTTCGTCCTGATACTGCATGGCCGCATCGTAGATTGATTGCTCCTTGCCGTCCTTCATGGTGACGCCGCCTTCGCTACCCGGAACCATCAGGTTCTTGATGCGGACGTTGGCAAAGGTGCCGCGCATCATGACTTCGTGGTTACCGCGTCGCGCGCCGTAGCTGTTGAAGTCGGCTTTTTGCACCTTGTGGTCGGTCAGATAAACGCCGGCGGGTGAACTGGGCTTGATGCCGCCTGCTGGGCTGATGTGGTCGGTGGTGACCGAGTCGCCAAAAATGGCCAGTGCACGCGCGCCCTTGATGACCGGGTCGGTGGCTTTTCCGTCAACAAAGAACGGCGGTTCCTGGATATAGGTCGAGGCGGTATCCCACTGATAGACGGCGCCTTCAGGTGCAGAGATGCCATCCCACAAGGGGTTATTGGCACCGACGTCGGCATAGCCCTTGTAGACATCTTTCTCGGTTGAGAAATGCAGCAGTTCAGCGATTTCCTCGTTGCTCGGCCAGATGTCCTTCAGATACACCGGGCCATTTTTTCCAGAACCGATAGGATATTTTTCGAGGTTGAAGGGGACGCGCCCGGCCAGCGCAAAGGCGACAACCAACGGCGGCGACATCAGGAAATTGGCTTTGACGTTCTGGTGCACGCGCGCCTCGAAGTTGCGGTTGCCCGAGAGTACCGAACAGGCGACCAGATCATTGTCGAGCATGGTTTTTTCAACAGCTTCGGGCAGGGGGCCGGAGTTGCCGATGCAGGTGGTGCAGCCGTAGCCGACCACGCCGAAGCCCAGCTGTTCCAGATAGGTCAGCAGGCCGGCGGCTTTCAGGTATTCGGTTACCGCGCGCGAGCCAGGGCCCATGCTGGTTTTGACGTGAGCCGGGGTGTAGAGGCCGAGTTCGACCGCTTTCTTTGCCAGCAGGCCGGCGGCGATCATGACGCCGGGATTGGAGGTATTGGTACACGAGGTGATGGCTGCGATCACCACGCTGCCATGACGCAGCTCGTCGCCGCCTTCAACCGCATAAGTGCGACGCAGTTCCTCTTCGGTCTTGCCATAGCCGCCCTCTGCTTTGGGCTTTTGCATCAAGCTGTCAAAGGTTGATTCGACGGCGGAAAGCGCGATGCGATCCTGCGGCCGTTTGGGACCGGCGATTGAGGGTTCAACCGTGGACAGATCGAGGGTAAGCGTTTGTGAGTAGTCGATGTCGCCCGTTTTCGGAATGCCAAACAGCTGCTGCGCCTGGTAGTAGTGACGGATGAGATCGACCTGTGCTTCAGGGCGACCAGTGGCAGCAAAGTACTGGCAAGTGGCCTCATCGACCGGGAAGAAGCCCATGGTCGCGCCGTATTCGGGCGCCATGTTGGCGATCGTCGCGCGGTCGGTGACCGGCAGGGCGGCTGCGCCTTCGCCGAAGAACTCGACGAACTTGCCGACCACTTTGGCGCCGCGCAGCATCTCGGTCACGGTCAGCACCACGTCAGTGGCGGTCACACCCGGCTTGACGCTGCCGGTGAGGTTGACGCCGACCACGTCCGGGGTGAGGAAGTACACGGGCTGGCCGAGCATCGCCGCTTCGGCTTCGATGCCGCCCACGCCCCAGGCGACTATGCCGAGGCCGTTGATCATGGTGGTGTGGCTGTCCGTACCCACCAGTGTGTCGGGATAGGCGGTGCCGTCTTTTTCCATCACGCCGCGCGCCAGGTATTCCATGTTGACCTGGTGCACGATGCCGACGCCGGGCGGAACCACCTTGAAGGTTTCGAACGCCTGCATGCCCCATTTCAGAAACTGGTAGCGCTCCTGGTTGCGCTCGAATTCGATCTTCATGTTGAGGTCGAGTGCGTCGGCGCTGCCGTATTTGTCGACCTGGACGGAGTGGTCAACCACCATGTCCACCGGCACCAGGGGCTCGATTTTCTTCGGGTCTTTGTCGGCGCGTGCGGCCGCCGAGCGCATCGCGGCGAGGTCGGCGAGCAAGGGTACGCCGGTGAAATCCTGCAGGATCACCCGCGCCACGGTAAAGGGGATTTCATCGGTGCGATCGGTATTCGGTTTCCAGCTCGCCAGCTGTTTAACGTGCGCGGGCGTCACCTTCACGCCGTCGCAATTGCGCAATACCGATTCCAGTACGATGCGGATCGACACCGGCAAACGCGCCACCGATAGTTCCAGCGCGGCTTCGAGTTTTTTCAGCGAGGCGAACTGGACATCGCGTTTGCCGGAGGAAAAAGTATCGAGGGTGTTGAAAGTGTCGGTCATGGCGTTTTGGCTAAGAGTTAAATGGTTTGCAGGCCTAATCTTACCGGAAGCGCGTCCGGCTTAAATGTGGCCGTGTGGGTTAAAGCTCGATGTCGAACAGGGCCAGCAACTTGATCATGCCCAGATAGGCCAGCGCAGTGGCGGCGCTGGCGGTGAGCAGACTGATCCAGAAGCCCACTCCGCTGCGCAGCAGCATCGGCAGCAGCACGAACAACAGCAAGGAGGGCAGCACCAGCCAGAAAATGCCGCTGGAGAGCGCGGCGATTTTTTGCGTGTCGCCGGTGTCGACATACAGCCAGACAAAAGCCAGCAGCGAGGTGAGGGGCAATGAGGCCAGCGCGGCCGCCCAGAACGAACTGCGCTTGGCGATCTCGGCAATGGCGACGAGGATCAGCGCGGACAGAGCGATCTTGAGTGCGTATTGCCCCATGTTTCTGTTCAGCTTTCTCGGCGCATCTGCGGGCTGCCTTTACGCTTCCCGCCGCATTTGCGGGAACAGGATGACGTCGCGGATGCTTGGCGAATCGGTCAGCAGCATCACCAGACGGTCGATGCCGATGCCGCAGCCGCCGGTGGGCGGCAGGCCGTGCTCCAGCGCGCGGACGTAGTCGGCGTCGTAGTGCATCGCTTCCTCGTCGCCGGCTTCCTTTTGCCTGACCTGGTCCATGAAGCGCTCGGCCTGGTCCTCGGCGTCGTTCAACTCGGAGAAGCCATTCGCCATTTCACGTCCGGTGATGAACAGCTCGAAGCGCTCGGTGATCTCGGGCTGGGTGTCGGAGCGTCGCGCCAGCGGAGACACTTCGGCCGGGTAGTCGATGATGAAGGTGGGCTGAATCAGCAAGGCTTCGGTGGTTTCCTCGAAGAAGGAAAGTTGCAGGCCACCGAGGCCATCATTGGGTTTGTATTTGGCCTTCATCGCCTTGAACTGGGCTATCAGCCAATCGCGGTCGTTCAACTGTTCCACCGTGTAGTGCGGGTGGTAATGACGTATCGAATCGACGATGGTGAGGCGGGCGAAGGGCTTGTCGAGGTCGATTGCGTGGCCCTGATAGGGCACCGTGGTGGAGCCGGTGGCCGCAATGGCAGCGGCGCGGATCAGCGACTCGGTGAGGTCCATCAGATAACGGTATTCACGATAGGCCTCGTAGAACTCCATCATGGTGAACTCGGGGTTGTGACGCGTCGACAAGCCCTCGTTGCGGAAATTGCGGTTGATCTCGAATACCTTCTCGAAGCCTCCCACTACCAGACGCTTGAGATACAGCTCGGGCGCAATCCGCAAAAACAAGCCCATGTCGAGCGCGTTGTGATGCGTGGCAAACGGCTTGGCCGCCGCGCCGCCGGGGATGGGATGCATCATCGGCGTTTCCACTTCCAGAAAATCGCGGTCGACCATGAAGCCGCGTATCGCCTGGATGATTTTCGAACGGCGCTTGAAGGTTTCGCGCGTGCCGTCGTTGGTGATGAGGTCGAGATAACGCTGGCGGTATTTCTGTTCCTGATCGGCCAGGCCGTGAAATTTTTCCGGCAGCGGGCGCAGTGCCTTCGACAATAGGCGGATCGACTTCGCCTGGATCGTCAGCTCGCCCTTGTTGGTCTTGAACAGAATGCCGGTGACTCCAATGAAATCGCCCAGGTCCCAGTGCTTGAACGCATCGTGCGATTCGGTGCTGGCGTGATCGTTGGAGATATAGACCTGGATGCGTCCGCTCATGTCCTGCAGCGTGGCGAAGCTGGCCTTGCCCATTACGCGTTTCAGCATCATGCGGCCGGCCAACTGCACTTCAACGGCTTCGGCCTCCAGCGCTTCCTTGGTTTTGTCGCCGTGGGCAGTCGCCAGTTTGTCGGCGTAGTCGCGGCGATCAAAGTCGTTGGGGAAGGCGATGCCTTGCTGCCGAATGGCGGCAAGCTTGGCGCGACGCTCGGCGATGATCTGGTTTTCGTCGAGGGCGGGGGCAGTGATTTCGTTGTTCATTGTGATCGAATTATTCGTAAAAGCTGTGAAGGGTGAAGCCAAGCAGCCGGGCAGCTTCGGCCTGATTTTTGTCGGCGGTGGCGAATCCGGACGCAGCAACGTGGCGCGCCACGGCCAGGTGCAACGCGTCCAGTGTGCGAAGCGGCACCGCGCCGACTTCGTCCATGAGGTGATAAGCCAGCGTCAGAGCGTCATCGCTGAAGGGCGCAACAACGAGCGCACCGTCCTGTATGTCCAGACGAAACGCCCCCAGCACTTGGGCTTCGAGCTCAGGCGAGACCTGGTTGGCGCGTCGCCGCCGAGCCAGGGCGCAGCGCATCTCGATGACCGTGAGTCGGCTGATTCCTAGCGGTGCCTGCGACAGAAAGAAGGCATCGAACGTGTCGCTGCCTGGCTCTCGAAGGTAGCGTTTGACGAGGGCGCTGGTATCAACATAAATCATTCAAAAGCGCTCTTCGCGTTCTTCTTGGAGGATGACTTCGCTGGGAATGTCCTGCATGGGCTGGCTTGCGCGGAATGCGGCGAGCGAACGAAACGCTTTTTTGCGCGCGGGAACAGGGGGCGTCACCGGCAGAATCCGTGCCACCGGCTCGCCGCGACACACCACCAGTATTTCGTCGCTGTCGGCGAACATCTGGTCCGGGTGCGACAGGCCTTCGCGGGCTTCGCGGATGGTCAGGGTTTTCATGGGCAGCCTCCAGGCGGCAAAACGTGACACAATTATAGCTGATGTGACACGATGATTTTTCAGCCAGAAAATCAGAATTTAACCCACGCCGCCAGCCGTTTTTCCCCATGTCCAACGCCCCTTTAAGCCTGCTCAGCCGCGTCTTTGGCTACCCCGAATTCCGGGGTGACCAGGCCGCCATCGTCGACAACCTGGTTGCGGGCAACGATGCGTTGGTGCTGATGCCTACGGGCGGCGGAAAGTCGCTGTGCTTCCAGATTCCGGCGTTGCTGCGCGACGGCTGTGCGGTGGTGGTGTCGCCGCTGATCGCGCTGATGCAGGATCAGGTCGCCGCCTTGAAGGAAGTGGGCATTGCCGCCGAGTTTTTGAACTCCAGCCTCGACGGCGCCACGGCAGCGCAGGTCGAGCGCGAGTTTGTGGCGGGCAAGCTGAAGCTGCTTTACGTCGCGCCGGAACGCCTGCTCACCCCGCGTTTTCAAAGCCTGCTCGAACAGGCACATGTCGCCCTGTTCGCCATCGACGAAGCGCACTGCGTGTCGCAATGGGGGCACGACTTCCGCCCGGAATACCTGGGCCTGTCGGCGCTGCACGAGCGCTTCCCCGATGTGCCGCGCATTGCGCTCACCGCCACCGCCGACACCGCGACGCGCGCCGAAATCCTTACCCGGCTCGATTTGCATAGTGCGCGCGTGTTCGTCGCCAGTTTCGACCGTCCCAACATCCGTTACCACATCAGCGAAAAAACCGAGCCGCGCCGCCAGCTGCTCGATTTTCTTGCCGGCCACAAAGGCGAGGCGGGCATCGTGTATTGCAGCACTCGCAAAAAAGTTGAAGAAACCGCCGATGCGTTGAAGCAGGCCGGATTCACCGCGCTGGCCTACCACGGCGGCATGGATAACGATACCCGCCGTCGCCATCAGGAAAAATTCCTGCGCGAAGACGGCGTGGTGATGGTGGCCACCCTCGCGTTCGGCATGGGCATCGACAAGCCCGACGTGCGTTTCGTCGCGCACATGGATTTGCCGCGCTCGGTCGAAGGCTATTACCAGGAAACCGGCCGCGCCGGCCGCGACGGCGAGCCCGCCGAAGCGTGGATGGCGTGGGGTTTGCAGGACGTCGTCACCCAGCGCCGCTTCATCGACGAAAACGATGCCGAAGATGCGCACAAACGTAGCGCCCACGGCAAACTCGATGCGCTGGTCGGCCTGTGCGAAGCCGCGAGTTGCCGTCGCGTTGCATTATTAAGCTACTTCGGCGAAGCCTCGCAAGCCTGCGGCAACTGCGATGTCTGTATCAATCCCCCCACCCTGTGGGACGGCACCGAGGCTTCTCAAAAACTATTGTCCACGGTGTATCGAACCGGCCAGCGCTTTGGTGCCGGCCACGTGTTGGATGTGCTGCTTGGTAAACGAACCGAAAAAGTCGACAAGTTCGGCCACGCCGACCTGAGCGTGTTCGGTATTGGCGCCAGCCAAACCGACAAGGTCTGGCGCGCGGTGCTACGACAACTGGTGGTGCGCGGCTTGATGGAAGTGGACCACACTGCATTTGGCGCATTAAAGCTCACCGCCGCCGCGCGCCCTGTGCTCAAAGGCGAGGAAACCGTGATGCTGCGCGCCATCGAAGTGCGCACCAAGCAGCGCAAGTCACGCCTGGCTGCGAGTTCCGGCGCCGGCTACCACGACGACGAAGATCCGCTCTTCATTGCATTGCGTACCTGGCGCCGCGAAACCGCGAACGAGAAAGGCATTCCCGCCTATGTCATCCTGCACGACGCCACCCTGCGCGAGATTGCTGCGCGCAAGCCGGCCACGCTTGCAGAGCTCGGCGAGATATCGGGGCTGGGGGCTAAAAAGCTGGAAGCGTACGGCGAGGCAGTGTTGGGGGTGGTGGCGGAGGGGTGAGGGTGCTATCCCGCTCGGAAGGCCCGGTCCGATCCCGTGCGGCCTGTTGCTTGACTTTCTTAAGGTTGTTGGCAAAAATGCCAACATGAAGGCCGAACTGCTCAAGCAGCACCGCCAGCGCCTGCCCAATGGCGGGCTGGTCGAGATGAAAATATGGAAGCTGCATTGTCCGGTGCCGCCCTGCGACCATGCCTTCAAGTATCGCCTGGTCTATATCCTGGATGGCAAGCGCCTCGTCGGCTTCGACAATGAGCGTGGCAAGGGCGACCACAGGCATCTGGACGGAAAAGAGTCCGTATACCGCTTTGTTTCCATCGACCAACTGCTCGAGGATTTCATGGCAGAAGTTGAAAGGAGCGTTGAATGAAAACCGCCGTTATCGAAATCAACCCTGACTGGAAGGCCGCGCTCAAAGCAGGCGCAAAAGGCATACGCCAGGCCGCCAAATCCGGGCGCGTCCAGCAATTCACCTTCAGCTACGCCAGCCCCGAATTGCTGTTCTCGGAAATCAGCCCCAAGCGCTGGGGCGTACTGGAAGCCATGAGCGGCGCCGGCGAAATGAGTCTGCGTGAACTTGCGCGCAGGCTGGCGCGCGACGTCAAGTCCGTGCATCGGGACGTGCATGCCCTGCTGGAAACCGGCCTGCTGGAAAAAACCGAGAGCGGAAAAATCGTGTGCCCGTTCGACAAGGTGCGGGTCGATTTCACGCTGGCGCATGCGGCTTAGAAGCTATCCGAGATCAATATGGTGTTTATATGGTGCTGACCCGAATGGCACTTACTTAAGCCGAAATTGGCTGGGAAGCTCTATGTAAGT
>JASJPF010000024.1:0-1355 GCA_031426835.1 Thiobacillus sp.
AGCAGGTCGGCGAACGCGGCCTCGCCAACGTGCGTGTCATCCAGCACGATGCCGTCGAGGTGCTGACCCACATGCTGGCGCCCGACAGCCTTGCCGGCATCCACATCTTTTTCCCCGACCCCTGGCACAAGAAGCGCCACCACAAGCGGCGCCTGATCCAGCCGTCATTGGTACGACTGCTCGCCAGCCGCCTCCGCCCTGGCGGCTATATTCACCTGGCGACCGATTGGCAGGATTACGCCGAACAGATGCTCGCGGTGCTTTCGGCCGAGCCGCTACTTGCCAACACCGTGGCAGGCTACGCGCCGCGTCCCGATACCCGTCCGCTGACCAAGTTCGAACAGCGCGGCATTCGCCTGGGCCATGGAGTGTGGGACCTGGTATTCCGCCGATCTTAGAACTCCGCCAAGGCGTGCAGCTATGATGCATGCCATGGACATCCTCGAACTCGCCAAGGCCGCACTTGCGCTGTTTGCCATCGTCGATCCGGTCGGCGTGATCCCGATGTTTCTTCTGGCCACCCAGGGCTACACGCTTGCGCAGAGCCACGCTGCGGCGCGGATCGCCGCATTGACCGTGCTGGGGGTGCTGATGCTGTTCGCGTTTTTGGGCGAGCCGTTGCTTATGTTTTTTGGCATTCGTCTTGCTGCGTTCGCCGTGGCGGGTGGTTTGCTGCTGCTGTTGCTGGCCCTGTCGATGGTGCAGGCGCGCGTCAGTCCGCAGCGGCAAACCCAGGATGAAGCGGTCGAGGCCGAGGAGCGGGATGCAGTGGGCGTGGTGCCGCTGGGCATTCCCCTGCTGGCCGGACCGGGTGCGATCACCCACGTGATCGTGGCGGCTTCCGCTGCCAAGGGCGAAGTACTGCATCAGACAGCCCTGCTGATCCCGATCGGACTGGTTGCGCTGTCGGTCTGGCTGTCATTTCGTGCCGCACCCGTGATTTCACGGCGGCTGGGAAAAACCGGGATTCATGTCGTCACCCGCTTGATGGGGCTGATCATCGCGGCGATTTCGGTCGAGATGATCGCGGACGGACTCGGCAAACTGTTCCCCGGCCTGCTGACCTGACTGGGTGCATCGTGCACCGGCAAGGCGCGCAGTTCGGCAACTTGTTTTTCATTCAGGCGTCCTATCATGCGATTGCGCTGGCGCGATTGAGGCACCATGCAAGCCACCAACTCTCCACCCACTCTAATGAATGAGGAGTCAAGTATGGAATTCGGAATCGTCGGACTCGGCCGCATGGGCGGCAACATGGCGCGGCGCCTGGCCCGCAAAGGGATCAAGATAGCTGTCACCAATCGCAGCCATGACGTGAGCGAATCCATCGCAACCGAAACCGGGCATCTCGCCTG
>JASJPF010000024.1:1447-2344 GCA_031426835.1 Thiobacillus sp.
CCACCGAGACGGCGCTGGATACCCTCGTTCCCTTGCTGTCGCCAGGCGATCTCGTGGTCGACGGGGCCAATGCCTATTACAAGGACGATCTGCGTCACGCGGAGCGGTTGGCGAAGCAGGCGATCGAATTCGCCGACGCCGGCGTGTCCGGCGGCGTGTGGGGTCTGGAGAACGGCTACTGCATCATGTTCGGCGGCAGCGATGCTGCCGCCGCGCGCCTCAAACCCTACATGGAAGCACTCGCGCCCACCCCGACGGATGGCTGGCTGCACACCGGTCCGGTCGGTTCCGGGCACTTCGTCAAGATGGTTCACAACGGTATCGAGTACGGCATGATGCAGGCCTTCGCCGAAGGCTTCGCGCTGATGAAAAACAAGCCAGGCTTCGATCTCGATGTCGGTGAAATCGCCGAGCTGTGGCGGCACGGCAGCGTGGTGCGCTCCTGGCTGCTCGACCTGTCGGCCGATTTCCTGGCGAAGGACCAGGCACTGGAATCGATCGAGCCCTTTGTCGCCGATTCGGGCGAGGGGCGCTGGACGGCGCTGGAATCGGTGGAGCAGGGCATCCCCACGCCGGTGATGACGCTGTCCCTGATGATGCGCTTTGCCAGCCAGGGCAAGAACGATTACGCCGCGAAGATGCTGGCGAAAATGCGCCAGGGATTCGGCGGCCATGCGGTGAAGGAAGGCTGAGATGAATCTGGCCAAGAACGCAAGCACCGACAACCTGCCGTGTTCGTTCGTCATCTTCGGCGCGACCGGAAACCTCGCGTCGAACAAGCTGCTGCCCGCGCTGTATCACCTCGAGGCAGCGGCGCGGCTGGCCGAGTCGCTTACCATCATAGCCTTTTCGCGGCGCGACTGGACGACGGAAAACTGGCGCGAATACATGCGTGAA
>JASJPF010000025.1:0-66773 GCA_031426835.1 Thiobacillus sp.
GGGCATACGATCTTTCATGAGGTTTTAACCTCATAGAAAGTCGGAGTCCTCTTGCAGGGCATACGATCTTTCATGGGCTTTTATAGCCCATAGAAAGTCGGAGTCCGCTTGTCGGGCATATGCGCCCCGCGTTCAGTTGGATTGGAATGGCTGTTGAGCGAGTTCATGCCGGATGATCCTCTGCCCGGTTAACCCGGGCAGAATCAAGGCTCAATGTTCCAGTTTGGCGACGGTTTCGTCGTCCAGGCTGACGGGTAACAGGCGCAACACCTTCACTGCGAAGGTGGTGACCAGCAGCGCAATCGCGACCCCGCCCAGGCCGAGGAAGATTTCGGGCACGCTGGGCACATAGCTGTGCACTTCGCCATCAAAGAAGCTGCTTGTTTCATTCATGCCGGGGAACATGTCCAGCGGGAAGGCCTGTGCGCCAATGATGGTGACGTACATCTGCGCAAGTCCTCCGACAATCACCAGCCCGCACGCAATCATGATCCAGGTGCGCTGCTTGCCCAGTCGGCTTAACAGGATCACCAGCGGCGCTACGCAACCGAGCGCAATATGTCCGACCCAGAACAAGGTAGTAAAAATGCCGCCGTCTCGCAGAATGAATGCTTCAACCGCGTGATATTTCGCAAAATACAAGTTGGTCAGGTGCTGCACAACTACGAAATAGAGCACTGCAGCGACAAACACCACGAGCAGACTCTTCAGCCGCATCATTACGGCATCACCCAGGGTACGACCAGTCCAGGCGTAGGCGGCAGCCAGCACCATCAGGTAAATTGCCAGGCCGTAGGCAAACGACATGATGATGAACATCGGCGCCAGCATCGCGGTACCGTATAGCTCACGCGCAATCAGGAAACCGAACAGCGAACCGGTACCGGTCGTCAAAGTCAGGCGCCAGATGAAAGCCGCAGTGCCTGCTGCCTTGGAGTAGGTCTTGACGCTACGATCCAGCATCGTCCACAAATAGACGCCCACCAGGCCAAAGAATCCGGAATAGAGGAATACGTTCCAGGTAAACATCGACTTGAAGTTGAAGTGCGTCATCGCCACGATCAGGCGATCTGAACGTCCCAGATCAAGCACCAGCACCAGCAGACCGCCTAGCATCAAAGCCAGCGCAAGAATCGCTGATAAAGGCGCTAATGGCTTGTACATCGGTTTATTGAATACTGATGCAATGGATGCCACGTTCAGCGCACCTGAAGCCGCCACAATCAGAAATACGGCAAAGACGTGCGGCAAACCCCAGACAATTTGATTGTCCATGCCGGTCACGACGTGTCCGTAGTGGTGCATGGTATTCCAGGCGAGTGCGCCAAACAGCACGAACAAACCCAGTGCCCCAAACAACATCCAGAATTTCGGGCTGCTGCCCTCTACTTCGCGGAAAGTAATGCTTGCCATGATGATTTAGATTCCGTGGTAGCGAACGCCCAGATTGAGATTCAGATCAGCACGAACCTGCTTGGTCGGCAGTTCGCGCAGTTTCTTGGAAATCTCACTCTCAGGATCATTCATGTCGCCAAAAACCAGTGCGTTATGGCCCGATGCGGTGCAAGCCTCGACACAAGCCGTAGTACCATCGCCGCGGTCGATTTTTTGCACGCAGAATGTGCAGGATTCCACGCAGCCGATACCGCGCGGCACATCCGGCTTTTGTGTATCGTTGAGTGACTCATGCACCAAAGAACGTGCTTTGTACGGACACGCCATCATGCAGTAGCGGCAACCAATACAGGTGTGACGATTGACCAGTACAAGACCATCCGCCCGCTTGAACGATGCACCCGTCGGGCACACATCCACGCAGGGCGGTTCGGCGCAATGCTGGCACATCATCGGCAGATTGGTTTCCATCTGCGTCAGCGGGTCCTGCAATTGCAGCTTGCGGATCCATTGAGGCGCCTGCTTGGGATGCGCGCTTTCCGCGACCGGTGTCAAACCGTTCTCAGTATTGCATGCAGTCACACAGTCATCGCAGCCGGTCGCGCACTTGGTTGCATCAACCATCATGCCCCAACGCACAGCGCTGCTGGCCGCCTGCTCTTCAGGGCGACCATGCGCCACTTCATACAGCATGACGCCAGGTGCAATCGTCAGGCCGGCCGCGGTTGCCGTGGCGACGCTGAGAAAACGGCGGCGCTCCGGTGAAACAGCTGCATATTCAGCGTTCTGATTCTGTTCGCTCATTGGGCAACTCCCGCCATTTCTTCTGCGCTTACCGTTGATCCGGTATTGGCCGCCAATTTATGCTTCAAGTGCGCAGTTTCAGCGTTGAGCGGATGCATCGCAATTGAGCCCTTGGGCTTGGTGGAATGGCATTCGAAACAATCAATTTTGACTGATGCATAACTATGGCAGCTGACACAAAAGTCATCCTTGGCTGCTGCGACACTGCCAGTTTTCTCGCTGACGTGGCAATTGATACATTCCTTGAGGCTGTATTTCTTGGTGCGTATCCCTTCGATCACCGTCTTGTCACGGTGTCCGTCCAGTACGTCCATGTGGTTGCGCCGCATGTACTCGGTGGGTTCAACACACTGCTCACCCTTTACGGCTTTGGTAATAACCGGTTGCGGTGCGCCTTTCGCTTTAGGCTGGGCATCCGACCCAGCCCAAGCCAGGGCTGCAGTCGTCAATACGACCACGCCCAACGCCAGGAGTTGTTTCAATTTAACGGCCACGCTTAGTCACCCATGCCCATTTTGATATAGCCGGTTGGGCAGACATCAGCGCAAATGTGACAGCCGATGCACTTGCCATAGTCGGTATCAACGTAACGACCGACAGTGGGATTGTCCTTCTTCTTGACCTTGAACACAGCAACCTGTGGGCAGTACACCACACAGTTATCGCACTCAAAGCATTGTCCGCAAGACATGCAGCGCTTGGCTTCATCAACAACAGCCTTGTCCGACAGCGCGTGCAAACGCTCTTCGAAATTGCCCAGTGCGCCCGCTTTGTCGAGCACGGTCACGTCGCGAATATTGCGGTTCACAGCCGGGAAATGCCCGAGGAACAATTCGGTATGCGCCGTAATATGGCGTGCCGAAGCATCTTCGAAGTTGTGCAGGCCGATCTTGCTGGAGTCAGTGCCATGCACCAAGCCATGCGCCGCTTCAATTTCATGGCCGGTTTCCAGCCATTTGCGAATCTGGTCAAAGTGATGCACGTCAACCTTGGGACGCTTGCTGAGTTCCTTCTTGCCACCCAGGAAGGCATCAATGCCTTCGACAGCGATGGAGGCATGGCCGATTGCAGTGGTCAACAGATGCGGACGAATCACGTCGCCGCCGATAAATACTTTTTCGCTTCCAGGGAAACGATAGTTCTTGTCGGCTTTCATCAAGCCATTATTGTTGTTGAACTGCTCAAGGCCCGTAAAGTCCACGCCCTGACCAATCGCCGAGACGATCAAATCGGCGGGGAGATCGCGCTCCGTGCCTTCTATCAGCTTGGTTTCCTTGCCTTCCATCACGAAATCAGAAACCCGCAAGGCGGTAGCACGACCACGTTCGTCGAGGATCACTGCAATGGGCGTTACACCACCCAGAATTTCGATACCTTCTTGTTGAGCGTGTTCAATTTCATGCTTGCTGGCGTTCATCTTGTCGATGGTGGCGCGGGAAACCAGCACCACTTCGGCACCTTCACGCGCTGAAACCGACGCAACGTCATGTGCCATGTGGCCGGAAATCACGTTTTCAGCACTCGGACGCTCGTCAACGGTGCCCGACTTGGTCACGTTACCCAGACGACGTGCAACGGTTACCACGTCGATCGAGGTATCGCCGCCGCCGATCACAACCACGCGATTGCCGACGTGCTGCAGACGGCCTTCGTTAAAAGCACGCAGGAATGCAACGGCTGTTACGCAATTGGGGGCTTCAGCACCCGGTACAGGCAAGGGACGACCGGCTTGTGCGCCCATCGCCATGAATACGGCATCGTATTCCTTGTCAATTTCTTCGTAGCTCACATCGGAGCCAACGCGCGTCTTCAAGCGTGTTTCGACACCCATATCGATGATGCGGCCAATTTCCGAATCGAGCATTTCACGTGGCGTACGGAAGCCAGGAATGCCGTAGCGCATCATGCCGCCGAGCTCTTCATGCTCATCAAAAATCGTAACGCCGTGACCGCGCAAACGCAGCTGGTAAGCCGCGGCAAGGCCAGCAGGACCGGCGCCGATGATGGCTACTTTTTTGCCAGTCGACGCGCCAGCCGGCGTGAACTTCATGCTGTTTTCAATGCCCCAGTCGCCAATGAAATGCTCGACTGAGTTGATGCCCACATGGTCTTCCACCATGTTGCGGTTACAGCCAGACTCACATGGAGCCGGACAGACACGACCCATCACAGCGGGAAAGGGGTTGGCCGACGTCACACGCTCGAAAGCGTATTGCTGCCAGGTTACGCCAGCGGGCGGCTTCTCGATGCCACGTACGATGTTCAGATACCCACGGATATCCTCACCTGCCGGGCAAGAACCCTGACAAGGCGGAGTAGCAAGCATGTACTCGGGGCACTTATGGGTCCAGCTGGCTTGGAAAATCACGTCCTGAGAAGAACGGAACTGGCCCTCTTTCTCGCCTTCTTTATAGCGACGATATGAAACACCTTCTGTTTTTGCTTGATTCGTCGTGACAGCCATGCTGGTTCTCCTAACGCTTACGTAACTAAAGATAGATTAATTGCAATCAGCCAGCTTATTCAGCTTTGTCCAGCTTGATTGCCTTGCTGACCAATTGATGCACTCCGCCCACCATGCTCATGTCGAAGCCATACTTGGGCAATACTTTGGTGAATTGCGCCTTGCAAATCGCGCAAATCATGGCCATGAAATTGACCTTGTGTTCTTTGACCACATTATTCAATGCAGTGGCACGTGGCAACGCACCTTTGACGCGGACCTCCAACAGGTCGTCCGTCAGCACACCCCCGCCGCCGCCACAACAGAACGTGGCTTCGCCGATTGTTCCGTCTGCCATGTCGTGGAAATTGTTTACCACCGACTTGATCAATTCGCGCGGAATGGTGAACTGACCACCCGGTTCGGTTCCCATGCGTGAAGCGCGTGCCACGTTACAGGAGTCGTGATACGTCACAACGAGATCATCATTGAGTGACGGGTCAACCTTGATTTTGCCCGACTTGATGAGGTCGTTTGTCAACTCGCAAATGTGTTGAGGCTGCGGATAATTCGGATCCAGCTGCTTCTGCAACTCGATCGAGAACGGATCATCGCCGCCGTAACCAATACCCGTCAGCGTATTCCAGAAGCTGTAGGCCACGCGCCAGGCATGACCGCATTCACCTACCACAATTCGCTTGCAACCCAGCTCAAGCGCCGCATCGCGAATCCGCATGGCAACCGAACGCATGGTTTCGTAATTACCATTAAACAGACCAAAGTTGCCGGCCTCTGAAGCGTGCGAAGACATAGTCCAGCTTATGCCTGCAGCATGAAAGACTTTGGCATAGCCCATCAGGGATTCCACATGAGGCTCGGCAAAGTAATCTGCGGAAGGCGTAACAAACAGCACTTCAGCGCCTTTGACGTCGAGCGGTATTTTCACCGCCACGCCTGTGTCCAGCTCAATGTCTTCTTCCAGACCTTCCAGTGTATCTATCAACGCAGGACCAGGCAGGCCGAGGTTGTTACCAATTTTCTGTACCTTGCCCAATATCTCATTCGAGTATTTCTGGCCCATGCCTACATGGTTCAGTATCTCGCGGCCTGCCATGGTGATTTCGGCGGTATCAATGCCGTAGGGGCAGTACACTGAACAACGACGGCACTCTGAACACTGGTGATAGTAGTTGTACCAGTCACCCAGAATGTCCTGGGTCAGATCCTTGGCACCCACCAGTTTCGGGAACAGTTTTCCAGCTGTAGTGAAGTAACGGCGGTAAACCTGACGCATCAAGTCCTGACGCGCGACCGGCATGTTTTTGGGATCTGAGGTGCCGAGGTAGTAGTGGCATTTGTCAGTGCAAGCGCCGCAATGCACGCAGGCATCCAGGAAAACTTTCAGCGAACGGTACTTGCCCAACAGGTCGCCCATTTTCTCGATGGTGCGTTCTTTCCAGTCTTCTCCCAATTCATGGGGATAACCCATGAATTCCTGAACTTTCTCAGGAGCAGGGAAGGTTTTGACATGCGCCATCGCGCCTTCCCGCAATTTGGGGACTTCGATTTCGTCTTTGATTTCAGGAACGTCAAATACTGGAGCGGCCACTTGTAAGTCCTTTGTCCGTGCTTATCTATCGCTAACTAAAGTCAACGAATTATTTTGTCTGGTCGAGCTTGGCTGCCCACGCCGCGATGTGGCGACTCTCACGCGGGTTGTCCACCTGATTGCGCGTAGGACTGAAGAACAAACCTGGAGCATGCAACAGTTTGCTAATCGGGAAAATCAACATCAAAAAGGCAACCATGGCCAGATGTGCCAACAGCAGCAAATCCTGCGGAAGCGGCTGAACGTCAAAATACATCAAGCCCAGAAAAAACATCTTCAACGCAACGATATCGGTGTGTACGACAAACGTCATCAACATGCCAGTCACGCCAATTGCAATCAGCAACACCAGCATCAGATAGTCAGACGGGGTTGATATATAACGTACCCGATCTACCAGAAAGCGGCGTGCGAGCAGCCCGAGCATGCCGATCACCATCATGAAGCTTGCGTACTTGCCGAACGGCTGAATAATATCGACCCAGAACCAGACGGGCTCGGTGAAATAGCGAAGATGTCGCAGCAGCACCAACAACAAGCCAAAATGGAACAGCCAACCGAAGACCCAGATCCATTTGTTGGCCTTGAACAGTGATTCAAAAACCACCACTTCCTTGGCCATGCGATAAATCACTCCGCTTCGCGTAGTCGGCGCAGGCGTGGTTGGAATCTTCAGCGGCACAGGTGTGCGGCTGTAGTCGACTATCTTGTAAACCAAGCCGATTACCAGCACCAACGCTGCGATGTAAAACATCCCGGCGTAAATCATCGTCACTGTAGACAATCCCATTCCCCTAACTACTCATTTGTTTCCAGATCAAACGTACAACGCACGCATGGAAGTAAATTTGATTTGGAAACAAATGCCAGAAATCGAAGTCGCCCCGTAATCTTTACCGAGGCGACCCGACACCCTTACAACTTAAATACAGCCGGTTGGCTTGGGCAGACCAGCAATCTTACAAGCCTGCTTGGCGGGACCGTAGGGGAACAACTCGTACAAGTACTTGTTGTTGCCTTTGTCAGCGCCGAGCTTTTTGCCGATAGCCTTGGTCAGCACGCGGACAGCTGGCGCGATCTGGTATTCGGCGTAGTACTCACGGAGGAAGTTGACCACCTCCCAGTGGCCATCGGTCATCTCGACTTTTTCTTCGACAGCCATGTATTTGGCAACGTCTTCATTCCATTGCGACAGGTCAACCAAATAACCTTCTTCGTCAACTTCGTACTCTTTACCAGCGATATCTACCATGGGCATAGCAACACTCCTTAAATTGAATTTACAGCCAAGACTGACAGCTGTTGTGTTCTGCAACCAGATCCACAAAACCGCCGTAATCCACGACATTGACTCCGTCCAACACACGCCCGGACATGCCACGCGCCGCCAGATCAGGACCGAGAGCGTAAATCTTGAGGTCGGCAGCAGCCGCCTGGATTTTCGCCGCTGCCGCGCCGCCCTTCGTCACCGCGTAAACCGCGTCTTCGATCAGCAATACAGCAGAACCTTTTGTGGCCATGGCAAGGCAGCTTTCCAGCGAACCCCGTTCTGTAGCCGATTTATTCACAATATGCAGCATATCTGTCCCCTTAGAAGCTGATCACGACGTCTTGCTCGGCCATGAGATTTGCCATCTCATCAACAGAGAGAACCGTCACATCGACAATCAGGTCTTCTTCAGTCAGACCACGCGCATCCATCGATTTTTGATCGACATAAAGCTTCTCGATGTCGTAGCCATCCAGCGCACGATAGGTCTTGGAGAAATCCTTGACCTCGATGCCCTTGGTGTCGACACCCTTGATCAGCTGATACACGCCATCATCCGTGAACACCATGCTTACATCCTGATCGAAAGCGGCGGTAATCAGCACCACTTCCAGACCCTCGAGCGCATACACGGTACCGTGCGGCGCCTTGCGGTTCAGGAACATGAATTTTTTGATGATGCCGGAGCCGTCATCCATATCGTCCATTTCACTCATCTCGTTATTCCTCAATCACCGAACGTCACGAGACGATCGTACTGAATACCCATTTCAACCAGCTGTCCCAGACCGGAAATCCGGAAGTTGTCGCCGAGTACGCCGTCAGTGATACCACGACGCTGCGCAGCAGCCACGCACACAACCAGATCGACGCCATGATCCGCCGCCAGCTTTTCCCACCGCGCAGCTACGTTTCGGTCATCCTGGGGAGGCGTAGCCAAACGCGTAGCGTTATAAACGCCATCATGGTAGAAAAAAACACGTGGAACTTTGTGACCTTTCTCAATCGCCGCACGAGCGAAGAGATAAGCAGTGTCACTGGCCTGATGGGTATAGGGCCCTTCGTTAACAAGTATGCCGAATTGCATGGCTAGCTCAACTCCGAAAAAACAGTGTATTTTTATCGAACCACCGCCGCAGCCGTGGCTGCGGCGGTGTCGACAGCGTCCAGAAACAGCTTAGAAGCGGATATGCGCCGAAGCGTTCAGGTTGGCACGACCACCACGCCAGTTATCGATGTGATACTTGGTGAAGGGTAGACCGGTCTTCTCAAAGAACGCGGGCCAGCCAATACGGTCGATCCAGTCGATCATGCGCTCCCAGGGCTTGCCGTCTTCCTTGTAAGTAGCCAGGATTTTCTTGACCACTTCAGCAACTTCAGGCCAACGCGGTGAATTGTTCGGCAGACCGGATGCGACCAGCTTGTGGAAGGTCGGCTTCGAACGTGCGTTCGAGTTCTTGCCACCCACCCAGATTGCCAGCTTCGAATGCTCGGGATCGTTGATCTGCATCGGCGGACAAGGAGGGAAGCATGCGCCACAGCAAATGCACTTCTTCTCGTCCACTTCCAGCGAAGGCTTGCCGTTCACCAGAGCGGGGCGGATCGCTGCCACTGGGCAACGCGCAACCACCGAAGGACGCTCACACACGTTGGCAACCAGATCATGATTGATCTTGGGTGGCTTGGTGTGCTGAACGATGATGGCGATATCTGCCTGACCGCCGCAGTTGATTTCGCAGCAGGAGGTCGACATCTTGACGCGGTTAGGCATCTCGCAATTGACGAATTCTTCGTACAGCTCATCCATCAGCGCCTTGACCACGCCGGAAGCGTCGGTGCCGGGAATGTCGCAGTGCAACCAGCCCTGGGTGTGCGAAATCATCGACACCGAGTTGGCGGTACCACCAATGGGGTAACCCTTGTCGTTCAGCGCCTTGATCAGCGGCTCAACCTTGGTGCCATCAGACACCATGTATTCGATATTGGAACGCGCGGTAAAACGCACGAAACCGTCACCAAACTGATCGGCAATATCAGCCAACTCACGAATGGTGTAATGATCCATTTGACGCGCTGTACCGGCCTTGACCGTCCAGATTTCGTCGCCGGACTCAGCACGGTGATAAAGAACACCCGGCTTCGGATGGCTATGGAAAGACCACTTGCCATAGTTTTTCACCATCACGGGGTGCATGTAGGGCATCGGATCCGGAGCGCCGGATTCGATAGGCGGACGCATTTCTGCCATGATTAATCTCCAACAAGTTTTAATACACGGGTTCCGATACCTATCGGAACCCAGGGTAAGTAACGCTTAAGCGGCGGTGGACTGCTTGTACTCGTTCCACTTCTCGACTTGCTCGTCCCAATCGTCGGCACGGAAGTAAGGGTTGGAACGCGGCTCTTTGATCATGTTCGGGTCAACCGGAATATCCATGCCTTCGAGGAAGTTGGTCAGGCCGATACGCTCGATCATTTCACCGGTACGCTCGTGCTCCAGCGCGTTTTCAGCGAAGAAGTCGAGGATATTGCGAGCCAGCTCGTTCAGCTTTTCGAAGTCTTCGTCAGACTCGAGCTTCATGAACGGGATCACCACGGTGCCCATGGTCGCGCCGATTTTCAGCACGCCCTTGCCGCCAACCAGGATGGACACACCCTTGTCAGCGCCGGGCAACAAGCCACCGGGAATGACGTTCAGGCAATGCATGCAGCGCACGCAATTCTTGTTGTCGATACACATTGCATTGCCGTCGCCCAGATTGGCAACCGACACGGTCTTGCTGGCGACAACCTTGTCAGCAGCAACCAGCGTGATCGCCTTGGTCGGGCACTTGCTGATCACGTCATTGACCAGATCAGACATGCCGTGCGCTTTGTAGTAGTCCTGAACCTGCGCTTCGTTGACGCGGATGTTGTCGCGCCAGGTGCCGATGGTCGCCATGTCGGAACGCTGAATCGCGTTGACACAGTCGTTCGGGCAACCGGAGAACTTGAACTTGAACTTGTACGGCAACGACGGACGGTGCATGTCGTCGAGGTTGTTGTTGATGACGGTGCGCAGCGCTTTGGCTTCGTCGTAGCAGGACATTTCGCAGCGCGCAGCGCCGACGCAGGACATCGAGGTGCGCAGCGCGGGACCGGCTCCACCGAGGTCGAAACCCATTTCGTTGAATGCGTCAAAAGCAGGCTGGACGTCAGCGGTTTTGATGCCCTGGAACATAATGTCGCCAGACTGGCCGTGGAATGCAATCAGGCCCGAACCACCGGTTTGGCCCCATACATCACACATCTTGCGCAGCAGGTCAGAGCTGTAATGCATGCCTGCAGGCGGCTGTATGCGCAGGGTATGGAATTCAGCAGCTTCGGGGAACAGCGGCTTGTGGTTTGCGTCTTTCAGCTCGGTAAAGCGCGGAATCACGCCGCCACCGTAACCGAACACACCCACCGTACCACCTTTCCAGTAACCCACTTTGGTCTGGTAGGACGTTTCCAGCTGACCCATCAGGTCAACCATCATGTCGTTATCCTTGGCCAGACGCTTGAGGCCGGTCACGAAGCTGGGCCACGGGCCTTTCTCGAGCTCGTCCAGATTGGGCGTATCAATCATTTGCTTTGACATTATCTTCTCTCCTAGAAAAATTCGTAATGCCCGCTCAGCCGACAGCTCAACGGTATCCCAACATCGTATTGGCTAGACGGCTTCACCACCATCATTCTCTTGGGTAAAACGGCTACGCCATTGAGGTAGGGGCATACCTACCCAAAGGGAGTAGCCGGGTTTCCCCAACACGGTAGTGCCTTATCCAATCAAAGAATGAGACATTACACACCCACCACATGAACCCATAAGAGTATTAAAATATTGTTCTAAACGCAAGCCCATGCAATGCGCAGGGTTGAAATATATTGCCCCACCCTCATTCAGAATGTTTGGGTTGAATTGCCTTCATTACGCTCACCCGACAATCAATACGGAACGGATCAAGAATTCATGGCTGAGATTACCCCCATAGATAAGTTGCGACTGCCATTTGGCGGCCAGGAAATCGAGTTCCAGAACTTCACCCACGAGTCAGGTGGCGTCCCGTTTCTGCGCATCCGCATCCGCGAAAACAAGCGTTTCACCATATTTGAAGTGGATCCGACCAGCGCGCAGAAGTGGGCTGATGTGATGCAGGCGTGGGCCAAGGAGCACGCCGGTGAAGTGTCATGAACTGGGCAAGCTGGCCTGAAGACAAGCCGGAAGAGTACACGCCGCACATGATCGACCTGCAGTTCGATCTGGTCGGCACGACCATCCCGGCCGACAACGCACAGTTGCTGTCCGCCGCCATCCTGAAGCTGCTACCCTGGCTGGGAGAGCACGCTGGCGCGGGCATTCAGCACTTGAAAGGGGCGGAAACCAACAGTGGCGATGCGTCGTTAAACATCAACCGGCGCGCCAAGATGTTCATGCGGGTGCCCAAGGCTCGGGTGGATGACATGCAGATGCTGTGTGGCCAGACGCTCGACCTGGATGGGCAACCCCTGCAAATCGGCAATTTCAAAACGCGTGCGTTCACGCCGTTTGCCAACATCTACGCTCATTTCGTTGACACGGGTAGCGCCGGTGAAGAACAATTCGTTCAGGAAGTGATGCGTGAGCTGGACGGCCACTTCAAGCTGCGTTGCGGATTTATCTGTGGCAGGCAGCAAACCCTGCAAAGCGCATCGGGTCCGCTCTATGGCTACAGTCTGATGTTGCACGACGTCCCGCCCCACAAGTCCCTGCAAATTCAGGACGAGGGCCTGGGGCGCAACCGTTTGTTAGGCTGCGGAATTTTCATTCCGCATAAATCCATTGCACCGGTCGTACCGGTCATTTTTTGAAAAACCATACCTGAAAGGAGCAGTAATCATGGGTTATATGTTGAATGGCGAAGAACTGGAAACGGGCGAAGAGGAATTCCTGCTGGAAGCCAATTTCAGCGACGAAATCGTCCCCGTCATCGCTGAAGCGGAAGGCATCAAGCTGACCGATGCACACTGGCAAGTCGTGAACTACCTGCGTGAAAAATACAAGGAAGACGGCCAGACCCCCAACTTCCGCAATATGGTCGCCGAGCTGACCGACCTGCATGAAGGCGTGGACTGGAAAAAAGCGCTGTATGAGCTGTTCCCCAACCAGCCCGCACGTCAGGGTTGCCGCGTGTCCGGCCTGCCCAAGCCTTATGGCAAGGGCGGATACTGATACGGATAGCGCACCCCGTTGAGCGGGCAGCGTGGTTTCGCCACGCTGCCCGTTTCTTCCTTGCAGCTCACCTCTCACGGCTCCATCCATGTATTCCAATACTCTCGTTACCACTGAAGACCTGGCCGCTCATCTGGACGACCCGAACTGGATCATTTTGGACTGCCGCTTTACCCTTACAGATTCTGAGGCCGGTCGTCAGTCTTACGTGAAAGCCCATATCCCGGGCGCGCGTTATGTTCACCTCGACGACGACCTCGCCGCCCCCCTCACCGAGGCTACCGGACGACACCCGCTGCCCGATCCGCACGTACTGACTGAAAAACTCTGCGCGTGGGGCATAGGCGTCAACAAGCAAGTCGTGGTGTATGACGACAGCTTTGGCGCCATGGCCTCCCGGCTGTGGTGGATGATGCGCTGGCTCGGCCACCCTGGCGTGGCACTGCTGGACGGCGGCTACCCCAAATGGCTGCGCGAAAAACGCCCGGTCAATGATGACCAGCCAACGCCGCACAGGGCTGCCTGCGCCTGCCTCCCCGAGCCCAGCCAGATTGTGGGCGCTGATGAAATCCTGCACGCCTCCCGGACCGGCGATGCGCTCATTATCGATGCGCGCCCCGACCGCCGTTTTTCTGGCGAGTTTGAGCCGCTCGACCGGGTGGCTGGTCACGTTCCTGGCGCGATCAATTACCCATTTGATGAAAATCTCGACGTCGACGGCACCTTCATGCCACCCGAAGCACTCCGCGAAAACTACCAGGCACTGCTCAAGGGCAAACCTGCCTGGCAGGTGCTGCACATGTGCGGTTCCGGCGTCACCGCCTGCCACAACATTCTGGCGATGGAAATAGCCGGGCTTCCCGGTTCACGGCTGTACCCCGGCTCGTGGAGCGAGTGGATCAGCGATCCCGCCCGCCCCGTTGCTACCGGCGAATAAAGGAGAACACCCATGGTCAAACCCGTCAAAGTCCGCACCATCTGGTTCAAGAAAGATGGCGAGCGCACCGCCAATGAAATTGCCAGCGCGGTCGCCACCACCACCTGGCGCGTTGCCGACAAGGCGCTCGACAACCTCGGCCGCGAAAACTACGACATCATCACCCCGGCGCGCGGCTTCAAGCTGATCGCCGAATTTGTCGCCTTTCTGGCGCATTACTGCGACCGCATGGCCTACGCCACGCTCTCACCGGAACGCCGTATTGCCGTGCTGCAAGCGGTGTCCAACCGACTCGGCGAATTGATGGAAGAGAACATCATCAGCGTCGCGGGCCCGGACGGCAACCGCAACTTCAAGGCCGAATTCATCGAATTCCTGAACCGGCGTTTTGAAGAATATTCCGAGTTCGAGTTTCCCGACGAGGAAAAGGCCAGCTTTCCGGCATTGCGCTTTCTGAGTCTGCAAATCCGCGAGGAAATGGGCGACAACGACAAGACCTGGATCATGGATCAGATCATGGACATCGAAATGCCCGAAATGATGGGCACAGTCAGAAAGAGCTTCACCGGCCTGTTGTCCGACGCGCCGGTCAAGCGCGGATTCGGTTCGCCCGACATGTTGCCGCCGGAATGATTCCGCCCCTGAATCGGACATGGCTTTGTCGCCTTCGCCTCACCCGCAAGGGGTAGGCCGTGGTTGTAAAGCCGATAAATCGGCAACAACCACGCACTGCCGTACATGAGTACTGTCTTCGGCTCGGCTTCGCGCCCTGTCCGATTCAGGGGCGGAATCAAGTATCTCTATGAACCTCCCCTTCGACCTCGCCGACGACACCGCCTACCGAGGCTGGCGCGACGCCAAGCTTGCTTCGTACCCGCGCAACGTCGACGAGTTGATCGTCACGCTCGGCGATCCGAAGCAATTATCTACGGCTGAAACAGCCGCGCTGGCGGCGCGCTGCGCGCGCGCCAACATGGTCATCTACCATGCGCCGAATCACCCATCCGCCGACAAATCGTTTCCGCATCAACTCGCCAAGCAGTTGGGCCTGGTCCGGCTGGAGGGCAATTACCTGTCCGATGAAGATGGCTTGTCCAGCATCACGCCGGCAGATAGCGAAAGCGGCGGGCGCGGCGAATTCATCCCCTACACGAACAAATCGATCAACTGGCATACCGACGGCTACTACAACGCGCTTGATCGTCAGATTCTCGGCATGACGCTGCACTGCGCGCAGGATGCCGAGTCCGGCGGCGACAATGCGCTGCTCGATCACGAGATCGTCTACACCCAGCTGCGCGACATCAACCCGGATTACATCGCTGCGCTGATGCAACCCGATGCAATGACCATTCCCGCCCGCATGGACGAGGACAACGTCGCCCGCGCCGAACAAAGCGGCCCGGTGTTTGCGGTGGATCCCGAGCAGGGCTTTCTCAGCATGCGTTACACCGCGCGCACCCGCTCAATCGTATGGAAGGACGACGCCATCACGCGGGCCGCGGTCAAAACCCTGGCCGATATCCTCGCCAGTTCGGAATACGTTCTGACCGCGCATCTGCGCCCCGGCATGGGACTGCTTTGCAACAATGTCCTGCATACCCGCAGTGCGTTTACCGACTCACCCGAACACCGCCGCCTGCTCTATCGTGGGCGCTATTACGACCGCCTGCGCTTTGATTTGACGCAAGCGCCCGCCCGCGCAGCCTAGGCAGCGGGTAAAATAGCAGTCTTATTTTTCGGCCCACGCCGTCATGCAGCTTCTCGCCCTCGGCGTCAACCATCACACCGCACCGCTCGCGATCCGCGAACAGGTCGCGTTCGGCCCCGAAAAGCTGGTGCAGGCGCTGCATGAACTGACGCAAAGCAAGCGTGCGTCCGAGGTTGCCATCCTGTCGACCTGCAACCGCACCGAGTTGTACTGCAACACGCCGTCGCCCGAGTCCGTCACGCAATGGTTGGCCGATTTTCACAAAATCGAGCGCCGCGAGCTTGCACCTTATCTCTATGCGCTGCCGCGTGAACAAGCCGCGCAGCACGCATTCCGCGTCGCGGCCGGACTCGACTCGATGGTGCTGGGCGAAACACAAATCCTCGGCCAGATGAAGCAGGCGGTGCACACCGCCGAAGAAGCCGGCACGCTTGGCCTGCTGCTGCACAAGCTGTTCCAGCGCACCTTCTCGGTCGCCAAGGAAGTCCGTACCAGCACCGAAATCGGCGCCAATTCGGTGTCGATGGCTGCCGCCGCGGTCAAGCTTTCCGAGCGGATTTTCCCCAGCGTCAAGGAGCAGGCCTGTTTGTTCATCGGCGCCGGCGAGATGATCGAGCTGTGTATTACTCACTTTGCCGCGCAGCATCCGCGCCGCATGACCGTGGCCAACCGCACCGCCGAACGCGCCCGCCCGCTGGCCGAGCGCTTTGGCGCCAGCGTCATCCCACTGACCGCATTGCCGGAAGAACTCCCGAATTACGACATCATCATCACCTCTACCGCCAGCCCGCTGCCCATCCTTGGCAAGGGTCTGCTCGAGCGTGCGATCAAGCAGCGCCGGCATCGCCCGATCTTCATCGTCGACCTGGCCGTACCACGCGACGTCGAAGCCGAAGTCGCCGACATGAACGATGTTTTTTTGTACAGCGTGGACGATCTTGGCCAGGTGGTGCGTGAAGGCATGGACAATCGCGTCGCGCAGGTAGTCCAGGCCGAAGCGATCATCGAAACCAGCGTGGAAAGTTTTGTGCACTGGATGGAAGGGCGTGAAATCGTGCCGGTCATCCGATCACTGCGCGACAGCGCCGAGCGCCACCGCCGCCACGAAATCGAAAAAGCCGAAAAAGCCCTGGCGCGCGGCGACGCCCCATCTGATGTGCTGGAAGCGATGAGTCATGCGCTGTCCAACAAGCTGCTGCACGGCCCGACCCACGCCCTCAACCACGCCCTTACCGACGAACGCGAGCAACTCGTCCGCCTCATCAGCCAGTTGTACGGGCTGCATCAGGAATGAAGTCGACGCTGACCGACAAGCTCGCTCGTGCCGACGAGCGGCTCGAGGAACTCGACGCGCTGCTGTCGCAGCCGGACATCGCCGGCGACATGGATCGCTACCGCAAGCTCACGCGTGAGCACGCCGACCTCACCCCGGTGGTGGCACTGTATCGCCAGTACCGCCAGGTCGAGGCCGATCAGCACACTGCGCGTGAACTGCTGGCCGATCCGGACATGCGCGAACTGGCCGAAGCCGAACTTGCCGACAGTGCAGAACGTATCGCGCAACTGGAAAATGAGCTGCAAACGGCGCTGCTGCCACAAGACCCCAACGACGAGCGCAACATCTTTCTGGAAATTCGTGCCGGCACCGGCGGCGACGAATCTGCGTTGTTTGCCGGCAATCTGCTGCGCATGTATACACGCCACGCCGAGCGCCAGGGTTGGAAGGTGGAAGTGGTCTCAGAAAACCCCGGCGAAGTCGGCGGTTACAAGGAAGTCATCGTGCGCATCGTTGGCCACGGCGCCTATTCGCGGCTGAAATTCGAGTCCGGCGGCCACCGCGTACAGCGCGTACCCGAAACCGAGTCGCAGGGCCGCATCCATACCTCGGCGTGCACCGTGGCGGTAATGCCCGAAGCCGATGAAGTCAGTGAAATCACCATCAATCCAGCCGATTTGCGCGTCGACACCTACCGCGCCTCCGGCGCTGGCGGCCAGCACATCAACAAAACCGATTCCGCTATCCGCATCACCCACCTGCCGACCGGGCTGGTGGTCGAATGCCAGGACGACCGCTCGCAACACCGCAACCGCGCCCAGGCCATGAGCGTGCTGGCAGCACGACTGAAAGACCGCGAGTTGCAGGCGCTGCAAGCCGCTGAAGCCAGTACCCGCAAGAGCCTGGTCGGCACCGGCGACCGCTCCGACCGCATCCGCACCTACAATTTCCCGCAGGGTCGCATCACCGACCACCGCATCAACCTCACGCTGTACAAGATCGACGCCATGATGGACGGCGATCTGACCGAGTTGTTTGATGCGCTGGCGGCCGAGCATCAGGCCGAACTGCTGGCCACGCTATCAGGCGAATCCTGAATGAACGTCGCCCAGCTGCTCGATGATGCAACCGCCCAGATCGCCGCTGCGCTCGGGCTGGAAAAACGCGAGGCCCGGCTTGAAGCCCGCGTGCTCGCGTCATTCGGCTGGGATGTGGAAACTGCATGGCTGATTGCACACGACATCGATGCGCTATCAGATTCACAAATCGCGACGTTTCAGTCCCTGCTGTCACAGCGGCTGCAAGGCCGGCCCATCGCCTACCTCGTAGGAACGCGCGAATTTTATGGTCGCCCATTTCACGTTTCGCCCGACGTTCTGATTCCGCGCCCTGATACTGAACTACTGGTCGAACTGGCATTGGCGCGTCTGCCACCCGATCAGCCCCTGGATGTCCTGGATCTGGGCACTGGCAGCGGATGCATTGCCATTACCCTGGCACTGCAGCGTCCGCTTGCGCGTGTGACGGCAGTCGATCGCTCTAATGAAGCGCTGGCCATCGCTCAGCACAATGCCGATTCCCTCAACGCTCATATCGAATTCCTGACCAGCAACTGGTTTTCTGCGCTGGACAAACGAAGTTTCGACCTTATTGTCAGCAACCCGCCCTACATCGCCGCAACTGACCCTCATCTAGCGCGCGGCGACGTCCGTTTCGAGCCGATGACTGCCCTGGCTGCCGGGCACGACGGCCTGGATGACCTGCGCCGCCTGATCCCGGCTGCCTGCGCGCACCTCAACCCCGGTGGATCGCTCTTGCTGGAACATGGTTACGATCAGGCTGAAGCGGTCCAGGCCCTATTGCGCATGAGCAGGATTCAGCCTGCGCAAAGCTGGGGGGATCTGGCGGGTATCCTGCGCGTCAGCGGCGGAAAACTGTCGGAATAATTTACACACCCGCCCCAATGGGTGGGGCGAAGAACAGTTGAAACCACCAGCGGTGGCCAATCCAGCTCGGTTGGCTGTATATTGGCGCGATTCTTGCTGTAATAATTACTGAATAAACAATGATGATCGAGGCCTGACATGACCGACCGCTCACCCGACACGCACGATAGCCAGAATGAAGCCAAACCAGACGACGCGTTCAATCCATCCCGCCGCAAACTAACTGGTGCCGCACTGGGTGTATCGGCGGTTTTCACCCTGGCCAGCCGCCCGGTCTGGGCCAACCAGTGCAGCATTTCCGGCATGGCCTCGGGCAATATTTCGGCCCCCAAAGTGATATGCGGAGGGTGCACCCCTGGTTACTGGATGCAGTGCCAACATCTTGATTCCTGGGCGGTGGCGGGATTCAATACTGACGATATATTCAACACCGTATTCGGGGTCACCCAATACATCAACCCACAGAACAACAAGCCCTATACCCTGCTTCAGGTGATGGGGTTGCAAGGCAATGGCAACTGCACGCCGGACACCACGCAGCCCAACTGCAGCGCCAAGCCCAATGGAAACGCAATCGGCAAAATGGGCTGCGACCCGGTTTCGGTGAACCTGGGCTTCCATGCTGTGGCAGCCCTGCTCAACGCCGCGCATCCCGGCGTCAATTATGGTTACACGCCCGGCGAACTCACCGCGCTGTTCCGCAACAATCTGCATCGTGCCGCGCAATTGAAAGACTCTCTTGCCATGCTGAATGAGCGCGACTGCCCGCTGAACTAAATTTATGGCGCACGCTTCAGTCCCCCTGCCACGCCTCTTGAAAAGCTGGGGCAATGAAGCGGTCATTTACGATACGGCGTCCGGCGACACGCACTATCTCAAGCCGCTGACCCTCGCGCTGTATCAGGCTTGCCAGGCCAACCCAGGCGCCACCTCGGTTGAACTTGCCCATGCCCTGGCAAACCAGCTGGGGTTTGCCGACATCCCGGAACTCCTGGAATTGACCGAAGACACGCTCCTGCATCTGCGCAAAATAAATCTGCTGGAAACCGCATGAAACTGCTGCAACTGCCACATGCCGAGTTGCGTCGGCAATTGGCTGGAACGGGGGTGTGGCTGCGGACAGGGCCATTCTCGCTCAAGCTGCAATCGCGCTTCCCCTACGTCGCAAAAGGCCTGGCCGAACTCTACGGCCAGTTTGAAGTACGCAGTGCGCACGAGGCGTTTGCAGACTTCCATGTCTCGGTCAATCCGCCAGCCAATCTGCGCCGCTGGTTGCGCCCGCAGGCTGCGTTCTCGTTTGATGGCATGCAGCCGTTCAAACCCCTGCCGCGCGACCAGGCGTTTCCGATGCTGGAATGGGGGCTCAACTGGTGCGTGTCGACCCAGGCCCATCAATACCTCATCATTCACGCGGCCGCGGTCGAGAAAAGCGGGCAGGTAGCAATCCTGCCTGCCCCGCCGGGTTCGGGAAAAAGCACGCTGGCAGCTGGTCTGGTGTTGTCGGGGTGGCGGCTTCTATCCGACGAACTGACCCTGATCGATCGCAAAACCGGCTTGATTCACCCCTTGCCGCGCCCGGTCAGCCTGAAGAATCATTCCATCGAAGTAATTCGCCAGTTTTCACCCGATGTTTATATCAACCGCGCCTCGCTCGACACCATCAAAGGTACGGTGGCACATATGCGCCCGCCACGTGACAGCGTCATGCGTCAACATGAAACGGCGCGCCCAGGCTGGGTAATTTTCCCGAAATGGGAAGCCGGCGCGAGCACTCACCTCACACCCCGCTCGCAAGCGCAGACCTTCATGTTTCTGGCACAGAATGCGTTCAACTATAGCCATCTTGGCGAAGATGGCTTTCGGGTGGGCTCAGCACTCATTGATCAGTCCATCTGTTACGATTTTCGCTACAGCAAGCTGGACGAGGCTATTACTGCCTTCGATCAACTCGCTGCTAACGCGCTTTCCGTTTGAATCCATGTTGAAATCCCGCGACCTCCTGTCCTGCACCCTGCGTGTACCTGACACGATCACCCACTTTTCCATGAGCGACTGGGATAGGCTGGTTCGCCAGGCGCGTGCTACCGGCTTGTTGGCGCGTCTGGCGCACCGTTTCCGTCTGCACGGGCTTTCAGACGCCATACCGTTGGTAGCGCGCTGGCATTTTGACGCAGCTGAAACGCTCGCCAACAAACAGCAGATCGCGGTTCGATGGGAACTCCAGCAACTGCGCGCCGCGCTGGCCGATCTGGGCAGCCCGCTCATCGTGCTCAAGGGGGCCGCCTATGTCGCAGCTCAGCTGCCCGCAGCCGAAGGGCGGCTGTTCAACGACATCGATATATTGGTCCCACGCGAGAAGTTGGCCGAAGCCGAATCCTCGTTGATGTTTGCAGGCTGGCACGCTACCGGCTTATCCGAATACGACAAACGCTATTACCGCCGCTGGATGCATGAGATCCCTCCGCTGCAGCACATACAGCGTGACACGGTCATCGATGTGCATCACGCCATCCTGCCAGAAACTGCACGCTACCATCCCGATTCAGCCAAGTTGCGGAGCCGCGCCGTGGCGGTGGAAGGCATGCCAGGCGTCTTCGTCCTCGCGGCAGAAGACCGCATCCTGCACTCCGCCACCCATCTGTTTCACGATGGCGAACTGCCGCATGGCCTGCGCGACCTGACCGACCTAGACCTGCTGCTGCGCAATGCGGCAACAGATCTTGATTTCTGGTCACGACTGGCCGCCCGCGCCGACGAACTGCAATTAGGACGCTCCTTGTTTTATGCCCTGCGTTATCTGCACTATTTTCTCGACACGCCGGTTCCTGACAACGCAATGGCTGCGCTGGAGGCCGCCACGCCCAATTGCTTCACCCTCGCGCTGATGGACCGTATTTTCACCCGCGTACTTGCTCCCACCCATGACAGTTGCGCAGATGCGTTCACTCCCGCCGCACGTCTGGCTGCATTTGTCCGCGCCCACTGGCTGCGCATGCCCGCCCATTTGCTGATTCCGCACCTGTTTCACAAAGCTTTTTTCAGCGTTTACCTGGATAATGGCAAACTCAAGCAGGCTTGACGCAACTTCTGCTGCGCGTATAATTCCCGACTATTCCAGTCAAGTATTGTTCAGGAGCGTAAAGATGACCGCATTAGACCGAATTCGTGACCAAGTCACCAGCAACACCGTTGTTCTGTATATGAAAGGTACGCCCCAGTTTCCGCAGTGCGGCTTTTCTTCTAAAGCAGCACAAGTGCTGCAAGCCTGCGGCCTGCAGGAATTTCTGGCTGTCAATGTGCTGGCCGACCCGGAAATTTATGAGAACCTGAAGCATTACGCCAACTGGCCAACCTTCCCGCAGTTGTACATCAAGGGTGAGCTGATCGGCGGTTCCGATATCATGATCGAGATGTACCAGAAGGGTGAAATGCAGACGCTGCTGGCAGAGTCCAAAGCCGCTTAAGGCTGCCGCACTGCAACAAAAAAGCCGACTGCATGTCGGCTTTTCTGTTTTCTGAAATATCCAGCCGGCCCTGCCGGTCAGCCCGCATCATCCGCCTCGGGCGCACTGTCCATCCCCAGTTCGTGGATTTTCCGCGTCAGCGTATTGCGGCCCCATCCCAGCAGGTGCGAGGCTTCAATCCGGCGCCCACCGGTATGACGCAACGCGACTTCGATCAGCGTCTTTTCATAATCCTGGGTGAGTTCGTCGAGAATGGCGGCTTCGCCACGCGCCAATCGCGCACTCGCCTCAGCCGCCAGCCCCTGCAGCCAGTCGCCGCCAGTCTGATTAGCGGTTCCCTGCATCAAATCAGATGGCAGATCCCCCACCTCAACCACCTGACCCGGCGCCATCACGGTCAAATAATGACTGACGTTTTCAAGCTGACGCACGTTGCCACTCCAGGGCAGACTGACCAGCGTCTTGAGCGCGGCGTCCGACACGCCTTTAACCTCCACCCCCAGTTCACGTGCGCTTTTCTGCATGAAATGCCGCACCAATAGCGGAATGTCCTCGCGCCGCTCGCGCAATGCCGGCAGACGCAGGCGAATCACGTTCAGGCGGTGAAACAGATCCTCACGGAACAGCCCTTCGCGCACCCGCACTTCCAGATCCTGGTGCGTCGCGGCGATCACCCGAACATTCACCTTGATCGGCGTATGCCCACCCACCCGATAAAACTGACCGTCGGACAGCACCCGCAACAAGCGGGTTTGCAACTCGGACGGCATGTCGCCGATCTCGTCCAGAAACAGGGTGCCACTATCGGCCTGCTCAAAGCGGCCACGCCGTTGCGCTGCTGCACCGGTGAAAGCGCCACGCTCATGGCCAAACAGCTCGGATTCCAGCAAGTCCTTCGGGATGGCGGCGGTATTCAGCGCAATAAAGGGCCCGGTCGCGCGCGGGCTGTGGCGATGCAAAGCACGTGCAACCAGTTCCTTGCCGCTACCCGATTCGCCGGTGATCAGCACCGTGGCATGCGACGGCGCCAGCCGCCCGATGGCGCGAAACACTTCCTGCATTGCCGGCGCCTGACCAAGAATTTCCGGCACCGGCGCATCGCTGCTGACCGGCACATCGCGGCTGGCGTTTTCTGCCAGCGCTCGGCGTACCAGTTCAACCGCCTGGTCGACGTCGAATGGTTTGGGCAGGTATTCGAACGCCCCCCCCTGAAACGCCGCCACCGCGCTGTCGAGGTCGGAATAGGCCGTCATGATGATGACCGGCACTTTCGGCAACTTCTCCTTCAGCGCCTGCAACAATTCCAGACCACTCACCCCCGGCATGCGGATGTCGGACAGCACCGCACTCGGCTGGCTGCGTTCCAGTTCGCGCAGCGCATCGCCCGCCGAACTGAAAGTCATGCAGGGAATTTCCTCGCGAAGCAGCGCTTTTTCCAGCACCCAGCGGATGGAACGGTCGTCGTCAATAATCCAGACACAGCTTGGTTTTGGCATGGCGCTCAATTGGGGAGTGGAAGAAAAATTGAAAACACGGTTTGGCCGGGCTGACTGTCACAGTCGATCGTGCCATGGTTTTGCGCGACCAGCGTTTGTGCCATCGCCAGCCCCAGGCCGCTGCCGCCTTCGCGGCCGGACACCAGCGGGTAAAAAATCTGTTCGCGGATATCATCGGGAATGCCCGGGCCGTTGTCGATAATCTCGACCCGCATCCCTAATTGGTAGCGGCGGCTTTCCAGCGTGATTTGCCGCGCCACCCGTGTTTTGAGAATGATTTCACCCTGCCCATGCCCATGCCCATGCCCGTTACCGTGCATTGCCTGCACCGCATTGCGCGCAACGTTAAGCGTAGCCTGGATCAACTGTTCAGAATCGGCATGAATTTCCGGCAGACTGATATCGTAATCGCGCCGCAATACCACACTCGGCGTTTCAGCCAGAATCAGGCTGCGAACCCGCTCAAGCACTTCATGGATATTAACCGCACCAAAACGGGGCATCCGGTGCGGCGTCAACAATCGCTCCATCAACGATTGCAGACGGTCTGATTCCTTGATGATGACCTGGGTGTATTCGCGCAGCGACTCGCGCGGCAGCTCGTGCTCCAGCAATTGCGCGGCGCCGCGTATGCCGCCTAATGGATTCTTGATTTCATGCGCGAGGTTGCGCAAAAGTTCGCGATTCGCTTCCTGCTGCAACCGCGCCCGTTCCAGCCGGGCGATGCGCAACTGGGGGTCCGCTGCGCGCATCTCGATCAACATGGCATGAGCAGGCTTTTCCAGCGGAGAAACACTGCACCCGACACGCAGGGCGGGGTGCCCACCCATCACGAGGTCAAGCTCGTATTCGATGACGACTTCCTGTTCGCTGCGTGCCGTCTGAATCGCATTCAGCAGCTCGGGGCTACGCTCAAACGCCAGCATTGCATCCTCTCCGACCAGCAACGCGCCAGACACGCCGAGCAAAGCCTCTGCAGCGGGATTGACGTAGACAATGCGGCCGTCCGCATCCAGCACCAAGGTGCCGGTAGACAAACAATCGAGTCCGGAAAAATTTGTTGGAGGGGGCAGCGACATACTCATGCACTCAACAGAAGCACTGATTGTGCCAGAGCGTGGTTGTTACCGCTTTAGCGGTTTACAACCACGGCCTACTTCCTGCGAGTGGAGCGTGGGTGTTGAAGCTTTAGCTTCTTTAGTGCGTGGTTGTTGCCGACTTGTCGGCCTTACAACCAGGGCCTCCCCTTTACGGGGACAACCACGGCCTACCCCTTGCTGGTGGAGCGTGGTTGTTACCGCTTTAGCGGTTTAACAGCTATTTCCTGCGGATAGCGCGTTCCGGTTGCCTTACAAGATCGACATGACTGCATGTCACACCAAGCGATTACTTCAGATTGGCCAGTTCGCGTTGAATCGAGGTCACATTCTGCTCGTGTTGCTGCACGGAGTCTCGCAGTTTCTTGACCCGGTTCAGATAGGTTGAATCGGTTGCACGCTCGCCCGGCTGAACGCGTTCACCCAGTTGTAGCTGCCGACGCGCCTCGTCGGCATTACGGCGTTCGCCGCTAATTTCATCCTGCAGCACCTGGCGACGGATATCGTCGCGGTTTCGTTGGGTGTTGGGGTCGATGCGCGGGAAATCAGCTGGACTGGGATTGTAGGAAGCTCGCCTGGGCGCCGGTGTCGCCGCCGGCAGCGGCGTAGGCGCACCGGGTAAATCGATGCGCTTGGCACCCTTTTTATAAACATCGGTAAACGTCACCTGACCACTTTCATCGACGTATTTATAGATTTCGGCCTGCGCGGGCACAGCCAGGATCAGGCACAACAGCAAGGGAAAATGAGAGATTTGCATGGCTTCAAATTTAGTGTACCCCCAAGATAACGGACAAAACCGGGCAATCTTGACCATGTGAATTAAGCCCCACGCTTGCGGCGCAGAAATAAAAAAAGGGCGGCCGAAGCCGCCCCTCATCACATCAGGTTCGTACGCGATTACAGCGAGTAATACATCGCGAACTCGGCCGGGTGCGTGGTCATGCGGAACTTGTTGACATCTTCCATCTTCAGCGTGATGTAGGCGTCGATCATATCGTTGGTGAACACACCACCACGGGTCAGAAACTCGCGATCCTTGTCGAGCTCGTCCAGCGCCATGTCCAGGCTGTGGCAGACCTTCGGAATCTTCGCGTCTTCTTCCGGCGGCAGGTCGTATAGATCCTTGTCGGCCGGATCGCCGGGGTGGATCTTGTTCTGAATGCCGTCCAGACCCGCCATCATCAGCGCAGTAAAGCACAGATAAGGGTTGGCCATCGGATCGGGAAAACGCATTTCGACGCGGCGTGCTTTTTCGCTGGCAGCGATCGGAATACGGATCGAAGCCGAACGGTTACGGGCCGAGTAGGCCAGCATCACAGGGGCTTCGAAGCCGGGCACCAGACGCTTGTAGGAGTTGGTCGACGGGTTGGTGATCGCGTTCAGCGCCTTGGCATGCTTGATGATGCCGCCGATGAAGAACAGGCTCATTTCGGACAGGCCTGCGTAGCCGTTGCCGGCAAACAGGTTCTTGCCGTCTTTCCACAATGACATGTGCACGTGCATGCCGGAACCGTTGTCGCCAACGATGGGCTTGGGCATGAAGGTCGCGGTCTTGCCGTAGGCGTGCGCAACGTTCTGCACGATGTACTTCAGCATCTGCGTCCAGTCGGCGCGCTTGGTCAGCGTGCTGAACTGGGTGCCGATTTCGCACTGGCCGGCGGTGGCCACTTCGTGGTGGAACACTTCAACCGGGATGCCGGCTTCTTCCAGCGCGATCACCATGGCGGCGCGGATGTCCTGCAGGCTGTCGACTGGGGGCACGGGGAAATAGCCGCCCTTGACGCCGGGACGGTGACCAGTGTTGCCGTTTTCGTACTTTTCAGCCGACGACCAGGAAGCTTCTTCGGAATTGATTTGCACGCCGCAGCCCGACATGTTGTCGTGCCAGGTAATGGAATCGAAAATGAAGAACTCGGGTTCCGGACCAAAGTAAGCGGTATCGGCAATGCCGGTGGACTTCAAATACGCTTCGGCGCGCTTGGCGACCGAACGCGGATCGCGCTCGTAACCCTTGCCATCTGACGGCTCGATCACGTCACAGGTCATGATCAGGGTGGATTCGTCGAAGAAGGGATCGAGCCAGGCCGAATCGGGATCAGCCTTCAGCAGCATGTCGGAAGCCTGAATGCCCTTCCAGCCGGCAATCGACGAACCGTCGAACGGGTGGCCGTCTTCAAACCAGTCTTCGGTCACGAGGCGGGCAGGAATCGACACGTGCTGTTCCTTGCCGCGGGTATCGGTAAAGCGCAGATCAACGAATTTGACTTCGTCGTCCTTAATCATCTTGATCACATCGGCCACGGCCATGCTGAATCTCCTCAAACTAGTAATGGAATAATTTACGACGTTGCGTGTTGCACGGATCGGGTACACACAAAAAGCCACTTCAAGTGCTGTTAGCAGCAACCGTGCCATGCGAAATATCGAGCCTCGAACATTGTGCCACAAGGCTCCTACGGCAAGATAGTGCCAGCCTTGCTTTCTGTATCACCCTATTTTGGTGCACCAAGACGTACTTGCGCACCATTTTGGTGCCAATTGCATCGGGCAACGAGTTACGTATACTGAATCATCAATATAGGGAATCACCATGGGACGCATCACCGAACTACTCGACACCGCCCACGACCGCAGCCACACGCATTCCTGGCCGTTCACCGGCGCCCTGTTGCCGCACGAAGCCCATGAATTGCTGCAACTTGCCCCTGGAGCGCGGTTGGTCGATGTCCGTTCGCGTGCGGAAATTGAATTTAATGGTGCGATTCCGGATGCCATCTACGTCGAATGGCAATCCTGGCCGGGATGGGTGCTCAACCCTCATTTCAAGACCCAGCTTGCACAAGCCACCGATCCGGAGTCGCTGCTGATTTTCCTCTGCCGCACCGGCGTGCGCGCGCATCGAGCCGCCGCCGCCTGCACGGAAGCCGGGCGCGGAAGTTGTTACGTCGTGCTGGAAGGGTTCGAGGGCGACCTCAACAAAACCAGCGGCCACCGCAACGAACTCAACGGCTGGAAACACCACACGCTGCCCTGGGTGCAGGGCTAAGTCATTCGGCATAAAACGATCCCGAATCACCAGTTGACGCCATCAACCGCTAGAATACGGCCGCCATGACCGACCGTTACGCTGTATTCGGGCACCCGATTGCCCACTCCAAATCCCCGCAGATCCACGCCGCGTTTGCCCGTCAAACCGGGGAGGATGTGGTTTATGAAGCCCGCCTCGCCCCGCTCGACGGGTTTGCAGAAGGCGTCGCGCAATTCATCGCGGCCGGCGGACGCGGTGCCAACGTCACCGTGCCGTTCAAGGAAGAGGCATTCAAGCTGGCCAACCGCCTGAGTTCGCGTGCGCAACGCGCCGGTGCGGTCAACACGCTCAGTTTCGATACCGACGGCATTGTGGGCGACAACACCGACGGCGCCGGATTGGTGGCCGATCTCACCCGCAACCTGAACCGCTCGCCCGCAGGAAAACGCATCCTCTTGCTTGGCGCCGGCGGCGCAGCGCGCGGCGTGATCGAGCCGCTGCTCGACCAACAGCCCGCCGCACTCGTCATCGCCAATCGCACCGTCAGCCGCGCCGAGGAACTGGCCGGATTGTTTGGCCACGGCATCACGGCTTGCAGTTTCGACGCGGCCGATACCCCGTTCGACATCGTCATCAATGCCACCGCTGCCAGCCTTGCCGGCGAACTGCCGCCGCTGTCGTCGCGCATTTTCACAAACAACACGCTGGCCTACGACATGATGTACGGACGCGACACGCCCTTCCTCGACTTTTCCCGCATGCATGGCGCCGCCACCAGCGACGGCCTCGGCATGCTGGTCGAACAGGCCGCCGAAGCATTCTTCGTGTGGCGCGGTGTGCGTCCGGATACCGCCCCCGTTATCGCAGCACTGCGCCTGGACCGCGAGCGTCTAGCGGCCACCCCCTCGCGGGGGCCGCGCACATGATGCGCACTTTGATGGGCTGGATCGGCAAAAGCATCGCCGTCGCCGTCGCGCTGGTGTTGCTGTATCAACTATGGATTTTTGCGCATGTGCTGTGGTGGATCGATCACAACCCCAAATCCACTGCGTTCATGGCCGCAGGCCTCGTACGCCAGCAGGACAAAAACCCCAACGCCGAACTGCGCCACAAGTGGGTGCCGTACGACCGCATCTCGATCAACCTGAAGCGCGCCATCGTCGCCGCCGAAGACGGCAAGTTTCTCTCGCACGAAGGCTTCGACGTCGAAGGCATCGAAGCTGCGGTCAAAAAGAATTTGAAAAAAGGCAAGCTCGTCGCCGGTGGCTCCACCATCAGCCAGCAGCTCGCCAAAAACCTGTTCCTCACCGGCGAGCGCAGCTTCATCCGCAAAGGCCAGGAAGCCATCATCACCCTGATGATCGAAACCACCTGGAGCAAACGCCGGATTCTTGAGGTTTACCTCAACGTCATTGAATGGGGCAACGGCATTTACGGTGCCGAAGCCGCCGCCCGCCGCTACTACAAAACCTCCGCCGCCAGGCTCAATCGCGACCAGGCCGCCCGCATGGCCGCGATGGTGCCCAACCCGCGCTGGTACGAAAACAACCGCAGCTCGCGCGCCTACCAGCGCCGCGTTGCGGTCATCAAACGCTATATGGGCTACGCGCAGGTGCCGCGCTAAGGCAACGCTCACGCGTTACCCGCACGTTCTCATGGCGTAGCGCGTTACAATCGCGGGGCTTTTTGCCCAAACCGCCCCATGACCGATTCCCTCGAAAACCAGTCGCAGGACAACCTCGAAACCCATCTCGCGCAGGTGCAATCCCTGCTCGCCAAGATGCGGCTGGTGGAGGAACTCGTCCATAAGCAGAGCGGGCCGCGGCAGGATCTGGTGGAAAATCTGGTTCACAAGCAGAACCTGGCGGAGTTGCAGCGCAAGCTGGAAGCCCTGCACCCGGCCGATATCGCCTACATTCTGGAGGCCCTGCCGCTCGACGAGCGCCGGCTGGTGTGGAGTTTGGTCGGCGCGGAGAACGACGGCGAAATTCTGCTGGAGGTGTCGGACTCGGTTCGCGAATCGCTGATCGAGACGATGGACAAGGCGGAATTGCTGGCCGCCGCCGAATCGCTCGATACCGACGAGATCGCCGACATCGCGGCCGACCTGCCGCACGACGTGATCCAGGAACTGATGACCACGCTGGATGCGCAGAAACGCGCGCACCTGCAATCGGCGCTGGCCTACCCGGAAGACACGGTAGGCGCGCTGATGGACTTCGAGATGGTGACGATCCGCGCGGATGTGACGCTGGAAGTGGCACTGCGTTATCTGCGCCGCCTGGGCGAACTGCCCGACCATCTGGACAAGTTGTTCGTAGTCGACCACGCCGACGAGATCATCGGGGTGTTGCCGCTGAAACGCCTGCTGACGACCGACCCCGAGGCCTCGGTCGCGGCGATCATGGTCGAGGACTTTGTGAAGTTCCGTCCCGAGGACGAAGCCGACGAAGCCTCGCAAGCATTTGAACGCTACGACCTGGTGATGGCGCCGGTGGTAGATGCGTCAGGGCGGTTAATTGGCCGTCTCACCGTGAACGCGGTAGTCGACTATATCCGCGAATCGGCAGATGCCGACATGCTGTCGATGGCTGGCTTGCAAGATGAGGAAGATTTGTTCTCCTCGGTATGGAACGCAGCGAAAAATCGCTGGATGTGGCTGGCGCTCAACCTGTGCACCGCCTTCATCGCATCGCGCGTGATCGGCACGTTTGAGGGCAGCATCGAAAAACTCGCCGCGCTGGCGGCGTTGATGCCGATCATTGCCGGCATCGGCGGCAACTCCGGCAACCAGACCATCACGCTGATCATACGCGGGCTGGCGCTGGGCCATATCACCACCGCCAACGCGCGCCGCCTGGTGACCAAGGAAATCGGCGTCGCCTTGCTCAATGGCCTGATGTGGGGGTCGGTGGTCGGCGTCTTCGCCTGGCTGCTGTATGACTACCCGGCGCTGGGCGGGGTGATGGCGCTGGCGATGCTGCTGAATCTGCTGGTGGCCGCGCTGGCGGGCACTTTTATCCCGATGGTGCTGGAACGCATGAAGCGCGACCCGGCCATCGGCTCGTCGGTGCTGCTCACCTTCATCACCGACAGCATGGGCTTTTTCATCTTCCTCGGCCTCGCCACGGTACTGCTGCTATGAAACCCGAACACGATAGCCGCGCGTTGTACGGCCGCCTGCTCGGCTATGTGAAGCCGTACTGGCGCATGTTCGCGATTTCTCTCGTCGCGCTGATACTGACTGCCGCCACCGAACCGATGCTGCCGGCGCTGTTCAAGCCGCTGCTGGACCAGGGCTTTGTAGCCAAAGACCAGGATTTCATCCGCTGGATTCCGATTCTGCTGCTGGCGCTGTTTCTGGTTCGCGGCATCACCAGTTTCATCAGTACCTATTGCATGGCCTGGGTGGGCAGCCGGCTGGTGATGGATTTGCGCGCCGCGATGTTCGACAAGCTGATGACGCTGCCGACGCGCTACTTCGACCAGAACCCGAGCGGACAGTTGATTGCGCAATTGGCATTCAACGTCAACCAGGTCACCCAATCGGCCACCAGCTCGCTCACCACGCTGGTGCGCGACACCGTCACGGTGCTCGGGCTGTTGGGCTATTTGCTGTGGCTGAACTGGCGGCTGACGCTGATCGTGTTTGCGCTGGTGCCGCTCACGCTGTTGATCGTCCGCATGGCCAGCAAGCGGCTGCGAGGGCTGTCGCGCAAGGCGCAGCAGAATATCGGCGACCTTACCCAGGTGGTCGATGAGGCGGTGGGCGGGCATCGCGTGGTCAAACTCTACGGCGGTGAAGAGTATGAGCAAACGCGTTTTCGTCAGGCCGCCAATCTGGCACGTTTGTTCGAGATGAAGCGGGTCGCCGCCAACGCCGTGTACGAGCCCGTGATTCAGTTCATTGCCGCGATTGCGCTGGCCGCAATTGTCTATATCGCTGCCGGGCAGGCTTCCAGCAATACCACCACGGTGGGCGGCTTTGTCGCCTTTTTCATGGCCATGCTATTGCTGTTTGCGCCGCTGAAACGACTGACCGGTGTCAACGACCAAATGCAACGCGGGCTCGCCGCTTCTGAAACCATTTTCGCCATGCTCGACCAGGATGCCGAGCGCGATTCCGGCACCCGCACGCTGGGCCGTATCGAAGGTCGGCTGTCATTCAAGCAAGTGATGCTGACGTATCCGGGCAAGACCGTGCCCGCGCTGGCCGACATCACGCTCGATATTGCACCCGGCGAAACCGTGGCGCTGGTCGGCGCCTCAGGCTCGGGCAAGACCACGCTGGCTAACCTGATGCCACGTTTCTACGATCCCGACTCCGGTTCGATCGAACTCGACGGCATCGACATCCGCGACATTCGCCTGCAGAACCTGCGCAACCACATCGCACTGGTGTCGCAGGACGTGGTGCTGTTCAACGATACGCTGGGCCACAACATCGCCTACGGCAGCAAGCGCGATGCGACTGACGACGAGATCCGTGACGCCTGCATCGCGGCCCACGCCTGGGATTTCATTCAGGCCATGCCTGAGGGTCTGGACACGCTGATCGGCGAGAACGGCATGCGGCTTTCTGGCGGCCAGCGCCAACGTATCGCCATTGCCCGCGCGATCCTGAAAAACGCCCCGCTGCTGATTCTGGATGAAGCGACCTCGGCGTTGGACAACGAATCGGAGCGTCACGTGCAGGCCGCGCTTGATACGCTGATTACCAATCGCACCACGCTGGTTGTCGCGCATCGGCTTTCCACTATCGAACGCGCGAGCCGCATCGTAGTGCTGGAAGGTGGGCGCATCGTCGAGATTGGCAACCACGCTGAACTCATTGCCAAACAGGGCCGCTACGCACAACTCCACGCAATGCAATTTTCCGTATGAATGAGACGACAACAACAGGCTGGATCAAGCCTGCACGCTCGCTGCTTACCGCCGCCGGGCGCGCCATCGGCGACTACCGCATGATCCGTAATGGCGACCGCATTCTGCTTGGTCTGTCGGGCGGCAAGGATTCGCTGTCGCTGCTACACACGCTGCATCATCTGCAACAGAAAGCCCCGATCAAATTCGAGCTGCTCGCGTGTACGGTCGATCCACAATCGGATCAGTACGATCCGTCGCCGTTGATACCGTATATGGCCGATCTCGGCGTGCCCTATTTTCTGGAATCGCAGCCGATCGTGGCCGAAGGGCAAAAAACGCTGACCCGCGAATCCGATTCATTCTGCGCGTATTGCTCACGCATGCGCCGCGGCATTCTTTACCGCGTTGCGCGCGAGCAAAACTGCAACGTCGTCGCGCTGGCACAGCATCTGGACGACCTGGCTGAAACGCTGATGATGTCGATGCTGTTCGGCGGAAAACTCCGAACCATGTCGCCGCATTACCTGAACGACGCGGGCGACCTGCGCATCATCCGGCCGTTTGTCTATGCACGCGAGCGCCAGACCCGCGCCTTTGCCCAGGACGCAGGGCTGCCGGTAATCTTCGAAAACTGCCCCGGCTGCTTTGCCAAGCCACAGCAACGTTATGCCATGAAGCAGATGCTGGCCGAGCAGGAAAAAATCCACCCGCGTATTTACAACAGCCTGTTGACCGCGATGAAGCCGCTGATGGGCGAGCCACCCGCCTGATTTCCAGCCAGCGCCATTTACCCGTAGAATCAAGCCCTTGTTTTAGTTGATGTTTCCCACATTGAGACCAAGGTTATGACGATTTCTTTCATCCCCCCCAAGCGCATCCTCATGGGCCCCGGCCCTTCCGACGTGCCGCAGCGTGTCCTCGACGCGATGGCGCGCCCGACCATCGGCCACCTCGACCCGGCTTTCGTCGAGTTGATGGAGCAGATCAAATCGATGCTGCGGATGGCGTTCCAGACCGAGAACGCACTAACCTTTCCGGTCTCCGCCCCCGGTTCGGCTGGCATGGAAATGTGCTTCGTCAATCTGGTGGAGCCGGGTGACAAGGTGATCGTGTGCCGCAACGGCGTGTTTGGCGGCCGCATGATGGAAAACGTCAAGCGCTGTGGCGGCGTACCGGTGATGGTCGATGACGCGTGGGGTGCAGCGGTTGATCCGCAAAAAGTGCGCGATGCACTCAAGGCCAATCCCGATGCCAAGGTGCTGGCTTTTGTCCACGCCGAAACCTCGACCGGCGCCCAGTCGGACGCCGAAACCCTCGGCAGGATCGCGCAGGAATTCGGCGTGCTCACCATCATGGATTGCGTCACCAGCCTCGGCGGCACCCCGCTGTACATGGACAAATGGGGCATTGATGCGGTGTATTCGGGCAGCCAGAAGTGTCTGTCGTGTACGCCCGGCCTGTCGCCGGTATCCTTCTCGGAACGTGCTGTTGCCCGCGTCAAGGCCCGCACCACTGTCGTGCAAAGCTGGTTCCTCGATCTGAACCTGGTTCTGGGCTACTGGCAGTCTGCCGGCAAGCGCACCTACCATCACACCGCGCCGATCAACCCGATGTATGGCCTGCACGAAGCACTGGTGATTCTGGAAGAAGAAGGTCTGGAAAATGCCTGGGCGCGTCATCGCGCGATGCATGAAAAGCTCAAGGCCGGACTCGAAAGCATGGGCTTGAAATACGTGGTCGAAGAATCCGCCCGGCTGCCGCAACTCAACTCGATCTACGTGCCCGAGGGCGTTGACGAGGCCGCGATCCGCGCCCGCCTGCTCAACGAATTCAGCCTCGAAATCGGCGCAGGTCTAGGCGACATGTCGGGCAAGATCTGGCGCATCGGCCTGATGGGCTATTCGGCCAAGCAGGAGAACGTCGACTACTGCCTGAAGGCGCTGAAAGCCTGTTTGTAATGATTTGACGTTGGCATGAACCCCCTGGCCAGTCGACAAAAAGCCCGCATCAAGCGGGCTTTTTGTCGACTCCGGACAGTGTATGGACTGGGCGGTTTCAGCTGTTCTCAGGCAGCGTACTAACCGCCGATGCTTCTTTCTGTGAGACACGGGTTGCCAGCACCTGGTCCACCCGGTTACGGTCAACGTCCACCACCTCGAATTCCCACTCCGCCCAGGTAAAGCATTCCGACTTGCGCGGGATGCGGCCCAGCGAAGCGAGCACGAAGCCCCCTACCGTGTGGTAATTGCCCAACGACTCCTGCGGCACGCGACGAATTTCCAGCTTGTCCTTCATCTCGTCGATCGGCAGCAGCCCATCCAGCAACCATGAGCCGTCAGGACGACGCACCGCCAGCGAGTCCTCGGAATCATCAATGCCAGGGGCCATGTCGCCCACCAGGGAATACATCAGGTCATCCAGCGTGACGATGCCTTCGGTCAATCCGAATTCGCTCACCACCAGCGCAAAGGTGGCACGCTGCTGGCGGAAGGTGCGCAGCAGATCAATCAGATTGAGCGAAGCGGGTACGTATAAAGGCGGCGCCAGCGGCAGCTCGGCAAAATCAATGTCCCCGACCATGACCGCCTTGAGAATGTCGTGACTTTCGGCAATACCGATGACCTGCTGCAAGTCGCCTTTGCAAATGGGCAACTGGGAATGCGGCGCTTCCTGCAGCAGACGCAGGTTGTGCTCGCGCGGTGACAGCAAATCCAGCCATGCCACATCCGATGCCGGCGTCATGACCGTAGCGAGACGCCAGTCTTCCAGGCGCATGACGTTGCCAAACAGCTGGCTCTCTTCGGGCGCAATGGAACCTGCCCGCTCGCCCTCGCCGACATACGCCAGAATGTCTTCCATGCTGGTGACGGCAGGGGCGGCCTGAACCGGCAGCAGCTTCAGCACACGATCCGCGACAAAGGACAGGAAGCTGATCGCAGGCGACGACAGCCGAATGAAAAGCGACATGGCAGGTGCGCAAAAGGCCGCCACTTTTTCCGGGTTGGCGAGCGCAATCCGCTTGGGCACGATTTCGCCCAGAATGATGGATACCGCTGTAACGATGATGATGGTGAGCGTAAAGGCAATGGTGCCCTGCCAGTTGGCAAGCGCGGGAATATTGGCGCCGATGACGGCTTCGAGCGAAGCCGACAACGCCGATTCACCGTAAATACCCATCAGCAGGGCGGCGGCAGTGATGCCGGTCTGGCTTGCCGCCAGCAGCCGGCTGGGATGCTCCTTGATGGCCAGCGCCGTGGCTGCGCCGCTATTGCCTGCCTCCACCAGTTGGGTCAATCGCGCTCGACGCGATGACGCGAGCGCCATTTCCGCCAGCGAAAAAACGCCGGAAATCAGGATGAGCAGGGCCAATATCCACAGGGCATTCATGATCGGTTCGGGGTGTAAAAAAGCAATGAGGTCGATTCTACATGGCCGGCGTAATGCCTTCATGGCTCGGCGCAAAGTGCAGGCTAGCGATGCGGGGGTCTTGCAGGACATCGTCCGGGTCAACTGCAACCCCAGGCAGGAGGCCAGACTTGATTATTACGCCAGCGGCAAGCAGGACATGACACGCCACATGGTTTCAGGCTGAATTCCCGTGCTGCAGACAAAACGCCGGGCTTCAGGCGCGAAGTGCCAGGTTCGACCCTGCGGTCTGCCCCTCGTAGTGCTCTATCATCCATGCCTCGAAAGCAACCGGGTCCATCGGTCGGCTGATAAAGTAGCCCTGCGCCTGCTCGCACAGGGCTTCGCGCAGAAACCCCAGTTGTTCAAACGTTTCCACGCCTTCCGCCACCACGGTCAGGCGCAGGCTGCGGGCAAGCGCAATCACGGCACGTACGATGGCGGTGTCGTCCGGGTCAACGCCCAGATCCTTCACGAACGAGCGATCAATCTTGAGCGTGTCGATAGGGAAGCGTTTCAGATAGGCGAGCGAAGAATAGCCGGTGCCAAAATCGTCCACCGAAATATGAATGCCCATCTGCTTGATCCGTGTCAGGGTGGCCTGGCTGGCTGAGCTATCTTCCATCAGCAGGCTTTCCGTCACTTCCAGCTCGAGTTGGCTCGCAGCCAGGCCGGCGGCGTCAAGGGCGGATCGTATGACGGCCTCCAGGCCATTATCGTGGAATTGTCGCGCTGACAGGTTCACCGCCATGTTCATGTTCAACCCCATGCGAGTCCAGGCCGCGGCTTGCTCGCATGCGGTTTGCAGCACCCAGGCGCCGACCGGCACGATCAGGCCCATCTCTTCCAGCAAGGGAATGAAGTCGACCGGAGAAACCTGTCCCTTCCGCGGCGAATTCCAGCGCAGCAGGGCTTCGACGCCGGTGATCATATTAGTGCGCAAACTCAGCTTGGGCTGATAGACCAGTTCAAATTGCGCACGCTCCAGTGCCTGCCGAAGCTCCGTCTCGAGCCTGAGCCGTTCCTCGGCATTGGCGTTGAGATCGTCCGTGTAGAACTGGAAATTGTTGCGTCCCTGCGCTTTTGCCCGGTACATCGCGGCATCGGCATTGCCGATCAGGTTATCCAGATCCACATCGTCGAAGGGGTATACGGTAATGCCGATACTCGCCCCGACGAAGACCTGGTGTCCATCCAGGTCGAAGGACGCCGAAAATGCCGAAAAAATACGCTGGGTGATGCGTGCAATTTCGTCGACATGCTTGATGCCTTCAAGCACGATGGCGAATTCGTCTCCCCCCAGCCGGGCCACGGTGCTGCCCAGCGTTTCATCCCGGGTTGTTGCGGGCTGGGCAACGGTATCGCTGTCTCGCACGCAGCCTTTCAATCGATCCGCCACTTCTTTAAGCAGCTGATCGCCCAACTGGTGGCCCAGGCTGTCGTTGATCTGCTTGAAGCGATCGAGATCCAGGTACAACAGCGCGACCAAATGCTCGGCACGCTGCGCCCGCTGCATGGCCCCCATCAGTCGGTCACGGAACAGCGCGCGGTTAGGGAGCCCGGTCAAATGATCGTAATTGGCAAGATAGGTCATTTGCTGCTCGGCCCGTTTTTGTTCGGTCACATCGCGGGCGACCGTAAGCGCGCACATCTCGTCGCCAATCTCGGTCATTTCGGATGAAACCAGCATATCCCTCTGTTCGCCGCGCTTGGTAACCAGCGTCATCTCCAGATTGTGTACTGGCTGATCCAGGCGCAACCGCTGCTTGGCGCGCGCCATGCTTGCCTCGTCGGCCCAGAGCGCCATTTCGCTGTGCGTGCGTTCGACCACCTCCGATGACGCATAGCCGGTAAGTTTTACGAAGCTTTCGTTGACGTTGAGGATGCGGTCGTCGCGCACACGGCAGATCATCACCGGATCCGGGCTGGCGTGAAAAGCCTTGCTGAACAGCTGCTCCGATTGATGCAGGCTGGCCAGGGCACGGCTCAAGGCACGTAGCGGCAGCAGTTTCAGCACAGCAAACACAGCGGCCGCCAGCGCGAGTCCCAGCAGGGCCACCAGCCCCGTGTCCATCAGCAACGGGCGGAACGAACGGCTGACCTCGAAGTAGGCCACCACTTTCCCGCTATCCCAAATGGGCGCTCGCCTCGAGATCAGGGGTAGCGAGAGGGGGGATTCTTCGCTGCTGGCAATCTCCTCGCCAGCGGTGCCGATGATCCGCCGCCGTTCGGCGTACGTTGTCTCGGCCCGGTCCTCTTCAGCCAGAAACCCGGTCAGGTGGTGTTCCTGAAACCGCCAGGTTTCCGGGTTCTTGTTGACGAACTCGGTGGCCAGCCTGGCATTGAACTGGCTCTCGGTGCCGATTTCCCCGATCTGGTACTGGTAGGACAAGGCAAAAAAGCCCAAGGGCATGGATGCTGCGACGAAGAGTGAAATCGCCGCTGCGATCCACGTAATGATGGAACCGACCGGAACGGGATTCATGATTGCGTGGCTACCACTTTGTCGATGCGAGCGCCTGGAATCCGTGAGCAGTCAGGATTGCGGCCCCATGCGGAGATTCGATAAAAGCCACCCAGGCGTGGACCGGCTCCGCGGCGTTTGCCCGCACCACCAGATAAAGCGGCTTGAACATCCGGTAACTGCCCTCGTTCAGGCTGGCCAGGCCAGGGGTGATCCCGTCAAGTGGCAATGCACGAATCGTCTGCGGCCCGCTAACCAGCATGGCTAGCGTAGTGAGGCCAAAGGCTCCGGGCACGGCTGCCAGCGCGTTTGCGGCATCCTGGTCCGTCAGGGCGATGTGCATGCCCGGGCGGGCGAGCGCCTTTCCCACTGCGCGGTCCATGGCAGCAAACGCCGCACGCAGCAAGGCTGCTTCCGTATCGTGGTCCGGACGCAAAATCAGCCGCAACGCGCTGCCGTCCGGCCAAACCTGCCGTTCGCCGGCGTAGAGGGCTGCAACCTTTTCCAGCGTAAGTCCGGGGTAAGCCCGGGTTCCGGCAAACACCAGCGGGGTGCGCGCCACTTCCTTTTCCAGAAACAGCGGGCTGCGCTCGGCCGGTTTCAAAGGGCGGGCACTCAAGGCAAGGTCGATCACGTCGGCACTCAGCGCCTTGATCGCGCCGCCACTCCCAAGCCCCGTGAGAACGATGACATCTGTCTCCGGGCGCATTTGCTTGAACGCATCGCCAAGGGCGCTTATGACGTGCAGGGCAGAGCCGGTGCCGCCCGTCTTGATCGTGGGGCTGGCCAGACTGGGACTCGCAATCAGGGCGCAGGCGAGGGCCAGCGCGGCATGGCGCATCCTGAGCTGGAATGGTGAAACACCGGCATGCATGGCTGTCCCTGGGGCGGTTTCTGAAAACATTGACCAACCCGGCGGCGCGAGCCGCCAGATAAACGATGTATCGGCCTGAACAGGGAAAAGTTAAATAGCGGAGGCACTGCTGGCACAATGCGCCGCAATCTCTCCCTGCAAACGCGGCTTACAACCCCAGGCGCTGCCAGATGGTGGTGGTGGGGCCGGCCTGGTTCATGGTGTAAAAATGCAGGCCCGGCGCGCCGCCCGCGAGCAGGCGGTCACACATATCGGTGATCACATCCAGCCCGAAAGCACGCAGGGAAGGCATGTCGTCGCCATAGGTTTCCAGTTTTTTACGCAACCAGCGCGGAATTTCGGCACCGCAGGCATCGGAAAAACGCGCAAGCTGCACATAGTTGCCGATCGGCATGATGCCGGGGACGATGGGCAGCGTGACGCCCTGTGCGCTCACTTCGTCGACAAAGCGAAAATACGCGTCGGCGTTGAAAAAATATTGCGTGATCGCCGAATTCGCACCGGCGTCGACCTTGCGCTTGAAGTTGGCGAGGTCCGCGCCGTAGGAGCGCGCCTGCGGGTGAACTTCGGGGTACGCAGCGACTTCAATTTCGAACCAGTCGCCGGTTTCGCGGCGGATGAAGGCCACCAGTTCGTTGGCGTAGTTGAATTCGCCCGCGTCCATGCTGCCGGACGGCAAATCACCGCGCAGCGCGACCAGATGACGGATGCCCTGGCTTTTGTATTCGGTCAGGATTTCGCGAATATTCGCTTCGGTCGAACCAATACACGACAGGTGTGGCGCGGCTGCACTGCCCGACGCCTGGATGTCACGCACGGTTTCGAGCGTACGATCGCGGGTGGAGCCCCCGGCACCAAAAGTGACGGAGAAGAATTTGGGATTGAGTTGCGCAAGCTGTTCGCGCGTGGCGCGCAGCTTGTCCATGCCTTCCGCCGTCTTGGGCGGAAAGAACTCAAAGCTGAAGGTGCGTTCGGTCATGTTTCAACCTTTATTGTTTGGGATGAGGGCAGACAGTGCCCAGGCGATCACCCCATACAGAATGGCGCCGACTACGGCCGAAGCGAAGCCCTGCACCTCAAATCCAGGAATGAACGCGCTGGCAAGCCAGAACAGCAAGCCGTTCAACACCAGATAAAAAATGCCCAGTGTGATAACCGTGATCGGCAGGGTGAGGATCGCCAGCACCGGCCGCACCAGCGTATTGATCAGGCCTAACCCCAGCGCGGCAAGCAGCGCCGTACCAAAGCCCGACACCTGAATCGAAGGCAACAAATACGTCACCGCCAGCAGGGCAATGGCATTCAGAATCCATAGCAGCAGTAAACGCATGGGTGCTCCTTCAGGTGAGCCGAATCAATAGCGGTAGTGATCGGTCTTGTAAGGACCCTGCTTCGGCACACCGATGTAATCGGCCTGCTGATCGGTCAATTCGCTTAGCTGCGCGTTGAGTTTTTGCAGCTGCAGTCGCGCAACCTTCTCGTCCAGATGCTTGGGCAGGGTGTAGACGTCGACCGGGTATTTGCCGGAATCACGCTCCTGCCACAGCTCCATCTGGGCGATGGTCTGGTTGGCGAACGACGACGACATCACATACGACGGATGGCCCGTGCCGCAGCCGAGATTCACCAGCCGGCCTTTGGCCAGCATGATGATGCGTTTGCCGTCCGGGAAGATGACATGGTCGACCTGCGGCTTGATTTCTTCCCACTGGTATTTTTCCACGCCCGCGACGTCGATTTCGTTGTCGAAGTGGCCGATGTTGCAAACGATGGCCTGGTCTTTCATCTTCGCCATGTGGTCATGGGTGATGACGTGATAGTTGCCGGTGGCGGTGACGAAAATATCGGCCTTGTCAGCAGCATATTCCATGGTCACCACGCGATAACCTTCCATCGCAGCCTGCAAGGCACAAATGGGGTCGACTTCAGTCACCCACACCTGAGCAGAAAGCGCGCGCAAGGCCTGTGCGGAACCCTTGCCCACGTCACCATAGCCGGCGACCACGGCGACCTTGCCGGCGATCATCACATCGGTCGCACGCTTGATGCCGTCGACCAGCGATTCGCGGCAGCCATACAGGTTGTCGAACTTGGACTTGGTGACCGAATCGTTGACGTTGATCGCCGGGAACTTGAGCTCACCCTTGGCGTGCATCTGATACAGGCGATGTACCCCGGTGGTGGTTTCCTCGGTCACGCCCCGCACAGCAGCAAGACGCACCGAATACCAGGTAGGATCAACCGCCACCTTGGCCTTGATTGCCGCGTAGAGCACGCGCTCTTCTTCGCTGGTGGGGTTGGCCACCACCGAAATATCTTTTTCGGCCCGCGCACCCAGATGCAGCAGCAGGGTGGCATCGCCGCCATCATCGAGAATCATGTTCGAGAATCCGCCATCCGCCCAATCAAAGATGCGGTGGGTGTAATCCCAGTAATCGGTCAGCGATTCGCCCTTCACCGCAAACACCGGGATGCATTCGGCCGCCATCGCTGCGGCTGCGTGATCCTGGGTGGAATAAATGTTGCACGATGCCCAGCGCAATTCCGCGCCCAGGGCGGTCAATGTTTCCATCAGCACCGCGGTCTGGATCGTCATGTGCAGCGAACCGGTGATGCGCGCGCCTTTCAGCGGCTGTGCAGCGGCGAATTCCTGGCGAATCGCCATCAGACCAGGCATTTCGGTTTCGGCGATCTTGATTTCTTTGCGTCCCCAGCCGGCAAGCGACAGGTCGGCGATGATGTAATCGTTAAAGCTCGAGAGGGTGGTTACTGCATTCATGGTGAAACTCCTTGAATGACAGCGGTCGGGTGCATGCTCGTTCGCCCGCAAAACCGCTGCAAGTCAACAAGCGCAGTTGAAACTTCGCTCGCGCTGAGCCTGGCTGTTGATTCGGATTGAACCGGCAACAGTCGCAGCGCTCCTCAGCACGAGGGGGCGAGACGCTCACCCTAAATATGAACCTGGCATTATGCCATATTTGACTAAATGCCCGCCGCCGCCTTCAGTTCGGCTGCCTTGTCGGTGACTTCCCAGGTGAAATCCGGTTCGTCGCGGCCGAAGTGCCCGTAGCTCGCAGTGCGGGTGTAGATCGGGCGCAACAGGTCGAGCATGGCGACGATGCCTTTGGGACGCAAATCGAAGTGCGACCGGATCAGCTCGACAATTTTTTCTTCGGAAATTTTGCCGGTGCCGAAGGTGTCGACCATCAGCGAGGTCGGCTTGGCCACGCCGATGGCGTAGCTCACCTGCACCATGCACTTGTCGGCCAGACCGGCGGCGACGATGTTCTTCGCCACGTAGCGCCCGGCATACGCCGCCGAACGATCGACCTTGGATGGATCCTTGCCGGAAAACGCGCCGCCGCCGTGCGGCGCCGAACCGCCGTAGGTGTCGACGATGATCTTGCGGCCGGTGAGGCCGGCGTCGCCCATCGGGCCGCCCACCACAAAGCGCCCGGTCGGGTTGACCAGATAGCGGGTTTCTGCGGTCAACATCTCTTTCGGCAGCACCGGCTTGATAATTTCCTCGATCACCGCCTCAGTCAGCTGGGCGTGCGAGATGTCAGGGTTGTGCTGGGTCGACAACACCACCGTATCGATGGAATGCGGCTTGCCATCGACATAACGAATCGACACCTGCGATTTGGCATCCGGACGCAGCCACGGCAGGCGACCATCCTTGCGCAGTTCGGACTGGCGCTCGGTGAGGCGATGCGCGAGATAAATCGGCATCGGCATCAACACTGGGGTTTCGTTGCAGGCGTAACCGAACATCAGGCCCTGGTCGCCGGCGCCCTGGTCGAGATTGTCGTCATGCGCCCGATCCACGCCCTGCGCGATATCGGGCGACTGCTTGCCGATGGTGACCAGCACCGAGCAGGTGTTGTAGTCGAAGCCGATTTCGGACGAGTCGTAGCCGATGCGCTTGATGGTCTGGCGCGCGACCTGATTGTAATCAATCACCGCTGTGGTGGTGATTTCGCCGGCGATGACACACAAACCGGTGGTCAGCAGTGTCTCGCACGCCACACGCGCCTGTTTGTCCTGGGTTAGAATCGCGTCGAGGACTGCGTCCGACACTTGGTCCGCCATCTTGTCGGGGTGACCTTCCGATACCGACTCAGACGTGAAAATGAAATCTTTTTGCATGACAGCTCCTGTTGCCCCTGTTACCGACTGCGTAACCGACTCGAGGGACAAACAGAGCGGCGACGCTTTAGCTGTATTTGTATCCCGCCCGCAAGTTGTCCAGATTAACGCGGCGGCTTTCGAATGGCTATTGTGCCGCGCCTCATCCCAAAGCGTCAATCCCCACAAGGGGACTCCGACTTTCTACGCGCTGAAGCGCGTGAAAGATCGTATGCCCGCATGATTTTCCTGCTCAAGCTTTTGGCCCGTTTGCCCCTGCCCGTGCTGCATGGGCTGGGCATCGCGCTCGGCTGGGTGATTTACTGGTCGCCGGGTCGCCATTCCGCTCGCATGCGCAACAATGTGTTCGATAGTGGCTTATGCAGCCCGGAGCGCGATTGCAAGCGCCTGCTGCGCACGGCCATCGGCGAGTCCGGAAAAGGCATTATCGAGTTGTTGCCGGTATGGCTGCGTCCGTATGAAGATGTTCTGAAGCTGGTCAAAGGCACCAGCGGCTGGGCGTATATCGACGCCGCGCGCGCGGCGGGCAAAGGGATAATCGTCATTGCGCCACACATCGGCTGTTTCGAGATGATCAACCTCTATTACGCGTCTCAGCATCCGTTCACCGCTCTCTACAAGCCGCCGCGCAAGGCCGTGCTCGGCGCCCTGATGCTGGCCGGGCGTCAGCGCGGGCAGGCGAAGCTGGTGCCGACCGATCTTTCCGGGGTACGCGCACAACTGGCCGCGCTCAAGCGACACGAGGCGATAGGCATCCTGCCGGATCAGGTAGCGTCCAGTGGCGATGGCGTGTGGGCACCCTTCCTGGGTCGCCCGGCTTACACCCCGACACTGACCGCCAGCCTGCAACGCAAAACCGGCGCAGCCGCTTTTTTTGTCGTGGCCGAGCGACTGGGTTGGGGGCGCGGCTATCACTTGCATGTTTTCCCCCTGAGCGAAGATTTTCCCGCCGACAAAACCGAGGCGGCCATCCGCATCAATCGGGGAGTGGAAGAGGTTATTCAACGGTTCCCGGCCCAATACCTGTGGAGTTACAACCGGCACAAGCGGCCGGGTAGCGCCCCGCCCCCGGACAGTCCGGTCGAAGCATGAAGCCGGTGCGTGCTGAAAACCGCTTGCGCCTTTCGCTGCTTCCGGTCTGGGTCGGCATCGGCTGTCTGTGGCTGTTGCACTGGTTACCGCTGCCACTACAGGCGGCGCTGGGCAACACATTCGGCTGGCTGCTCGCGCTGATTCCCGGAAAACGTCGACACATCGTTGCCACCAACCTTGCCCTGTGCTTTCCCGATACACCCCAAAGCGTACGTAGCCGCTGGCTGCGGCACATTTTTCAGACGTCCACCCGGGCGGTGCTTGAACACGGGATTTTGTGGTGGGGTTCGGCGGCGCGCGTACGCCGCCTGGTGCAGATCGACAATCCCGAGGCGGCGATGGGCGATGGGGTGCGCCCGGTCATCTGGTTGGCACCGCATTTTGTCGGGCTCGACATGGGAGGGGTCCGGCTGACAATGGATCGGCAAATCGCCTCAATCTATGCGCCCGCAAAGAATCCGGTGGTAGATCATTACATGCGCCATGGGCGCACGCGCTTTTCAGACATTGTCCTGATCGCGCGCACCGAGGGTATCCAGTCAACGCTGCGCACCATCAAGTCCGGATTGCCCTTTTACTACCTGCCTGACCAGGATCATGGTCGCCACAACGCGGTGTTTGTGCCTTTTTTTGGCGTATCCGCCGCCACTGTGTCGGCATTGCCGCGCCTGGCCAGGCTCACCGGCGCGCAGATCATCCCGGTTGTCACGACCCAGTTGCCGGGTGGACGCGGGTATCGGGTGCGCTTTTATCCGCCATGGGACAACTATCCGAGTGGCGATCCGGATGCGGATGTGGCGCGCATGAATACGTTTATCGAGGACCGCATCCGTGAAATACCGGAACAGTATCTGTGGCTGCACCGCCGTTTCAAAACCCGGCCCATAGGCGAATCCAGCGTGTATGAGTGATGCTCAATTTCATGTGCGGCAGCTGAATGCTGAAGACATCTCGCCTGTCAGTGGACTGGCGCGTGTGGTGTGGCAGGCCACCTATCCTGCACTGATATCGCAGGCACAGATCGACACCATGCTGGCCGACCGTTACGCGCCCGCCCACATTCGCTCGCAACTGGACGACCCCGCGCACGGCTGGTGGGTTGCCCAGCAAAATCAGGCTCTGGCCGGTTTTGCCCATGCCACAATGAACGGCGCCGACTGCAAGCTCGACAAGCTTTACGTTCACCCGCACACACAACGTCAGGGCATCGGCAACACGCTGCTGCATGCCGTCCGCCAGTGGGCCCGGCAGCAGCAGGCTCGCCGTCTGTGGCTGCAGGTCAACCGCGGCAACACGCCGGCCATCGCGGCTTATCGGAAGTATGGTTTCCGCATCGTCGAGTCGCGCGTGTTCGATGTTGGCGATGGGTTTGTGATGGATGATTACCTCATGGAGCAACGGCTGTGAGCTTTAGCAATCCAGACGATGGCGCACTGCGCACGCTGTTCGAACGCGTCAAAACCATTGCCGTGATCGGGCTCTCGCCGCAGCCCGCACGACCCAGTTACCGGGTGGCGCAAGCCATGCAACATTATGGCTACCGGATCATTCCGGTGCGCCCGCTGGTGGAGACGGTGCTGGGCGAAAAGGCCTATGCCAGCCTGGCCGACATTCCGTTTCGGGTCGATCTGGTTGATGTATTTCGCGCTGCCGAGCACCTCCCCGCTATCGTTGAGCAATGCCTGGCGCTACACTCGCCCTCTATCTGGATCCAGGAAGGCATTGTTGCCGAAGCTGCCGCGCTGCAGGCGCAAGCCGGCGGCATGACGGTGGTGATGGACCGCTGCATCCTCAAGGAATACGTCAGGCTTAAAACAGAATGAATACGATGGGCATCAACACCCCCAAGCGCACAAGACTGCGCTTCACCAAAATGCAGGGGCTCGGCAATGACTTTGTCATGCTCGATGGCATCACGCAGCCCATTGCGTTGACTACCGAGCAATATCGCCAGATCGCAGACCGTCATTTCGGCGTCGGCTGCGATCAGATTTTGCTGGTTGAAAAGTCCACCCGTGCCGATGTCGATTTTCGTTACCGTATCTTTAACGCCGACGGGGGCGAAGTGGAGCAATGCGGAAACGGGGCGCGCTGCTTTGTGCGTTTTGTACACAGCCGTGGGCTGACCAACAAAACCAGCATTCGCGTCGAAACCGCTTCCGGCATCATCGAGCCCCACCTGCTCGACAACGGCCTGATCCGAGTCGACATGGGCGCACCGCGTTTTACGCCCGCCGACATCCCGTTCGTCGCCGAAGCCGAAGCAATGACCTATCCGCTCAAGGTCGGCCAGCACCTCATCAACATCGCAGCACTGTCGATGGGCAATCCGCATGCGGTGCTGCGGGTGAACGATCTCGACAGCGCGCCAGTCGACATTCTCGGCCCCGCGATCGAGTCGCATACGCGCTTTCCGCAGCGGGTCAACGCCGGCTTCATGCAGGTGCTCACCCCGCATGACATCCGCCTGCGCGTCTATGAGCGCGGCGCGGGGGAAACCCTGGCCTGCGGCACCGGCGCCTGTGCGGCGGCTGTGGCGGGCATCCATCAGGGCTGGCTGAAAAGCCCGGTCAGCGTGCACACGCGCGGCGGCGATTTGATTATCGAATGGGCAGGAAAAAACCAGCCGGTCTACATGACCGGTCCGGCTGAAACCGTATTTGAGGGAGAACTGGAAATCTAATGGACATGCAACCCACCACACTCGACCCACAGGCCATCGCCGAATTTTTGACCCGGCATCCGGATTTTTTCAACGAATTTCCAACGCTGCTGGCGGACTTGCAGATCCCGCATCCGCATGGCACCCATGCAATATCGATGAGCGAGCGTCAACTCATCGCGATGCGCGACAAGGTGCAGATGCTGGAAACAAAACTGGCCGAGCTGATTCAGTTTGGTGAGGAAAACGATGGCATCTCGGAAAAACTGCACGCCATGACCATGGCCTTGCTGACTGCCCGCACCCCGCAGGATATTGCCGCCGCACTGGCCATCCATCTGCGTGACGGGTTCGAGGTACCGAACCACGCCCTGCGCGCATGGGATCTGCCAGAAGACGCCGAACCCAGCCTTAGCGACCCGATGTCGGCAGAAGGCCGTGCCAACGTCAAGGCCATGACGCACCCTGTGTGTGGTGCGCTGGCGATAGACGAGGCCAGCGACTGGTTCGGAGAAGTATCACCGCACCTGCGCGCGTTTGCCTGCATTCCGCTACGCCCCACCCCGCAGGGTGAGCCGATCGGGTTGCTGGTGCTGGCGTCAGAAGAAGCCAAACGCTTTTATCCAGGCATGGGCACGCTTTATATTGAACGGATAGGCCAACTGGTCAGCGCTGCCTTGCTCCGGATGCAGCCCTCAGCCTGATCATTGTTGGCCGTGAATGCCGTCGAGCATTATCTGCAGCATCTCGCAGCCGAACGGCGGCTCTCACCGCACACGGTTGCGGCCTATCAGCGCGACCTGGGCAATCTATGCAAGCTGGCGGGCGACAAATCGCTTGCTGATCTGCAGATCGCCGACATCCGCGGTGCTATTGTCAAACTGCGCGAACAAAGCCTGGCGGCCTCCAGCGTGGCGCGCCAGCTCTCGAGCTGGCGCGGCTTTTACAGCTTTGCCTGCCGCCGCCTGGGTTACGCCAGCAACCCCTGCATCGGCCTGCGTCCGCCCAAGGCGGCCCGCGCCTTGCCGCAGGTGCTCTCTCCCGACGTATGCACCCAACTCCTCAACGGCGCGGCCGATGCCGCTTTGGACAACCCCCTGCAGGCGCGTGATCGCGCCATGTTCGAGCTGTTTTATTCGTCCGGCCTGCGGCTGTCCGAACTCAGCGACCTCGATCTGAACGACCTCGACCTTAAAACCGGCGCAGCGCAGGTCACCGGCAAGGGTCGCAAAACCCGGATTGTTCCGGTGGGACGCCAGGCGTTGACCACCCTGACCGCCTGGTTGAAACACCGACTTCCACTGCTACGCGACAATACCCCCGCCCTGTTCATCAACCAGCGCGGCAGCCGTCTCACCCCACGCAGCGTTCAATTACGGCTCAATCGCTGGGCCATGCAAGCCGGCCTCGGTCAGCACGTACACCCGCACATGCTGCGCCACGCCTTTGCCACCCATGTGCTGCAATCGTCCGGCGATCTGCGCGCAGTCCAGGAGATGCTCGGCCACGCCAGCATCAGCACCACACAGATTTACACCCATCTCGACTGGCAGCATCTGGCCAAGGTTTACGACCAGGCCCATCCACGCGCACGCAAGAAACCCTGAATCCATTCCCACGCGGGTTGGTGCTGCACGTTGCCAGTGTGAAGACGTTTTACGTGCCCTTCAGGAAGGTGAAACGCGACCGATTCACCTCGTATGAGTGCCACCGCCCCCTCACGAATTGCCCGCCGCTTCCAATCCCTGAAGCTTTCACGGCTGAGCGTTCAGGGCCGCATCATGGGTGCAGGATGGGTGGTTTTGCTAGGCGTGCTCGCACTGACAGGGCAACAGGCATTGCAAATTGCCCGACACGACGCCAGTGCTGCCCTGAAGATTCAGGCCTCAGCCCAACTCGCTGCGCTGTCCCAAGTGGTAACCGATGCGGCTATCGCGCACGATTACAGCGCAGTGAAAGCGCATCTGAAACGACCGGTTGAAGCAGGCAATCTGCTCCTTGCAGAATATACCGCCCCCAATGGCCACATCCTGCGTGAATCGGCCCCTGCGCACCCTGCCGGGCACCCCGGATGGTTTGATTTGCTCACCGGACTGCACATCCCCGTCCTTCAGCAAACGCTGGCCGTCGGTGGCACAGGCTATGGGAATCTGCTGATCAAGCCTTCAGCCCAGGCTTACGAAGCTTTTCTGTGGCATCTCGGCACCCGGTTATTTCTGGTACTGGTCGCTGCATTCACCTTGTTCGGCTGGCTGACGCACGTTCTGCTGAAATTCAGCCTTAAAGACCTTTACCGACTCCGTGCCACCGCACGCCGGATCGAGGCGGGCGATTACAGTGCGCGCATCCCGATTCGGGCGGACAGTCCGCCCGAGCTGCGGGAAACCACGCGTGCGTTCAATCTCATGAGTGTGGCACTGGAACAGTTGCTGACGGACCTCAACGAGCAGCAAAAAGCGCTCGACAGCACGGCTTGCGTCACCGAGTCCGACCTTGCCGGCAATATCACCACAAGCAATGAGCTATTCAGCATTGTCAGTGGCTATACCAGCGAGGAACTGATCGGGGAGAATCACCGCATCCTCAATTCTGGCTGGCACGATACGGCTTTTTTTAGCCAACTTTGGGAAACCATCACCAGCGGTCGAAGCTGGCGCGGCGAACTCTGCAATCGTGCCAAAGATGGTCGATCGTTCTGGACCGCCACGACCATCATCCCGATCAAGGGGGATGATGGCCTGCCGCTCAAATATTTATCCATTCATTTCGACATCACACAGCGCAAGCTCGATCAGGCGGCAATCAGTGCGGAAAAGGAACGCTGGCAGGTGACGCTGCAGTCGATCAACGATGCCGTCATCGTCACCGACGCACTCAACCATATAAGCTATCTAAACCCCGCTGCCGAAAACCTGCTCGGCATCCCCCTGACGGAAGCCCAGTCCCATCCACTCAGCCATCTGATGCAGCTCGATCAGGTGGGCGACAACAAGGAAGCGCCAGCCTGCTTCGTGTCGGCGCCGGTCGTACCTCATGGGCAAATGGGTTCCGCCCAGCTGCACACCCGGCTGGGGCACGACCTCGCCATCAGCTACAGCTGTGCGCCGCTGCCAGGGAACGGCGGAATGGGCGCGGTATACGTGCTGCGCGACGAAACCGAAAAAAAACTGCTGCTCGACAGCCTGCGCGACATGGCGTTTCACGACACCCTGACCAGGCTGCCGAATCGGCGCGCAGTAGAGGGCCGCCTGGAGCGCGTCCTGCACACTGCACACGAACAATCGCAACAGCATGCGTTTTGCTACATTGATCTCGATCAACTCAAGCTGGTGAACGATACCTGCGGTCACTCGGTAGGCGATGCCCTGCTGATGGATATTGCAACCATCATGCAAACCAGCTTGCCCGACAACGCTTATCTGGGCCGCCTCGGCGGCGATGAGTTCGGGCTGATTCTGTTCGGCACGGAGCCTGACAAGGCGATCAATATCTGCCGCGATCTCGTACAACGCATTCACGATTTCCGCTTTGAACACAAAGGCCGGCGCTTCACGCTCGGCGCCTGCGCTGGCATTGCGCCCATTACCCAGACCGAAACCACCGCGGGAGATCTCATGATCCAGGCCGACATGGCGTGCTACCGCGCCAAGTCAGAGGGCAGCGGTCGGGTCATGCTGTATGAAGCCGATGAGGTGGGATTCCGCCGGCTGGAAGCGGAAATGGGCTGGGCTGCGGATTTTGCGCAGGCATTGGAAGGCAATCAGTTCATTCCCTACCGCCAGTTGATTCAGCCCACGAGCCGCCATGGCCAGCCGCATTACGAAGTCCTGATCCGCTGGTTACGCAATGGTGTGATCGAAGGGCCGGCCAAGCTCCTGCCCGCGCTGGAACGCTATGGACAGGCGCCGCTCCTCGACCGCTGGATGCTGGAGGCCATCGTCTCCTATCTGGCCGCGCAGCCCGCCGACAACGCGGTGTATTTCATCAACCTGTCCGGGAAGACGGTTTCCGACACGTCCTTCCTCGGTGAGATATGCCAGTTGCTCGATCGCTATGGAGTCGCCGGCGAGCGCCTGGGTTTCGAGATTACGGAGACCGCTGCCGTGGTGAACCTGGAAGATGCCCAGCGGTTGATTCAGGGTCTGCATGAACGCGGCTGCCAGGTCGCGCTGGACGATTTCGGGCGCGATGCATCCTCGTTCTTTTATCTCAAACATTTACCTGCGGACTTCCTCAAAATCGATGGCGCCTTTGTGCGCGGCATGCTGAACGACCGCCGCGATCAGGCCATCGTGCGCTCGATTGCGCAACTGGCACGCGACTTCGGCATGCGTTCGGTAGCCGAGCAGGTGGAGGACGCCGACATGGCAGCCTTGCTGAACGACATGGGCGTGGATTATTTGCAGGGTTACCACATCCATCGTCCGGAAGCGCTGCCGCACTGGCAACCGGTCTCCAGCCAGCAGTCGGCTGCCCTGCGGCATCCCAACCTGACGCTGGTCAAATAGCCTCAGGGAATCACGACGTCTGCGAGCCCTTCGGCTGGCGCGGGATAGCGCATCTTCAGCTTTTCCAGCGCCTCGATCAGCAGACCAGACACCATCAAGTTGCGGGCCAGCTTGCTGTTGGCGGGGATGACGTGCCACGGCGCATGCGCCGTGCTGGTGGCTGACAGCGCCGCTTCGTACGCCTTCATGTAGTCGCTCCACTGCGCACGCACGGAGAGATCCTCGGGATGAAACTTCCACTGCTTTCTGTGGATATCGCGCCGTTCCTCCAGACGTTCTTTCTGTTCCTCATGGGAAATGTGCAGATAACACTTCAGGATGGTCGTGCCGGTTTCGGACAGCATGCGTTCAAAGTCATTGATCTGGCGGTAGCGCCGCTTGCATTCGGCCGCATTGATCCAGCCATTGACCCGGGTGATGAGCACATCCTCGTAGTGCGAACGGTTGAATATGCCGATCTCGCCGGCGCCCGGCACGTGTTGATGCACCCGCCACAGGTAGTCGCGCGCCAGTTCGTAGTGGGTGGGCGCCTTGAAATTGGCGACGCGAACGCCCAGCGGATTGACCTCCTGAAATACATGCCGGATGGTCGAGTCCTTGCCGGCGGTATCCATTGCCTGCAATACAAGCAGCACCTTGTGCCTGCCTTCCGCATACAACAAATCCTGCAGTGAATCGAGGCGCTCGCGAAACTCATCCAGGCGTTCGCGTGCGTCACTCTTCTTGTTGCCGATAATCTCCCGGTCATTGGGGTCCCATTGCGTCAATTTGACCTGACTGCCGGGTGGGATACGTGTATCAGCAGGTTTCACAGGCTCTCCCTGGGTGGAATCAACGTGATCCAGTTGCCGAGCGCACTGCGCATTTCATCCACTGTGAGATGTCGCATGAACGTCCGACTCCCCGGCGCCATCTGATCCCAGGCGCAGGTCATGCTGCGTAAATTCGGCTGAGCGGGATCGCGCAGATGAAATTCGGTCTTGTAGTACAAAAATGAAGGGCCGCTGTCATCGAATACATATCTCGCTTTAACAAAAGGCGAGGCAGTCGCAGCTATCGTTTCGACGCTACGCGTCACCCGCCACACTTCGAACCGCCCCGGCTGCAGGATCTGCGGTTCAGCGCGCACGGTGTTGAGTTCCACTACGCAGTAGGGATCGTGTTCCTGCACGCTGTTGCGCGGCACAATTTCGCCGTATTGCAGCCGCACGGTGGCGGCATCCCGCGGAATCGTCAACGGCTGATTCAGCCGTGCCGCCCAACCCGACGTGTAAGCATAATATGGCGATGCTGGGTCGGGTGATTCGAGTGACGTACACCCGACCAGCAACACAGCAAGAACAGACACGCTTACTTTCATCCCGCCTCCTTCCGCGCTGACATTTAGAACAAACTAAGCCGCTTTCACCCTGAACCACGCCGCATACAGGGCCGGCAGGAAAAACAGGGTGAGAAAAGTCGCCGCGACCAGTCCGCCCATCACCGCGACCGCCATCGGGCCCCAGAAAATTGAACGCGATAGCGGAATCATAGCCAATGCAGCGGCAGCTGCCGTCAGCGTGATGGGACGCATTCGCCGTACGGTGGACTCGATGATCGCATCCCACTGCGACAGTCCCCGGGCAACATCCTGCTGAATCTGATCGACCAGGATCACCGAGTTGCGCATGATCATGCCGGCCAGCGAGATGATGCCAAGCAGCGCGACAAAGCCCATCGGCTTGCCGCTCACCAGCAAGGCAACCGCCACGCCGATGATGCCGAGCGGCGCAGTCAGCACCACCAGCACAGCGCGTGAAAAACTCCCCAGTTGCAGCATCAGCAAGCTCAGGGTGGTGATCACGATCAGCGGCCATGAGGCGCCAATCGCGGCATTGGCCTTGGCGCTACTCTCCACCGGGCCACCCACTTCAAGACGGAATCCATCCGGCAACTGCGCCCTGAATTGGGCCACCTGCGGCGCAAGCGCATCGATAACCGTAGCCGGCTGAATAGTGCCCACCGGGTCGCCGCGCACCGCGATGGTCGGCATGCGGTCGCGCCGCCAGATCACGCCGTCTTCAAACGCCGGTTTGAAGACGGCAATTTGCCCCAGCGTGATGCTCTGACCATTGAAGTTTCCAATCGGCAACGACTGCAACGCATCCGCCTCCTGGTTTTCCTTGCGCGGAGAACGCAGCACCACATCGACCAGCAAGTCATCCTCGCGGAACTGGGTGACATTAACGCCCGACAACTGCATCGCCACCAAATGCCCCACCCCGTCCGAACTCAGACCCAGCGCCTTGATTTTGTCCTGATCGAGCAGCACCTTGACCGCCAAAGACTGTTCGTTCCAGTCCAGGTTTACCGCCGTCACCTGCTGATTAGCGGCGACGATTTTGCGCAGCTTTTCGGCTTCCACTTTCAACTGCGGCACATCGGTAGACGAGAGCCGGTATTGCACCGGATACCCCGCTGGCGGGCCATATTCAAATCGCACGGCGCGCCCGCGCACGTTGGGGAAATCGGTCTCAAACAATTTTCGGATGCGGGCGATTTCGCGCTCGCGTGCCGGCACATCGGTTGCAATCACCACCAGTTGCGCAAAGTTTCGGTTGTTCAGCCGTTGATCCAGCGCCAGCACAAAACGCGGCGCACCCTGTCCAACGTAGTTGAGCACATGCGCAACGTCGCGATCCTGTCGCAACAGGCTTTCAAGCTTGATCGATTCGGCACGGGTGGCATCAATCGAGGCACCTTCCGGCAACCACATCTCAACCAGAATCTCGAGCCGGTCGGACTGCGGGAAAAACTGCTTCTCGACCCGCTGCATCGCAGCCAGGCCGACAATCAACGCCAGCACGGTAAATGCAATCACGATGCGGCGATGGGTCACACACCAGGTCACCCCGGATCGAAAGCGACGGTAAAACGCCGTGTGGTAGGTGGCGTCCTCATTCGTCACCTGACGGGCGGGCTTCAGCAGGATATAACCCAGATAGGGCGTCACCAGAACGGCCACCAGCCAGGATGACAGCAATGCGATGGTCGTGACTGCAAAAATGGCGAAGGTGTATTCACCGACCATCGATTTGGCGAGCGCGATGGGCAGGAACGCGGTCGCGGTCAGCAGGGTTCCTGTCAGCATCGGAAACGCGGTGGACTGGAAGGCATAGGTGGCTGCTTCATAGCGCCCCCAGCCGGCCTCGAGCTTGTGCGCCATCATTTCCACCGCGATGATGGCGTCATCCACCAGCAGACCGAGTGAAATGATGAGTGCGCCGGTGGAAATGCGATGCAGGTCGATCTTGAACAGCCACATGACGGTGAAGGTAATGGCCAGCACCACCGGAATCGAGAGCGCAACCACCAGCCCGGCGCGCCATTTCAGCGCCAGAAACGTCACCGCCAGCACGATGACCACGGCTTCGAGAAAGCTCGTCATGAAGAGGTTGACCGCACTGCTCACGATGCGGGGCTGGTCATGGATCTGCTGGATTTCCAGCCCGATCGGGAAAGTTTTTTTCATTGTCTCCATGGCAGCCGATACGGCATGCCCCATGGCGATGACATCCCCTCCTTTTGCCAGCGACACCCCCAGCAATACTGCATGCGCACCCTGCGAGCGGATAGACGTCGAAGGCGGATCCTCGTAGCGTCGTGTCACCTCGGCAATGTCGCCCAGCCGCAAACGGGTTGCCCCCACCTTGATGACGGTTTCGCGCAGGCGCGCAACATCGGAATACGGCCCCGACACCCGCAGGGGAATCGACAACACGTCATTCTCCACCCGCCCATTGGCGACTATGCCGTTCTGGTCTTGCACCGCCTGCATGAGCTGCTGCGGGCTGAAGTTCAGCGTGGCAAGCTTTTGCGCCGATATCTCGATGTAGATTTTTTCCGGTACCACCCCAAACAACTCGACCTTGCCGACATCGGGCAGACGCAGCACTTCGCGCAAGACATCATCGGCAGCACGGCGCAATTCCGCCCGGCTAAATCCCTCACCGGTGAACGCGTAGATCGAACCAAAGGTGTCACCGAATTCATCGTTGAAAAACGGCCCTTGTACCCCGGCAGGCAACTGCTGTTTCAGGTCGCCAATACGTTTGCGAACCTGATACCAGGCTTCCGCCACGTCAGCTCCGCGCACCGTCTCCTTGATGTTGACGAACAAGGCCGTTTCGCCTGGCTTGGCATAACTCAGCACAAAATCGAGCTCGGGCATTTCCTGCAGCTTTTTCTCGATGCGCTCGGTCAACTGCTCGGACACCTCCTCCGCAGTTGCGCCGGGCCAGTGAGCCTGGATCAACATGGTCTTGAAGGTAAACGGCGGGTCTTCTGCCTGACCCAGTTGAAAATAGGAGCGCGCACCCACCAGCAAAATCAGAATAATGAAAAATCGCACCAGCGCGGGATGATCGACCGCCCAACGCGACAGATTGCCGCGTCCCGGGGTGAACCTGGGCGTGGCTTCGCGGGGCTGTGGATCACTCATGGTTGCTTGGGAGTCATAAGCCGCACCTGCTGAGCCGGCGCAATTTTATGCACGCCGGCAGTCACCACCCATTCGCCTGCCTTGAGACCTGAAACCACCACGGCCCGATCGCCGCTGAGTGTGCCCAGTTGCACGCTACGCGCAGCCACATTTTTCTTGACGGGATCGACTACCCACACTTGCGGCTGGCCGTTAATTTTGAACAAGGCGGTCTGGGCGACCGACAAACCCGCTGCGGCCTCGCTGCTCACCTCGACGGTCGCGGTCATGCCCAGCTTCACCCCGGCATCCGGCTTGAGTATGCTTACGCGGGCACTGTAGGTTCGGCTGCCGGCATCGGCCATCGGGGATAATTCACGCAAGCGTCCGGAGTAAGTCACGTCAGGCGCCGACCACAATCGAATGGTCATATTTTGTGCGGCACGCAGCAAAGAAAGTGCATTTTCCGGCACGTCAATATGCACCTCCCGCTCACCCGAACGCGCCAACCGTGCCACCGGCTGGCCGGCGCCCACCACCTGCCCGGCCTCGAATGAAATTGCCGTCACCACGCCGGCGTGCGGGGCGGTCAGACGGGTATAGCGTTGCTGATTGCCCTGGCGTTGCGCCTCGGCGCGCAGCTGGCTTTCCCCGGCAGCGGCGGCCGCGGCCACGGTGCGGTGCCGGTCGAGCTCCGCCTGGGAAATGAAGTTTTGCGCACGCAACGCAGAAAACCGTTGCAAGTCCTGCTGCGCCAGTCGGGCCTCGGCTTCGGCCGCCGTGAGCTGCGCCCGCGCCGCGTTCGCCATCAGGGCGTAATCCTGGGGATCGAGTGTGGCCATCACTTGGCCGGCATTAACTTGCGTGCCGACCTCCACCGAACGGGTTTGCACTCTGCCTGCCACACGAAAAGCAAGGTCGGTTTCATAACGGGCGCGAACTTCGCCGGAATAGCGTGTGCTGGTGTGATCGGTGAGCACGCCGACCTGCTCGGCGCGAACGGGGCGAATGTCGGCCGGGGAAGCGGGTGGGGTTTCACGGCCACAAGCGGTCAGCAATGCCAACAAGGCCGATAGCAACAAAGCGGTTTTCATCCTGGGATTATCGCCCATCCTTGGCCATCCCTCATGTTTCGGGTTGGGGGCTAAAATTCGGTCGGTGGCGGATTATCCGCATGAATTCAGCTGCAACCGCATCGTTGCGGACGGGCTAAAGGGCCGCCCAGCATGGATCTGCAGCAGGGGGTGCCGATAATGGGTCCGGGGGGTTATGATGTGCGGTTTAGTTACCAGGCAAAGCCTGTAACTTCGTAGCGTTTTCCCACGCCTGACCTTAATCCGATAGTTTGGTTGAGTGCACGATCAACAGTATTAGATAGATATATAAAGACACCTGGAGTCCTCCGATGCCGACCACAGCCAAACCAATCACTGAAGCCGCGCTGCTTAAAATGCCGGCCTCGGCCTACATGAACGCGGCCCAGCTCGCTTTTTTTCGCGTACGTCTGGAAGCCTTGCGCGATGAAATGCTTAGCAACGCTGCAGACACAGGCGCGACCCTGAAAGAAAACGAAAACTTTGCCGATCCCAACGATCGCGCAACGGTCGAAGAAGAGCATATGCTGGAACAGCGCGTACGCGACCGTGAACGGAAGCTGCTGAAAAAAATCAATACCGCATTGACGCGTGTCGACAGCGGCGAGTACGGCTGGTGCCTGGAAACCGGTGAGCCCATTGGTCTGGCCCGTTTATTGGCGCGCCCCACTGCCGAATATTCCATCGAGGCGCAGGAACGCCACGAAAAACTGGAAAAAATGCGCGCCTGATCTCCGCGCACCCTGCCTGAAATGGATGCACCACAAGGGCACTCCGATCCACTACGCGCTAAAACGCGTGTGGAATCGTATGCACCACTTCCGATCACTCTGCTGACCGGATTTCTGGGAAGCGGCAAAACCACCGTCCTGAACCACCTGGTTCGTACGCTGCCGCGCACGGCCATTCTGATGAACGAATTCGGCGCAGTCGCGCTCGACCACCAGCTGCTGCAAAAAATGGAAGGCCCGATGGCGCTGCTGTCGGGCGGCTGCGTCTGCTGCACGATTTCGGGCAGCCTGTCGCCGACGCTTAAAAACCTGTGGATGGCGCGGCAAAAAGGCGATATCCCCGCGTTCGAACGCGTCATCATTGAAGCCACCGGCGTGGCCGACCCGGTCCCTGTGCTCGATAACCTGCTGCACGACAACTGGGTGCGCGCACGGTACCGTCTCGATGGCGTGGTCACCACCGTCGATGCCATGTTCGGGATGGGCCAGCTGGACGAACACTTCGAAGCGGTCAAGCAAGTGGCAGTGGCCGACAAGCTGTTGCTGACCAAGACCGACCTCGCGTCAGCCGACACAGTTGCCGCCCTGCGCGAACGGCTCGCCACCCTGAACCCGGCCGCGGACATCCTTGCAGTGACAAATGGCGAAATTGATCCTGCAGCGATCCAGAACCTGGGGCTGTGGAACGCCGAAACCCGCTCGCTGGAACTGGCGCGCTGGCTGAAGCAGGCGCGCTATCAGCCCGCCCACGCCAGCAAACTCGGCGGCAAACCGCAAGCCGCAAAACACGACGCGCGCATCCAGGCATTTTCGGTGGTGCTCGATGCGCCACTGGATCGCTACGGCCTGCAGTCGGCGCTCAACATGCTTACGTCGTTTCGCGCCGAAAATCTGCTGCGCTTCAAGGCGATCGTGAATCTGCAGGACGAAGTCCTGCCGGTGGTGCTGCACGGTATCCAGCACGTGCTGTATCCCGAGGTTCAACTCGACGCCTGGCCGGACGACGATCGTCGCAGCCGCTTTGTGTTCATCGTGCGCGACCTCGACCCCCAATTCGTCGCCAAGCTACTGGCCGATTTTACCGGCGCGGCACGCGGCCAGGTTGCAGCGGACTCGCAGGCCCAGCCATGAACCTGTCGCAAAAACTGCTCATCGGCATGATTCGCGTCTACCAGCTCGTGCTTTCGCCCTGGCTGGGCAGGCAGTGCCGCTACCTGCCGACCTGCTCGGAATACGGCAAGGAAGCCATCGAAAAGCATGGTGCGCTCAGGGGCGGCTGGCTGGCGGCCAAACGCATCGGTCGCTGCCGTCCCGGCTGCGACCACGGCTACGACCCGGTTCCGCCGGCCGACCCCTCCAGGAAATAGCACACGATGCCAATAGCCCATGAAGATGCGAGATAATGACAAAATGCTTTGCATGACGGTGCCTATTGCTTAAGCCATGGATAAACGGTAAAAATAGCCGCCCCCGCTTGCCCCTTCGGGATGCTCGCGCAGCCTCGAAAAGACATCAAACGGCTCATCCTGAATAAAAACCCTATGCATCCCCGCCGCATTCATCCCCTGCTAGCCCTGACGCTGGTGCTGTGCCTGGCACTGGCACAAATGGCGGTGGCGGTGCATGGCGCGGTGCATCCATGGGAGGACGCGGGCAACACGCATTCTCCGACCTGCCAACACCTCCTTGGACATGGGTTGGACAGTGCGCTGCCAGCCAGTTGCAACCTGAGTTTTGCCAATGGTTCGAGTCTTTTTGTTACCTCTGCCCCGCCCCTGCCTTTTTTAGGCAGCGTCCCCTGCCGCTATCAAGCGCGCGCGCCTCCGTTAGCGTAACCCCCCCTTTTATTATTTAACCGGCTTGTCTTGGCAGTGTTCGTCATTTGACGCGCTGTCGGGCCATTACGTCTTGTCGCCTTCTGTCTTGGCTCCGGCCATACAGAAGCTGCACGCACTCGGCACGCGCAACCCCTGCCATGACAAGCGGCGCCTCCATTCCTTTATTCAGGAAATTGACATGAAATATGCAACCCGTCCTCTCCGCGCTACCTGCCTACAAAAAACAGCAGGATTGTTCAAGCCGAATGCCCTTGTCTCGGCGCTTGCCGTGCTGGGTATAACCGCAGCGCATGCTGAAGACATCAGCAAGGAAGCCGCATTGACAGCCATCGTCGTGACGGCCCTGCCCTTCGCCAATCTTGGCGAACTCGACTTGGCACAACCCATTTCCGTGTTGCAGGGTGACGATCTGCGCCGCAAGCGCGAAGCGAGCCTCGGCGACACGCTTTCCCAGGAACTTGGCGTGACGTCAAGCGCCTTTGGTCCAGCCGCCGGACGCCCGATCATTCGTGGCATGGATGGGCCGCGCATTCGGGTACTGGAAGGCGGTATCGGCACGCAAGATCTCTCGGCCCTCAGCCCGGATCACATGGTGACAGTCGAATCGCTCAACGCCACGCAAATCGAAATCCTGCGCGGCCCGGCGACGCTGCTCTACGGCAGCGGGGCATCGGGCGGCGTAGTCAACGTCGTAACGGGCCGCATTCCGAACCGCCTGTTCAAATCGCCGACCGGCAATGTCGAACTGCGGGGCAATTCGGCAACAGACGAACGCAGCGGGGCTTTCAACGTGATGGGCAGCGCCGGCCAGGCATCCTGGTATGTGGATGGTTTCAAACGCAAGACCGGTGATTACGACACGCCAGTGGACCGTGTCGGCAACAGCGCGATCGATTCTGACGGCGTGTCCGTGGGCGGGTCTTTTATCGGCGAGCGGGGCTTTGTGGGCGCATCGGTTTCACAACTGGAAAGCCTGTATGGCATACCTGGCACCGATGGAACGAAAATCGACCTCAAGCAAACCCGTTACGATATTGCGGGCGAACTGGACGATCCATTCCGGGGATTCAAGCGGCTCAAGGTGCGGATGGGCTACAACGACTATAAACACGCCGAAATCGAAGGCAGCGGCGAGATCGGAACCCGATTTAACAATCAGGGATTCGAAGGCCGTGTCGAGCTTCTGCATGCGCCGGTAGCGAACTGGCAGGGCGTGTTCGGCGTGCAATTGCAGGACAGAAACTTTTCCGCCCTTGGCGAGGAAGCCCTGGTGCCGGCCACCAAGTCGCGTTCCACCGGCCTGTTCCTGGTCGAGGAACGCAATTGGGCGCGCTGGCGGCTGGAGCTTGGCGGACGGGCCGAGCGCGCCACGCAAAACCCGCAGGATGGCGATACTAATCCTTCGCGGGCATTCAATCTTTACAGCACCTCCGCGGGCGTCTTGTGGAAATTCATGGATGGCTACGGACTCGGCCTGACGGCCACACAGGGACAACGCGCGCCGTCGACGGAAGAGTTGTATTCAAACGGTGCACATGCCGCCACACGCACCCATCAAACCGGTAATAATGCCTTGAGCAAGGAAACCTCAAACAACATTGATCTGGCCCTGCGCAAGACCGCCGGCGCCATGAAATGGAAAGTCAATGTATTCCATAACCGGATCGCCAACTATATTTTCGAGCGCAGTGCCGACACAAACAATGACGGTGTGGCGGACCGTGTTGACGATACCGGCACACTGGATCTCAATGGCGAATATCTGGTGCAAAATATAGCACAGACGGGTGCGAGATTTTATGGCCTGGAAGCGGAGGCCGTCTTCACGCTGCTGCCTGGCACGCTCGATTTGCGTCTGTTTACCGATACCGTGCGGGGCAAAGTGGATGGCGGCAATGCGCCCCGCACGCCACCGCAACGGTTCGGGCTGCAACTCGATCATAAGGCTGGCCCTTGGGCGACGAATCTAAGCGTGATCCGCGCAGCGCGTCAAAACCGTCTGGCGGAACTCGAAACCGAAACGCCAGGTTACACACTGGTCAACGCCGAAGTGAGCTACCGTATCAAGCAAAGCAAATCCATCGGCTATACGGTCTTTATGCAAGGCAAAAACCTGCTCGACGATGAAATGTGCGTCCATACTTCTTATTTGAAGGATGTCGCACCATTGCCGGGACGTGCTTTCGTGCTCGGACTCAGGGGGCAGTTTTAACGGTCCCTGTGCCCGCTGCTGCTGGCATGATGGGCCTGGCGCGGACCGGCGCTGGGCCCGCTCGGCTTTTACCTGATTTTCGCCCTGGCCATCACCGCCTCCGTTCTGCTGGTCGGCGTCTACTTGGTGTTTTCCAGTCTCATTTTGCCGGCACGGGCGATTCTCAAGGCATCGCCCCGGATGGGGGGCTGACGGGCTGGCTTCTTGGCGCGGTGACCTATGCAACGGGCCTTGTCGCCTCAACCCTGTTCGATTGGCCCGCAGGCCCTGCGATTGTTGCCTCACTCGCAATAACTGCCCTGATCGCAGGTAAAATGCCGCAGGTTGCCGCAGACTCGCGACAGCGCTAGTATCCATCACCGGCACCTTGATCTAAGCACCTCTATTCGTGGCTCTTCCGTTTTTCAAAAAAAGCAAAGACAAAACGCCTGACCCTGCGCAAAAATCTGCGCCGTCGGCAGCGCGTGCTATGGAGTCGACGCCCACCGAAACCCTGTTGACCATGGAAATGGGCTCGAGCGGGATCGTGGTTGAGGAAAACAGCGGCGCGCCGCAGTCACCCGTGGACGAAGCGGCCATCCTGTATGCCAGCAATCAGGTTGAAGCGGCCGAACGCATGCTAAAGGATATGCTGGCAACGGGTGACCGTCGCGCCTGGCTCATGTTGTTTGATCTGTACTCAATTCAAAATCGGGAAAAAGATTTTGAAAAGCTGGCGCTCGATTACGCGGTTCGGTTTGAGTCTTCGCCTCCAGTCTGGCAAAAAGCCCATGGCAACGGCAATGGACCGGCCAAAACCCAGCAGACTGAAGCTGCGGCTCTGGAACTGCCCGGCCTGCTCGACAAAAATGCGGCCGCCACCCTACGCGCAGGTATTGCCGCGACAGACAAAAAGGCAGTGGTACTGATCAATTTCTCACGCATTGAGATAGTCGACGAGTCCGGGGCTGACGAGTGCGCCAAAATTCTGAGCGATGCACGCAAGGCCAAACGCAAATTACAGGTTAGCGGCGTTGACCGGCTGATTGCGCTGTTGCAGGACCTCAACCGGGCCACCCTTAGCCGCACCGTTCACTGGCTGTTACTGCTGGAGTTGTATCAAACCCTCGGCCAAGAAGCGCTATTTGAAGATCTCGCAGTGGATTATGCCGTGCGCTTTGAAGTGTCGCCCCCCTCGTGGAGCGCGGTACAAGCCGCCGTCGTTGTGCCCTCTGCGCCGACTGAGCCTGTCGACGATGCCCTGTGTCTCTCAGGGGAAATCACCCCCAGCACCGACAGCGTGCTGCAGCAGTTTGGCAGCTATGCAGCGACTCACAATGAATTACTGGTTGATCTGTCAAAAGTCACCCGCGTCGATTACGGCAGCGTCAGTCAGTTCATCAGCTTGCTGATGCAGTGCCTGGGCAGCGGCAAGCCCATCACCCTGCGTGGCCACAATGCGCTCATCCACGAACTCTTCCGCGTCATGGGCATCGACCAGCTGGCGCAACTGCTTCCCCGTCATCCGGTTTAATCCTTGCCTGCCTTAACAGTCGGCCATTTCTGATGGCCGGCGGCGATTTTCTCGCTGCACCCGCATCATGCAGGAACTAACCCCTGCGATTCTCCGACTCAGGACGAGCCTCATTTATAATCGTCCCATGGAACAATATCGCGGCACCACCATTCTGTCTGTCCGGCGCGGCGCGGACGTAGCCCTCGGCGGCGACGGCCAGGTCACCCTCGGCAATATCGTCATCAAATCCACGGCTCGCAAGATACGCCGGCTGTATCAGGAAAAAGTCCTGGCCGGGTTTGCCGGTGGGACGGCGGATGCCTTCACCCTGTTTGAGCGCTTCGAAGCCAAACTCGACAAGCATTCCGGGCATCTGATGCGCAGCGCGGTCGAACTCGCCAAGGACTGGCGCACCGACCGCATGCTGCGACGGCTCGAGGCCATGCTGGTGGTGGCTGATCGTGAGCACTCGCTCATCATCACCGGCAATGGCGATGTGCTTGAACCCGAATTAGGGATTGCCGCCATCGGCTCAGGTGGCGCGTATGCCCAGTCCGCCGCCAGCGCCCTGTTGCAAAATACCGATCTAGGCCCGGTTGAAATCGTCAAAAAGAGCCTCACCATTGCAGGGGACATCTGCATTTACACCAACCAGAATCACGTCATTGAAACCCTGTGAGTCAAGTGGGAAGTCCCCCACCCGGCCCCCTTCAAACGCTTCAACCTCGTCATGACCCCTAAAGAAATCGTTCACGAACTCGACAAGCACATCGTCGGCCAGGCTGCGGCCAAGCGTGCAGTGGCGGTTGCCCTGCGTAACCGCTGGCGGCGCCAGCAGGTGAGTGAGCCCTTGCGCCAGGAAATCACGCCAAAGAATATCCTGATGATTGGTCCGACCGGCGTCGGCAAAACCGAGATCGCACGACGCCTGGCACGTCTGGCCAATGCACCCTTCATCAAAATCGAGGCGACCAAGTTCACCGAGGTCGGTTATGTCGGCCGCGACGTCGATACCATCATCCGCGACCTGATGGAAACCGCGATCAAACAGATACGCGAACAGGCCACGTCCAAGGTACAGTTCCGCGCCGAAGAGGCCGCCGAAGACCGTGTACTCGACGCCCTGCTGCCGCCGCCGCGCAGCGTCGGCTTTGATGAGTCCGAGCCGAAGCGTGAAGAAGGCGCCGCCCGCCAACGCTTCCGCAAGATGCTGCGCGAAGGCGAACTCGACGACAAGGAAATCGAAATCGAGCTGGCCGCCATCAGCCCCAGCATGGAAATCTTCACCCCGCCGGGGATGGAAGACCTGTCTCAGCAGCTGCAAGGCATGTTCCAGAACCTGGGGCAGAGCCGTCAGCAACGTCGCAAACTGAAGGTGCGGGAAGCCTTCAAGCTGCTGACCGAGGAAGAAGCCGGGCGTCTGATCAACGAAGAAGACACCAAGCAGCAGGCGCTCGAAGCGGTCGAGCAGAACGGGATCGTCTTTCTCGACGAGATCGACAAGATTGCCACCCGCAGCGACGCGCACGGCAGCGATGTATCACGCCAGGGCGTGCAGCGGGATCTGCTTCCCCTGATCGAGGGCACCACGGTCTCGACCAAGTACGGCATGGTGAAAACCGATCACATCCTGTTCATCGCCAGCGGCGCATTCCACCTGTCCAAGCCGTCCGATCTCATCCCCGAATTGCAGGGCCGCCTGCCGATCCGGGTCGAGCTGCAGGCGCTCTCGGTGGAAGACTTCGAACAGATCCTGACCTCGACCGACGCCTGCCTGACGCGTCAGTACGAAGCGCTGCTGGCGACCGAAGGCGTCACCCTAAAATTCACCGAGAACGGCATCCGCCGCCTCGCCGAAATTGCCTTCGAGGTAAACGAACGCACCGAAAACATCGGCGCACGCCGTCTGTATACGGTGATGGAAAAATTGCTGGAAGACATTTCATTTGATGCCGGCACGGTTACCGGCGAACATCTGGTCGATGCTGAAACCGTCACCACCCGCCTCGCTGCGCTCGCCGCGCGTGAAGATCTGGCGCGCTACGTCCTGTAATGGCTGTGTTCACTCTTTAACTCCCAACTCCTGGCCCCTACCCCCATGAAACGCCCAAATACTCAGCCTATTACCTCCAGCAACAAGATCCTCTCCTCCATCCTGTTCGGCAGTCGCTGGCTGCAAGTGCCGTTGTACCTGGGCCTGATCGGCGCACAACTGGTCTACGTCGTGCACTTCATGGTCGAACTGGAGCATCTGGTCGTCGGCACCTTCAGCCTCAACGAAGAAGCCATCATGCTCATCGTGCTGGGCTTGATCGATGTAGTGATGATTTCCAACCTGCTGATCATGGTCATCGTCGGTGGCTACGAAACCTTTGTGTCGCGCCTCAATCTGGAAGGCCACCCGGACGAACCCGAGTGGCTATCGCACGTCAATGCCAACGTGCTGAAGGTGAAGCTCGCCACCGCCATCATCGGCATTTCGTCGATCCATCTGCTGAAGACCTTCATCAACGCGCCCAATCTGACCGACAAGGTGCTGATGTGGCAGACCATCATTCACATGGCGTTCATTGCGTCGGCCGTGTCGATTGCGTACATCGACAAGCTGATGCCGCACCCGGACAAGCATTGATTTTTTAGGCTGACGTGCCCGTCAGACCAACAATCATTTCATCCTGCAGCCAGGTTCGCAGACTCTCGGCGGCTACGCTGGCGGCCTCCTGGTCAGAAAACTGCTCGCCCAGGTCAGCACACACCTGCGCAAACGAGGCACCGCCCTGCAACTGCATCAGCGCTGCGTGTTCCGCCGCCTGAATGGTGCGAAAATGGGGTTGCCAACCTTTACGCCAAATCAACAGCCAGGTGGGATCGGGCAACGATCCTGCGGCTGGCGGCGCCTGCTCCTGATCGAGCGCATGCCAGATGGCCACGCTGTTAAAGCGTACAGGCGCAATAAACAGGGTAGGCACAAACTGGAACCCTACGCTGGCCCAGTCTTCGGCAGACAATCCACCCAATGCTGCGGCCGGTAAAGCAGTCGCGTTGGGACCATCAAACGCCAGCCGCAACTGCCAGTCGATAAGCGCCAGTTCGGCAATATCCCGATCCTGCGGAAACCGTTCTGCCAGCCATTGCGGAAATTCCGCGCCGTGCCAGCGCAGGTTGCGGTGCTTGGGCGGGTTGTCTTCAATGAAAGCCAACGCAGTCGACTCGAA
>JASJPF010000026.1:0-93015 GCA_031426835.1 Thiobacillus sp.
TGTTGGTCTGGAAGGCGATGCCGTCGATGACGCCGATGATGTCGGCAATCTTCCTCGAGCTTTCCTTGATCGAAGCCATGGTGTCGACAACTTTACCTACAACCTGACCGCCCTTGACCGCGATGTCGGCGGTGGAAACGACCAGCTGGTTGGCCTGCTTGGCGTTCTCGGCGTTCTGCTTGACTGTGCTGGTCAGCTCTTCCATCGAGCTGGCGGTCTCTTCGAGGCTGGCCGCCTGCTGCTCGGTGCGGCTCGACAGGTCGAGGTTGCCGGCGGCAATCTGGTTCGAGGCGGTGGCGACGCTGTCGGTGCCGCTGCGGACCTGGCTGACTACCGTCACCAGGCTGTCATTCATATCCTTCAGCGCTTGCAGCAACTGACCCGTTTCATCCTTGCTATGCACCTCAATGCGGCTCGTCAAATCGCCCGCAGCAACCGTCTGCGCAATTTTTACAGCCTGATTCATAGGGCGCGTGATCGAACGGGTAATCCACAATGCGAACCCGATACCCATCACAAGCGCTACGAGACTCAACGAGATCAACAGGGTCCGACCACTCTCATAATGCTGCTGGACATTTAGGGCGGTAGCATCAATAGCCTTGTTCTGATAAACGGAAAGGGCGTTGAGACTGGTTAGATAAGCATCCAGCCGCGGCTTCATGCCCTCATCCACAAATTTGTTTGCACTCTCGACATTCCCAGCTGCCTTTTCCTTGAGGGCAGCGTCGCGGGCCCCGACGTAAGCGGTCCGCTTTTCTTTAATATCCGCAAAAAGTGCTTTGGATTCCGGATCCGATAGTAACGATACCAGTTGATCTTGCAAGGCAACGCCGCGTTTACTGGCAGCGGTACTCTCATCCACAAAGAATTTTTCGTGTTCCGGATTATCGGATTTTGCAGCTGCCAAGGCTCTTACCGCATTGGCATTGATAATGCTTTCCCACTCATTAATGATGCGCGCCTTATACATGTCATCGTTAACAAGGGACTCGGTCAGTGTACCGACTGTTTGCAAGCGCCAGATGCCGATTGCCGCCAAAACGATCAGCATAAACAAAACACTTGAGAACCCCAGGCCGAGTCTCAAGCCTATTTTAAGATCCATGATTTTCATTGTTAAATGTAGCTCCGTAATAAATAAAGGGACAACAGTGAGGAAAAGACTTTTTAACGTTCAAGAAATACAGCCATTGCCAAAAGCAAAATACCGTATATGAATACAGCCGCCCCTTTAAATCATGACAAGTTAATATGTAATATGAATATCGGCTGAATAGCCCAATACTTTAGTGAAAACTCAACGCAGCGGTTTCATGGCGAAATTACGGGTGTATTCCAGCACTTCTATCGTCCGCTGACAGGTTCGAAGTCTTGCGTCTGGAGCGCGCATGGCCTTGCCAACAGTCCATGCGCGCTTCGTTATAGCCTTCACCCTTGTTCAACGAAAAAGGATGAAGCGTAAAAGGCGACCTGACAACCGCCTTATAAACAGCAATGATGCTTTTATTTCGCTTTGGATCCCAGCGGCTGCATTTCACGCATGCCATGTTCTTCCGCTGGCAACGGATTGATGAGACGGATACGGTTCAGACGCAAATTGTCGGGGGTGACAGTCCAGTTCACCAAGGATTCAACGTAGTTTTTCACCACATCCGTACCATCCAGAACGCTGCCGTCCTTGTCCTTGAGCACGGTGACATCCCGGGCGGGGATACGATTGACCAAAGTAGGCACCTGATCGTAATAGAAACCGGCGACGGTATAGCTGGCCGCAGGATCCAAAGGCTTGCCATTAACCACAATATTGCTGAAGCGATTCCCTGTGGGCGCCAGCGGATCGAAGTCTGCGGTCAACCCGCTATACCCGGCCGTCCAGCCGTTGACCCATTCTCCCACTCGTCCCGGCTCACCCTGCGCTGCGCCTTCCAGATTCTTCTTGATCTGCGCGCCGGTCAACCGGCCTTTGGCGATCTGCGGTCCAATCGGCATGTAATGATAGATATCTTCCAGCTTGATCGGTCCGACACCTATCGTTGTGCCATAGCGGAATCCCGTGATGGCGCCTAACTGGGCCCCCGTCATGGTCCGGAAAGCATCGGCCAGGAAGTCGTGGGAACTGCCCTCGATCACGGCAGGCATCACCTCGCCACTAAAATTGCTGCGGTATAACGGTATCTCGGTCTGGCCTATGACGGTATCGATCGGGTAGCGTAAAAACGAACCATTAAAGGGGTTCCTGACTTTTCCTGGCTGAAATTGCGGCCCCGCGACATAGGATCGGCGAACGGACTTCACGGCAGCGGAAATGGTCGGGTTGGCCTTGATGCTATCTGTAATGCGGTGAGAAACATATTTTTTGTCGACAATCTCACCGTTCTTTACCTTCACCTTCAATTCACCAATCGCTTGGCCATCCATCCCCTGCTCGACCAGGATGGTGCCGTTTTTGGAGACGATGGGTTCAATTGTGATTTCATGCTTGTCTGATGAAAGGATGATATCCACACCCGGAATCGCGTCAGCCAGGGTCAGATTGCTATGCAGTCCAAGCTCGGATATCACCACGACCAAGTCTACGTTTTCCTCATCACGCAATACTTTTACGTATTTTGCGTACTCAGCTGTGCCATTGGTAAATTTCAATCCTTTCGTGATGTTCGGATCGCCCGCTTGCGGACCCCGGTCAGAGGTAAATCCCAAAATCCCGATGCGCAAGCCGTTAATGGTCTTGATGGTGTAAGGCGCCACAACATGCTGTCCACTTTTGGCTTCTGCGCCGGGATAGTTGTCATAGTAAAGATTGGAAATTACTGGATTCCAGTTGGCCCTGGCGGGCTTGCTGACGAAGTATTCGATAAATTTATCCGCGCCATATACAAAATCCCAGTTTCCTGGTGCGTAGGCATCGATACCGAACAGGTTCAAAACTTTTATCATGGCTTCGCCCTGTGTGAACAGCGCTTCAGCACCACCGTGCAGCGTGTCGCCTGTATTCACCAGCAAGGTTTTCCGGGGGTTTGCCCGACGAATATCCTGAATCAGCGAGTAGATGCGCGCCACCCCTCCCTCGTTTTGTCCCTTGCCATCACTGCGAACGTTCGGATGTGGAATCAGATGTCCATGCAAGTCGCCCATGTGTATGAAAGTCACCTCCCCACTTCCAGTACCTGCCTGCGCGAGCGAAAAAGTGGCCATTGTCATACCCACGGCTACAGCTAACTGTACTTTTTTAAACTTCATTTTCCATTCCTTGTAAATAAAATTATTGCCGCGCGGTACGGCCTATCGACAGACAAAACCACCATTTCACTAGCGCCCTTGGGTCCGGTATTTCAATCCCTCGCTTGGCGAGATGGCTTACGAAGCCTTACGTCCAAAACATCAGAAAACATTAATAAAATAAATTATTAATATTTTAATATGCTGATTTATAAGGCAAATAAAAAAGCGAGGAATTTCCCCTCGCTCCTTATTCAATCGGTGCAACACGATCTGCGATATCCGAGGCCAGGTCTGGGTGCCGGATTTTGATCCCGGCTTATCCATAAGGGACACTACACAGGATTATTCGACACGTTAAAACTCTTCCCACTCCTCATTGCTGCCACCGGCAACTGCAAGCTTCTTTGGACGTGCAGCCGGAACCGGCGCTGCTTTGGCCTTGGGTTTCATGCCCTTCAGGGTATTGGGCAATGCCGCCACTTTGTGGCTGGCGACCCGCTGCGCAGCACGCGGGCTATGGGCCACGCCATCCAGCTTGAACACACTCACCGCCTGAGCCAACTGGCTGGCCTGATCCTGCAGGCTCTCGGCCGCAGCCGCTGCCTCTTCCACCAGCGCCGCATTCTGCTGCGTCATTTCATCCATCTGGCCGACGGCCTGGTTGACCTGCTCGATACCGGAACTCTGCTCCTGGCTGGCCGCTGCAATCTCGCTCATGATGTCGGTGACGCGTTTGACCGAGCTGACGATCTCTTCCATGGTCTTGCCGGCTTCGTCGACCAGCTTGCCGCCGTTGTCGACCTTGCCGACCGAATCTTCGATCAGGGCCTTGATCTCTTTGGCTGCACCAGCCGAACGCTGCGCCAGATTGCGCACTTCCGAAGCGACCACGGCAAAGCCGCGGCCCTGTTCGCCGGCGCGCGCGGCTTCCACCGCAGCGTTCAAGGCAAGAATGTTGGTCTGGAAGGCGATGCCGTCGATGACGCCGATGATGTCGGCAATCTTCCTGGAGCTTTCCTTGATCGAGGCCATGGTGTCGACAACTTTGCCTACAACCTGACCGCCTTTGACCGCGATGTCGGCGGTGGAGACGACCAGCTGGTTGGCCTGCTTGGCGTTCTCGGCGTTCTGCTTGACGGTGCTGGTCAACTCTTCCATCGAGCTGGCGGTTTCTTCCAGCGAGGACGCCTGTGATTCGGTACGGTTCGACAGGTCGGCATTGCCGGCGGCAATCTCGCGCGAAGCGACCGAAATGGTCTCGGTTGCGTGACGGATATTGCCGATCGTTCCGGTCAGGTTTTCACGCATCGCATTGATGGAATACAGCAGGCTTGAGCTATCGCCCTTTTCAAGGGTGACAGCGCGGGAAAAATCGCCAACCGAAATTGCGTGGGCGACCTCAACGGCATACGCAGGCTCGCCACCCAACTGGCTCATGATGTGGCGGACCAGCCAGAAAACGATGGCTGAAGCGGCAAGCAATGCCACCACCAGGAGCACCAGCGTGATCATCAGCATGCGCTGGCTGTAGGCGATCATCTCTGCCTTGGTCTGTTCAACGCCGGCATTCTTGGTTTTGGTGAAATCCACCAGGCGTCCCTTGATCTGCCGCCACATCGGCGTCTCGTCCGTACTGATCGCTGCAATGGCGGCAACCTGATCGCTGCTCGCGAGCGACACAATTCTGGATTGAATCGGTAGTTGCTGTTCGCGCAGCGCCATCACCTCTTGCAACACTTTCAAATCCGCCGGGCTGGAAGCTGCCAGAGCCAATGCGGTTTTACCAATTTCGTTGAACTCTGCCGAGGCGGTTTCCAGGTTTTTGTAAGCCTTCTGGTTGGCCGGGTCCATGACGACGTTACGCAAAGCCTGACCCATTTGCAGTCCTTGAGCATACAGATTGCTGCCCGCTTGAGCCAACGCCAGATCCTGCTCAAGGAAGCTCTCGAACCGGCTCTTGTTGGTCTGCATGCCGGTCAGCGCCACGCTGAGCGCAACACTGAAGAGCAGGAAAACCGACCCCAAGCTCAACATGATTTTTGACTTGAGTTTCATCACTTCACCTCTTTCTGAAATTCGCATTCCAATTACCGCTTCCGACAGACCTTCGACCGCATGACTTCCCCTTGCTGACAGACTTCATCCGTCACGGGTTGAATCAATACAGACGCTCACTTCAAAACTCTTCCCAATCCTCGTTGCTTCCGCCACCCGCAGCCGCAAGCTTCTTCGGTCGTGCGGCAGATGCCGGTGCCGATACCGCCTTGGGTTTGGCACGCGGCATAGCCTGGGTCGCATGACTCACAGCAAGCGCGGCGCGCGGGCTGTGGGCCCCACCGTCCAGCTTGAACACGCTCACCGCCTGGACCAGCTTGTCAGCCTCGTCCTGCATGCTTTCGGCTGCGGCTGCAGCCTGCTCGACGAGCGCCGAATTTTGCTGGGTCACGTCGTCCATCTGGGTGATGGCCTGGTTGACCTGCTCGATACCAGCACTCTGCTCCGAACTCGCCGCGGCAATCTCGCTCATGATGGCGGTGACGCGTTTGACCGAGCTGACGATCTCTTCCATGGTGTGGCCGGCTTCGTCCACCAGCTTGCCACCGGCGTCGACCTTGCCAACCGAATCCTCGATCAGTGCCTTGATCTCCTTGGCCGCACCTGCGCTACGCTGGGCGAGGTTTCGCACTTCAGAGGCGACGACGGCAAAGCCGCGGCCCTGTTCGCCGGCACGTGCGGCTTCCACCGCAGCATTCAAGGCAAGAATGTTGGTCTGGAAGGCGATGCCGTCGATGACGCCGATGATGTCGGCAATCTTCCTGGAGCTTTCCTTGATCGAGGCCATGGTCTTGACAACCTGTCCGACGACCTGGCCTCCCTTGACCGCCACTTCGGAGGTTGCACCCACCAGCTGGTTGGCCTGACGCGCATTCTCGGCATTCTGCTTGACGGTGCTGGTCAGCTCTTCCATCGAGCTGGCGGTCTCTTCCAGGCTCGATGCCTGCGATTCGGTGCGCGCCGACAGGTCAGCATTGCCGCTGGCAATCTCATGCGAAGCGCTCTTGATGATCTCGGTGCCGCTTCGCACCTGGCCGACGATGTCGGCCAGGCCATCGTTCATTTTCTTCATGGCCCGCATCAACAGACCCGTTTCATCATTGGCGCTCACCTCGATGTGCTGCGCCAGGTCGCCTGCCGCCACACTCTCGGCAATCTTGACCGCCCGGCACAGCGGACCGGTAATCGCGCGAATCAGCCAGAAGCCGATCAACACGGCCAGCAGGACGCCGCCCAGCATCACCACGATGGCCACATTGCGCACCACGACATAGCGCGATTGCGCGGCCTCGAATTCGCCTTTGGCCACTTTCAACTGCAACGCGATGAGCGCCTCGGCACTGGCCCGCACCGGCGGATACGCCTCTTTCAGCGTCCCTTGCAGGATTTCACCTGCCTGCTGGAAATCATGCGCGGACAACGCGGCAAGCGCAGGCAGCAGGCCTCCCCGTCCATATTTAAGGCGGTTGGCGATGAATTCCTCGAACAATTTGGACTCTTCGGTCGTCATCCTGGAGGCCTCGTAGGTCTTCAGGATGACGTTGATTTCCTCCATCGCGCCACGAATCGCGGTCACATTCTTGTCGACCGCGGAAACGTCTTCGGGAAATGCCGACAATTGGCCGGAAACCGATTCACCGACGAGAATCTGACCCTTGTTGATCAGGGCGGATACGCGCTCCATCTGTCCCAGTGAAACCACCCGTTCTTCATAGACGGATTTCAGCGCGGCGTTAGTGATGTTCAGGCTGACCAGCCCCAAAATCCCGATACTCACCAACAGCACGGAAAGAAAGCCGATCACAAAGATCAGTCGTGATTTGATACTCAGATTTTTCAACATGGCCCCGCTCCTAATTATTCACACTACCCGTAACTGTTTACTGCCAAATATCAACTTGCTTCAGCCCCCAGGGCGTAAGGAAGCGAGCGGACTTCGTACGGCTTTGATGCCTGCACGATGCTCTCCGGGCAGAACTGGTATTTAACCAATTGCTGTCCAGTACCGCAGAGGTTAAGCCGCCAGTTTTTCAATCAGTCCCATTTCGGGGCTGGACATCAGTTTGTCGATATCCACCAAAATCAGCATGCGCTCATTGAGCGTGCCGAGACCGATCAGGTAATCGCTGTCGAAGCTCGTCCCCATCTCGGGAGCGGGCTTGACCTGTTCCGGGGTCAGGGTCATCACATCGGATACGCTGTCCACCACCATGCCGACCACGCGGCCCGCAATGCTGAGAATGATCACCACCGTGAACTGATCGTAGGTGGGTGTGCCGAGGTTGAGCTTGATGCGCATGTCGACGACCGGCACGATGATGCCGCGCAGATTCACCACGCCCTTGATGAAATCGGGGGCATTGGCAATCCGGGTGACCGGCTCATAGCCGCGAATCTCCTGCACCCGCAGGATGTCGATGCCGTACTCTTCCTGGCCCAGTGTGAAAGCCAGGTACTCTTTCCCTTCAACTTCTCCGGCTTGTGCTTGTGTCTGTGTGCTGTATGACATGGATGGTGTCCTTTAACTTGTCCCTGTGGGTCTGCGCTGGCTGGGGTTGCCCGGCTTCAGGAAAAAACGGGGTCGGTGTTGAGTTGACGACTTGAGCGTAGCAGCGCGGAAACGTCGAGAATCAGGGAAACGCCGCCGTCGCCCAGAATGGTGGCACCGGAAATGCCCGCCACCTTGCGGAAATTCGACTCCAGGTTCTTGACGACGACCTGCTGCTGCCCAACCAGGTTGTCGACCAGCAATGCGGCTTTCTTGCCTTCGGCTTCGAGAATAACGACGATGCCCTGCGCGGGGTCGGTGAAGTTCGGCTCAATGGCAAAAATCTGATGCAGCGGAATCAGCGGCAGGTACTCTTCACGTACCTTGACCACTTTCCCTTGGCCCGCAATTTCCTTGACGTCTTCGGCAGCGGGTTGCAACGATTCGATGACGTAGCCCAGCGGCAGGATGTACACCTCTTCACCGACCTTGACCGACATGCCATCGAGAATCGCCAGGGTCAGCGGCAACGAAATGGCGATGGTGGTGCCCGAGCCGGTAACCGAGCGAATTTCCACAATCCCGCCCATCGCCGCGATGTTGCGCTTGACCACATCCATGCCGACGCCACGACCCGATACATCAGTCACCGCTTCTGCTGTAGAAAAGCCGGGGGCGAATATGAGCAGCCAGACTTCGCTATCAGGCATGCTGTCCGATACCGGAAGCCCTTGCTGCCTGGCCTTGGCGAGAATTCTTTCGCGACTCAAGCCACCGCCATCGTCGCTGACCTCGATCACGATGTTGCCACCCTGATGCGCGGCTGACAGGGTCAGCTTGCCGGTTTCGCTTTTTCCGGCAGCACGACGCTTTTCGGGTATTTCGATACCGTGGTCGACGCTGTTGCGCACCAGGTGGGTCAGCGGATCGACAATGCGTTCGATCAGGCCCTTGTCGAGCTCGGTTGCCGCGCCGCGCGTGACAAACTCAACCTTCTTGCCAAGCTTGCCGGCCAGGTCGCGCACCATGCGCGGGAAACGCGAGAACACGTAGTCCATCGGCATCATGCGGATCGACATGACGGCTTCCTGCAAATCACGGGTGTTACGCGCCAGTTGGCCGGCACTGTTGAGCAGGCGCTCATGGTGCAGGGGATCGAGTGCGGCAATACGCTGTTCGATCATGGCCTGAGTGATGACCAGTTCGCCCACCAGATTGATCAGTTGGTCAACTTTTTCCACCCCAACACGGATCGATGATGACTCCGGTCCCGAGCCTTCCTTATCAGAGACACGACGCCCCAAATTCTTGCTGTCTGCAGGCGGCGCCACGGCGGACTCGTCCACTGTGGCAGACGTTTGATCGGCAACGACCACAGGGGGGGTGTCAAATATTTCGTAACCGGGATCGCTTGCGTCCACGGCAGCCTGTGTGTTCCCACACGTGATCTTGAGATCGTCCGGGTCAAGCACAAACGAACAAATCGCAACGATATCGTCCTGGCCTTCGCTGGTGGTCAGATTGAACACCACGCGTTTGTCGGCCAGCACCTCCTGCTGAATCACTCCCAACAGGCCTAACTCAGCCGCCAACGCGTCAACATCCTTTTGCGATACTTCGGGCAACTCGATGCGGAACTGGAACTCACCGCTTGCGTTCGCGACAGGCGCAGCTGCAGGCTTTGCAGCCTCGGGCTTGGCCACGGCCGGAGCGGCTTCTGCAGCGGTCCCTAACGACAAGCCTTTCAGTCTCTGGCAGACGCTATCCACTGCGGGCTGGTCGACGCTTGAGCCATGCTGATGGCCTTCCATCAACATGGTCAGGACATCCTTGGACACCAGGAAGGCATCCACATGCTCCGGCGTCAACGCCATCTCGCCCTTGCGAATGCGGTCGAGCAGGGATTCCAGCATGTGGGTGACTTCGGTGATGTCGTTAAAACCGAAGGTGGATGCCCCGCCTTTGATGGAATGAGCTGCACGGAAGATCGCATTAAGATCTTCACTGTCAGGATCGGAGACATCAATAGCCAACAGCAGCTTCTCCTTTTCGGCGAGCAACTCATAGGCCTCGTCGAAAAACACCTGGTAAAACTGGCTCATATCAATCGTCATTTTTTAACTCCGTCAGTCATGTTTAAACCCCTGCCGCACTGCATGATTGTTTTCCGTTCCTTCAGCCAATCAGCTTTTTCACTACTTCGGTCAACCGCACAGGATCAAATGGCTTTACCAGCCAGCCATTGGCGCCTGCAGCCTTGCCCATTGCCTTCATGTCATCGCCGGACTCGGTTGTTAACATGAGAATCGGCACGCTTTTGTAATTCTTCAATCCGCGTAGCGCTTTAATCAAGCTCAGGCCATCCATCCCCGGCATGTTCTGGTCAGTCAGCACCAGATCGACGGTCTGCTGCTTCGCCTTTTCCAGGCCGTCTTGTCCGTCAACCGCCTCGATCACGCCATAGCCGGCGGCCTTCAGGCTGAATGCCAGCATCTGCCGAAGTGAACCCGAGTCATCTACAGTAAGAATTGTTTTAGCCATCGTTTTTTTCCTGCCTTGCCTGTTTCCGGGCCGGTTTGTTTATGTCCTTAAGCGCTGTTCGTCAAAACAGCTCGATATCGCCACTTTCCATGTGGCGCTGATTCACGGTGCTGCGTACGCCGCCTGCCAGTTCGGTACAGCGCGCGCCGACACGGTCGCTGATCTGATTCAGCCGCTCCAGCAAAGCTTCATTTCCGCTTTCCGGCAACGCTGCCTCACTCGAGTCGAGTTCGCCGAACACGCCACGCAGGCCAGTCAGATGATTCACCATTCGGCCGATCAATTGGCTCGTCATGTCCTGGAATTGCAAACCGGTTATCGCAGCGCCAACATGGCCGTTGATCTCGTTCTGGATTGCTTCCAGGCGTACTGCAAAATCTGGAGGTGTCCTATCCTCGGACAGCATGCTGTCCAGGGTTTCCTGCTGTTTGCTGATCGCGTGATGAATCGCCATAAAGCTGCTGCCGAGTTTCTTGATAGCCTCTTCAAGCAGCACATCCATCTGCACCAGATCGCGCTCCACCTCGGCCAGATGCTGGTCACCGTGCATCGACACCCCGGACAACAGGTGCATGACCTGCTTGTTCATCTGTTCGCTGGATGACAAGCCACTGGCTTTCATGGCCGCACTCACAGGAAATTGAACAACGACAGGCCCGAGACAATCACAAACGATCGCTGTGCTGCTTCAAGCGTAAATTGCTGCTGTGAGAGTTGGGACAGCGCCTGGCTATAATCCAGATCCTGTAATTCGGACAGGATCTGGCTGTACTGCTGGTTGCGGTCCTCGCCTGCATAGTCGAGGGCGTCAAGCTCCTGCAGCCGTGCGCCGCCGGCCGCGCGTGCTGTCAGCACGCTCTCCAATGCCAGGTCCACATCGCCGTTGGCAGTTGCCAACCCGGCCGACAAGCCTGCCGTTCCGGGCGTTTCCAGCAGGACGATGAGATCTTTCAGGGTCTTGAAAATGTCCTGCCCACCCCCCTGGAACACCGATTGCCCGGTATGGGTTACCGCGATCTGACGCGAGGTATCGACCTGCAGTCGCCGCTGCCCGAGATCGCCCTGATACAGTGCGCCAGTCGCGGTCTCGACAAACGCCGGGGTTCCGGTCTGAAATCCGGAAAACATGTAGTTTCCTTGTGCATCACGGGTATTGGCCAGACCCAACAATTCTTCAAATCTCCCGCGCAATTCGATTGCCTGAAACCCGCGCTCTGCATCGCTCAACGCGCCATTGCCTGCGGCAATGACAGTTGTCTTAACGTCCTGCAGCAGCAGCGTCACGCTCGACAATGTACCCTCCACTTCCGTAAGTGCGCTTTGAGCATGCTGGCGATTAACGCCGTATTGAGTATTGATCGACTGCGACTGGGTCACTTCGAGCGCTCGCGCGGCAGCGACCGGATCGTCTGCCGGAGTGAGGATGCGACGGCCAGTAGAAACTTGCTGCTGAGTCTTGACCAGGCCGGACTGCAATTCGCTGAGACGGGCTGCACCGGTTTCAAACAGAGTTTGGGTACTGATACGCATGCTATTCACCGTCCAAGAGTCAATAAAACGTCGAACATCTCGCTGGCTATCTGCATGACCTTGCCGGCTGCCTGATAAGCCTGCTGGTAGCGCAGAAGGTTGGTCGCTTCTTCGTCGAGGTTGACCCCCGATTCGGCTTGAATGGAAAGCGTCGCTTCCGAAAGCAGCTTGCCCGCTGCGCTGCTGGACACATCGAGTTCGCGGGTCTTGTTGCCAATCTGGCTGACCAGTTGCGAATACGCACCCTGATACGTGGCGGTGCCGTTGCCGAGCGTGTTGGCCTTTTGTAGCGCTGCAAGCAACAACGCATTGCGATTGTCGCCCACGGCGCCGGTTACGGCGGCGGCCGCGATTTCGGCCGGATCGGTGATTGCCACCGCAAAAGCGGTTGCGCCATTGATTGTCGGTCGAATCAGGAAACTGTCACCCGTCGCAGGCGCGCCGGATGCCAGGTCCAAAGTCACGCCATCGACAGTCTGCGGCAGAGTAGGGAACTGGGTGGCCGTATTGTCGGACAGCCGGGTTAGCGTGTACTCGGTGCCGTCATACTTCAGGCTGTAGTCGCTGGTGGTCAGTGCATTGGCGTCAGCAATGCTGCCGGATATGACCGCGGTGCCTGCATTGCCAGCATGGGAGTTCACCGCAGGCGCCGCGAGAGTGAAAAAATTCCCGCCCGCATTGCCGTTAAGGTCGAAGCCGAGCCGATGCTGTGCGTTGAACGTTCCGGCCAGGCCGATGGCAACGCGACCCAGGCTGTTCTGGGCCGGTTCAAGCGTCTGTTTGCGAAATTCGATCAACCCGCCCAGCTTGCCGCCGACGAAACCGGATTCTCCGGCAATGAACGTATTGCCAGCCGTCCGGTAAGCCACCTCGATTCTTTCCGGGTTGGTGAGTGATGCGGCGGTCGTAAGCGAAGCGGTTTTCACCCCCACCACCAGCGGCTGACCGTTGCCGATGAAAACGTTGTAATGGCCATCGTCCTGCTTGACCACCGTCGCCTTGATCTCCTTGTTTAGATCCAGAATCAGCTGGTCGCGCTGATCGAGCAAATCGTTGGCGGGCTGCCCGCTTGCGCTCTGGGCGCGGCCAACAGCATCGTTCAGCTCTGCAATTTGCTTCGCATACGTGTTGATGATGCTGACGCTCGATGTGATCTGGCTGTTGATGCCCTGCTCAACCTCTTTCAACCGCCCGGACAAACTCTGAAAACGCGAAGCCAGCGCCTCAGCCGACGACAGGGCTGCCTGGCGCGATGGAATCGCCGCAGGGTTGGAGGCCACATCCTGGATACCGCTGAAAAAGCTCTGCAAAGCAGGCGACAGGCCGGATGCAGGGTCGGCCAGCAAATTGTCGATCTGCTTGATCTGCGCGTAATAGCCGTCGAGTCCGCTTTTCGTGGCTTGGGCGGTGCGCATCTGGCTACCGAGAAACTCGCTGTATACGCGCTTGACCGCGGCTATTTCGGTGCCCTGTCCCATGAAACCAAAGCCAAAATTCTGCGGCTGAGCCGCATTTTGTATCACCAGCTGACGACTGAAGCCTGGCGTCGCCGCATTCGCGATATTGTGGCCTGTCGTACTGAGGCCGACCTGTGCGGCAGCGAGGGCGCTCTGACCGATACTGAGGATGCTGGTTGCCATTTATCTATACACAGGTTGAATTCTGGAAAGGGTTATCAATACGCTTGATAGCTGAATCGGTGGCATCACGGAATACTTTAGGCTGCGATCACGCCCGCTCAACCAACCTGATCACGCTGGCCAGTTTCTGGGCGTAATTGGGGTCAGTGGCATAGCCTGCCTGCTGCAAGCCCTGGGCGAACCCGGTTGCATCCCGCCCCTGGGCGAGCACGTTCTGGTAGCGCGGATTGGCGCGCAGCAGATTGGCATAATCCCGGAAAGAGTCCGCATAGGAGTCATACGCCCGGAAGGTATCCACCTGTTTTTGCGGCTTTCCATTGACGTATTCAGTGGTCACGATATCGACCGTGCGGCCGCGCCACCCACTGCCCGCCTTGATTCCAAACAGGTTGTAGCTGTTCTGGCCATCCGCGGCGCGGATTTCCGCCCTGCCCCAGCCGGTTTCAAGCGCAGCCTGGCCCATCATGAACTGGGGCGGAATGCCGGTGCTGGCGCTGGCCTCCTGGGCATGCGGCAGCATGCGCTGCACAAAGGCGTCAACGTGTGCAGGCGCAGACGACTCCCCACGCGCTTTAGCACGTAGTGGATCTGAATTCACAGAAAGGAGATCGAGATCTCCTTGTGGGACATCACCCATGCGCGCGGCTGATGCGATACCGGATGCTGCGGCCGGCAAGGCCTGCGAGGCGAGTGGAACGGCAATGTTCAAGGGAAAACCTTGTGCCGGCAATCCCGGCGCAGCCGCCCCAGCATCAGGCGTTTCGCCTTCAACCGCGGGCGGCATCGACATGGCAATCGAAAGCTGACGCACCATCACATCAGCCAGACCGATACCACGGCTGGCCATGCGCTGGGTCAGTTGCTGGTCGAGCATCGAGGTGTACATCCGGGTTTGTTCGCTTTCGAACATGCCCTCCTGCGGCGTCGCCTCGCGCATGCTTTTCATCAGCATATTCATGAACACCGCTTCGAATTGTTGCGCCGCCTGCTTCAGCGACTCGGGCGATGATTGCTTCGCCTCCAACTTGAGCTGGTTCAGCCCCTGCGTATCCAGCGTGAACCTGGAGGATAAGTCGGCACCGCCGATGCTCATTTAAATCACCTCCAACTCGGCGCGCAGTGCACCCGAAGCCTTCAAGGCCTGAAGAATCGCCAGCAAGTCCTGTGGCGTGGCGCCGATGGAATTCAGTGCTTTCACCACGTCGGCCAATGAAGCGCTGTTTCTGAGCAACATGATTTCGCCGGGTTGCTGACGAATTTCAATCTTCGACTGGGCGGTAACCACCGTTTCGCCTTTGGAAAACGGAGCCGGCTGACTGATGACCGGCTCAGTGCTGATCACCACCGACAGATTGCCGTGCGATACCGCGCTGGGATCGAGCATGACCGAACGGTTCATCACCACCGAACCGGTGCGCGCATTGATGATGACCTTGGCCATGGCTTGGGCCGGACTGACGTCGAGGCTTTCGATGGCGCCCAGAAATGTCACCCGGTCGCTTGCGCCCACAGGCGTACGCACCTCAATTACGCGACCGTTGACGGCGCGCGCGGTGCCCTTGCCAAAACGTGTGTTGACTGCGTCAACCACGCGGCTGGCGGTGGTGAAATCGCTTTGGCGCAGCTCCAGATTGATGCTGCCGGACTCACCCAGCGCAGAACTGACGCTACGCTCGACGGTTGCACCGGCTGGAATCCGTCCCACGCTCAAATGATTGATCTGCACCTGGCTGCCGTTGGCCGAAGCACCAGCACCGCTCACCACCAGGCTGCCCTGTGCCATGGCATAAATCTGGTTGTCCGCGCCTTTCAATGGCGTCATCACCAGGGTTCCGCCGCGCAGGCTCTTGGCATTACCAATCGAAGACACCGTGATGTCGATGGTCTGACCCGCCTGGGAAAATGGCGGCAGTTCAGACGTCACCATGACTGCCGCAACGTTCTTCAACTGCATGTTGACGCCCGGCGGCATGTTGATGCCCATTTGCGCCAACATCGCGACGATGCTCTGGGTGGTGAAAGGCGTTTGCGTGGTCTGGTCGCCGGTGCCATCAAGACCCACCACCAGACCATAGCCCACCAACTGGTTGACGCGCACCCCCTGAATGGAGGCGATATCCTTGATGCGTTCGGCATGCGCCAGACCGCTTATCAGCAGTGTGCCCAGCAGGAAGAGGCGTGGAATGTTCATGGTACCCACCGTTTATCCTAAAAAAATCGAACCACAGAGGCACGAAGACACAGAGGGAACAATGGATTGTTTCGCGTTCCTGCATCACCCATCGGGCGATTGCAGGCATAACAACAACCCATTGCTTTTTCAATCATCTCTGTGCCTCTGTGTCTCTGTGGTAAAGAATTTTGGTTTATAAAGGGATGAAACTCAGGAAAAAACGCCCCAGCCAGCCCATTACTTCGGCTGAATCAAACTTGGCACTGGTGCGATATTCAATGCGTGCGTCTGCCACTTTGGCCGACGAAACGGTGTTGCCGGCCTGGATCGTGTCGGGCTGGACGACGCCGGACAAACGGATGTATTCGGTACCCTTGTCGAGCGCGATCTGTTTTTCGCCCGCGACGATGAGGTTGCCATTGGGCAGCACCTCGATCACGGTGACGGTGACGTTGCCGGTGAAGTTATTGCTGGAATTGATAGCCGATTTGTCGGCGTACTGGCTCGCCGACTCAGCGGTAATTCCCAGACCCTGCAATGTCTTGAGGGGAATTCCGGCAATGCCGCTGATTGACGCATCAACCGAATTGTCCTTCGACGCATTGGATGAGGCCTGCTTGCCGGCCTGGGTTTTTTCATTGATGACAATGGTCAGCACATCGCCGACGTGGCGCGCGCGCCGGTCTTCGAACAAGGGGCGATAAGACGCGGCCTGGTAGATGGCACCACTGCCGCCAACCTGCGTGGGCTGAGCTTCGGGGCGTGCCGTGGTCGGCTTGTCCAGGATCGAAGTCGGTGTGGTGCCGCAGCCCACCAGGCCCAGCAGCAGCCCCAATCCAATATTACGCAGTGTATTCATGTCAATCTCACAGCTGCGACAGGCGTTGCAACATCTCGTCAGACGTCTTGATCGCCTTGCTATTGATTTCGTAGGCGCGCTGGGTCTGGATCATGTTGACCAGTTCTTCCACCACATTGACGTTCGAGGTTTCGACGTAGCCCTGATTCAGCGTGCCGGCACCGTTGCTGCCCGGCGCGTTGGAGCTCGGCGTGCCCGATGAAGCGGTTTCGCCGTAGAGATTTTCACCGAGGCTTTGCAAGCCAGCCGGGTTGATGAACATGGCCAGTTGCAGCGTCCCGATGGTCATCGGCGTGGCCGACCCCGACTGCGTAACCGATACCGTGCCATCGCGTGCGATGGTCAGGCTTTGGGTGTTTGCCGGGATGGTGATGGCGGGCTGTACGGCATAACCGCTGGACGTCACCATCTGGCCGTTGGCATCGGATTGAAATGAGCCGTCGCGGCTATAAGCGGTGGTGCCATCGGGCATCAGCACCTGGAAAAAACCATTGCCCTGTATCGCCACATCCTTGGAATTGCCTGTTTGCTGCAGGTTGCCCTGGGTAAAGATACGCTCGGTCGCCACCGGCTTTACACCGGTACCAATCTGCAGACCGGACGGCAACTGCGTCTGTTCGGACGACTGTGCACCCGGCTGGCGGATGGTCTGATACAGCAAGTCCTCGAACACGGCACGCGCGCGCTTGAAGCCGCTGGTGCTGACGTTGGCGAGGTTGTTGGAAATCACGTCCATCTGCGTTTGCTGCGCATCCAGACCGGTTTTGGCAATCCATAGTGAGCGAATCATGTCGGCTCCTTCAATTCAAGTTCATTAACCACAGAGGCACGGAGAAAACCCGTCAATATCCTGTGTGACCCAGCTGCGTTACCTTGCTGCTTCAAATGTTTTTCCTCTGTGCCTCTGTGTCTCTATGGTTAGAAGTTTTTCAGCCCACGCTCAGCAGCTGGGCTGCCTTGCCGTCGTTGCTTTCGGCGTTCTGCAGCAATTTCATCTGCATTTCAAACTGGCGCGCCAGTGAAATCATGTTGACCATTTCATCGACCACATTGACGTTGGAGGACTCCAGCGAGCCACTGATGACCGAGACGTTGGGATCAGCCGACGCCGAGGAGCCGTTCTTCATGCGGAACAGGCCATCATCGCTCCGCGTCAGTTCGGCTCCGGGAGGATTCACCAGTTTCAGGCGTCCGATCGAGGTGAGTCCGGTTGCAGCCGATCCATCGGGCACCAGCGAAACCGTGCCGTCCTTGGCCACGGCCACGTTGCGGCCCGGCGGAATCGACAGCGGGCCGCCATCGCCCAGCACATTGAGTCCACTGGGCGTTTGCAACAAGCCGTTTTCATTGATTTTCAGGCTGCCATTGCGGGTGTAGGCCTCGGTGCCGTCGGCGGCCTGCACCGCCAGCCAGCCCTGCCCCTGAACTGCCAGATCAAGCTCGCGCCCGGTATGCTGAATCGCACCGCCACGAAAATCGCTGCCGGTGGTGGAATCGACCACAAAAGCACGGGTAGCCAGGGCAGCCCCCTGGACCGGCACTGCACGGAACTGGTCGACCTGCGCGCGAAAACCCGTGGTCGTGGCGTTCGCCAGATTGTGCGAGCTGGTGGCCTGCTGTTCCAGGATGTGCTTTGCGCCGGTCATGGCGGTGTAGATCATTCGATCCATGCTGCCTCCTTAATCAATCACTCAGTCAATGCTTAACGCAGGTTTACCAGCGTCTGCAGCACGGCATCCTGTGCCTTGATGGTCTGCGCGTTGGCCTGATATACCCGCTGCGCGGTGATCATGTTGACCAGCTCGGCGGTCAGGTCGACGTTGGAATCCTCCACCGCGGACGACTGCAACACACCCAGACTGCCCGAACTGGGCGAGCCAATCAGCGGATTGCCCGAGGTCGAAGTCTCGGCCCACATGTTGTTGCCCAGTTGCTGCAGACCGTTTGGATTGGAGAAGTTGGCCAGCACCACCTGCCCCAGCACCGCCGACTGCCCGTTGGTATAACGGCCCAGCAGAACGCCATCGGCACCGATGTTGAATCCGGCCAATCGACCCGAGGTATAGCCATCCTGATTCATGGTGTTGACGCTGAAGGCGGAACCAAATTGCGTGGTGCCGGTGTAATCCAGTTCGACGTTGAAAGGCGTGGTGGCTCCAGTCGCCACCGCCACGGAGACGGTAAACGGCATAGCCGTGGTCAGCGTACCATTGGTGTCGAAATCGAGGGTGCCAACCGCTGTGGCCGCGCTGCCATCGGTTGAAGCGAACACATCCCAAGTTCCGGCCGCCGTCTTGACGTAGTAAGTTTGCTGGGTATGCGAATTCCCCAGGCTGTCGTAGATCGAAACGGCCGTCGAATGATTATAGGTCGTCGGATCGGCCATATCGAAAGCGGCCGCCGACAGGATGGCGCTGTTCGAATCCAGATTGAGTACGGCATTCACTTCGCTCGTGATCTGCGGCACCAGATCGGCGGTACTGATGCTCAAGGGCGCCAGCGCACCAGTCGACAACACGCCGTTGGCATTGGCCGGAAATCCGGTCAGCTTGGCGCCAGTCGGATTTACGATGTAACCCATGCGGTCGAGCTGGAACTGGCCGTTGCGCTGGTAGTTGACCTCGCCATTGGTGTCCACGCGGAAAAATCCGCCACCGTTGATGGCGATGTCGAGCGGGTTGTTGGTCGACGTGATGTTGCCCTGGGTAAACTGCTGAGCCACCTGAGCCACCTTGACGCCGATGCCGATCCCTGAACCGCCGGCACCCGTAAGCGAGTTCGCATACACATCGGCAAACTGCGCCTGCGACTGCTTGAATCCGACCGTGCTCGCATTGGCGACGTTATTGCCGATGACATCCAGGTTCTTTGCTGCGGCATTCAAGCCGCTCAACCCTTGCTGAAAACTCATGTCCTGCTCCTTGTCTTGATTGCTGACGGTTTACCCACCGACCCACTCAGTCCTGCTCAAAAAATCTGCCGGATATCGGCATAACCCACGTTCTTGCTACTGGCCAGATTCAGTTGCACCCCCTGGCTGCTTTGTGAAACGCTGTTGACCAGGCCCAGGTGCAGGGCCGTGCTGTCCACCGGCTGCCCGCCTTGGACGGCATCGATCTTGAAGCTGTATTTTCCTTCGGGCGTCGTCTGCCCGCTGTTCGTCAATCCGTCCCACACCATCATATTCACTCCTGTATCCCGCGGACCCATATTCACACTGCGTACCAAGCCGCCCGCAGCGTCGAAAACACTGAGCGTGACGTTGTCAGCCGGACGTAACAATTCGAAGCCCATCACATCCTCGAGCGTGTCGGGGCTGATGCTGTTGCCTGGCACCAGCACCGCACGGCCAATCAAATTGGCCGCCTGCGCCATCTGGTTGACACCCATGCTGCTTGCCAGCGCCTGCAGGCTCTTGTTCATGTTCTCGATGCCCTGCACCGTGGACAACTGGGCCATCTGGCTGGTCACCTGGGCGTTGTCCAGCGGGTTCAATGGATCCTGGTTTTTCATCTGCGCAATCAGCAAACTCAAGAAGCGGCTTTCCGTTTCCTGGGTGCTGCTCTTGCTCGCGGCAGAAGCGCCTGCACCAAACAGGGTGGTGACATTGCTTGTGTCTTGTACGGTCGTCATGGCATGTCCTTTTTACGTTTCAGGCTGTTCACTGGCCCAGGCCCAGGGTCTTCTGCAGCAGGGTTTTGGTGGTGTTCATCATTTCCGCATTGGTCTGATACGAGCGCGAGGCGGAAATCATGTTGACCATTTCCTCGACCACATTGACATTGGGCATGGTCACGTAGCCCTTGTCGTCGGCGAGTGGATTCTTCGGGTCGTACACCATCTTCATTGGAGACTGGTCGTCAACCACCGCCGCCACCCGCACCCCGGTTGCGCCGTCAGCGCCCACCGGGGTGGCGGCAAACACCACCTGCTTGGCCCGGTACGCTTCGCCGTTGGCGCTGGTTGCGCTGTCAGCGTTGGCCAGATTGCTGGCCACCGTGTTGAGGCGTTGCGACTGGGCATTCATGGCCGATCCAGCCACGTTGAAAATATTCGCTAAAGACATGGGCTACTCCTTATCCCTGGATCACCGTCAACATGCTTTTGATCTGCGAGCTGAGCCGGTTGAGGTTGAATTCATAATGCAGGGCGTTGTCGGCAAAGGCGGCGCGCTCGGTGTCCATTTCCACCGTATTGCCATCGATACTGCCCTGGGAGGGCGTGCGATAAAGCAGGCCCGCATCTGCCGCCAGGCCGGGATTGCCTTTCATGTGACCCGGTGCGGTGGTCGCCACCGCCACACCACCTGACGAGGCTGCGCCCTTGAGCGCGCTGCTTTTGAGAACATCCTGCAGCGCGGTATTGAAATCCACATCCCGTGCCTTGTAGTTGGGCGTGTCGGCGTTGGCGATATTCGACGCCAGCACCTGTTGGCGCTGGTCGCGTACGCGTAGCGCCTGGGTATGAAAGTTCAGCATGTCATCCAGCCGGTTCAGCATGGTCGTCACCTCTTGAGTCTTTATTGAGTGCAGCAAAGCCTTTTTGCGATGACTGCATCCTAGACAGGCACCTGTCCATCCAATCTCACGATAAGCGGCAAAAAGCCCGTTCATTTCGGCGTTTCAATCCGCGGCGCGCTTCTTAGAATGAGTCACTGTGAGAAACGACTGAAGGAGCACGGGATGACAGCAGGATCAATCCAGGCAAGCCAGCACGCCCGCAATGTGGGGCTGGCACTTGTGCTGCTGGGCCTGTCGACCCAGGTTCAGGCCGCAGGCCAGCAAGACCCCGCCGCGCTGCAGGCGCATGCCGAACAGTTTTTGAAAACCCAGACCGGCGGCCAGCCGGGAAAAGTAGCGATCCAGGTCAAACAACCCCGGGTTGATTTGCCTGCCTGTGCTGCGCTGGACGCATTCCAGCCTGTCGGCGGTCGCCGCATCGGGCAGATATCGGTGGGCGTGCGCTGTCTGGCCCCCACTGCGTGGACGGTTTACCTGTCGGCGCAGGTCAGCGTGGTCGGACCTTATGCCATTACGCTTCAATCCCTGCCCGCCAATCACATCCTGAGCGCTGCCGACTTCGCGCTGCGTGAAGGTGACCTGGGCAGCCTGCCAGCCGACGTTGTCACCAACATCGATGACATGCTGGGCTATCGCACCGTTTCTCCCCTGGCCGCGGGCGCGCCGCTGCGCTCGGCGCTGCTGCGGCCCCCGCTTGTCGTCCAGCAGGGCCAAACTACGCGCGTGGTGCTGAATGGGCCGGGATTTTCGGTCCAGAGCGAAGGTCAGGCGTTGGCCAATGCCAGCCGTGGCGACCGGGTGCGGGTCAAAACCCGTTCAGGCCAGGTGATCAGTGGTATCGCAGAAGACGGCCAGCAGGTGATTGTGTCATTTTGATTTGAAGCCAGCCTTCAGAAGCTTGCGAAGCTGCCGATAGTAGTATTAAGTTAGAGAACGTTATCCGCTGTTCCGCCCAATAACACACAGGATTTGCCATGAAAATCGATCCCGGTCCCAAACAGGTTTCGTTGCCCACCCCTGTAGAAAACCGCCCTGCTCAAGCGCAGGCGAAGCCGGGTGCAAAACCCGAACAAACCGAGATCACGCTGAGCGCCCGTTCAACCCAGATCAAGGAACTGGAAACTCAGCTTGCAGCGATTCCCGTAGTCGACCGGGCACGCGTGGAGAGCATCAAACAGGCCATTGCATCAGGCCAATACAGCATCAACACCGAAAACATCAGTGACCAGTTACTCGACTCCGTGAAGGAAATGCTCAATGTCGCAAAATGAGGTCCTGGCCGGCAAGCCAGAACTGATAACCAAACTCACGGTTGAATGTGGTGCATGGCAGGCGCTGCTGAATGTGCTGGCACAGGAAGAACAGGCTTTGGTCAACGGTGAAGCCGACCTGCTACCGAAACTGAATGCCCTCAAAATGGCACAACTACAGACCCTCAATACCCTGGTCCGTACACGCCATGATGACCTGCTCGCTGCTGGCCACTCCCCCGATCACGGCGGGATGGATGCCTGGCTGGCACAACAGGACAAGCCCGCACACATCACCCCTTGGGAAACCCTGCAATCCATGGAACAGCAGGCTCAGGCGATGAACCAGCGAATTGGCACTCTGATTGAATTGCGCCTGAATTCCACGCGTCAGGCACTCAATGTGCTGGTTCAAGCGGCAAAAAGCCAGGGGGGCATGTATGACCAGGCGGGTTGTGCCGTCAATTCAAACAAAGGCAAACCGCTGACTTCCGCCTAAGCTTCATCCAGTCAAGACCTGTTCAACGCTTGAAACGCCCCGGCGCAATTATCCGCATCAATTCAATTTCAACTGGCAGCGGCTGCCCGGTCATTTGATCGGCCAGCGCCTCGCCCAATAGTCCTACCCACACCATGCCGCGCGAGGCATAGCCTGCCGCCACATACAAACCATTTTTCCCGGTCACAGCGCCCACAATCGGCAGCCGGTCGGGTAGCAGCGCCCGCAGCGAAGCACGGCCGCTCACGTCGTCCACTTTGAATCGACTCCCCGCACCCGGCAGGATGGCTTCCAGCCGTGCCAGATTGGCCAGGTCACTTTCCCGTCGTGGCATCGTGTCATCGTCATCGTGTTCATAGGTTGCACCTACCAGTGGCTGCAGCGCGCCTGGCGCGATATAGCCTTCGCGCGCAATCACACGCTGGATTTCCGGCAAACAGCCGATCGGCAACTGCGTAATCTGTCCGCGCTCGGTATGCAGTGGCCAGGTCTGATCGGGAACCAGGCTCATGACATCCCGAGCGTTCGCCAGCACCACGGCATCCACCTCGACCAATACCGACGCTTCGCCATCCAGCACCTGCCAGCCTGACGAATGCGCTTGCAGCCTATCAACATTGCAGTTCGTCCTTAGCTGAATGGCCGGATGGTCGAGCCAGGCGCGACACAGGGTTACCGGTTCAATCCAGCCGGCTGACGGGAAAAAAAGGCCGGCGCCATCAACCGGCCAGTTCGCCAGTTCACGGGCCTCATCCCGTTCCACCCAGCGCGCGAACTCCGCAGGCGGCGCGGCGTTGTCGAGTGCCTGATGTTGCTTGGATGCCGTGATTTCGTCCTTGGGCAGATGCAGCACCCCGCAGCGCGACCATTTCACGTTTTCACCCAATGCAGTCCAGGCACGCAGGTTATGCAGAAACGCCGCCCGCGTCAGGCGACTGGCACGGTTGTCATCGCGCGACAGCATCGGGCGGAACACCGCCACCGGGTTGCCTGACGCGCCTGATCCCAAATCTGCGCCACGCTCCAGCACGGTCACCCTCACCCCGCGTTGCGCCAGCGCATGCGCCAACGCCGCGCCCGCCACCCCGGCGCCGATGATGGCGACATGTTTGGGTGGGGCGGACACAATCTGGTTGGACTCGCCGGTGTAACGTGCACTCAGGCAATGTCGCTTGCCGCCATAGCCATCGCGCTTTACACATACAAAACCCGCCTCGGTCAATCCCTGACGCACCGTACCCGTCACGCTATACGTCGCTGCCACCGCACCGGGCTTGGCCAGTCGTGCCAGTTCTACAAACACGCCGGGCTGCCAGAGCGCGGGATTGTGTTCAGGTGCAAAACCATCCAGATAGAACGCATCCACCGCGGCTTGCACCTGTGGCAGGCAATCGAGTGCGTCGCCCAGCATCAAGGTCAGTTGCACCCGGCCGCCATCCAGCGCAATGCGGTGGAAACCCGGCGTCAGCATCGGCCAGTTCGCCAGCAGTTCACGCGAGAGATCAGAAAACTCGAGCCATTGCGCATGCAGGCGTGCCAGATCGTCAGCCTGAAACGGATGCATTTCAACCGACAGGAAATGCAGCCGCGCAGAACGGACCGGGTCCGCACGCCACGCAGCCCAGGTCGTCAGAAAATTCAGCCCGGTGCCGAAACCGGTTTCCAGCATGACAAACGCAGGCAGGTTCGCCCAGGCCTGAGGCAAGCCGCAGCCTAGCAAAAACACGTGGCGCGCCTGGCCTGCCCCCCCCTGAGCAGCGTGGTAGATGTCACCGTACGGCGTGGAGTACGGGACACCCGCCTTGAATTCGAGCGTAGCGGGAACAATGGTTTTCAGCATGATCGTGGTCTGGCGATGCTCGGTCGGCCCCCTAAAGGGTTCTTTTCAATACTCCCTTGAGAGGTACTCCGATTCACTACGGTCATTGATGCCCTACAGAGCAGAACCTCGTAAGGAATCGTATATGCCTGAACACCCCGTCCGGGGCGATCGCGCTCATGGCGTGACCCGTGTCGTGAGGTCGCCCGCCGCGACCGCGTTCATGTAGGCGAGGATCAGCTCTTTGGTGAGATAGCGCCCGTGCGCTTTTTCGTCCTGCTCGCGCACGATGGGAAAAGTATCGAGGATGTAAGCCGCATCGTCGCGCGACAAGCCGTAAAGCTGAAAAAACAGCGCATCCAGCCGCGCCAGACGGTGACGGCGGTCATCCTTGTCCCACACGAACGGCGCGCCGTCGTAGCCCAGGTCGCGGGCGAACGGGGCGAGGTCGTGCGCGGTGTAGGAAAGGCGCAGCACTTCGCCGCGCACGAAGTCGGCGACTCTGGTTTTTCCCAGCATTTGCTCGAACTGCTCCGGGCGGATCAGCGGGAGTTGTTCGACGATGTACCAGTTGAGGTTCTGCCCCTGAACTTTTGTGCGCAGCACAAAATCGAAAGCGAACGCCGCCAAATTTGCCAGCAGCAACGGAGCCCACGCAGCATAATTTTGCACGCCATTTTCCGGCAGCAACATCGCCATGCTGTTTCCCACACCGCATTCCGGCACGATTGCGGCAATCATGGTGCGCATATTGGTGGGCGCGGTGATGGCCTTGTAGACAATCGCCCACCCACCTTGATATTGCTGCTGCACATCCGATGTGCCGATGAAGAACTGCGGCGTGGGCGAAAACGCCGGATCAGCATGTTGTGCATCGGTGCTGGCTTCCTGCTGCGCCGGGCGATGCAGGTTGTCGGCGTTCATCACCACATTGGCGGCGCGATGGTCATACATTTGCACCATCTTGCCTTCGTACAGCGGTACCACCTCCGCCTCGCCTTTCTTCCAGCGGTTCGCGCCCACCGGATACCAACCCTCTTTCTCCAGTTCGTCGCGCCGCTTGAACAGGTGTGAATCGTTGGTCATGTGGAACATGGTGCAATAACGCAGCAGCCAGACTTTTTTAAGCGGCTCGGCGCTCCGGTTCACCAGCACCGGCTGTCTGTCATAGATCGCCGTGGTGATGTCGGCATCGCGTCGAGTGCGGAAAATGGGCGCGGCGCCGGTGTTGGGATTGACCGCCATGAAGTCCTGCGCGGCGAGCGCGAGAACGCGTGCGGGGTCGTCCGCTTCTTCCAGCGTGTGCAGGTAAAAGGCGCAGCGCGCGGCGGCTACCGTGCGCTGCTCGCCGCCGAATACCAGCGCGCAGAATTTGAAGCGACTGTCCACGTCGGGGAAGAAGCCTTTGCGGTTCTCGAAGTCGTAAAGTGCGGCCAGCCGTCCCGTGCCGGAAATGCCGCGAAAAAATTCAGACGCGCCCTTGTCGGCGGCGATGCCGGAAGGACACAGCAGGCCGACCAGGCCGCGCGGATGGATGAGCGATGTGGCGCGTTCGATGAACAGCGAATACAGGTTGATGTCGCCACCCGAGAGCAGCGGGTAGTCGCCGCATTCGCGCGCCACGCGGCTGCCCGCTTCGGCAGCGGCTTGCGCGGCGAGATAGTTCTGCCACAGCGGGTCGTTGTCGCTTTCGAGTTGCGCGATGAGCTGTTTGCGGTCTGAGGCGCGAGCGGCTTTGGCGATGTCCGGTTTGCGTTCGGCAAACCATTCCACTTGCTGCAATTTCATCCGGTCCCATGGCGGGTTGCCGATGATGGCATCGAAGCCGCCCTGCCCGTTTTGCCAGACTGTTGGGAAGGCCAGTTCCCAATGCAGGAAGCGTTCTTGTGCCGCGCGCCGCAGCGCCCGCTGCATGGTGGCGTGCGCATGGCGTTCGCGCTCGGTGGGGAGCTTGCCTTTGCGCCTGGCGAGAAAGTCCACCGATTCGAGCAGGTTTTCGCCGTATTCCTGCGCCAGCAGGCCGACCCAGGTTTGCTGATAATCCTTGGCTTCGGCCTTGCCCGCCCAGCGTTGGGCCTGAAAGAAATCCAGTGTGCGCCGCATGGGATGCAAGGCGTCGTTGATCTGATCCATCAGCGCCTTGGAACGGTGTGCCTCGGCGATGTCGATGTCGGTAAGGTTGCCGATGGTGTCCATAACCAGCCGCGCCGATTCCACCTGGTGCAGATCCCCCTGCTGCAACAGGTTGCCTTTGAGTTTGCCCAGTTCTTCGGCGATGTGCCGCACCTTGCCGCCAAACAGCGAATCGCCGCAGTGTAGATGGTGGTCGAGAAAAGACAGCGGTGCGCCGACGGTGAAGGTGTGCAGCCACAGCGCAACCTTGGCGAGTTCCACCGCCATCGGATTTTTATCCATCCCGAAGATGACACGCTTCAGAATCATGCGGCGCACAAGGTGGCGGTCATCCAGTTGCGCTTCGGTCACTGCCCAGCGATGCTGGTGCGCGGAACTCAGGATGCGGCTGCGGATATCGGCGATGCGCGCAATCAGCGGCGATGCCCACGGGTCGGTAATATCCCGCGCCCACGGCTGGGCAGCAACTTCGAGTTGCACAGCGGCCATGCTTTCGAGAAGTTCATCCGCGAAGTAGTCCACCAGCGAAACCAGAAAATGGCCGCTGCCCATCGCGGGGTCGCAGATTTTGAGGTCGAGCATGGCGCTGGCCGGGTCTGCACTGTCCAGTATTTTCCAATCAGCGGGCTTGAGTTCTTTCCTTTTTTTCCACTGTTCGATCTGCGCGCTGAAAGCGGCTTTGCGTTCGGCGACGAGCGGGCCAACGGTTTCGCGAATGATGAGCTTTACCAAACCATCGTGGGTGTAATAGCTGCCGCTGACCTTGCGCGCGTAGCTGGCGGGACGGGCGACGATGCTGCCGTCTTCCACGGCAAGGCTGTATTCGAGCAGGCGTTCGTAAATGCCGCCCAGATGCTGGACGGAGAGATCGCGGTAGTTGATCCAGGCACGCAATAGGTCAGGACGGCGCGCGAGGTCGTCGAACAATGGGGCGAAGCGTGCATCTGGTATGCGGCAACGCGTCAGCAGCGGCGCACGGGCATCCTCGAACAGGCCGCCGTTGTAAGCGGGCATGCCGATGGATGGGTCGCCCTGCGAAACGATGCGGAACAAGTCGCCAAGATGCTGCCAGTAGCGGCTGGCCGTATTGCTCAAGGTATCGTTCGCGTCGCGCCGCTCGGCAATGTCTACCCGTATTTTGCGCAGGGAGTAATCGTCGTAACGTCCATCGCGCACGGGCAGCAGGTTGCGGTCTTCGGCGTAAAGAATGAAAAGCAGGCGATACAGCAAAATCAGCGTGGCTTCACGCAGTTCGGCCAAATAAGCGGGAGAGCTAATATCAGCATCAGGATCACCCGCCGCAAGGGCATCGGCGAACTGCGGGAAGATGGTGGCGAATACGCGTGCACCCAAGTCCTGCGAAACTTTTTCCTCATACAAGCGCGCTTCGTTGAAAGCGTATTCGTGAAAGGTGCGAGCTTCTTTGTCCCAAGTCTGGCGCAGGAAAGCTTCGCGCTGGAACAGGCAGAAAAACAGTTTGATGCCGTGACTCTGCTCTAACCCGAACAAATCCTGTTCCGCGCCTGGAACGCCCAGCAGCGCGGCGAGATCAAGTTCGAGGAATTCTTCCGAGCGCGAACGCGCACCCTGCCAATACAGTCGCCACACTGCTCCGTTTGTAAGAACGCCCCAGCGCACTTTGCGATCTGAGGCGACTTCAACGCTGGAGAGGTAACGCAGAATCTGGTTCGACGGCGTGCCAGGGTCGAGGCGGTTGGTGGCGTCGCCGCGATCCAGCGGGCGCATCCAGCGTTTGGCTTCAAGGACGGCAACGCCGTGCCGGTAGCGGCGATCATCGCGCTTTTCGGCGCGTGCGGCCTGCTTGGCGGCTTCATCTGGAAACAGCAGGAAATCAGGGACGTCTTCGCGACCCGTGCGGGAAGCGGTAACTTGCTTGAGCGTCAGATCGCGCCATCCAAGCAGGTCAAGCACCTTCTCAATGATGTCGGCTTCGGTGTTGGCCTCGTTTAGCTGACTGTCAGCCGTGAGCGGTGCATAGAGGCGCGTGAGTTTGTTGTTGAAATCATCCAGCGCAGCATCCGGCAACGCTTCCCAAACGGGCGTGCTGCGTATGCCTTCGAGCAGAAAATCCTGTGAGAAAAGCTTACCTTCCATCTAATAACACCTGAAAAATGCTTGCGTAAAAGTTGCACGATGATTAATTCTGACCTGAATGTTACATTGAGCTGGTTCAATGCCGCTTCCCACCTGAATATGCCCAAATCCAAAACCTGGCTACGTCTTGTACTTATTGCCCTGATCGTGGGTGCTCTAATCTATGCAGGTTGGTACTTTACCCGCCCCCAGCCGCCCGAAGTCGAACTCGCCATGATCGGGCACGGCGTTGTGGAATCCACGGTAGTCAACACCCGCGCCGGCACCATCAAGGCCTGCCGCCGCGCCAAGTTGGCGCCGGCGGCCGGCGGGCAAATCGTAAAGCTGTGGGTGAAGGAAGGCGACCGCGTCAAAGCCGGACAGCCACTGCTGGAGCTGTGGAACCGCGACCTCGCCGCGCAGCGCGATCTGGCCACCCGCCAGTTGGCCACCAGCGAACAGCGCCGTCGTGAAGCCTGTATCCTGGCCGACAATGCAAAGCGCGATGCCGATCGCACCCAGCAGCTCGTCGACAAAGGTTTTGTCAGTCCGCAGAACGGTGAAGACGCGCGTGCCCAGGCCCGTGCACGACAAGCCAATTGCGATGCCGTCGCTGCCGATGTCAAACGCGCACAAGCCCAGATTCGCGTGACCTCGGCCGGGCTGGAGCGGACCACGCTCAGCGCACCGTTTGCCGGCATTGTGGCCCGCGTCACTGGCGAAGTCGGCGAATACACCACGCCCTCGCCGCCCGGCATTCCCACCCCGCCAGCAGTCGATCTGATCGATGACAGCTGCCTTTATGTGAGCGCACCGATGGACGAGGTCGATGCGCCCAAAATCAAACCGGGCCAGCCTGCACGCATCACGCTCGACGCCCTCTCCGGCCAGACCTTCAGCGGCACGATCCGACGCATTGCCCCCTACGTGACCGAAGTCGAAAAGCAGGCGCGCACGGTCGATGTCGAAGCCGATTTCGACACGCCGCCCAAACAGGTTTTGTTGGTGGGCTACAGCGCCGATGTCGAAGCCATCATTGAGAAGCGTGACCATGTGTTGCGCGTACCCACCCAGGCGATCCAGCAGGACGGCACGGTGCTGGTGCTGGGTGCCGACGACAAACTGGAATCGCGCAGCCTGAAAACCGGTCTCGCCAATTGGGCATTCACCGAAGTGGTGAGCGGACTGAAAGCGGGTGACCGGGTGTTGCTGTCCTTTGACCAGGAGAGCGTGAAAGCGGGCGTCAAGGTCAAGCCCAATACCCAAAAGGGTATAAAAGCCGCGCAACCATGATTCGCCTCACTGCGATCAGCCGGGTCTTCCAGATGGGTGATCAGGAAGTGCGCGCACTCAACGACATCAACCTTGAAATCGCATCGGGCGAATATGTCTCCATCATGGGGCCCTCCGGTTCCGGCAAGTCGACCCTGCTGAATGTCGTCGGATTGCTCGACCGACCCAATAGCGGCAGCTACGAACTGGACGGCAGCAATGTCACCGCCCTCTCCGAAACCGAGCAGGCGCGTGTGCGACGCGAGAAAATCGGCTTCGTGTTTCAGTCTTTTCATCTGATTCCGCGCCTGACTGCTGCCGAGAACATTGAACTGCCGCTGATTCTGGAAGGCGTCGCGCCGGCTGATCGCAAGGCGCGCGTTGAAGTCACGCTAGACGCGTTCGAACTTCGCGACCGCGCCCACCATCGGCCTTCCGAACTTTCCGGCGGACAGCGCCAGCGCGTCGCCATTGCCCGTGCCACCATCCTCAAGCCCACTGCGCTACTGGCAGACGAACCCACCGGCAACCTCGACCACCGCACCGGTGCCGAAGTCGTGGCGCTGCTCGAAGCCCTCCACCACGCAGGCACCACGTTGATCGTCGTCACCCATGATCGCGAACTGGGTGCACGCGCACATCGCCATATTTCCATGCGGGACGGCGAAATCGTCGGCGACGACAAATGAACCTGCGCGACACGCTGAGCCTCTCGTTCATGACTGTGGTGAGCTACCGTACCCGCTCCCTGCTCATCGTGCTGGCGATGGCACTGGGTGTGGCAGCCGTGGTGGTGCTTACCGCGCTGGGGGACGGCGCACGCAACTATGTGGTGGGGCAGTTTTCCTCGCTCGGTACCAATCTGATCATCGTCCTGCCGGGCCGCTCCGAAACCTCGGGCGGCTTTGTCAGCGCAGCGCTGGGCCAGACGCCACGCGATCTGACGCTGGAAGACGCCCGCTTCGTCGGCCAGCTGCCGCAGGTGCGCCGCCTGGCGCCACTCAATGTGGGCGTGGCCGAACTCACCTCCGGCGGCAAGCTGCGCGAGGTCACCGTGCTCGGCAGCACATCTGAATTGTTGCCGATCCGTCACATGAAATTGTCAAAGGGCAGCTTTCTCGCCCATGGCTCGGAGCGCAGCGCGCAGATCGTATTGGGCAGCGAACTGGCGCATGAATTTTTTCCTGACGGCAACGTGATCGGCCAGCGCATCCGGCTGGGAGACAGCCGCTTCATGGTGTCGGGCGTGCTCGCCTCACAAGGTGAATCGATGGGCTTCAATAACGATGAAATCGCCATCATCCCGATCGACTACGCGCAGGAACTGTTCAACACCTCCACCCTGTTCCGCATCCTGGTCGAGGCGCGTAGCCGCAACCTCATCGAGCCGGCCAAGTCCGCCATTCAACACACGCTCAAGCAGCGCCACGACGGCGAAGACGATGTCACCGTCATCACCCAGGATGCCGTGCTCGCCACCTTCGACCGCATCCTGCGTGCGCTGACGCTGGGCGTGGCGGGCATAGCCGCGATCAGCCTGGCGGTGGCGGGCATTCTGGTGATGAACGTGATGCTGGTGGCGGTAGCACAGCGCACGTCTGAGATTGGCTTACTGAAAGCCATCGGCGCACCCTCAGCCGATATCCGCCACCTGTTTTTTGCCGAAGCCCTGTGGCTGTCGCTGGCCGGTGGCGCCATCGGCTTCGGCCTGGGTCATTTGGGGGCATTGCTAATTCGACTCGCCTATCCGCAGCTCCCTGCCTGGCCGCCGGTTTGGGCCAGCATGGCAGGCGTTTCCACCGCACTTATCACCGGCATCCTCGCCAGTCTGCTACCGGCCTCGCGCGCAGCCAAACTGAACCCGGTTAATGCACTGAGCGGAAAATGAGCTTTACTGACACGCTCCGCTTTGCCCTGCACGCCCTGACCGCACACCGGCTACGCACCTTCCTGTCCGCCCTCGGTGTCGCGGTGGGAATCGCCGCGGTGATTCTGCTCACCTCGATAGGCGATGGCATACACCGTTTTGTCCTGTCCGAGTTCACCCAGTTCGGCACCAACATCATCACCGCCACGCCGGGTAAAACCACCGCGCGCGGCGCCTCGGTCGGCTCCATTGGCAGCGCGCGGTTGCTGACGGTGGACGATGCGCTGGCCCTGCAAACCTCGCGCTACGCGCAATACACCAATGCCGGCGTCATGGGCAATGCAGAAGTCCGTTCCCAGGGCCGCAGCCGGCGCGTCACCGTATACGGCGAAGGCCCGGACTTTTCCCGCGCCTTCAACATGCACGTCGCAATCGGCCAGTTCCTGCCCGCCGACGACCCTCGCAACCCACGTGCCTACGCTGTGTTGGGGGCAAAAGTGCGCACCGAACTATTTGGTAGCGCCAACCCGCTCGGCGCCACGTTGCAGGTCGGCACCTCGCGATTCCGGATCATCGGCGTCATGGCCGCCAAGGGCCAGGTGCTGGGTTTCGATCTCGACGACACCGTCTACATTCCCACCACGCGCGCGCTGGAAGTCTTCAACCGCGAAGGCGTGATGGAAATCCATATCGCCTACCGTCCCGGCTCGCCGTTGCCTGCCGTGATCGGAGATGTCAAACGCATTTTGATTGCTCGTCATGGCCGCGAGGATTTCACCCTCACCCCACAGCAACAGATGCTGGACACGCTGGGGACCGTGCTCGATGTGCTGACCTTTGCCGTCGCCGCGCTTGGGGGAATCTCACTGTTGGTGGGCGCGGTCGGCATGGTCACGCTGATGCACATCGCAGTGGCCGAGCGCGTCGCCGAGATCGGCCTGCTCACCGCGCTGGGCACCACGCGGGCGCAAATTCGTATGCTGTTTCTGATGGAGTCGACGGTGTTGTCCACCCTGGGCGGACTCGGCGGACTGGCGGTCGGCGCCGGCATCGCCTGGCTGCTGAAAACCACTGTCAGCGGTTTGCCGGTCAATACGCCGTGGGATTACGCCCTCGGCGCGCTGGCCGTGTCGATGCTGATCGGGCTGGCGGCGGGCGTTGTTCCTGCCATGCGTGCCGCCCGACTGCATCCGGTCGATGCGCTGCGCGCCGAATGACTGTTGATCGGGTACGCGTTATGGCAAACGCCCGATTCACGTCCAACCCGCGGGCATGATACGCCTCCGGGTTTGACGTTCAAGCACCGGGTATAAGCAGCGCACTTTCGCGTGCCGGCGCCATGGCTTAAGCCTTTGTAATGCCCCTATCGGTGAAGCGCCGCTTACAACACCCGCAGAAAAGCCACCAGAGCCTTCTTCTCATCGTCATTAAGTTTCAATTCCAGGACGAGGTTAAAAAATTCCACCGTGTCATCCAGCGTCAGCAAGCGGTCATCGTGCAGATAAGGGGGTGAGTCCTTGATGCCACGCAACGGGAACGTTTTAATCGGGCCATCCACGGAGGCTTTGCGCCCGTTGATCATGCGTTCGCTGTAGAAGCGCTCTGTCCGCAAGTTGTGCATGAGGTTGTCTGTGTAAAACGGTGGGGTGTGACAAGAGGCGCACTGCGCCTTTCCAAAGAAAAGATCCTGTCCACGCAGTTCGACCTTGGTGGCTTTGGCCGGATTGAGCTTACCCGCGACATTGAGCTTGGGCGCAGGCGGGAAATCAAGCAAGGCTTGAAATTCAGCCATGGCGTGAACCTGGCTGCCGCGGTCGAGAACGTTTACACCTTTCTTGGCGGCTGCCGCAATATCACCATCGAAATAAGCTGCGCGTTGTTCAAACTCGGTAAAATCCTCCACCGTTTTAAGGGCACGCTGCGAACCGAAGAGTCGCTGGATATTGACCCCCCGTAGCGACGGGGTATCGATGCGATGTCGGTGCTCGTTAGGCCTGATGTCACCGACAGTGTGCGTGGCCGCATTGGTATGACCATTGGCATGGCAATCAAAGCAAGCCACACCCTGAGAAGGCTTGAGACTACGCCGGTCATCGGTGGCGTTGAACTGCTGCTGCGGAAACGGCGTGACCAGCAACCGCAATCCTTCGAGCTGCTTGGGATTCAGTGCTTGCTTGAACAAGCCATAGTAGTTATCCAGCGTGACAAGCTTTCCACGAGACACATCCCCCAAATCCAGTCGCGTAGTCAGATAGACTGGCGCCGGAAATTCGGGTACGAGATGTTTCGGAAAATCGAAATCGAGATCAAAGCGTGTCAGATCACGCCCTGTCTGCAGCTTGGTTTCGTCAATGAGCGGTTGCGGGAACACCATGCCGCCCGCTTCGTGATGGGGATGCGGCAAGGGGAAAAAGCCTGCCGGCCAGACGTTTCTGCTTTTGACCTCCTCCGGCGACAGACTGGCGAGCTGCTCCCAGGTAGTGCCCTTGGGGAGCCGAACACGAACCCCCTCCTGCACAGGCTTGCCCCCGGACATCGTCACACCCGAAGCGGGGCGGTCGGCAAGATCATAGCGCTCCGCAAGCAACGCCTGATGGCGTTTGGCGAATTCAGGTTTTTCCTGCTGCAGGCGTTTTACCAGAGACATGAAATCTTCCTCGGCGGCGGAAACGGACCCCACACCGCAAACAAACAACGCGGCGACACACACCACCGAATACCGATAAATGCCAAGCCTTGTTTTCATGTCAATTTTTTCGATCCGGTGGTTCTGCTTTCTGTTCATGTCAACATCCTTTCAGTACGTGGCGTATTGATGCGTTTGATTCCGCCTTATGGCCACCCTTTCATTAGAAAAAGCGGTCATACCTCATGGTGTTACAGAAAGTTCGCCTGGCTCAAATAGTGTTGTTCTCAGGTTCGGTGAGCCTTCCCCAATCAAGAATAGTCAAACGCTGGCAATGGTCAACACCCAATGCAATCCCATAAGCCGGTCACGAAGAGACAGGGCATGTAGACGGCCATCCTGCGCCAGCCCGAATGGCCCGTTCACCCGCGCAAAACACCGTACGGACGCAAGTGCTCATCCCGATTTCCGATGAAATCGGCCGTACTGCCCGCCTTGGGCGAATACTGAAAACGAGAGAGTTACCGAATCACGCCCTGCCGTTGCATTCATCCATATGCACGGCCGCTTTCGCAACCCGATGAATGCCAGGTTCATGCCTGATACAACCGAGTGATCCCACTCGATTAATAACCCTTGTTAAACAGCGTGCCGCTGCATTTTGGGCAAGGCGGAATATGCCCTGTTTCCTTGAAATGCATCGCTTCACCACACGCCCGACAGGTCAACGTGCCGGCGGATGTCACCTCGCCGGTTTTGTACGTCAGCTTTTCCTTGGTTTTTTCACCCAGGGATTGCAGCGCATTGCCGGTCGATTCCAGCACGGCTGCCAGCGAGGCCAGTGCGCCTGCACCCAGACGTCCCGGATTCAAGCGTTCTTTGGCTTCTTCGCCCATATGCTGCGCATCGGCTATGGTCTGGTCCATGTCACGGGCCATGTATTTTTTCAATTCCGCCCCATGTTCCGCGCTGAATTCTCCCAGTGCGGCCATCTGCTCGTGGGCTTTTTCCAGCGCCACCGACATGGCATCGCGCCCACGCTCCTTTCCTGCCAGATAGAGTTCATTGAATTTTCCGGCAAGCTTGTCGTATTGCTGGGCCAGTTTGGCTTTTTCCTGCTCACTGAGTTCCATGATCAATCCCCCTTTAACGCGGCATACAAGGCAACGCCGCAATACCTGACATAAGGAAACAAGCCTGCCTTTGATCTGCCCCCTTCCTTTCTAATACTAGACGCTAGCTGTTTTTTTCGCTGGTTCGCACCCACCTTTTAGCTCGCCCCCCGGGCTATCGGATCAACAATCAATGCGCCTCTATGTAAACTGCAGTCCCATGACAACACTTTTCTCCTTGACTTTTCTCCTTGATCGAATCGCCGTTCCACACCGATTTCAGTGCCTTGTATCAGAAACTGGGCATTGAGGCGGCGCGTTTCGACACTGCCCGCAATCTTCACCGGGCGTTGCAGAAACAGCCGCCCGATTATTTTGTGGGGGAATTCATTTACGGCTACGGCAATAATTACGCGGGCGCAAACGTCTCCAATCTGGATGTCACCCTGAAATCCCTGCAATTCTTTGCGCCCCAGGCGAAGATGATTGTATTGATGCATCCTCGTGAAGAACCCCACATAGGCAAGTTGCTGGAACTGTTTCCCATCCATGCCGTGTTGACCTACCCGGTGACAGAGCAAGCGATGCAGGCAGCATTGCACAGCCCGACGTAAGATCGTCATCAGCCATACATGAGGCTTCAGCCATAATAGGGGACTGACTGAGCCAGCCCGGAGGTTCTGTTTAATTTTATATTCGTATTCGCGGGGATAAGCGCACAGCCAAACATGACTGAATCTTTTGACTACGCCACTGTGGACGGATGGCCGTGCCTATGAAGCTACGCAAGCTTTCCATCTGGTTCTCAGTGGGCGTGCTGCTGGTATTGGGCGCCAACATGTTGTGTATCGTGCTAATCGATCAGGCGTACAACAGGATGATGGTCGCGCAGGAGCACCGGCAGCAGTCCATCCAGGTGTCCAACGAACTGCAACAGGAGATCGAGCAACTGGCCCGGTTGGTACGCGCCTATACGATTACCGGCGAACCACGCTATCTCTTTTATTACTATGACATTCTCGCGGTACGCCAGGGCGAGAAACCGGCTCCGGCAATGTTTAATCCCGCGACGTATTGGGATGATGTGATTGCGGGACGTATTCAGTATGTGCCGCCCACGCAAGGTGAACGGCATGTATTGACGGATCGGATGCGCGCTTTGGGTTTCAATGCGCAGGAGCTGCGGACGCTAGGACAGGTTTTCGCGGCCACCGAGGCCATGAAGCAAACCGAGCAAATTGCCTTTGCCGCCACACAGGGGCTGTACGACCCGGATCTGCAGGACTTCGTTTCCGAGGGGACGCCTCGTCTCGACTTTGCCAGCAAACTGGTGCACAGCCAAAGCTACAGCTTGTTGAAGTCTGACTTGGCACATGCTGTTAATACGCTGAAGGAACAGGTCAGCAGCCGCACGCAGAATGAGGTGGAGCAAGCGACAGCGCGCTTGCAGCAACTCATTGCCATATTGCTGGTGAGCATGGTTGTCACGATCGGCCTGGTTATTTTGGCGCTCATTACGGTGCGCCGCCAGGTATTGCATCCAATTGAAAGACTCCGGCTATCTGCCGACAAACTGACGGCAGGCGACTACTCCAGCCGTACCCATTCCGGGTTGTTGCGAGGTGCGGGCGTAGAAGAACTTGCCGTGCTGGGCGAGACGTTTGACACCATGGCGCAATCCATCGAGGCCGATATCGGACGTCGCCAGGCGGCACAGCTGGCATTGGAAGAGGCGCGCAATCAAGCGCAGAACGCGACCAGGGCAAAGTCCATGTTTCTGGCCAACATGAGTCATGAAATCCGTACGCCGATGAACGCCATTATCGGCATGGTCTACCTTGCGTTGAAGACCGATTTGAATGCGCGTCAGCGCGATTACATTTCCAAAGCGCACGGCGCGGCCAGAATGCTGATGGACATCATCAACAACATCCTGGACTTCTCCAAGATCGAAGCCGGCAAGCTGGAACTGGAACAAAGCCGCTTTCTGGTTGAGGAGGTCGTCGCCAACGCCCTGACTTTATTACAGCAGCGCGCCTATGAGAAAGAAATCGAACTCCTGTTCGATGTGGGCAACCCCCAGATATTGGGGGAGAACGGCGCCTTGCTCGGTGACGCGTTACGCCTGAGCCAAATCCTCACCAACCTGCTGTCCAACGCCATCAAATTCACGCATCGCGGCCATGTGAAATTGGCGGTGAGCATCGAAGATCAGGACAGCGAGTCGATGACACTCCGCTTTAGCGTAAGCGACACCGGAATCGGCATGACGGCCGAACAGGTGGGCAATTTGTTCCATGAGTTCACCCAGGCCGACGATTCAATCACCCGAAAATATGGGGGCACCGGTCTCGGGTTGGCGATCACCAAACGTTTTGTCAGCCTGATGGGCGGGCACATCTGGGTGGAGAGCAAACCGGGCGAAGGTTCGCGCTTCATTTTCACCGTTCGTTTCTTGCGCGCACCACAGCGTGTGCCGGTCCCGCTGCATCTACCCGGCGTACAGAATCTGCGCGTCCTGGTCGTGGACGATCAGGACGAAGCACGTGTGGTCCTGGTCAACATGCTGCGCCAGTTTGGCGTGGGCAAGGCACTGCAATCCGGTATCGCTAGCGCTGCCAATGGCAAGACTGCGCTGGAAATGATTGAACAGGCTCAGCAGGAAGACCGTCCCTATCATCTGCTCATGCTGGATTGGGTCATGCCCGACATGGGCGGCGAACAACTCTTGCGCAAGCTGCACGAACAACACGCCGATACGCTCCCTGTGCCGATCATCGTCTCCGCCTACGATACGGATGCGATGCACGATACGCTCTCCGGATTGAACGCAAAGCTGTTCCTGTCCAAGCCCGTTTTGCCCGAGGCGCTACGCGATTTACTGAAAGCATCAACGGGGCATGCACCCATTATCAAGCATGAACCCAGCATGCCGGATTCCGGCCTGGCAGCGCAGGCTCCGCCCGCATTGCCCTCTCAAGAATGGAACACAGCGCCCCAGCCAGGCCAATGGCCTGACTGTTTGCCCCGGCTTAGAATATTGCTGGAGGAGTGCAGTGTTGAGGCGGTCGACCTATGGCAAGCCAACAAATCCGCATTTTCAAGCATGTTGCCGTTACAAACCGTGCATCGCATCTCGATGGCGCTGGATAATTTTGAATTTGATATTGCCCTGACTTTGTTGCCGGAGCGCTGAAGTGGAGGAAAGCAACCCCATGTTTGCCGAGACAGAACGCGCGACCGTATTGCTGGTGGACGATGTGCCTGCCAATCTGAGTCTGTTGAGCAGCATTTTGCGCGATGACTATCGAATTCAATTGGCAACCAGTGGCGTCAAAGCTCTGGAACTGGTGGCGGCCGGCGCGCCTGATTTGATTCTGCTGGACGTCATGATGCCGGACATGGATGGCCATGAAGTCTGCAAGCGTCTCAAATCCGACCCCAAGACCCGCGATATTCCGGTGTTATTCGTCACCGCCCAGAATCAGGTCGAGGATGAGGAACTGGGCCTGACGCTGGGCGCAATGGATTACATCCACAAGCCCATCAGTCCGCCCATCATCAAGGCGCGGGTACGTAATCACATTGCCCTGAAACTGCAAACCGATGCGCTGAAGCGACTTTCGCTTTTCGATGGCCTGACCAACATTCCCAATCGCCGGCATTTCGATGAAACCCTGGACAACGAGATGCAACGCGCGCTTCGGACGCAACAGCACCTGTCCCTGTTGATGATCGACGTGGATTACTTCAAGCCGTTTAATGATCACTATGGCCATGGAACGGGAGATGCTTGCCTGATACAAATAGCGCAGGCCTTGCAAGCCGGGATGAATCGCCCGATGGACTTGTTGGCGCGCTATGGTGGCGAGGAGTTTGTCGCGCTATTGCCAGGAACCAGTCTGGAGGGCGCCTGCAATGTGGCAGAATCTTTGCGCCAGATTGTGGCCAGCTTGCGTATCCCCCATGCCGGGTCATCTATCGCCGAACATGTGACCATCAGCGTCGGAGTGGCCTGCCGTGCACAAAGCGACCCAAAGTCAACGAGTTTTTTGCTGAGACAGGCGGATCAGGCACTCTACCAAGCCAAGCAATCGGGACGTAATAAGATCCGCTACATCTGATAGGGAAAAAGGGAAACTTGCATGAAAGCAATTTGGCAAAGTTTGCCTTGGCTCGCCGTTCTTGTTTTGGCGCTGATAGCCTGGAAGTATCCACCATTGCTACCGTGGATACTGCTGGTGGTGACCATGTTCATGTGCTGGTTCATACCCAGGCGAGGTCTGATTGGTCCCGTGAGCTTGCCGGCAAACGATGCCTTTCTACCCACCGAGCAGGTTCAGTGGTGGTATTGGACCGGGCATCTGGAAACCGAAGATGGACAGCGCTTTGGCTTTGAGGTGGTTTTTTTCACCTTCGATGCATTTCTGTTCATGCGCGATCAGCTGGTGCAGGCGGCCATCACGGATGTGAACGGCAATCGTCTTGTGTTCAAGGAGTTTGTCGAATTTCATCTCCCTGACAAAACCCCCAATGGTTTCAATCTCAGTTCGGGCGCGGATAAATCAGTCACCGCCACCGGCGGTAATGGAACGGATCATTTGCACAGTGCAATAGGCGACTACGTGCTGGATATTGACTTGCAATCGACCAAGCCGCCCGCGCTGCACTACGGTGGCGGCGCGCATCCCTATATTTTTGGCGGCTACACCTACTATTACTCGCGCACCCACATGGCGACAACCGGCACCCTGAGCATCGCGGGAAAGTCCTACAAGGTCACCGGAACCAGCTGGTTTGACCGCCAGTACGGCGAGCTGTTTCAAGCCATTAACCAGGGTTGGCAATGGTTTGCCATCGAACTGGCAGACAACCGCCAGATCATGCTGTTCGACTTCAACGGCAGCGATGCCGACGTCGAAAAATCGGGCTCGATCACCGACGCCGAAGGACGCACCACGAATCTCGCCGCCCATCAATTCGACGTGGCCGTGCTGGGCCACTGGACCAGTCCTGGAACCGGATGCGTCTATCCTTCCGGCTGGACGGTGACAATCGAAAATGAAACGTTTACCGTGCAGCCCAGCGTGCAAGACCAGGAATTATGTGGCCAGCACAGTTTCTGGGTCGGGCCGGTTTATTGGGAAGGCGCATGCGATGTCAGCGGCGCGGTAGGCGGAAAGGCTTATGTCGAGCTCAATGGCTATTGCAAACACTCCAAGCCCACAATATGAGCAAGCTTTCCCGGAAAGGCGCGCCCATTATGACTTTCCGGGAACTTGGTATAATTATTCAACAATAAAAAAGGCGGAGATGGACGGATTCTCAAAAATCCAGCCAGTTTCTTTAATCGGACTCATACCATGCTAATAACCATGCAAAAACGGTTGAGTAATCGTGTTCACATTCTTGTTTGCCTGCTATTAAGCGCGGCAAGCCTGTCTGCGCATGCCGTCGATTACTCGCTGTCTGGCTATGGCACGATAGGCTATGCGCAGTCTGATCAGGAAAACGCCTACCAGCGGTTTATTGATGACAACGGCAGTTTCAAGCGCGATACCGTTCTAGGGGCGCAATTAAGCGCCCGATTCAATCCTGAATGGAGCGCAACCCTGCAAGCCAAGCTGGCGCCCGCTACAGATAGTGACAAAGACGTCAAAGCCACGCTGAGCTGGGCTTTTTTATCCTATCGACCTACTGATGACTGGCTGTTCCGTGCAGGGAAATTGCGCATCCCCTTCTACCTGAATTCAGAAAACGCCGATGTCGGCACGACCTTTACCCCTGCCCGCTTGCCCGTCGAAGTGTATTCGAGCGCCGCCACGGTGGATTTTGTCGGTGCATCGTTCGCCAAGACATGGCAGTTCAAAGAGCGCGAGCTGATACTCGATGGCTACTGGGGCAAAGCCAATGACGCTTCCTGGCGCTTTTACGCACGCGACCCCAATGCGTCCCCAGCGCCCAAACTAACGCCAGACGGCCAGCCAGGCGAATTTTTTGCCAAGTTGAATACTGATTCCGGCGGCTTGCGGCTAAGCCTTAACCAGGGGGGGAACACTTTCCTCGCGGGGATCCATCGTGCCGAGACCACACCACGTGGCAGCCCAAACCTGGGGCCTTCAACCTATGTGCCAGTGACATTCCCACCTTTTGGCACCCTCTACATACCGTCTTCGGACGCACTAAAAATCACCACCACCACCGTCCACCTGGGCGCGAGCATCGATTTGGGACACGGCTTCCGTACGACGGGTGAATACGTCAGGCGCAAAAACTCGGGGTCCACCCTTGCCCCTGACAGCAAAGGCTTTTACCTGACCGTGCAAAAGGATCTCGGTAGCTGGACCCCCTACCTGACCTACGCCAGGCTCACCACAAAAAATCGCGGCCTGTATCAGGCGGTGAATAGTGCGCAGCCATCACCCTCACCGTTTAATACTTATGAACGTGCGATAGCCGACACCTTCGTGGTCTATGACCAGGACACATGGGCGCTGGGTACGTCCTACGCGCTCAACAGCAAAAGCAATATCAAGGCCGAATGGTCTGTCGTACAAACTGGCGTAGCGTCCAGTTTCGTTGATGCGTCACCTGGCGGTGAATCAGGCGATCAGCACATCAATGTGTTTTCCCTCTCTTACAGCTTCACGTTCTAAGAGAGACGACCATGATGAAATCAAAACTCATGCTGATCTCCACCCTGCTGGCATTTGCGCTATGTGAAGCGCATGCGCAAAACGTGGTCATCATCGGCCATCCCGGATTGAACAAGCTCAACACGACCACCGTACAAAGAATATTTACCGGGAAAGCGATCGAGGTAGACGGGATACATGTCACGGCGGTTAATCTGAAGTCGGGTGCGCTGCGTGACCGTTTCCTGCAACGCTACCTGAATCAGGACGATGAAAAATACACCGCTTACTGGACAGTGCGCCGCTTCATCGGCAAAGGCATCCCACCTAAAGAGTTATTGAACGCCGCCGAAGTGATCGATTTTGTCCAAAACACTCCAGGCGCCATCGGTTATATCGATGAAGACGAATTGAAGCCGGGCTTGAACGTGGTCAGCCGTTAAGGCCACGCGCCTGAACAACCGGGCAGACCACGGTTTTCTCGTCACGCTTCCGCAACAGCACTTTAGCGCGCACCCAAGGCTGTCAGGGTAATAGTCAATGAGCATCACCCCATTCCAGGCGCTCGCCTGTCCGTTGGACGGCACACCGTTGCATTGCGTCGGTTCTGCATGGCGCTGCGTTTCCGGCCACAGCTTCGACATCGCCAGCCAGGGCTATACGCATCTATTACCGGTGCAACACAAACGCTCGCGCGATCCGGGCGACAGCAAGGAAATGATCGCGGCGCGGCGGCGTTTTCTTGCGGCGGATTTTTACCAGCCGATCGCCGCGGCGGTGAGCCGTGCCGTGCTGGCCGATGTGCCGGCTGACGCAAGCCTCAGTTGCATCGATGCCGGGTGTGGCGAGGGCTACTACCTGGGCCAGCTGGCCGCTGCGGTGGGCGACAAACAAACCCTGGCACTGCTGGGGCTGGATATTTCGAAATGGGCGGTGCTGTCGGCCGCCAAGCAGGACAAGCGCGTGAACTGGGTAGTGGGCAGCAACGCCAATCTGCCGGTGCTGCAGGGCACGCTGGATCGGGTGCTGTGCATGTTCGGCTTCCCGGTGTATGCGGAGTTTGCGCGGGTGTTGAAGCCGGGCGGCCTGCTGTTGCAGGTCGATGCCGGGCCCGATCATCTGCGCGAACTACGCGAAATCATCTACCCCAGCCTGAAACCGGAACGCACGGCCGAGATGCAGACACCCGAAGGCTTTAGCCGCCTGCCCACGGAAACGGTTCGCTTCTCCATCGAACTGACCCGCGCCGAGCAGGTCGCCGACCTGCTGACAATGACGCCGCATCTTTACCGCGCCAGTGCCGAGGGCCGCGCGCAGGCCGCAGCGTTGACTGCGCTGTCACTCAGCGTGGATGTGCGACTGACAGGATTTGAGCGTTCGCGTTAGCCCATGCCTGACACCTGCTTCCCGCCCATCGCTGACGCGCACGCACGGATTCTGATCCTCGGCAGCCTGCCCGGACAGGTGTCGCTCCAGCAGCAGCAGTACTACGCCCACCCATACAATGCATTCTGGAAAATCATGGGCCAGCTCTTTGGCGCAGGTCCGAAGTTGCCCTACGCGGAGCGCGCGCAACGGCTGATGCAAAACGGCATCGCACTTTGGGATGTATGCGCTGCGGCACAACGGCCAGGCAGCCTCGACGCGGACATCGTGCATGCCAGCGTGGTGCCAAATGACTTCGCCGCGTTTATCGAATCCCATCCGCACATTGTCTTGATCTGCTTTAACGGAGGCAAGGCGGCCGACCTCTACCGGCGGCTGGTGTTGCCCGGTTTGCCAGATACGTTCTGTGCCACCCGCACCGAAACGCTGCCATCCACCAGCCCGGCGCATGCCGCCATGACTTTTGATGACAAGTTTTTGCGCTGGTCGAGTGTGCTGCAAACCCAAAAAAGCTAGACTCGACCTTTCAAGCGGCTTCACACATTGGTGCAGCCGCGAGCCATTCAACCCTTCGAACATCATGAACACTACGCAACCCATCCAGCTCGACGCCAGCCATTTTGATGCCCGTGCCCGCCAATGGAACGACAACCCGATCTTCCAGCAACGCGGGCTGAAGATTGCAGACGCGGTTCGCAAGGCCGTGCCTTTGCATCGCAGCATGAGTGCCCTCGATTACGGCTGCGGCACCGGCTTACTGTCGTTTCCGCTCAAGGACGAGCTCGGCACGATTTTGCTGGCAGATAGTTCAAGCGGCATGCTTGATGTGGTGGCCGAAAAGATCGCCGCGCAGGGCGTGACGAACATGACGCCAGTGAAGCTGGACTTGCTCATCGACCCGGCCCCGGCTCAAAAATTCGACCTGATCGTCACCGCGATGACGCTGCATCATGTGCCCGACACCAACCACATCTTGCGCGTCTTCCACGATATTCTGAACCCCGGTGGCTATCTGTGCATAGCCGACCTTGATCAGGAGGATGGCTCCTTCCACGGCCCGGAGGTGGACGTACACCACGGCTTCGATCAGGCTGATCTTGGCCGGCGCACAGCTCTGGCCGGATTTTCTGATCCACAGTTTCAAACGGTATTCACGATCACCAAGGAACGCGAGACGGGGGCGCAGGACTACCCGGTGTTTTTGATGGTGGCTCAACGTTAAAAAAACCAGCAGAATTAACCAGATGTTGCTGTTTAACAGACAAGCCGTTGGCTTGTTGGCTTCAGCAAGCTGAGAGGGATTCACCATTTACAGGGGATACCGATGCTCTTCGACCTTTGGGATATTGTTCAACAAGGCCAAATCAGCCAGGCCAAAACAACTGCCGAATTTGCCAGGCAAGACTCTGCCAACAATGCTGAACGCCTGCATAAAGAAGTGCAACGCCTCGAAGCCCGTATGGACAGGCTCTCGATCATCACCCAGGCCTTATGGGAATTGATCAGCGAGAAAACCAGCCTGACCGAAAGCGATATCGAAGCCAAGATTACCGACATTGATATCAGGGATGGGCGCAAGGATGGGAAGATTACCGGCAAGCCAACAAGTTGCCCGAAATGTGCGCGGCCAGCCCATACGCGCCAGCGTACCTGCCCCTATTGTGGCGAAGCTTTAAGCAAGGGACACATCGTTGAAAAGTCCTGATTCTCGCAGAGCAAGACACCCAGCCATCCGGCTGTGGGCGCCTGTCCCATGGCCAGTTTCCGATTAGCCTTGTGTTAACTCGCCTTCCTCATATCAGTCATGCTTAATCTTTTGCGGACCCTGTTTCCAAGCAGCAACGTAGTGTCAACTTCAGATTCAGCCAAGCAGGACGAAACCGCACCTACCGAAATTTTGATCGATGGACTGGCGCCATTTCCGGTCGGCGAACACATCAAATGGCATAACACCCTACCCATTCTCGACTGGGAGGCGGCTCAAGCCTGGGTGGATACGGCTGAATCCGATGCGTTGCAGAACGAGGCGTGGACCGCTTGCGAGCGAGCATGGCTGCTCCATCTCCGTGATGCGCTCGGCGCAGGCTATTACCTCGCAGAGACAGATCAGGCCGCCCTGCTGTCCTCGCTTGAACCGGACATGTCTCGCGCCACACTCGACTATATGGGTCGAACCCTGCAACGTGTGGTGAAGGTGTTGGACGGAATCGCACACGTACCGGAGTGGGGCAAGGATATCCTGATCGTGTTCGTCGACGACGAACACTACTACAACTACGCGTCCTACTTCTACCCGGAGGAAGGCGGCGAATTCGCCATCAGCGGCGGCATGCATATCAGCGACGGCTGCAGTCACTTTATTACAGTCAAATCCGACATGCGAACCGTTGAACCGGTCATCGCCCACGAAATGACGCATGGGTGTCTTTCGCATCTGCCGATTCCGCTATGGCTGAACGAGGGTCTTGCCGTCAATACGGAACATCGGCTCGCAGGCAAAGGAACCTCACTTTACACGCCACACGAAATGCAGAAAAAGCACCTTTCATTCTGGGGTGAAGCAGAAATCCAGGCGTTCTGGTCAGGCAAGTCTTTCTATCGCCCCGATGACGGCAACCTGCTCTCTTACGATCTGGCCCGCATCATGGTGGAGCAAATGGCCAAGGACTGGGAAAGCTTCAAACCCTTTGTATTGAATGCAAACTGGAACGACGGCGGAGCAAGCGCAGCTGCAGATTATCTGGACATCCACCTGGGTGAAGCGGTTTGTGCCCTACTGGAAAAACCGGAATCCTGCAGGTGGACGCCCGCTCCAGAAAAATGGGACGAACCTGAAAAATCGAGCGTCTAGAAAAGCAGCCGGATTTGAACCCTTTTACGCGAACCATTTCCAGGTGAACAACATGGCCACGACTCACCCCGCCATATCCAAGCAAAGCTTTATGATATTCGGCCCATAATCCAGGTATTGGTGACTCCGGAAAAACTCAGTGACAGCACTCGACAAAATTACCAAACGCGTCAATTTGCATGGCGACCCTGATGTGGCCGCAACCCCACGCCCCCTTTTGACGCTTGAGGAGTTTTTTGAGGGCAACGATGTGGTGGGCTCAATAGGCTGCAACCTGGAAACGGTCCCTGAACCGGCTGAGTTCTACGCATTGCTGCTACGCCTCCGAAAAATGAAAAATGTCGCTGACGTTCGCGTTCAAGTGACGGCTTTCGATAACCCGGATTGGCCGTTCTCCGACACGATCTGGATCATCACCTCCGAGCCGCCAGAAGAAGTGTCGACGTGGTTTCCCGAGCATCTCATGCCGGATGATTGCTGGTGGGGATGGGTGGAGGGCCAGTCTTACGAGGCCATAGAAATGCCGTCAGACATGGAGCCTGTAGTGTGCTGGTGGGATTGAGTTTCGCCTTCATGAAAAGCAGGTTGGCATCTTGATTGACTACCAGGGGTAGTCCAAACCGGCCTTTGCATAGCAGTCAAAGGAAGTGACCAGGAAACTGCCAAGACTCAGGTACCCCCATCACGACGACTTCCGATTTGTGTGTAAGGGAATCAGCCTCTTGCACGACTAGAAGACTTCTGGATGGAGAGTCTCATGCGCATTTTCATACTGGCCTGTGCCTTATTCGCTCCCGCCGCCCATGCGGCGACCTGCACCGCCACCAGCGGCGTAACACGCAACAACCTGCTGGAGTTGTACACCTCGGAGGGTTGCAGCTCCTGCCCACCGGCCGACCGCTGGCTATCGCAACTGCCTTCCGACAGCGGCGTGGTGCCTTTGGCCTTTCATGTGGACTACTGGGACAAGCTGGGTTGGCGCGACCCGTTTGCCCAGGCCGCCTTCAGCCAGCGCCAGCGCGCCCGCAACAGCGGGCTGGGTTGGGTGTATACGCCGCAGGTGATGCTGGACGGCGCCGATCACCGCAACTGGCATCGCACCCGTGACCCCTTATTAAAGCCCACGCCGGCTCAGGTGAATCTCAGCCTGACGCTGGTGCAATCGCACAATCGCATCGACGCCCAGGTTGACAGCCGCTTTATTTCTTCAGCCGGTGACAACAATGCGCAGCTCTTCCTGGCCCTGTATGAAAACCGGCTTAGCTCCAAGGTGGTGGCGGGCGAAAATGCCAGACGCACGTTGAATCACGACTATGTAGTACGCGAACTGGTTGGCCCACTCGAACCCCGGTCGAGCCATCGCTTCACGTTGCAGGCCGGCTGGAAAGCAGCCGATCTGGGTGTGGCGGCGTTTTTGCTGGATGCCCAGGGCAAAACCCTGCAAGCGCTGGCGCAACCCGGCTGTCCCTGAACAGGAGGTTCTGCGCCCTATCGGATTCATGCAGTCATATGGTGACATACGCTACCTTCTTGATTTTGCTGTTGATCTTTAACCAATTTTTTTAAAACCAAGGAGGCGTACGATATAAACATATCAACCCGAAAAAGAGACCTTACATGAAAAGAATAAAAATCGAAGCGCATCCGGATGCAACCCGCCTCTCAAAGCTGAAAGTCAACGTTTGGCCGGAATGGGAAAAGGAAAGTTCGATCATGACCTGGACGTATGAAGAGACCGAGACCAGCTACATTATCGAGGGTCGGGCAATCATCACGCCCGAAGCAGGCGATCCGGTTGAAATTTGCAAAGGCAATCTGGTGACCTTTCCTGCTGGCATGTCATGTGTGTGGAACATCATCGAGCCAGTACGCAAGCGATATCGCATCGGCTAGGAAACGCGTCTAACCAAATACGTATTTGATTCCCACTGCATGCCAGTGGACGGCTTCTTCTTCCAATGCGCGCTGGGTCAATGGACGATTCTCCAGCCAGCTTTCAGGCAAAGCGAGACGAATGCGTTTTCCGGTGACTTCCACCGTGAGTTCCGGCAAGTCCGGTTTGGCGCGGCTACGACACAGAATAACGGCCTGACGCAGCAACCAAATCAGCAAGCGATCATTCTCAGCCAAAACAGACTCGGCAGAAAACTCCGGCAATTTGAGCAGCACGCCACGCTGCGCACGCGTCAACAAGGCCAATCGCGCCTGATCGGAACGCGAAAAACCTGGCATATCGGCATTTTCCAGAATGTAGCCTGAATGACGGTGATAGCCGCTATGCGATACCGACAAGCCAATTTCATGCAGCCGCGCGGCCCAGTCGAGAAACCGCATGTCATTTTCACTGCTGGCTCCGGTCGAGACCCATAGTTTGAGCGCCAGTTGGCTGACACGTGCTGCCTGCTGAGTATCGATGTGATAGCGGCGCATGAATTCATCCACCGTGGCCTCGCGCATGTCCTGCTGATGAAAGCGCCCCAGCAGGTCATACAAAATCCCTTCGCGCATGGCAGTTTCCGCCACATCCATCTGCTCGATGCCAAGCTCGGCAAACAATCCCGCCATGATGGCGAATCCACCGGCGATAACGGGCCGACGATCGCTGCGCAATCCGGCAAGCTCCAGCGCATCGTTATGCCCAGCCTTGATCATCAGGCTGCGCAGTTTTGCCAGCCCGTCTGCCGTAATCCCGTTTTCCGACAAGCCATTTTTCTCGAGGATTTCGCGCAGCGCTCGCGCTGTGCCGCTGGAACCAATAGCCTGCTGCCAGTTGTCCCTGGAAAACTTTTTGGCGATGCGCTCGACTTCGACCCGGGCAGTCACCTCGGCTGCTCTCATCGCAGTTTTGTCGATTACACCCCCGGCAAAAAAGCGCTGCGAAAAATTGACGCATCCCATGTGCAGGCTTTCGCCTTCGCGAGGGTTGAGCCCCTGGCCGATAATCACCTCGGTAGAGCCCCCACCAATATCCACCACCAGGCGGCTGTTGGGTGAAGCGGGTAACGAATGCGCCACGCCCAGATAAATCAGCCGCGCCTCTTCGCGTCCGGCAACGATCTCGATCGGATGACCGAGCGCGATTTCCGCTTTGCGGATGAATGCATCGGCATTTTTGGCGATGCGCAGCGCCGAGGTGCCGACGCAGCGCACGGCTTCGGGAGACAGGCCACGCAGACGTTCTCCAAAGCGTTGCAGACAGGCCAGCGCACTGGCCTGAGTGGCTTCATCTAGCCTTTTTTCATCATTGAGTCCGCTGGCCAGACGCACGGTTTCTTTCAGCGAATCGAGCGGATAGAGCTGATCGCCAGACACCCGCACCACTTCCAGACGGAAGGAGTTGGAACCCATGTCAACGGCAGCAAGCGTGTCATAAGCTTTCATGCGACGGCTCCAAAGAAGAGGTAAGCCATGCCAATGGCCGCCAGAATGCCGGCGACGTCGGCAATCAGCCCACACGTCACGGCATGCCGCACGCGTTTGATGCCGACTGCACCGAAGTAAACGGCCAGCACGTAAAACGTCGTTTCGGTACTGCCCTGCACGATGGAGGCAAGCCGCCCGGCAAAGGAGTCCGCTCCATGTGTCTGCATGGTGTCGATCATCATGGCACGCGCACCGCTGCCGGAAAACGGTTTCAACAAAGCGGTCGGCACTGCATCCACCCAGCGTGCATCAAATCCCAGCGCCAGTACCACGCTGCGCATGCCGCCCATCAACAGATCAAGTGCACCGCTGGCGCGAAATACCGCAATGGCCACCAGCATCGCAACCAGATACGGAATGATCGTGACAGCCGTATGAAAGCCTTCCTTGGCACCTTCGACAAAAGCCTCGTAGGCATTGACGCGGCGCCATACGGCCATAAACAGAAAAGTTGAAATAAGTCCGAACAGCAACACGTTGCTGAGTATGGAGGACTGCCGTGTCATCTCCGCTGCATCGAGGTTGCCAAAGTACATCACCAACCCGCCTATGATCGCGGTGGCGCCACCCAGATAGCTCAGGGTGACACGATTCCACAGATGCAGGCGCTGGTACAGACCGGTAACCAGGAGTCCGACCAGGGTGCCGATATAGGTCGTGATGAGCAGCGGCACGAAAACGTCGGTGGGGTCCGCCGCGCCCATCTGCGCGCGGTAGGTGAAGATGGTGACCGGCAGCAGGGTGACCGAGGCGGTGTTGATGACGAGAAAAAGAATTTGCGCATCGCTCGCGGTATCAGGCGTGGGATTGAGCTTTTGCAATTCCTGCATCGCCTTGATGCCAAGCGGCGTTGCCGCGTTGTCCAGGCCCAGCATGTTCGCGCCCATGTTCATGGTCATCGCACCGAGTGCCGGATGATTGGACGGCACTTCGGGAAACAGGCGCTTGAACAAGGGTGCGAGACCGCGCGTGAGGAGGTCCAGCATGCCGGCGCGTTCGCCGATTTTCATCACGCCCAGCCACAGTGCCATCACGCCGGTCAGGCCGAGGGCAATTTCAAACGCGGTTTTGCTGCTGTCGAATAATGCCTTGACCAGCGCTGCGAAAATGCCAGCGTCGCCCAGAACAATAAGCTTGAAACACGCAATCAGAAAGGCAACGAGAATGAAGCCGATCCACAGCGCGTTGAGCATAAGGCGTTACGCCACCCAACCTGCGATAACGACAAGCAACCCCGCCACCAGCCAGATCACCAGACCGCGCCAGATCATGCTCACGGCGCTGTCGATGCCATCGACCTCGGGCGCCTGGCCAGCGCCAATCTCAGGCCGCCACACCGTCTCCCCTGCCACATTAATGCTTTGACCCAGCCGCACGCCCATGGCGCCAGCGCCCGCAGCCAGCACCACGCCATCCTCCGCCTCCGGCCAGGTTGGTGCCTGGGTACGCCAGCAAAAGGTCGCATCCTCGAAGTTGCCGGCGATGGCATAGGTCAAAGCAGTCAGCCGCGCGGGCAACCAGTTGATGGCATTAAAAACACGCTGTGCGCATAAGCCGAACCGTCCCTGCGAGTCCACCCAACGTCGCGACAAGATCGAAGCGCAACGAAACAACACCGCACCAACGGGACCGAGCGGAATCAGCAGCACAAACCAGAACAGCACGCCGAACATTTGGCGGTGGCTCGACGTCATGGTCTGTTCGATCGTCACGCGCGTGATTTCATCCTCGCTGAACTCACTGGCATCGCCGCCACGCCACTCAACCAGAAGCGCGCGTGCGCCATCGAGATCGCCCGCGCGCAACAACCGCGCTATCTGTTCGGCCGTATCGCTGAAGTATTTGAAGCCCATGGTGAAGTACAACACCAGCACATTCCAGCCCCAACCAAGAACAGGATGGATCCCGCTGAGCAAAGAAAAAGTCAACCACACGCCCAGTAACACAGGAAGCGCAGCCAGCGCCCATGCGATAGCGCCATGGCTGTATTCACCCGCATTCAAGCGCCGGTCCAGCCACAGTATGAAACGGGTGTACAGCTGATAATGCGGCAACCTGCGCCGCAGCGGACGCATGTGTTCGAGGGCAACGGCGGCGAGAACGGAGAAGAAAGCCATCAGCGATCCATTTCCAGTGTAAAGGTACCGATCCGGCTTGCCTGACCCGCTGGCCGATAAAGTTCTACTGTCGGCATGACCAGGGTTTTGCCTTTCGACTCCAGAAATTCAGACAAGGCCTGATACGTTTTGGACGGCGCCAGCAACGTCGCTGCCTGAACGTGGGCTGCATAAACAGCGCGGCGCTCGACACGCCCTTCTTTCATCCCGGCAGGAACCGGAGCGGTATCGGCCAGTGTGTAACCCAGTTGCGCGCGAACCTTGCCGTTGGCTGCACGCGGATCAGTGAGTATCACGCTGATGGTGTCGCCTGCAGCCACCTTGGCGACGGTAAATTTATCCAGGGCGGTACGCTGGGATTTGCGCATATTGCTGATCGGCCCTTCGTAGTCGATGTAGGCATAGCGGTAAGGCCCGGCCTCGGTCTCCGAAACGCTGACCGAACTGAATCCGCCCCACCACCAGAACACCGCCAGAAGCGGTAATACGAATGCCAGCAAAAAAGCTGGCCACTGTTTTTTGAACACCGATTTCCCCCATTTCTCCACGCGAAGATACCACAGGCCAGCCTCCATTCGACCCGAACTGCAGTGAAGACCGCTGAACGTTCACACCGGAAACCGGTCCAGTCCATGTCCGCGCGAATCGCAGCCTGACGCGATGACCTGACGCGATGACCTGACGGGGTAACCCTGTGCTTGAACCAACCGTTCAGCCAGCCTCGTCATTATGTGATGTTTATAATGGTCACTCATTATTTGGAGTCTTCATGATTGCACGCCTGCTTTTTTCCCTGTTATGCCTGGGCCTGCTACCTGCTGCCCATGCGGCGACGCAACCCGCTATGGCCGAGGTGAGCGTACCCATGAAAGCCATCAAGGTCGGCACCCACAGCTATTTCGTGCAAGGCCAGCCGGGGGCGGCGTCCAGTGCCAACCAGGGCTTCATGTCCAACGCCGGGTTCGTCGTCACGCGCGATGGCGTTGTGGTTTTCGATGCACTGGCCTCGCCGCCGCTGGCCAAAAAACTGGTCCAGGTGATTCGTAAAATCACCCGTCAGCCGATCAAGCGCGTCATCGTCAGCCATTACCATGCCGATCATTACTATGGCTTGCAGATATTCAAGGAACTGGGGGCGGAAATCTGGGCCCACCGGGCGGGCGAAGGCACGACCCGCAGCAAGGATGCCGCCGAGCGTTTTGCCCAGCGCAAGGAAGCGCTGTTTCCGTGGGTGGACGAAACCACCCAATTGCTGGAAGCCGACCGCTATCTGGCAGGCGATGAGGACTTTGAAATGGGCGGCGTGCATTTCAACCTGCGCTACGTCGGCCCGGCCCACTCCAGAGAAGACATGGCCATGCTGGTCAAGGAAGATGGCGTGCTCTACGCTGGCGACCTGGTGTTTCTCGGACGGATACCGTTTGTCGGCGACGCCGATAGTCGCGCCTGGATCGCCGCACTGGACAGGCTGATTGAAATGAAGCCACGCGTCCTGGTTCCCGGACACGGCGGCCTTACCCGCACGCCAACAGCAGATTTGATTTTCACCCGGGATTATCTGCAATTTTTGCGCACCCAACTGGGTAAATCAGCACGCAACCTCATTCCCTTCGAGGAAGCCTACCAGTCCATTGACTGGTCAAGATATCGCAAAATGCCTGCCTTCAACGAAGCCAATCGGGCAAATGCCTACAACCAGTATCTACGGCTTGAGGTGGAAACCGGCTTGTAAGTATGGGGACTGCGTTGCCTGGGATAGGCCGCCATTATTTATGCACGCCGGGACATAAAGTGGGTTGAGGCTATGCCCCAACCCCAATAAAGCGCGATAATCCTGCGTCCGCACAACCAGCACTCATCCTTATCGCTTCCCGGCCATGTTTTGCTCCCCCGAAGAACTCCTGCAAAAAACCCAGGCTTTGTCGAACACATGGCAGCGCTATCAGACCACGCCCACCTTTGAAAATTTTGTTGAACTGGCGGTATCGATCAACAGTTTCACAGAGTTTCTGATCGACAAAGGCATCACCGCGCTGCATCACGCCAGCCACCAGCTGGAGCAGGTGACGCTGACACTGTTCAACAAGGATATCGGGCACCCGCTGGCACAAGCCGCGCAGGACGACCTCAATGAACGCATCCTGGCATTGGGACGCATGGCCGATACCCATGCCGCCGCCGCCGCCGGCGTGGCTGAACGGCGGCAGGGCCCTCAACATGCCGTCCCCAATGACATGAGGATGAGACAAACCTGGTTGATTGGTCACGACCCGGCAGTCTGGAAAGGACTGCTGGCACAGCTCGGGTATTTCGGCATGGCAGCAGAATTCAGCCTCTGGAACCAGTCCTTACCCGATAACGCAGATGCAGCGCCTCTGCTGCTGCTCGACATGAGCAGCCTGCCGGAAGCTGAATGGACGAACCGCATCCAGGCTCTGCGGCAACGGTTTCCCATGGGGCAGATCATCTGTCTCGGGGTGCTGTCCGACTTCGAGCAGCTTCAACAGGCCCTGCGCGGAGGCAGCGACAGCTGTTTGCTCGAAGGCACGCCTTCGCACACCATCATCGAGCACATCATGGAGTTAAGCGAGCGGCACGAACAGGAGGCCTACCGCGTGCTGATCGTGGAAGACTCCAAGACCGCCGGGCATGTGATTCGACGCACGCTGGAAGAAAACCAGATCGTTTCCGAAGTCGTCAACGATCCGCGCCAGGCGCTGACTGCACTGCGGCAGTTCAACCCCGACCTGATCCTGATGGACATGTACATGCCGAACTGCACCGGCGTCGAACTCGCGCGCATCATCCGGCAACACAACGAATTTCTCAGCACCCCCATCGTCTATCTCTCCGGCGAAACCAACGTCGCCCTGCAGGTCGATGCGATGCGGCTCGGCGGCGATCACTTCCTCACCAAGCCGTTCAACCCGGTGTTTCTCAACGCCATCGTGAAATGCAAGATCGAGCGCTACCGGGCGTTGCGCCGCACCATGTACCACGACAGCCTGACCGGCCTGCTCAACCACTCCAGCGGCAAGAACACGCTGGACATGCTGCTGTCCAGCGTGGCACACGAAGGCGGCTTCCTGTCGGTGGTGATGATGGACATCGACCACTTCAAGCAGGTCAACGACAACTACGGCCATCCGGTTGGCGATCAGGTCATCCGCAGCCTGTCGTGGCTGCTCAAGCAGCGTCTGCGCAAGCAGGACATCATCTGCCGATACGGCGGCGAAGAGTTTCTGATTGGCTTACCGCACACCGATGCAGAGCAGGCTTTCGCTCTGATGGATCGTATCCGGCAGGATTTCGCGCAGATTCGCCACCCCTATCGCGACAGTTATTTCATGTCCACCGCCAGTGGCGGCATTGCCACCTACCCGTTTCATGCAAGCGGCGATGTCTTGATCAAGGCTGCAGACGAGGCCCTCTACAAAGCCAAGCGGGGCGGCCGGAATCGTGTCCACGCCGGTGATGATTAACTCAGGATCAGTTTCAGACCAATCAGAATGGTCACGCCTTCAAACGCTCGCTTGATCCACGTATTGCCTTTACGAATCGCCAGGTGGCTGCCCAGATAGCCACCGATGACCGCGCCCGCCAGCAGCGCCGGCATCCATCCCCAGGCCACAGTGCCGATCAATCCCAGCACCAGCGCGCCGGTACCATTCCAAACCAGGCCGCATAAAATCAGCGTATACGCCACGGCCCGGGTGTAATCCAGACCGAAATAACGGATCAGCCAGATCGTCAAAAAAAGTCCGGTGCCACTGGTGATCGAGCCATTGAGAAAACCCACCACGAACAAGCCCGCCATACCGCCGACCAGCGCTCGGCCTTGCTGGTTTCTGGGCGCGTGGTCCATCCCGAGCCGGGGCTTGAACACCGAATACAGCCCCAGCCCGAGCGTCAGCACGCCCAACGCCAAGGTGGCGGCGCGCTCGGGAATCTGCAGGATCGTGACGGCGCCGAGCACCACGCCGGGCAAACCGGCGCCCAGAATGATCAGCGAAAAGCGGCGTTCGAGATGGGATTCCTTCAGATGACGCAGTGTGGCGCCGACACCAAGCGCCACGCTGGCGACCTTGTGCGTGGCCAGGGCGATGCCAAAAGGCAGGCCCAGAAAAATCAGCATGGGAAACTGGATCAGCCCGGCCCCGCCGCCCGACAACGCCGAGAAAAAATTGGCCGCAAGCGACGCAACGAACAGAACCAGCTGATCGAGCACGCTTGCTTAATCAGTGATGCCAGTTTCGGCCGGCAATTTGGCGTACACCAGCTTTAACCCCGCATCGGAGACGGCTTTCAACAACTGGTCGGCCACTGAGGCCTCGGCGAAGAATTCCACCACGACGGGCAATTCGCCCGCCAGTTCGAAGAACCCGATGTCATGGCGCCCATGGCGCCCGAATCCGGCCAGCGCGCGGAATGCCGAGCCGCCGCTGACGCCCATTGCTTGCGCCGTATCGAGCAGCCACTCGTAGGTCAGTTTGCTGTGGTGATGACTGGCTTCGGAGACAAACACCTGCAGGCAGATTGTGTTCATTTGAAGAACCTCATCGAATAAAACCCCAGGCCGGTGGCAAGGAAAGAGCCCGTCATGTGAGCGAATGCGATCAAGCCGCCGGTCAGCCACAGACCGCGCATCAATGCCGTCACGACTTCAGCGGAAAAAGTGGAGAAGGTGGTGAGGCCGCCCAGCAGACCGGTGATAAGAAACAGGCGCGCTTCCGGCGGCATGCCCGGATGCTCGGAAAACCAGGCGATCACCAGGCCTACGCAATAGCCGCCGATCAGATTGGCGGCCAGCGTGCCGAGCGGCATCGACGGAAACAGGGGATTCAACCACAGCCCCAGGCCCCAGCGCAGCCATGCACCAATGGCCGCGCCCAGGCCGATGGCAAGAAAAGCGGTCATAACGGGTGTGTAGCGGCCTGGATCATCCGCACATTCTAGCCGACGCCTTCGCGGACGGGCATATCGGACCTGCCTGTTGTCGGATCCGATTGCGCCGACCGATCCGGTCGGCAGGCTGTCGCCTTAGCGACGAGGCGGTGCCGCCAGCCGCGCCTCCCAGGCCCACAGCCCGATCACCGGCTCGTCCGGCGGCGTTTCGGTTTCGATGCGGAGCTGGCTCAAAGCCCAGTCGCGCGCGTCAGACGAAAGATTCGGGTAGCGCACACGATGCCCTGCTGCCAGGGAAATCAGCCCGGCAAGCTCGTTGTCGAGCCGGGGCGCCGCCGCATTGCGCATGCGTGCGTCCAGCCAACGTCCGGCCGTGGCGGCGATGGCCGCAAGCTGCTGGCGTCGAATGTGGTCCGGGCGCACCTGCTCCAGTTCGGCGCCTGCTGCAAGCACCCAGAACCAGCTATGCGGCAAATCGGGAGAAAACAAACGGCCGTCGCGCCAGAGGTGATACAGACGGCCGTCGCGCCACATCTCCCGCAGCAGAAAATCCATGGTCAGCGCTGCGTGATCGAGCACCTCCTTGCGCCCGTCGAAACGGCTCAGATACAGCAGCGCCCAGACCGCCTGGGCATTGCTGTCGGTGCGCTTGGCCCGATCCACGGGCGGCGCCTGTTTGCGCAACCGCTCGGGCGGCGGCAGCGTGTAATACGCATTGTCTGCGAGTTGCGACTGGAAGAAGCCGCCATGCGCGGGGTCCCACAGCACGGTGCGCAGGTATTCCCATGTATCCCTGGCAAGCTGTTGCGCCTCCGGGTCGTGCGCGCCGAGCTGCGCTTGTCGGGCCATCATCCAGGCGTTGATTTCGAGCAGCTTGGAGGATTCGAGATAGTCCGCCCGGGTGGGATCGACAAAATTGAAGAAGCCCTTGCCGACCGGGTCCCAGAGCCGCTTGCGGTCTGCCTGTGCCGCGCGCTGGATGCGCGCTTTCCACAAACCATGGTCCATCAGATAAATCCAGGTCAGCAGTGCGGTGCGCCGGAATGTCGTGCCGCTCTCGAACTGGCCCGAGATCGTTTCTCGCGCCGGGTCGTACAGGGCGTCGAGGTGCCGCATATAAGCAGCACGGAAAGCGGCGTGATTTTTGCGGTCGAGTGCAGCGGGCCGATACAGCACCTCGCCCGGCTCACGCACCACCTCCGGGTGCCGCCCTGATCGCCGCACAAGCGTGGCCAGCAAATCAAGCAGATCATCTGCCGGTATCACGCCGACGAATTGGCTGAGCGCAATCCCGTCCGGCGACAGCACCAGCGTGAACGGCAAGCCCTTGCCGCCATAGCGCCGCATCAGATCCGGCCGGGCGTCGTAGTCCACTGCCAGCCGGATAAAGTCGCGCGCGAGCACCGCGCGCACCCGGGGAGTGTCGAGCACATCGCGTTTGTATTGCTGGCACCAGCTGCACCAGCCGGCGTCGAAATAAACGAATACCGGCTTGCCTGAGGTGCGGGCGCGTTGCATCCCGGCTTCCCACTCCGTCACCCAGCCCTGCCGTTCCCAGTGCGCCCGCTCAAACCCCGCTGCCTGAAGCTGAGCGGGCAGCATCAGGCATAGCGCCAGCCAGGCCGCCAGCGTAACGGATTGAAAGCACAGCAACCGTCTGTTCATCGGAACCTGATCTTAGTTGTGGCTGGGGTGACGCGATTTCCAATGCAATAACAAAGTTCGGGCGAACGGCAAACAGCATGCCGCCATGCCGTCAACCAAACAGAAATGCCGACCGCCCTCCCCCGGCAACGACCCGCCACATGCGGATGCGACCCTATCCAGGGACAAGGCCGCGCTGGCTACAGCGCGTCTTTGACGATCTCGGTCAGCAGCTTCTCGACATCGGCCAACGCTTTCTTGCGCGCGGGATTTTTGGAAGTCGGCGGCTTCCGGAAAGCCACGTAGATATGCTCGTCGTTGGGGATCTTGTAGACCGCGATGCTATACGGGCACAGCACGATGGCATGCGGGTCGGCCTCCATCATGGTTCGCGACACGGTTGCGCTGCAGAATTCCATCTGCTCGCCGAATTCGTAGACCCGCTTGCTTGCGCCGAGGTCCTTGCCGGTGCGCTCGAGCATGTCGGCGATATGGTTGCTGTGGGTGATCAACAGCCCCTTGCCTTCAATCGCCATGGCGACCGAGTCGCGCACATCCTGAAACTTCCCATGCTTTTGAAACAGCGCGGTGTAAGCTTCTGCAGCGCTTGCAGAAAGCGGCAGACAGAGCATCGCGAAGACAGCAAGCAGGCGTTTCATGGCGGTTTCCTTTGATTGCAAAGCCTTATTTTCTGCCCTTTGCGGAATATCGGCAATGGTCGTTTGATACACTCGTCGCATGGCGAAACAAGCAAAAGCGACACAACTCAAGGCCGACGGTCGTTTCTGGCTGACGCTGGACGGCAAGAATTTTCTGGGGCGCGGCCGCGTCGAGTTGCTGCAACGCATCCGTGAAACCGGTTCCATCTCCAAAGCCGCCAAGGCCATGAAAATGAGCTACAAGGCGGCCTGGGATGCAGCCGATGCAATGAATGCCGCGTGGCAATCACCCTTGGTTGAAAGCGGCCCCGCTGGCAGCCGCTTGAGCGAAGACGCTGAGCGCCTGATTACCGCGTACCAACATGCTGAGACGCAACACACTGCATTCATGGCGAATCTTGCCAAGTCACTCACGCTCAAATCAGCGTAAGTGCTTCAGCGCATCAAGACCGGGCTTTATAAAACGTCAGCGGCAATGACGTGTCCTTCGTCACCGCCGGTTTCATTTTCCCCACCACGTGCATTTCACACGGTTTGCAGTCAAAGCGCAGCGTGAGTTTTTCGCTGCCGTTGATCAATGTCAGCGGTTCGGCGCGCACGGTGCCCTGCACCCCGGTGACGCCCTTGGCCTGCTTGGGGCAAAGGGAGAGAGAATAGCGCACGCAGTGCTTGGTGATCATCAGCGAAACTTCGCCGGCTTCTTCGTGGCTCTCGTACGCAGCAGCAATCACTTGCACGCCATGTTTGGCGTAAAAATCCCGCGCCTTGTGGTTGAAGACATTGGCCAGATAGCTGAGCGTGTCCTCCGGATAAGTCGCGGGCGGACTGATTGCCGGTGCACGCAGTGGGCGTTTGTAGCCCGCCACGCGCGCTGTTTCCAAGGCGATAACAGCGTCGCGCCGCAAGGCATTGATAAAGGATGCCGGCACAAACCAGGGCTGCGTCCATTCCAGCGCGATGCCCATCGAAGCAAACGACGTGGTGCCCAGTTTGCCGAGATGTTCGCGCAGGCTGGACTCGGCCTTGGCAGCGTCCTTGGCCGGCTCTTTGGCATGGTCTGCCGCCACGGTGACGGAATGGCCGTCCTCGTCGGCCAGCGTCAGCGAGAATCCGGTAGCGGTTTCATCCAGCCGCATCCACACCGCGATGCGGCGTTCGCTCGATTGCTTTTCCAGCATGCGCACCCAGTTCATGTCACGGTTGCGGTTCACCGCCGTACCCGCACGCAAATCCTTGAAGCTTGAGATCGGCTCGCGTGGAAACACCCGCCACACACCCTCGCCCACTTTTTCGGCGCGGTTGATTGCCAACCCCGCCAGTTCTTTCTGCAACGTGTAGTAACACAGGCCATCACCATTGTTGAGCGCAATGTCGGGAGACTCGGTGTGCAGTTCGACCCATTTGTCGCCCACCTTGCTGACATAGCCCACCGGCAAACCGGGGTTCTTCGGCGTATCGAACGCGCCGATGTCGTCCTTGCGTCCGTCGACAAAATAATCAGTGAACTCGCGGTTGAAGTTCTGGTTCGGATCGGGCGTGAAGCTAAACGTGGTGCGGCCCGAAGACGCCCGCGCGAATTCCGGGCGGCGTTCGATGATGTCATCCAGCAGCGTGCGGTAATGGGCGGTAATATTTTTCACATAACCCATGTCCTTGTAACGTCCTTCGATTTTGAAGCTGCGTATGCCCGCATCAATCAGTTCTTCGAGGTTGTCGCTCTGGTTGTTGTCCTTCATCGACAGCACGTGCTTGTCGTGCGCGACGATCCGGCCTTCCATATCGTTGACCTGATACGGCAAGCGACAGGGCTGCGAGCAATCGCCCCGGTTGGCGCTGCGCCCGGTGTGGGCGTGGCTGATAAAGCACTGGCCGCTATAGGCCACGCACAGCGCGCCGTGGACGAAAAACTCCAGGTTGCAATCGGTAACAGCACGAATGGCGGCGATCTGCCCAAGGTCGAGTTCGCGTGCCAGCACGATCTGCGACAGCCCAACATCCTGCAAAAAGCGGGCCTTTTCCGGGGTGCGGATATCAGTCTGGGTGCTGGCGTGCAGTTGAATCGGCGGCAGGTCCAGTTCGAACAGGCCCATGTCCTGGATGATCAGCGCATCGACACCGGCTTCATACAACTGCCAGACCTGCTTGCGTGCGGGTTCGAGTTCGTCGTCGCGCAGAATGGTGTTGATCGTCGTGAACACGCGCGCGTTGAAGCGGTGCGCATGCGTAACCAACCGGGCGATGTCGGCCACCTCGTTTGACGCCGAGGCGCGCGCACCGAACGACGGCCCGCCGATATAGATGGCATCGGCTCCATGGTTGACGGCTTCGATACCGATATCAGCGTCGCGAGCGGGCGCGAGCAATTCGAGTTGATGGGGTTCCACGGCAGACAATCCAAACAGCAAAACGCCATTTTACGCCAGTGCGCCGCAGCTACCGGACGCACCATGCCTTTATTGCGTAGGCGCTTGGCCTTTATTGCACAGGCACTTGTTCCTTGTAGGCCTCAATCGCCAGCGTCAGCGTGACCTCATCGCTCACATAGGGCGCATTCTTGCCCATGTTGAACGCCGAGCGCTTGATCTGGGTGCTGGCATTGGCGCCGCAGGTTTCGACTTTTTTCATTGGATGCGGCATGCATTTGAAATTGGATATATCAAGCGTCACCGGCCGGGTCACGCCCTTGATCGTCAGATCGCCCGCCAGGCTCGCCAGCTGGTCGCCCTTGAACGTCATCTGGCTGGATTTGAAGGTGATCGTGGGATAGGTGGCGGTATCGAAATAGTCCGCTGCCTGAATGTGTTCGTTGAACAGCGCATAGCCGGTGTTGACCGACGTGGCGTCAATGGTCACGTCAGCCGAGCCGGTTTTGGCCGCACGGTCGATCACCACCTTGCCGCGGGTTTTGTCGAACTTGTGGGTCTGGTTGGAAAACCCGAAATGGCTATAGGTGAAATGCGGATAGGTATGGCTGTTGTCGATGATGAAGGTTACAGGTGCGGCCTGAACGGAGGTGGACAACGCAACAAGCGCAGACAGGGTGAGCAGACGATTCATTTGATACTCCATGAGGTGGTTATGAACAGCGGATTATTGGCCGGTGGCGGCAATGCGGAATGTGACCTGGACTTCGTTGGCGACCGTGTCGACATCGGCCCACATGCCTTCGCCGATGCCGAAATCCAGCCGTTTGAGGACGAAGGCACCGTCAAAGCTGGCGGCCGTTTTGCCGGGGCTGAACGTTACCGGCACGACCAGCTCGCGGCTGCGGCCCTTGAGCGTCAGCGTGCCGCGCATCTCATAGCGGTTGCCGCCGAGCGGGCGAATCTTGCTGGAAACAAACTGCGCCTGCGGATACACGCTGCGGTTGAACCACAGCCGCCCGGCGGATTCCTCATCGGCCTCGGACGAGCCCGCGTCGATGCTGGCGAGATCGATATCGATCTGCGCGCGAGCGGCCTCGGGCTTGGCCGGATCGAAAACCATCTGGGCGACAAAGCGCTTGAACCCGCCCTTGATCGGCACGCCCATCTGGCGGAACTCGAAGCCGATTGCGCTTTGCTTGGGTACAACTGTGCGGTATTCCATCGCGCTCGCAGCGGGCGAAGCCAGTACGGCGAGCAAGGACAGGGTATTCAAAATCCGTTTCATCAAAGCTCCTTTTTACCCCATCCCATGCGCTGCATGAATGGCCGACGTTCGAAAAAATGATGCTTGAGCGCAGCAACCACGTGCAGGATGACCAGAGCAAGCAGCGTGAAGTTCAACGCCTGATGCACCCCGGCCAGCAGATCGCCCAGTGCCTTGTCCTTGTCGACCAGATCGGGCAGCGGCAGCACGCCGAACCATACTGTCTGAAACCCCTTGGCCGAACTCATCAGCCAGCCCGACAGCGGAATCGCCAGAATCAGCACATAAAGCAGGCCATGCACCACCTGGCTTGCGCGGCGCTGCCAGCGGGCCATGTCACCGGGCAAAGGCGGCGGCGTATGCGTCACCCGCCACATCACGCGGATGGATGCCAGCATCAGAATCGTGATGCCGATCCACTTGTGATAGCTGTAGAGCTTGAGCTTGTCCGGCGACAGCGGCAGCTCGGCCATGTACACGCCGAGCGGAAATGCCACGAAGATCAACAGCGCCACCAGCCAGTGCAGCACGATGGCCGGGGTCGAGTAGCGCAGTGCGGCGCTCATGCTGCCGCCTTTCTGAATACCCGTTCCAGCGAGCGCAAGGTGGCTTGCCAGCGCGTGTGTTCAACCGCCGTCACGCCAGCGAAGCAGGCGCCCATGTGGGCCATGTGGGCAGGGAACGCTTTTGCAAACAGGCCTTCCCCTGACCGCGTCAGCCGGATGATCTGGCAACGCCCATCGCTTTCATGCGCCACGCGCTCAACCCAGCCGCGTGCCGACAGCCGATCAACCACGCCGGTGAGCGTGCCCTTGGTGATGAGCGTCTTTTCGCCGAGCTCGGTGGCGGTCATCCCGGCGGTGTTGCCCAGCGTGGCAATGATGTCGAACTGCGGCGGCGTCAGCCCCGACTTGCGAACGTGTGCAGCGGAATACGCCTCAAAGGCCTGGTAGCACTGCACCAAGGCTTGTACGGTTGGAAGGAAATCGGCTTGTGGTGGCACGGGCTATCCAGTTGGTTCTAACACGAACCAAATTAGTTCGTGTTAGAACCAATGTCAAGTCTGAAAAGGATGTAGGCTGCACCGCTTCGTTGGCAATGCCTGATTGATCATTAACGTTCGGGGGCTGTAACTAATGTCCAGCGATCAGAGGGATAGAGACGCCTGTTTTTAGGTGAGGGCTCCTTACGGCCATGAGCCGAAATTCGTTCTCACCAGATAGCTGTCACTGGGACGGCTGGTTCACACGGAAAGCTGTCGCAAATCCTATTCACACTTCTCGGCCAAAGGCGCCGCTGGAGCTCCGAGTCAACTTCATCCGTTGTTGCGCGTGGGGGTCTCTACATAGAGGCCAAGTACCAACTCACGGCAGCACCCTTCCTTCGCGCCGCTGTTTTGCGGCCACATGGCTCATGCGGCACGTTGTAAAAAGTTCAAGAAAGCTTCATTCCCGCTTAACGACCCACCCTCACAATTTGTCATGTCCCGTACTTGCATGGCACGTACCTTCCACCCGTTGTGAAGTCAACCTGTTCGGAGTTGCGTCCCACAGCTGCGGGACGAGCCTATGGACGAACCCGGCCGGTCTACGGACTTCCTTCGCAGCCCCGGCTGTGTTTCCGAAAAACGTTCTTAACCTTTGTTTAATTCGAGTCTAATTGAGGAGTCTCTATGTCATCTCACCATAACAAATCGCGCCGTCAGTTCATTCAGACTACCGGTTTGCTGGTTGGCGCCGCCGCCTTCCCCGCAGTTGTTGGGCGCCCGGCACAGGCAGCGCCGGCCATCGTTACCCTGGATAGCGCCCGCCCACAGCTTGCACAGGGCATTCAGTTCGGTGACGTGCGCAGCCATCGCGCGATGATCTGGAGCCGCTCCGACAGACCTTCACGGATGTGGGCGGAATACGACTTCGACCCTGACTTCGCCCACCCGACACGGGTACGTGGCTCCTACGCGCTGGATACCACCGACTACACCGCACGCCTGGATATCACTGACCTGCCTGCCGGGCGGGATGTGTTTGTACGCGTGCAGTTTCAGGATTTGTCCAACGAGCGCGTGATGAGCGAAGCGGTAATCGGGCATTTCCGCACCGCGCCGGAAGAGGCGCGCGATATCCGTTTCCTGTGGTCTGGCGATACGGCCGGTCAGGGGTGGGGAATCAATCCGGAATTCGGCGGCATGAAAATTTACGAGACCATGCGCCAGACGCAGCCGGATTTTTTCATTCACAGCGGCGACAACATCTATGCCGATGGTCCGATCAAAGAATACCAGAACGCGGAGAACGGCTTGGTCTGGCACAACATCGTCACACCGGAAGTCTCCAAAGTGGCGGAGACGCTGAACGAGTTCCGCGGCCGCTACAAATACAACCTGCTGGACGAGAACGTGCGCCGATTCAACGCGGAAGTGCCGCAGATCTGGCAATGGGACGACCATGAAATTGTCAACAACTGGTCGGATTCCAAGGATCTGATGGCCGATGCGCGCTACACCGAAAAGAACGTTCCGCTGCTGACCGCGCGCGGTACCCGCGCCTTCCTCGAATACGCGCCGATGCGTTACGCAGACGCAGAAGAAAGCGAACGGGTCTATCGCCACATTCCCTACGGCAGCCTTCTGGATGTGTTCGTGCTAGACATGCGCAGCTACCGCGGCCCCAACACCCACAACCGCCAGACCGAGCCGGGCGCCGACACAGCCTTCCTGGGCGCAGAACAGATCGAATGGCTGAAGCGCAAGCTGCGCGAGTCCAAGGCGGTGTGGAAAGTCATCGCCGCCGACATGCCGCTTGGCCTGAACGTGGGCGACGGCACCGACGCCCAAGGGCGTCCGCGCTGGGAGAACTCTTCCAACGGCGACGGCCCGGTGCTCGGCCGCGAATTCGAGATCGCCGATATCCTGCGCTTCATCAAGCACCAGCGCGTGGACAATGTGGTGTGGTTCACCGCCGATGTGCACTATTGCGCCGCGCACTACTACGACCCGAACAAGGCACAGTTTCAGGACTTCGAGCCCTTCTGGGAATTTGTCACCGGGCCGCTCAATGCCGGTAGTTTCGGCCCGGGCAAACTGGACAACACCTTCGGCCCCCAAGTGGCGTTCCAGAAATTCCCGCCAACGCAGAACCAATCGCCGTTCGCCGGATTGCAGTTCTTCGGGCAGGTCGACATCGACGGACGCACCGCCTCGATGACGGTCAGTCTGAAAGACATCGACGGCGCCACGGTGTACAGCAAAGAGCTTCAACCTTTCGCACCGGGCCACCGGCACTTTGGGGGACGTTGAGAAACACCCCGCCCTTATTCTCGTTTACAGCGGCGAATGGCGGGACGGGGGGCACCAACCAGCGAGATGCATTGCACCGGATGTGTTTCCCCTGTTAGCGAGGCATAAACGCGTGTGGCCTACATAATAAATCCCTGCTGCGGGAGGGATTTATTGTCGTTTCCTTTAACGTGACTTCCCCCCACCTCCTGTGCTTGATGCTCACCATGGTGACACGCATGAGCGGGCGAATACTTTTCCTTATAGTCAGCGAAACGATAGGTATCGAATTTTTCGCGAATAGAGGGATCTTTGATTTTCATCTCTTTGTACTGGTCGAGCATCCAGTCGAGCGCGCTGAGGTTGCCAGTGGCCGATAACGCCAGTTCGAGCCTAGGTCTGCAAAGATTCTATGGTTCACGTCAAGGCCTTTGTGAGACGCGTCGGATCGAATTCGGTCTTGTAGGTATACATCGACCAAGCGGCCGTTCGGGGGAAATCAAAGGCCAAGCACGAGCGGCGGCTTCGGCCGACCTGCTGTCAGTGAGTAGGCGCGCCGAGCGACTGCTTCTCTTGGATGCCTGCCTATGAACCTTTGTGGGATTGACCGACAGCAAAGGGTCGGTACCAGCCAATCATCATGAAGCCACACCCAACAAAGACGCTACCCATTCGCGGATCACTGCCTCTTCGTTGGCCGTAATCCGCAGCACCGGCCTGGACCCCTCCGCGTGGATAAAATCCTGATTACCCCGATTGGCTTCAGCATCCAATGCAAAACCCAAAAATCGTAACGGCTCGCAAATGCGGTCTCGAATCTGCGGGGCGTGTTCGCCGATCCCGCCGCTGAATACCAGTGCGTCGATGCCGCCGGCCTTGGCGGCGAAGCCACCGATGGCGGCCCGTACCTGGCGACAGAAATAGTCCACCGCAAAACGGGCCGGCTCGCTGCTGCTTGCCAGCAGCGTCGCCATATCGCTGCTCTCTTCGTTGGACAGCGCGAACAGGCCCATCTGGTGATAGACGAGGTCGCTCAATGCCGCGTGATCATGCTGCCCGGCCAGTTCGAGCATGACGCCGGGATCGAGATCGCCGCTGCGCGTGCCCATGGGGATGCCGCCCGCCGGCGTATAGCCCATGCTGGTGTCGACCGAACGCAGGTTTTCCAGCAGGCACAGGCTGGCGCCGGAACCCAGATGCGCGACGACGATGCGGCCGCGCGCGCCCTCCCCCAGCAAGGCCGGTAATCGGGAAGCGATATACGCGTAGTTGAGGCCATGAAAACCGTAGCGGCGCATGCCCAGTGCCTGCGGGATCGGCAGACGGCGTGCAAGCTCCGGCAAAATGTGGTGGAACGCGGTATCGAAGCAGGCGATCTGCGGCACATCAAAGCGTGCCCGGCACAACGCCACTCCGAGCAGGTTGCCCGGCAGGTGCAAAGGGGCCAGGGGAATCAGACCACGCAGCCGCTCGATCTCGGCTTCATCCAGAACCCTCGCCGCGTCGGCCACCTCACCACCATGAACAAAGCGGTGGCCAATCGCATCCGGCATTTCCCCTTCCATATCCTTCAGCAGCGCGTCGAATGCCTCGGTCTGGTTATACGGATGTGACGGATCGGTTTGCTTGTAGTGCCAATCGCGGCGCGATTCGTCAGCCCGATACAGGCTGGCCTTGAGACTGGATGACCCGCTGTTGATGGTGAGAACGGATCGGTTCACTGCGGCCATTGCCAGTCGCGGATCTCGGGCATGTCTTCGCCGTGGCTGCGAATGTATTGCGTATGTTCGTTGAGCTTGTCGCGCATGCGCTGCTTGATATGCGCGGCCTGCCCTTGCAGCTTCGGCACGCGGTTGGCCACATCCATCACCAGATGAAAGCGGTCGAGCGTGTTGAGCACCACCATGTCGAACGGCGTGGTGGTGGTGCCCTCCTCCTTGTAGCCACGCACGTGCAGGTTGCCGTGGTTGGTGCGGCGATAGGTGAGCCGGTGGATCAGCCAGGGATAGCCGTGATACGCAAAAATGATCGGCTTGTCGATGGTGAACAGGCTGTCGAATTCCTTGCTCGACAGGCCATGCGGATGCTCTTCCTGCGGCTGCAGGGTCATCAGATCGACCACGTTGATGAAGCGAATTTTCAGTTCGGGCACGAGCTGACGCAGCAGGTCGACGGCCGCCAGCATTTCCAGCGTCGGCACGTCGCCCGCTGCAGCCAGCACCACGTCCGGTTCACTGTTCTGATCGTTGCAGGCCCACTCCCACATGCCGATGCCAGCGCTGGCGTGGTTGATCGCGGCGTCCATGTCCAGCCATTGCTGCGAGGGTTGCTTGCCGGCCACGACGACGTTGACCAGGTTGCGGCTACGCAGGCACTGGTCGGTGACCACCAGCAGGGTGTTGGCGTCCGGCGGCAGATAAACGCGAATGATGTCGGCCTTCTTGTTCATCACGTGATCGATGAAGCCCGGGTCCTGATGCGAGAAGCCGTTGTGGTCCTGACGCCAGACATGCGAGGTGAGCAAAATATTGAGCGAAGCAATCGGCCGCCGCCAGGGAATCTCGTTGCAGACCTTGAGCCACTTGGCGTGCTGGTTGAACATCGAATCGACAATGTGGATGAAGGCTTCGTAGCAGGAAAACAGCCCATGGCGGCCGGTCAGCAGATAACCTTCGAGCCAGCCCTGACAGGCATGTTCGGAGAGGATTTCCATCACCCGGCCATCGGGCGCGAGATGGTCGTCGTAGTCGAAACGCTCGGCCATCCAGGTGCGGTCGGTGACCTCGAACAATGCACCGAGCCGGTTGGAATTGGTTTCGTCCGGACCGAACACGCGAAAGTTGTCGGCGTTGTTGCGCATCACGTCGCGCAGGAAATTTCCCATCGTTCGGGTGGATTCGCCCAATACGCCGCCGGGTGCGGGCACCTCCAGCTTGTAGTCTCGAAAATCCGGCAACCGCAGGTCGCGCAGCAGCTTGCCGCCGTTGGCATGCAGGTTCGCCCCCATGCGCCGTTCGCCGCGTGGCGCGAGTTCGGCCAGCTCCGGTTTAAGCCGACCGTCGGCATCGAACAGGGTTTCAGGTTGATAGCTGCGCATCCATTGTTCCAGCAACTGCACGTGTTCCGGTTTGCTCATGTCGCTGAATGGCACCTGGTGCGAACGCCAATAGCCCTCGGTTAACTTGCCGTCCACTTCTTTCGGGCCGGTCCAGCCCTTGGGTGAGCGCAACACGATCATCGGCCACAGTGGACGGCTCAGATCGCCACCCTCCCGTGCCTTGCGCTGGATATCGCGGATGTCGGCCATCGCCTGATCGACGGTGGCCGACATCAACCGATGCATGGCTTCGGGCTCACCGCCTTCCACGAAATAGGGCCGGTATCCATAGCCCACGAACAGGCTTTCCAGCTCGGCGTGAGGAATACGCGCCAGCACCGCAGGATTGGCGATCTTGTAACCATTCAGATGCAGAATCGGCAGCACCGCGCCATCGCGTCGCGGATCCAGAAACTTGTTGGAATGCCAGGAGGTGGCCAGCGGACCGGTTTCCGCTTCGCCGTCGCCCACCACGCAACACGCGATGAGGTCGGGATTGTCGAATACCGCCCCATAGGCGTGCAGCAGCGCATAGCCCAGTTCGCCGCCTTCGTGGATGGAGCCGGGTGTCTCCGGCGCAACATGGCTGGGGATGCCGCCGGGAAAGGAAAACTGCCGGAACAGCCGCCGCATGCCCTCCTCGTTCGGGGTGATATCGGGATACACCTCGCTATAGGTGCCTTCGAGGTAGGTGTTCGCCACCAGACCCGGGCCGCCGTGGCCGGGGCCGGTGACATAAATCATGCTGAGATCATGCTGCTTGATCACCCGATTCATGTGCACGTAGATGAAGTTCAGCCCGGGCGTGGTGCCCCAGTGGCCCAGCAGGCGCGGCTTGATGTGCGCCCGTGTCAGCGGTTGTTTGAGCAGGGGGTTGTCCAGCAGGTAAATCTGCCCGACCGAGAGGTAATTGGCGGCCCGCCAATAGGCGTCCATCCGGTCGATCTCATCGGGCTTCAGTACAGCAACGGGCGAACTCATTCAGTTGTCCTCACTTTCAGCGCATTACTTCTGATATTAGGACACCCGTCACAACGCGTTGATGGGCTACCCGACCACGGACATCCTCACTTGGTCCAGCGCGCCGCTGCTGCATCATCACTGCTACGCGCATCGACCCAGCGCTCGCCTTCTGCGGTTTCTTCCTTTTTCCAGAATGGCGCACGGGTTTTGAGCGCATCCATGATGAATTCGCAGGCAGCGAAGGCTTCGCCGCGATGGCTGCTGGCCACCGCCACCAGCACAATGGGGTCGCCCGGCAGCAGGCGGCCGACGCGGTGGATCACTGTTACGTCGAGCAGCGACCAGCGCGCATTGGCGTCTTCGATCAGCGTAGCGAGCGCCTTCTCGGTCATGCCGGGATAGTGTTCCAGCGTCATCGCCTGCACGCCACTGCCTTCGTTCATGTCGCGCGCGAGGCCAATAAAGCTGGCGATGGCACCGATGTCGGTGCGACCCTGGCTCATCGCGTTGACTTCGACACCGAGGTCGAAGGCTTCTGTCTGAACAACAATTTTCATCAGCTAACCTCCCGTCACAGGCGGAAAGATGGCGACTTCGGCGTTGTCAGTTAGCACCGCTTCGAGCGCGACAATCTCCTGATTCACCGCCACACGGAATGCCCGACCCGCGGCCAGCTCTTCTGCCCACACGCCGCCGCGCGCCTGCAATTGCGCCACCAGATCAGCCGCCGTAGTACCCGCCAATTCGAGAGACTCTTCAGCCAGGCCGAACCGCTCACGCAGGCGGGCGAAATACAGCACGCGCACCTTCATTTGAGCAGCTCCGAAAAGGGTATGAAGCGCACCCAACCACCCGGCTGCACGGTTTCGCCAACCTCAAGATCAACCAGCCCATCAGCCCAGGCGCACGAAGTCAGCACGCCGGAACTCTGGTTGGGGAACAGCGCCAGTCTGCCGCTGGGTTGCAGACGCGCGCGCAGGAACTCGCGACGTGCGCCCGGCCGGGTCCAGGCAAAATCCGCCTGCACCGCAAACGCGCGATACAGCACATCGGCCACGCCCATGCGCTTGAGCAGGAACGGCCGCACGAACAAACAGAAAGTGACAAACGCTGACACCGGATTACCGGGCAATCCGATGAAATCTGCTTGACCCACCTGCCCATACACCACGGGCTTGCCGGGCTTCATCGCCACTTTCCACATCTCGACCTGGCCGAGTTTCTCAACCGCCGTCTTCACGTAGTCCGCCTCGCCCACCGACACGCCGCCGCTGGTGACGATGACATCGGCATCACGCGCGGCGCGGGTGAGCGCCGCTTCGGTCGCTTCCAGCGTATCGGGCACGATGCCGAGATCGATCAATTCGCAACCCAGGTCATAGACCAGTCCGGTCAGGGTGTAGCGGTTGGAGTTATAAATCTGGCCGGGCGCCAGCGGCGCGCCGGGGGTCACCAGTTCGTCACCGGTAAAAAAGCACGCCACTTTCAGCCGCTTGAATACCGGCACCTCGGCCAGGCCGACCGAAGCGGCCAGTCCCATTTCCGCTGCATTAAAGCGTGTGCCCGCCGCGAGAATCTGCGCACCGGTTTCGATATCTTCCCCGGCACGACGAATGTTCTCGCCCGGTCGCGGCAACTTGTTGATGGCCACACTTTCACCCTCGGCGATGCAGTCTTCCTGCATCAGAACGGCATCCGCGCCCAATGGCACCGGCGCGCCGGTGAAGATGCGTGCGGCTGTCCCGGCTGTCAGCGGTTGCCCCACTGTGCCCGCCTGGATGCGCTGTGACACCGGCAACCTCACGCCCGGCCTGGCCACATCGGCCAGCCGTACGGCATAGCCATCCATCGCGCTGTTATCCAGCGGCGGCACGGTGATCGCAGAGGTTTGCGGCGCGGCGAGCACGCGTCCGAGCGCCGCGGAAATGCCCACGGTTTCGGTTTCGTTGACGCCGCGGGCGCGGTCGAGCAGGTTTTCAAGCAGTTGGGTAGCTGAGAGCATGGTTCACAATAAAGTCGGTGATGAGTGGAATCGCATCGATGTCGATGCGCGGGAAATCGCTGGGTGCTGCAACGTCGGATGCTACCGCCAGAATATGCGGGTCGCCGGAAAACAGCCAGGGTTTATCGGTTTCGGCGCGATGCACTTCGAGCTTGGGGATGGCCTCGCGTTTGTAGCCTTCAACCAGCACCAGGTCGCACGGCGGCAGCGTGGCTAGCAGATCGGCCAGGGTCGGCGGGGTGTCGCGGTGTTCGGTCAACAGCGCCGTGCGGTGGTCAGACGACAACAGCACCGCCGCGGCCCCCGCTTCGCGCGCGCGCCAGCTGTCCTTGCCGGGGCGGTCCATGTCGAAGTCGTGGTGGGTATGCTTGATGACCGCCACATTGAGGCCGCGCGCCACCAATTGCGGCAGCACGCGCTCGATCAGCGTGGTCTTGCCACTGCCGCTATACCCTGCGATGCCGAATATTTTCATGCTTGCGTTGTCAGCCTGTTCCAAACAGGTTATATTTTTCCATATATAACCACTCCTGCCAATCGGATCAAGATATCTACATCATGGACGCCACCGTTCTCACTGACCAATTTGGCCGCCGTATCGACTATGTGCGTCTGTCGGTGACAGACCGATGCGATCTGCGCTGCAGCTACTGCATGCCCGAAGGCTTCAAGGGGTTTGAAGAACCCGAACACTGGCTCACCTTTGATGAAATCGAACGCCTCATCGGTGCCTTTGCCCGGCTCGGCGTCAGCCGCATCCGCATGACCGGCGGCGAACCGCTGTTGCGGCGCGACATTGCTGGCCTGTCCCGGCGCATTGCGGCCCTGCCCGGCGTCGACGACTTGTCGCTGTCGACCAACGCCACCCAACTCGACAAGCACGCGCAGGCGCTGAAGGATGCCGGCGTCACCCGCCTCAACGTCAGCCTCGATTCGCTGCAACAGGCGCGGGTAGAAAAAATCAATGGCCGCGATGTACTGGCCAAAGTGATGAACGGACTTGCCGTAGCGCAAGAAGTCGGCTTTGCCCCGATCAAGCTCAACATGGTGGCGCTCGCCGGCACCAACGACGATGAAATCGACGAAATGGTCGCCTTCTGCATGGAGCGCGGCTTTGTGTTGCGGCTGATCGAAGCCATGCCGATGGGCGACACCGGCCGCAACGCCGAATACATGGATTTGCAACCGGTCAAAGAACGCCTGCGCACCCAGTTCAACCTGATAGAAACCACCATCCCCGGCGCCGGTCCCGCGCGCTATCTCGGCTCGAAAGACGGCCGCTTCAACGTCGGCTTCATCACCCCGGTGTCGCAGCATTTTTGCCAAACCTGCAACCGCGTCCGCATCGCCGTCGACGGCACCGCCTACATGTGCCTGGGACAAGATGAAAAGTTTGAATTCCGCCCCATGCTGCGCGGTGGCTGCAGCGACGCCGAACTGGAAGCGGCCATCGTCCAGGCCATCAACCTCAAGCCCGAGCGCCATGAGTTCAATGAATCGCCGCATAAGATTCTGCGTTTCATGTCGATGACGGGTGGCTAAACCTTCAGTTTCAGACGCGCCGGATCATCCCGCAAGCGTCGGCTTACCTGCCCGGCGTGACAACGGAATAATCACCCCCCCGCCGGTTCGGGCAAAGGGTTGCCGGCACGCAGCAACGCCTCCAGCATTTCAGCCGGAATCGGCCGCCCGAAGTGGTAGCCCTGTGCTTCGTCGCAGCCGGATTCCCGCAGCCAGTTCCACTGCGCTTCTGTTTCCACCCCCTCGGCAATGACCTTGAGCTTCAAGCTATGCCCAAGCGTCACGATGGCCATCGTGATGGCCGCATCCTCCTCGTCGGTCGTGACGCCTTTGACAAAGGACTGGTCGATCTTGAGCATGGTGATGGGAAAACGTTTCAGATAGCTGAGGCTCGAATAGCCGGTTCCGAAATCGTCGATGGAGAGCAGCACACCCATTTCACGCAAGCGCCTCAGGGTCACCACATTTTTTTCCATGTCGCGCATCATCATGCTCTCGGTCAGTTCCAGCTCCAGCAACCACGGGCATGCATCAACGTGGGTCTCGATGAGAATGTGCCGAATCTCATTGAGCAGATTCGGCCGGTGGAACTGGCGCGCGGACAGGTTGACCGCCACCTTGATGTCGCCCAGCCCCATGGCGCGCCAAGTCTGGATCTGCCTGCATGCGGTGGTCAACACCCATTCTCCGATGGGTTCGATAAGCCCGCTTTCCTCTGCGATCGAAATGAATGTCGCCGGCGCGAGCAGGCCCTGGGTGGGATGCTGCCAGCGGATCAACGCCTCAACCCCCAGGATTTTTCCGGTTTCCACGCTGACCTGCGGCTGGTAGTGCAACACGAACTGCTCATCCTGCAAGGCCTTGCGCAGGCCGTTCTCGGTCTCCAGCCGGGCGCACATCGTCGCATTCATCTCGGCCGTATAGAAGCGGAAGGCATTCTTGCCGTCCGCCTTGGCCTGGTACATGGCGGTATCGGCATTGCGCAGCAGGCTGTCCGCGTCATTATCGTCGAGCGGAAACACGGTGATGCCGATGCTCGCCGTAATGTGAAACTCGTGCGATCCGGCGTAATAGGGCTTGGCAATCGCTTCCATCAGCTTGTCGGCAATCAGGGTGATATCCTGCGCTTCCTTGATATCCTGCAGCTGAATGGTGAACTCGTCGCCACCCTGCCGGGCCACCACGTCCCCCTTGCGCAGCGCGTCCACGATGCGCTTTGCGACTGTGCGCAGGAGTTCGTCCCCCGCGGCATGGCCAAGGGTGTCGTTGATGTTCTTGAACCCATCCAGATCGAGAAACAGGACGGCGAGCAGGCTTTCGGCACGCCTGGCCTGGGCCATGCCATGCACCAGAAACTCGTGAAACAGCGTGCGGTTCGGCAGTCCCGTAAGAGCGTCGTGTGTCGCCTGATGAAGGATTTCGGCGGCGTATTGTTCGCGCTCGCTCACATCGCGCACCGCTGCCACCACCCATAGTCCTTGTTCGGTCTTGAGTGGCCCCAGGCTGATATCCACCGGGAAGGTCGTCCCGTCCTTGCGCTGTCCCTTCAGGTCAAGCTTTTTCGCGCCCATGTCACGGACCACCGGCTTGGGGTAGTAGCCTGAGCGGTTCTTCGCGTGCGAGCCGCGCTGTCCAGCCGGAACGAGAATTTCAATCGGTTTGCCGATCAGTTCCTGGCGGGTGTAGCCAAATAGTTTCTCGGTATGTGCGTTGGCCAGGACTATGCGCCCGTCGGCATCGGACATGATGATCGCCTCTGGCGTCACTTCCAGGATGCTCTGTATTCGCAGAAACGAGTATTCCAGGGAAACGGCCATCTCGTCGAATGCATGCGCCAGTTCCGAAAGCTCGCCGTGCCCTGCGCCCAGCTCGGTCCGGACGCTGAGATCGCCGGCCGAGATTCGCTTGGCGACGCGGACAAGTATCGACAGCGGGCGCACCACAACGGCCCGGGTCACGAACCAGGCTACCGCCAGCGTGAGCACCGTAAACAGGCTGAGTAGCAGCAGATCGTTGCGGAAACGCGTGAGCATCCCGTCCAGCACGCGTTGTTTCGAGACACTGGCGCTGACGTAAAGTCCCCCCTCGCCGCTGTCGTCAAGCCGCGCAAATGTGATCAAGCGGACTTCGCCCTCCAGCGTGCGCGCTTCGCCGACCCCATCCGTTTTACCCGCCTTGATCGATTCCACCAGCCAGGCCACATTGTGCGGCCGGCCCAGCATCGCCGGGCTGGGCGGCTGGCGAGCGATAACCACCCCCTGGTTGTCCAACAGTCTGACCGTCACGTCATAACCCCGGCTGCTCAGCTTCAGCGTCTGGTCCAGCCACTTCACATCGAGCGACGCCCAGACGATGCGGCGCAGCTTGCCCGCGCTGTCAAGAATGGGATAGGCCACAGGAATGACCGGCTGGCCGCTGATCCTGCCGATCACGAGCTGCCCCACCACGAAACTTTTCGACTGCACCGCCGCGCGATACCAGTCGCGGTCGCTGAAATCCTGCCCCCCGCCCTGTGCGGCGCAGAGCAGGCGTCCGCGCTCGTCGGTCACGCCCATATTGAGATAACCCGTCATCTGCCCATGGATAGCCCTTAGGCGAAGCTGACAGTCATCGCCTTGGCCGTCGCGTACCTCCGGAAGGCTGGCAAGCACCTGCAGCAGATTGCGCGCCTCGTGTAGCGATTGTTCCTGTTCCGCGGCGATGTTGCGCGTCAACCGCTGAACGTCCTCCATGGCTGTCGCCATGGTCTCGTTCTTTTCTGCCCACAGGTGATAGGCCATCACACCGTACAAGGGCATCATGCCGACAATAATGAGCTGAATCAGTCGCGCCCGCAGGCTGGAGTACATGGGGAAAGGCATAGAGGATCAACTTGTCGTGCTAGAGAATGGACCTTGCCGAAAAAAACATGATAATCATGCCTCGACCTGAGACGAATTCAATTTGAGCGCCAGCTCAGCGGTTTGCACAAGGCATCCTGATCGAAACGAACGTAGGCATACGCCTTATCGCGCCACAAAAAAGAATCGGGAGTTTTTTTGGATGGTACTCGATTTTAAACGCAGACCAGAAGCAAGGAGACGGCCATGAGCACACGCACCATCCGCCAGCGCGTTCCCGCCCTTGAGGTGACCGAAGGCGCGGGCGTCACCGTTCACCGCAGCATCGGCACGCCGGCCTTGCGCAATCTCGATCCGTTCCTGATGCTGGATCACTTTGGCAGCGACAACCCGGACGAATATATCGCCGGGTTTCCGGACCATCCGCATCGCGGCTTCATCACCTTCACCTACATGCTCGATGGCCACATGCAACACCGTGACAGCATGGGCAACCAGGGCGAGCTCAAGCCCGGCGACGTGCAGTGGATGAAGGCAGCCAGCGGTGTGATCCATTCCGAAATGCCGCGCCAGGCCAACGGCCTGATGCGCGGATTCCAGCTGTGGATTAACCTGCCGGCCAGCGAGAAGATGTCCGACCCGGCGTATCAGGAGTTTTCGTCTGCAGCGATTCCCGAAGTGGCGCTGAGTGCAGGCAATGTGCGCGTGCTGGCGGGCGAATTCAACGGCACGCGCGGCGTGATCGAAGATCCATCCACCGATGTGCTCTATCTTGACGTTGCGCTGCCCGCTGACGCGGCATTCTCGCTGCCACTGGATGCGTCACGTCATGCCTTTGTCTACGTCTTCGAAGGCAGCACCCACCTGGCAAATGACGCCCTTGCCCAACACACGCTGGCGGTGCTGGACGAAGGCGACGCGGTAGACATCACGGCTGGCGCAGAAGGCGCACGCTTCATCCTGGTGGCCGGCCGGCCGCTGGGCGAGCCGGTGGTGCAATACGGTCCCTTCGTGATGAACACCCGCGAGGAGATCGAACAGGCGATGGCCGACTACCGCGACGGCAAGCTGGTGCAAGCCCGAGCAGAGATGAGCGGGCACTGATCCCTACAAGGCCATGCACTTTGGTTGAAGTGCCGCCGCCACCTTGTCGCATTCATGGCGAACCTTACGGCTCAAACATAGCAAGATCCGGGTCGCGGATATCTGCTTAAACCTTCATTCTTCACTCGTGCTGAAACAGCTTTTTGTCAGTACGCATTTAAATTTTGAGAGGTTTCGCTAAATGTCCGCACTATCCAACAAGGTTTCCATTATCACCGGAGCAAGCTCCGGAATCGGCTATGCAACAGCAAGGCGCTTCGCCAGAGAAGGCGCCAAGGTCGTCGTCACTGCCAGACGTCAACCGGAACTTGAGGCTCTCGTTGAGGAAATCATCCAAGCGGGTGGCCATGCTGTAGCGCTTGCGGGCGATGCCAAGGACGAGGGCCTGGCGGAAGCTTTGGTCGAACTCGCGATAAGTCGTTTTGGTGGTCTCGATGTGGCTTTCAATAATGCCGGGACAACTGGCGAAATGGGAGCCACCCCTGACATGTCGCTCTCGGCGTGGGAAGACACAATCAGCACAAACCTGACAAGCGCCTTCCTCGGAGCAAAGCATCAAATTCCCGCGATGCTTGAGCGGAACAGTGGGTCGTTAATCTTCACGTCGTCATTTGTCGGTTACACCGTTGGCCTGCCGGGCATGGCGGCCTATGCCGCGAGCAAGGCCGGGCTGATCGGGCTCACTCAGGCGCTTGCGTCAGAGTTTGGCGCCAGGGGCATCCGGGTGAATGCCCTCCTGCCGGGCGGCACGGACACACCGATGGGTCGGGCGTTTGCCAGTACACCGGAAGCCCTGGCGTTTGTCCAGGGCCTTCATGCCCTGAAACGTATGGCATCGCCGGACGAGATCGCACAATCGGCCCTCTACCTCGCATCCGACGCATCGAGTTTCACCACCGGCACGGCGCTCCTGGCTGATGGCGGGGTCTCGATCAATCGCACCTGAATGCGCACGTCCAGCATGCACGAGGGAAATCAAGATGTCAGACTATGACCGCATAGCCGAGGCGATTTCGTATATTTCCACTCGCTTGGATAGTCAGCCGACACTGGATGAAATTGCGGCGCACATACACCTGAGTCCTTTCCACTTCCAGCGCCTGTTCTGCCGCTGGTGCGGCGTGACGCCCAAAAGATACTTGCAGGTGCTTACGCTGGAGCGCGCCAAGCAATTGCTGAGTGAATCCAAGCCATTGCTTGAAGTATCGGATACGCTGGGCTTGAGCAGCGGCTCACGTTTATATGATCACTTCGTTCATTTGGAGGCCGTCACACCCGGTGAATACAAATTGGGCGGCGCAGGCCTGACCATTGAACATGCCGTGCATGACACCCCATTTGGAAAAGCATTTATCGCCATTACGCCCAGGGGCGTCTGTAGTTTTGCGTTTCTCGCGCATGCGGAAACCGATGGGCATTTGGCCGATTTACATAAAAAATGGCCGTATGCAAGGATGCATGAAAATCGCCCGCAAACACTTGCGGTTGTTCGGGCCATGTTCGGTGGAGAGAAGAAGCTGGACCGCCCGTTGTCTTTATATGTAAGCGGAACGAACTTTCAGGTCAGTGTGTGGAAAGCATTGCTGCAGATCCCCCCTGCAACGGTGGCAAGCTATTCCCAAGTGGCAACAGCCATAGAGCATCCACGGTCCGCGAGAGCCGTGGGACTGGCAGTAGGTTCGAACCCTGTAGGGTTTCTGATACCTTGCCACCGCGTTATTCAGCAAAGCGGCAGGCTTGGTGGATATCATTGGGGCGAAACACGTAAGCAGGCAATCCATGCATGGGAATCGGCCAGGCACGAGCAAGTTCAGCCATAACATTGCGTATATGGACGCCCCCTAAAAGCAAGAAAGCGGATCGATAGCTGGCTGGACATGTTGCTACAGACTGCAGAATTCAGACTCGGCAGCTTCCCGATTGGGGCAATGAACACGCCAAACTGACTACCGTATTGCGCATCCCTTCCGGCGAGAAGCCCTGGCGGGTGATCGCCCTGGGGCACGGCAAGCACCCGGCTCCAGAGAGAATACGCAAAGCGTTGAACCAGTAACCCTTATAGCTAGCGGGTCGTGTGGGCCTTGCCTGGCCTTAAAATATCTCCATGCTCAAACTTGAATCACTGACCTTCGACAACGGTTTTGCCCGGCTTTCCGAGTCTTATTATTCACGCGTCTGCCCAACCCCGGTTCCCGATCCTTACCTGGTCTGCCACAGCGCGGAAGCGCTCAAGCTGCTTGACCTGGACGAAACCGAAATCAATCGCCCTGAGCTGATCGAAACCCTGGCCGGCAATCAGTTGCTGCCGGGGATGGATGCACTTGCCGCGCTCTATGCGGGACACCAATTCGGCCATTTTGTGCCGCAACTCGGCGACGGCCGGGCGATTCTGCTGGGCGAAATCAAGAACGCAGCGGGCGAAGGCTGGGAAATCCAGCTCAAGGGTGCGGGCCGCACCCCCTATTCGCGTGGCGGCGATGGTCGCGCAGTGTTGCGTTCGAGCATTCGTGAATACCTGTGTTCCGAAGCGATGCACGCGCTCGGCATTCCCACCACGCGCGCGCTCGCCATCATTGGCAGCGACCGGCCGGTATATCGCGAAGACGAGGAAACCGCCGCGCTGGTCACCCGGCTGGCGCCAAGCTTTGTGCGCTTTGGGTCGTTCGAGGTGTTCTATTACCGCAACCAGATCGAGCCGATACGCGAACTGGCCGATTATGTCATTGCACGTTATTACCCCGAGTTGAAAGCTCACGCCGAACCCTATGCAGAACTGCTGCGCGAGGTGACTCGCCGCACCGCCGAGTTGATGGCGCAGTGGCAGGCGGTGGGATTTTCGCACGGGGTGATGAACACCGACAACATGTCGATCCTGGGATTGACCTTGGACTACGGCCCGTTCGGCTTTCTCGACGCCTTCGACCCCGGCTACATCTGCAACCATTCCGATACCGGCGGCCGTTATGCTTTCGACCAGCAACCGGACGTGGCCGCCTGGAATCTGACCAAGCTGGCGCAGACTTTTGTCCCGCTGCTGTCGGTGGAAACCGCCTCGGCCGCGATCGGTGAATACCCGCAGCAATTCGGGCAAGCCTACATCGAACGCATGGCCGCCAAGTTCGGCCTGGTTCCGGGTGGCGAGATGGTCCCCCTGCTCATGGATGCACTGCAACTGCTGGCGCAGAACCATATTGATTACACGAACTTTCTGCGCCGGCTGTGCGATTTCGACAGTAAGGCCGGCGCTTCGAACGCGCCGTTGCGCGACCTGTTCATCGACCGCGATGCGTTCGACGCCTGGGCAACGCGTTATGCCGAAACGCTACGCGCCATAAATTCGGATGACACCACGCGCGCCGTGGCCATGCGTGCGGTCAACCCCAAGTACATCCTGCGCAACCACCTGGCCGAAGTGGCCATCCGCCGCGCAGCGGACCACCGCGATTACAGCGAAATCAAGCGTCTGCATGCAATCTTGCTGCACCCCTTTGACGAACAACCTGAATTTGAGGCCTATGCCGCCGAGCCACCCGACTGGGCGAAGCAGATTGAGGTAAGCTGCTCTTCGTGAATCGAATTCCGCCGCTACTTGCCTCTCTGCTGATTGCTGCCTTGCTCACCGCGTGCAGCGGGCAAGCCATTCAACGAAAGGACGGCAGCAGCAACGCGGTGCGCAACTTCAGCGTCAAGGATCTGGCCAAGGGCGATGTTGACGATGTGATCGAGATCCATCAAAAGGAAGTTCTCGGCATCCTCAAAACGCTGACGCTCAAACTCTATCGCCTCAATCCCAACGAATGGCGCAAGTCTGGCTTTACCAACGCGGACGACGCAGCAGCCGAATTGTTCAAGCAAATCCCCATCTGGCACGTGTCGATGCAAAAGGACTTCAGCTGGGAAACCACGCTGCGCGATTTGTGGCGTGAAGATTACCCCAACGACCGGGTCAAGGCGCTGATGAACGGCCTGCTGGTCATGCACATGGCCGCGTTCAATCATCAGACCGAGTTTTACCTGCTGACCGAAATGGATGCACAGAAACTCTACAATGCCGCGCGCAACACCGAGGCCCTGGTGTGGAAACTGTCCAATGCCAGGAATCCGCGTGGCGAATTCATCCTGCTTTCCAATGGGTTCGACGTAAACGGCGTGGCCAACCTCAGCTTCGAGCGCGAATTCGGCAAACTCATCGGTATCCAGGACGCGCTGGCCAAAGTGATCGAGAACAAAAACAACCGCACGATTCGTTTCGGCGTGGTCAACCTGGCCAGCATGGTCTTTCTGCCGATCTGATGACAACGGACGACCTCTATGCCCACTGCGCCACCCTGACGCGCGATCAATGGGCGTGGGAGTTCCTGCGGCGCAACCCGGAGTACCAGTCCGACTACCGGCAATTCATCATCCTCTGGCGCGCACTCGAAGCCGACTACGGCGCCCCGCCCCACCGCGACTTTGCGCGCTGGAAGCAGGATCCCCGCGCATACGGCCCACTGAATGACGCAGGGCCAGGCTCGCTCGACGCAGCCACCGACGATCTCTGCATTAGCGAAGAGGACCGTGTGTTCATCGAATGCTGGATGGGCGCGAAGTGGGGTTTCCACAAATTTCCACTCGATCCCGTACGCACTACGCCGCCCGATCCTGCTGAACTCTCATGGCGAAAACCGCCCGCGCCGGAACCCCGACCAATGGATGACGCCTATCGATTGGATATCCCGTTTGATTTATCCTTGCCGCTGCCACCGCAACTTGAAGCTGCCAAATTCCGTTTGGTCAGCCGTGCGACTGAACTTCGACGGGCCGGCCATCCTGCCCCGTTGAGTGTGACGAGCCAGTGTGAGAAATGGACGCAGATGTTGCGCCTGCTGGACGTAGCCGTGGCGGGAGAAACGATAAGTGATGAACATGTCGAACTGTTACACGAGGCACAGGCGCTCATGCAACGCGGCTATCTTGAAATCTTGCTGCTGGGTGATTCCCGCGCGAGCTGAAACAAAAACCGGGACACACGGTCCCGGTTTGATCAACGGCTCAACTTGTAAACTTAAGCGTAATTCGCTTCGGCAAATTTCCAGTTCACCAGGTTGTTGAGGAAAGTCTCAACAAATTTGGGGCGCACGTTGCGATAGTCGATGTAATAGGCATGTTCCCATACGTCGATGCACAACAAAGCCTTGTCGGCCGTGGTCAGCGGCGTACCGGCGGCGCCCATGTTGACGATATCTACTGAACCGTCGGCCTTTTTCACCAGCCAGGTCCAACCGGAACCGAAGTTGCCTACGGCGCTGGTCTGGAATGCGGTCTTGAACGCGTCGTAACTGCCCCACTTGGCATTGATGGCATCAGCCAGCGCGCCAGCAGGCGCGTTACCGCCGGTGGGTGACAAACAATTCCAGAAGAATGTGTGGTTCGAAACCTGGGCTGCGTTGTTGTACACGCCACCGGCCGGAGCAGTTTTGACGATCTCTTCAAGCGACTTGCTCTCGAACTCGGTGCCCTTGATCAGGTTGTTGAGGTTGGTCACATAAGCCTGATGATGCTTGGCGTAATGGTATTCAAAGGTTTCCTTGGACATGTGCGGCGCAAGTGCGTCCATGGCAAAAGGCAGTGCGGGCAAAGTATGTTCCATAACTCTCTCCTCAATTGAACAAACAGCAAACGACAAGTGTGTCGAACTAACATTACAGACCCATGCGCGTCCCAAGGATCAACAAATCCAGGGACGCACTTGAACATGTGCGATTTAGATGACCACAGTTATTTTTGAATGAGTCGGACAGCGTTGTCTGACAGAAGTTGCGATGTGCTGGATTCCTGCACTCACAATGAAAACTGGTCGGGACGAGAGGATTTGAACCTCCGACCACTTGACCCCCAGTCAAGTGCGCTACCAGGCTGCGCTACGCCCCGAGAAGCCGGCTATTCTAACAGAGGAGCCGCGTCCGGCGGAAGCCCGTCAGCCCAATATTTTCAGGATGGCGTTGATTTCTGCGCGCAGCTTGTGCGAGTCCAGGCCGACAGGATCAGGCAATGTTTCGGAGGCTGCTTCTGCATCATGTTCCAGCCGTTGGCGTGCGCCGCTGATGGTGAAACCGTCTTCGTACAGCAGCTCGCGAATACGGCGGATCAGCAGGACTTCGTGATGTTGGTAGTAACGTCGATTGCCACGCCGCTTGACCGGACGCAGTTGGGTGAATTCCTGCTCCCAGTAACGCAGCACATGCGCTTTGACCGCACACAATTCCGACACTTCACCAATAGTGAAGTAGCGTTTTGCCGGAATCGGCGGCAGTTCACTCCGTGCTGGGCGTTCCAATTTGGGCGCCTTCGACATGAGACTTGAGCTTCTGACTGGCGTGGAAGGTCACCACGCGACGCGCGGAAATCGGCATTTCTTCACCCGTTTTCGGGTTACGACCTGGACGCTGGGGTTTTTCGCGGCATTGAAAATTGCCGAAACCGGATAGCTTGACGATGTCACCCTTTTCGAGCGACGAACGAATTTCATCGAAAAAAGATTCGACGACATCCTTGGCTTCGCGTTTATTCAAACCTACTTTTTCGAACAGAAGTTCGGCTAGATCCGCTTTGGTTAGGGTGGTCATAAGTTGTATTTGTCAGGGATGGCTCGTGAATCAGGCGTCACGCACGCAAGCTGGCATTGCATTGACGAAGCGCAGTTTTGACCAGTTTTTGCACTGAATCTTCCACTTCCTGATCCGTTAATGTGCGTTGAGTATCTTGCATAACTACCCGGATAGCAAGGCCTTTTTGGTTTTCTGCCATGCCTTTTCCACGGTAATCGTCGAATACGTCGATCGAACGCACCTGAGCCGGGGCAGCCTCACGCAAGGCAGCAAGCAGCTCACCGGCCGGGGTTTTGACATCCAGCACAAACGCCAGATCGCGCCGCACCAGCGGGAAACGTGACACCGTCGCATGGCGTGGAACGCTCCGCTGAGCAAGCACCTGGGCGTCAATTTCGAACAGCATCGGCGCTGAGGGCAGGTCAAATGCCTGCACCAGTCGCGGATGCAAGGCGCCTACCCAGCCTATCGTCTTGCCGTCATGCCACAGTTCGGCGCTTTGCCCCGGATGCAGCGCCGGATGAACGCCCGGCCGCGTATCCAATGCATGGCCGAACAGGCGCTCGATGTCGCCCTTGAGGTCGAAAAAGTCGACACGTCGCGCCGATGCGCCCCATTGCTCGGGCAACACGTCACCGTAAATGACGCCGCCGATCTTCAGCGGTTGCTGGGCCAGCGACGCATACACCCGTCCCAGTTCAAAAATACGCACCCGTTCCTGCTGGCGGTTGAGGTTATGCCGCAGCGTTTCGATCAAGCCACCCCACAGCGTGGTTCGCATCACCGACAACTGGCTGGCAATCGGATTGGCCAGGGGCATCGGCCGGGCATCGGCATCCAGCGCCGTCTCCCACGCCGGATCGACAAAGCTGTAGGTGATGACCTCCTGGTAGTCCAGCCCCACCAGCATCTGGCGCAGGATATCGTCGGGCAATACAGTTTCATCTTGCGGCAACATGCGCGAAGGCGCGGCCGGCGGTTGGGCCGGGATATTGTCGTAGCCGAACAGGCGCACGGCTTCTTCGATCAGGTCTTCCTCGATGACGAGGTCAAACCGGAAACTCGGCGGCGTAACAATCAGCTTGTCGTCATCACGCTCGACCAACGCCCCCAGTGCAGTGAGATCGCGCACCACCTGCTCGGTATCCAGTTCAACCCCGGCCACACGTTTGAGGCGCGCCAGACGCAGGGTGATCGGTGTGCGCTGCGGTAACACTGCCACGGCCTCGGTGATGGGCCCGACCTGGCCGCCACAGATATCAACCAGCAATTCCGTTGCGCGCTCCATCGCCAGGCGGGTGGCGCCAAAGTCGACGCCGCGCTCGAAGCGGTGCGACGAATCGGTGGACAGCCCCAGCCGCCGCGCCCGTCCGGCAATCGCAGCAGGCGCAAAGAAAGCCGCTTCAAGGAAAACATCCACGGTAAAGCGCTCCACGCTGCTCGGCTGTCCGCCCATGATGCCGGCCAGCGCCACGGGGCCGTTGGCATCGGCAATCACCAGCATGTCCGGGGTCAATTCGGCGGTCTGGCCGTTGAGCAATTGCAATTGCTCGCCCGCACGCGCCATCCGCACTTCAATTTCGCCCTGTATGCGTGACAAGGCGAAGGCATGCATCGGCTGACCGAGTTCAAGCAACACGTAATTGGTGATATCGATTGGCGCCAACAGCGGACGGATTCCGCTGCGCTCCAGCCGCTCGGCCATCCAGCGCGGCGTGGTCGCCTGCGCGTTGATGCCGCGTACCACGCGGCCCAGGTACAGCGGACACGCTTCGCTTGCCATCACCTGCACCGGCACCGTGTCCCGAATACGGGTTTCGATTTCGCGAATTTGCGGTAACCGGACTTCGGCGCCGGTAATCGCGCCCACTTCGCGTGCAATCCCCTGCATCGACAAACAGTCGGCGCGGTTGGGCGTAAGCTTCAGGGTGATGAGCGTGTCATCCAGATTGAGCCAGCTGCGAAAATCCTCGCCTACCGGCGCATCATCAGGCAGTTCCATCAGGCCATCCGCTGCGCCTTCCAGACCGAGTTCCTTGGTCGAACACAGCATGCCGAAAGACTCGACACCGCGCACTTTGGCAATCTTGATTTCGAAGCCGGGCAATATCGCGCCGGGGCGGGCGCAGGGCACTTTGAGCCCTGCCGCCGCATTGGGTGCGCCGCACACGATGGTAATAGGCGAAGCTTCGCCGACATCGACCTGGCACACACGCAGACGATCGGCGTCGGGATGCTTCTCCGCCGACAGGATTTCGGCCACCACCACGTTGTTGAAGGGCGGTGCGGCCGGGGTCGAGGCTTCCACCTCCAGCCCGGCCATGGTCAACACATGGGAAAGTTGTGCGGTATCGAGCGCAGGGTTAACAAGGTTGCGCAGCCAGGATTCTGGAAATTGCATGTTCAAGGCGCCCTAATGTGTGAATTTCTTGAGAAAGCGAAGATCATTTTCGAAGAACAAGCGCAAGTCGTCGACGCCGTAGCGCAACATGGCGAGGCGCTCGACACCCAGCCCAAAGGCAAATCCGACGTAGCGTTCGGTATCAATCTCGACGTGTTTGAACACATTGGGATGCACCATGCCGCAGCCCAGCACTTCCAGCCAGCCGGTGTGCGAGCACACGCGGCAGCCTTCGCCGCCGCACATCACGCAACCGATATCCATCTCGGCCGACGGTTCGGTGAAGGGGAAGAACGAGGGGCGAAAACGCACCGGCAGGTCGTCGCGCTCGAAGAAGTTGCGCATGAAATCGGCCAGCACGCCCTTCAAGTCGGCAAACGAAACGGTCTCGTCCACCCACAAGCCCTCGACCTGGTGGAACATCGGCGTGTGCGTCACATCGGAATCGCAACGGTAAACCCGGCCCGGTGCAATGATGCGCAGCGGCGGCTGGTGCGTTTGCATGTAACGTACCTGCACCGGCGAGGTATGGGTGCGCAACAACTCTCCGCCCTGCATGTAGAACGTATCGTGCATGGCCCGCGCCGGATGGTCTTGCGGGATATTGAGCGCGGTGAAGTTGTAGAAATCGGTCTCGATCTCAGGCCCGGTTGCCACCTCGAATCCGATCGAGCGGAACAAATCCTGAATCCGCGTCAGCGTACGCGACACCGGATGCATCCCGCCGCGCGCCAGTCCCCGGCCAGGCAGCGTCACGTCCAGCGTTTCGTCAGCCAGCTGGCGATCCAGTTCGGCTTGCAGCAGCGTGTCACGGCGGTCTTTAAGCGTTGCCTCTACCGCCTGCTTGGCTTCGTTGATACGCGCACCAGCCGTTTTGCGTTCGTCAGCGGGCATACCCCCCAGGCTTTTGAGCAATTCGGTCATCTGACCGCTTTTGCCCAGATACGTAGCCTTCACCTGCTCCAGTGACGGCAGGTCGGAACAGGCCTGGATGGCATTCAGAGCCTCGGCAACGATTTCGTTGGGATTGCGCATGGCGGTTTCTCGTTTCGCTTAGTCCATTTCCGAATCAAGCAGCCTGCACAGTGAACCCGCGATGAATGCTTGATTGAGAAATGACACTACCAACAAAAAAAGGCCTTGCGGCCTTTTTTTGAGACAGTTTGACGGCTTAAGCCGCCAGCTTGGCCTTGACCTGCTCAACGATCTTGGCAAAAGCATCTTTGTCAAAAATCGCGATGTCGGACAACACCTTGCGGTCAATACCGATTTCGGCACGGGACAAGCCGTTCATGAACACGCTGTAGGTCAGGCCATGCTGACGTGAAGCGGCGTTGATACGGGCAATCCACAGTGCGCGGAACTGACGCTTGCGCTGACGACGGTCACGGTACTGATACTGACCGGCCTTCATCACCGCTTCATTGGCGACCCGGAATACGTTTTTACGACGACCGCGATAACCTTTGGCGGCATCGAGAACTCTTTTATGACTGGCTCGGGCTGTTACACCCCGTTTGACGCGTGGCATGCTTTCTCTCCTTTAAGCGTAGGGCAACATGCGTGCAACCGACTTGTGGTTGCTTGCATGAACAGTTTCCGTACCGCGCAACTGGCGCTTACGCTTGGTGCTTTTCTTGGTGAGAATGTGACGCATGAACGCGTGCGAGCGCTTGAACTTGCCGCTGCCCAGCGCACGGAACCGTTTGGCGGCCCCGCTCTTGGTTTTCATCTTAGGCATGATGCTTCCTTTTATCTCATGCGGCCAGGTGACTCCACTGCGTGGAATGCTTCACCAACCCGACTGCACGTATTGTGGCGTTTTTAGCCTACCGGTTTAACCCGTCAGGCCGGAGAAACGCCGGTCTCTTGTTCGATTGCACTCAAGCGAATGCAATCAAGCACATCTCAAATCTTCTTCTTCGGCGCCAGCATCATCACCAGCTGACGGCCTTCCATCTTGGGGAACTGTTCGACGACCGCGATTTCCGCCAGGTCGTTCGAAACGCGCCGCAACTGGTTCATGCCGATTTCCTGGTGAGCCATCTCGCGACCCCGAAAACGTAATGTAATCTTGGTCTTATCGCCATCTTCAAGAAACTTGATCAGGTTGCGCAGCTTGATCTGGTAGTCGCCTTCGTCCGTACCCGGGCGGAATTTGATTTCCTTGATCTGAACCTGCTTCTGCTTCAGCTTGGCGTCATGCAGCTTTTTGCTTTCCTGGTACTTGAACTTGCCATAGTCCATGATCTTGGCAACGGGCGGTTGTGCCGTAGGCGCAATCTCCACCAAGTCCAGTTCTGCTTCTTCTGCCTGACGCAGGGCATCGCCAATTTTCGCAATGCCCAGTTGTTCGCCTTCCACTCCGACCAAACGCACCTCAGGGGCTGTAATTTCACCATTGATGCGTGTCTGCTTCTTTTCTGTCGCGATGAGCCGTACTCCAAAACAATACCCGGACGATCACGCCCGGGCTGAACATGTCAGACCCGAAAGCCTGACCCTAAAATGCTGCCCTTAAATAAATCATGAGGCGCTGAAATGAATCCAGCACCTCATTTAATCGTTTATTGCCGCGTGAGAATTTCGTCCTTCAGACGTGCAATCAAGGCTTCCAGACTCATCTGCCCCAGATCCTGGTTACCGCGCGCCCGGACGGAAACCACCTCGGTCTCCACTTCCTTGTCGCCGACAACCACCTGATAAGGCAGCTTCTGCAAGCTATGTTCGCGGATTTTATAGGTAATTTTGTTATTACTCAAGTCCGATATGGCCCGGATGCCTGCCTGGCGCAGTGCCAGTGTGACTTTTTCCGCATACTCGGTCTGGCGCTCGCTGATATTCATCACCATCACGTGCACCGGCGCCAGCCACAACGGGAAATTGCCGGCATGGTGCTCGATCAGAATGCCGATGAAACGCTCCATTGACCCGAGGATCGCGCGATGCAGCATCACCGGGGGCTTGCGGGTGTTGTCCTCGTCGACAAACTCCGCACCCAGGCGCACCGGCAGGTTGAAATCCAGCTGGATGGTGCCGCATTGCCACAAGCGCCCAATCGAATCTTTCAGGGTGAACTCGACCTTGGGACCGTAAAACGCACCCTCGCCCGGCTGCAGGTCATAGGCCAGCTTGTTGCGGGCCAGTGCTGCGGCCAATGCCGCTTCTGCCTTGTCCCAGCTTTCGTCCGAACCGACGCGCTTGTCCGGTCGGGTCGACAGCTTGACCAGCACGTCCGTGAAACCGAAATCGGCGTAGCACTTCTGCAGCATGACGATGAAGTCGGCGACTTCCTGCTCGATCTGGTCTTCGGTGCAGAAGATGTGGGCGTCGTCCTGGGTAAAGCCGCGCACCCGCATGATGCCGTGCAGCGCGCCCGACGGCTCGTTGCGGTGACACGAACCGAACTCGGCCAGGCGCAGCGGCAGGTCGCGGTAGGAATGCAGGCCGCTGTTGAAAATCTGCACATGGCCCGGGCAGTTCATCGGCTTGACCGCGTAGTCGCGATTTTCCGACGACGTGGTGAACATGTTGTCGCGGTAGTTTTCCCAGTGGCCGGATTTTTCCCACATGCTGCGGTCCATCACCGCCGGGGTGCGCACTTCCTGGTAGCCGTATTCGACAAATTTCTGCCGCATGTACTGCTCGATCTGCTGCCACACGATCCAGCCCTTGGGGTGCCAGAACACCATGCCAGGCGCTTCTTCCTGCATGTGCAGCAGGTCGAGCTGCTTGGACAGGCGGCGGTGATCGCGCTTCTCGGCTTCTTCCAGCCGGTGCAGATAGGCCTCGAGGTCTTCCTTCTTCGTCCACGCGGTGCCGTAGACACGCTGCAGCATTTCGTTCTTCGAGTCGCCGCGCCAGTAGGCGCCGGCCAGCTTCATCAACTTGAAGTGCTTGAGCTTGCCGGTCGACGGCACGTGCGGGCCGCGGCACAGGTCGATGAAATCACCCTCGCGGTACAGCGAAATATCTTCGTTGGACGGGATCGACGCGATGATCTCGGCCTTGTAGGCCTCGCCCATGTCCTTGAAGAAGGTCACCGCCTTGTCGCGTGGCATCACGCTGCGCACCACCGGAATGTCCTGCTTGGCCAGTTCGGCCATTTTCTTCTCGATCGCCGCCAGGTCTTCGGGCGTAAACGGGCGCTTGTATGAAAAGTCGTAGAAAAAGCCGTCGTCGATCACCGGCCCGATCGTTACCTGCGCATCCGGGAACAGCGACTTCACCGCAAACGCCAACAGGTGCGCGGTGGAATGGCGAATCATGTCGAGGCCGTCGGCGTCCTTGTCGGTGACGATGGACAGCGTGGCGTCAGCGTCGATCACGTGGCTGGTATCGACCAGCTTGCCATCCACTCGCCCGGCGAGCGCCGCCTTGGCCAAGCCCGCGCCTATGCTGGTGGCAACCTGCGCAACCGTTACCGGCGCGTCGAATTCGCGGACAGAACCATCGGGAAGCGTGACGTTGACCATGACTCAAACTCCAGAATTGAAAAAAGCGCGGACCGGCCGCGCTTTTAGGTATTGCTTGTTTAAAGTTTGCAGAACATCTGCGAACCGCTATGCGCCGGGGTGTTATCCAGTGACAGCTTGACTAGTTCGCGGTGACATTTCGCAACCTCCAGAGGGCTTGCCCCCATTAAGACCGGATCAACCCTACCAATAAAATATTGGTAGGCGCGAATGGACTCGAACCATCGACCCCCACCATGTCAAGGTGGTGCTCTAACCAGCTGAGCTACGCGCCTAATGCGGGTCGGATCATAACCGAAAGGGCATGCGGCTGTCGAGCCCAAACGGTTTTTTCTCGCAAAGAACTCGGCGCTAGCGATCCTCTCGCGTATGCCATAGCCGCAATATATAGATTGTGGATGCCAGAATCTCGTAGCGCATTTCATAATGCCCAACAAGAATCCGGCGCACCTCACGCGGCTCGAACTCGTCGAGCTTTTCACCGATGCGTGGATTGGCCAACAGGCTAACGGGCGCAGCGGTCAGCGATTGCACGGTTCGCGCTGCAGCATCCCTGTTCACCGGCGCAAGGAATTCATACAACCGCGCCAAATCCGACAGCGCCTTGCCGGTCCACTTGAGTTCCATCATCGCGGAACGGGTAGCGGCCTATCCGAACTGAGGCTATCAGCCCACGCCTGCACAGCCTGATGATCGATCACGCGGCCAGCATCCACATCGGCCAAAGCCTCGCGGGTTAAGCGGCTGCGCTCTTCCTCCTGATCAACCCAAGCTGCCAACGCCTGCTTAACAATCCAACCACGAGACCGCTCAAGCTTGGCCGCCAATTGGTCTACCTTCTCGGCCAGCGGCAGCGGCACATGTGCAGTGAGCACCTTGGTATCCGTTTGCGCCATGACATTTCCTTCCTTGGTTAACACAATCAGATTTAATCGTAATGATTAAATCTGATTAAAACAAGACAGCAAAGCGCAATAGGGCTGATCAGACATCACCGGGTGCCTTTCGCGGCCGCCCCACCCCCTTCGATGCTGTCCGTCGCTGCGTAAGTCGTTCGATCTGTTCCCGGAACCGCTCGCCCCCCAACACCCAGCCTTTGTGTGTGCAGTTGCGAATCGCCTGCAAGTCGTCTTTTGCAACCGCCGCCCGGAACAACTGCCGATACGCTGTCTGCCGTTCCGCCGCATTCTTTCCCAGCCGCTCATATTCCGGGTGCGGCGTCAGCCAGTCCACGTTTTTGCCCACTTCACCCAAGGCGTTGAAACGGTAGCTCGACCAGAGGTAGTCTCGCGGATGCGCCACCATGTCGGCTCGCACCGGATTCATCTCGATATACCGCATCAAGGTCAGCAAATATCGCTCGCTGTCCACCACTGTCGCGCGGTAGCGCCCTTCCCACAAGGTGCCGCTGCGTTTGTAAGTGTGATTGAAGTACTGCACATACTTGCGCCCCACCGACTGGAACACCTTGCTGATGCTGTCGTCGAATTCAGGCGTAGCCAGCAGATGAAAATGGTTCGTCATCCACACATAGGCGTGGATCGTCAGGCCATGCTTGAGCGAAGCCTCGACCAGGGCATCGCGAAAGAACTGATAGTCCGCCTCAGCGGCAAAGATGGCCTGGCGGTTATTGCCGCGCTGGATGATGTGCTGCGGCTGGCCGGGAATGACGTAACGAGGTAAACGGGCCATGAGTGGAGCCCGGGTGGTGGGTCAGGCTTTCAGCATAGTCGAAAAATAAATGGTGTCTGACCCGAATGGCACTTACTTAAGCCGAAATTGGCTGGGAAGCTCT
>JASJPF010000027.1:0-2670 GCA_031426835.1 Thiobacillus sp.
CGAGCACGCCGCCGATGCCGACGCCGCCGGAGAGGTGCACGTTCTTGCCGATCTGCGCACAGGAGCCGACGGTGGCCCACGTATCCACCATGGTGCCTTCACCGACATAGGCGCCGATGTTGATATAAGAGGGCATCAACACCACATTTTTGCCGATGTAGGAACCGCGGCGGGCCGCTGCGGGCGGCACCACGCGAAAGCCGCCTTCGCGGAAATCACGGCTGTTGTAGTCGGCAAACTTGCTCGGCACTTTGTCGAAGTAGTTGGTGAAGCCGCCTTTGATAAAAGCGTTGTCTTCCAGACGGAACGACAGCAGCACGGCCTTTTTCAGCCACTGGTGGGTGATCCAGTTCTGGCCATCGGTACGCTCGGCAACACGCAGCTCGCCTGAGTCGAGCATGCCCAGTACCGACGCCACGGCGTCCTTGACCTGGGATTCGGCATTACGCGGGGTGATGTCGGCGCGGCGCTCAAAAGCGTCTTCAATGATTTTTTGCAGGTCTTGCATGATGTTTTCCTTTGGTTAAATCTGAAATGGAGAGATTGAAGCGGTAAGGGGGGCGGCAGCTTATGCCGCCTCGCCGACAAATTGCGCCATGCGTTTGGCAGCATCGATGCAGGCTTCCAGACTATCGACCAGCGCGATGCGGACGAAGCCTTTGCCGGGGTTGATGTTGGCGGCGTCACGCGCGAGGTAACTGCCAGGCAGCACGGTGACATGCTGGGTGCGATACAACTCGCGCGCAAACGCGGCATCGTCGTCGCCCGGCACTTTTGCCCATAGGTAGAAGGCGGCATCGGGCGCATCGAAAGCCAGCACGTCTTTCAGCAGCGGCATCACCGCGGCGAATTTTTCGGCGTACTGGCGACGGTTCTCGATCACGTGCGCTTCGTCGTTCCACGCTGCAGTGCTGGCAGCCTGTACCGCCGGGCTCATCGCGCTGCCGTGATAGGTGCGATACAGCAGAAACTGCTTCATCAGCGCAGCATCACCCGCGACCATGCCCGAGCGCAGACCCGGCACGTTGGAACGCTTGGACAGCGAGTTGAACACGATCAGGTTCTTGAAGCCGCGGCCGAGCTGCTGCGCTGCGGTGAGCGCGCCGAGCGGCGGCTTGCCTTCTTCGAAGTAGATTTCCGAATAGCATTCGTCGGCGGCGATGACGAATCCATGCGCATCAGACAGGTCGAACAGCGCTTTCCAGTCAGCCAGCGACATCACCTTGCCGGTGGGGTTGCCGGGCGAGCAGACATAGACCAGATTGACCTGTTCCCACAAATCGTCCGGCACCTTCGACCAGTCCATCTTGAAGTCATTGTCCGGCAGGGTGTTGAGAAAGAAGGGGCGGGCGCCGGCCAGCAGCGCCGCGCCTTCGTAGATCTGATAAAACGGATTCGGCGAAATGATGACGCGGCGACCGTGGCGGCTCGAATCGACGCTGGCCTGGGCAAACGCAAACAGCGCTTCGCGCGAGCCATTCACCGGCAGTACTTCGGTCGCGGGGTCGAGCTTGACGCCAAAACGGCGCCCGGCCCATGTGGCCATCGCTTCACGCAATGCATCCGAGCCCTGAGTGATGGGATAATTCGCCAGCCCGCCCAGGCCCGCAATCAGTGCATCCTTGATGAACTGCGGCGTGGGATGCTTGGGTTCGCCGATCGACAGGTTGATCGGCGAGCGTTCGGGATTCGGCGTCACCCCCGCAAACAGTTCGCGCAGTTTTTGAAACGGGTAGGGGTGGAGTTGATCTAGACGCGGATTCATCAGAGTAAAAATGCCGGCTTGCTTGAGCCTTGGTTTAACGAAGCCCCATATTATAAAGCCCCATGCCGTCTATTCCCTTGCAACGCACCCTCGCCATCAGCAGTCTGATCTACGCTGCCACCCTGTGGGGGCTGGTCTGGTATCCCTATCGTTTACTGAACGAGGCGGGCGTGGGCGGCATTGCGTCCAGCTTTATTACCTATGCCGTGCCTTTGTTGCTGCTGGGCTGGCTGCATGGGCGGTCGCTTCACAACGCGCGCGGCCAATGGCTGTGGCTGGCCGCACTGGGGCTGGCGGCCGGTTGGACCAACCTGGCTTATGTGCTGGCGGTGCTGGAAGGCGAAGTGGTGCGCGTGCTGCTGCTGTTTTATCTGTCGCCGCTGTGGACGGTGCTGTTCTCGCGCTTCTTGCTGAAGGAAAAACTCAACCGCGCCGGCTGGGCGGTGATGACGCTGGCCGCGGGCGGTGCGCTGGCCATGCTGTGGCAGCCCGGCGAATGGCCGTTGCCGGCGAATGACGCCGAATGGCTGGCGTTGTCGGCAGGGATGATGTTTGCCGCCAGCAACGTGATCAGCCGCCACCTGGGGGGCGTGGCCGAAGGCGCCAAGGTGGTGTCGGTGTGGATGGGGGTGGCGATTCTGACCGTGATCGGCCTGGCACTCAAACCCGATGAACTCGACTTTGCTGCGACCGCCGATGCGACGGTGTGGCTGCTGTTGCTTGGCGTCGGCCTTGCCATCGGCAGCATGACCTACGCCGTGCAATATGGCCTGGCGCGCGTGCCGGCCAACCAGGCCATCGTCATCTTCTTGTTCGAACTGGTGGTCGCTGCCGTCGCCGCTTATTTCCTGTCCAACGAACGCATGGGCCTGCAGGAATGGATCGGCGCCGCCATGATCATCACC
>JASJPF010000028.1:0-21382 GCA_031426835.1 Thiobacillus sp.
GGCGCAGTTACAATCACATCAAAACGTCGTTGCACTTCAGGGTTGAATCCGCCCTCAAAATCGACAAGAGCTTCGTGGACGGCGTCGCGACCAAATTGGAGGATGCGGCCATCGTACGATCCATGCTCGCCCTGGCTGCCAGTTTCGCTATGGAAACCGTCGCCGAAGGAATCGAGGAGGAAGCACAAATGCAGGCTTTGATCGAGCTTGGCTGCCACTACGGTCAGGGCTATTTATTTTCCCGTCCACTGACGCCACAGGTTTTGACTCAAACCTTTTTTGAGCCACATGTCGGTGATTTAGATAACCAGACCGCCGTCTGAAGGGCAAATCCGCGCTTCCCAGCATTCATGGCCGCATCCCCGAGGTCCAGAAAAGCCGTTTTACTGTGACGCGCTTTTAGCCTGAATGAGGACAAGAGGAGTCGCTTCAGCCGTTCGCTGACCCGGTATGGCGTGCCAAGATCCGACCAGCCGCAGTGAGGAACGGGAACCACCCGTATTTCACCAACATGAGACGCCAGAATGTGGCGCGAGAAGTCCACGTCGGCAATCCGCTCGTACAAATGGCTTAATGCCCACGAAGGACGGATCGGATCATCCGTTTTGAGCAGCGCGGCACGAATACCCAGGACATTGCCCAAAAAACGCGCCTTGAACAGTGCCATCAGGGATTCACCATTCGCGGCAAAAATGGCGCTATTCCACAGTCCGCCTTGCTGAATCAGTTTTTCGGCCACACCGCGTGATGGCTTCTCGACAAAGTGCCGAATCCCTTGGGCATCGCGTTGGCCGCATTGCTGCGGGATGATGTAGCCCAATTCGGGGTCGGCATCGTCAGGCTCGATACCCAGCAGATAGATATCCCGGGAATGGGTCGGCATTGCGTGCAGCGCAGACCGAATGGCCTGGTCCAGAATTTCTTCATCCATCACGTGATGGTCCGAAGGCAAAAATACCAGCCGTGCCTGCGGGTCCTTTTTGAGGATGGACGCGAGGGCAAGCAGCACGCCGTTGCCCGTGCCGCGGTTTCGTGGCTGAACGATCAGATTGCCCGCGTGCAATTCATCGGCAATCGGCTGCCACCAGCGTTCATGCTCGCTCGCCACAACCGCACAGACGCGATCTTCGGGAACGAAGGACCGGGCACGCGCCAGCGCGAGATCGAACAACGATGGCCCGCCATGCAGCGAACAGAACTGCTTGGGCACGTGCCTGCCCTGACTGTCTGCGGTCAGCATCGAGAGCCGTTTCCCAGCGCCCGCTGCCAGCACCACCGTCCACGTATGGTCGTTTTGCATCATGTGTTCCTTCGCATCGTCCGGCAAAAACTGCCCGTGGCTCATGGATTCCGAATCCGGTTTATTCCATTTCGAATTCGCCAGGCTTCACCAAATGATCCAAAGGCTCAGTCGAGGGTTACTTCCCGTATGTGCTGCCCATCGCCGGCACTACGCTTGGCCGCATAGCAGGCCGCATCAGCCGAAGCCAGAATGCTGTTCAGGCTGTGATTGCGTGTTTTGAAAATGGCAAGACCGATGCTGACGCCCAGCCGATACGTTTCGCCCTTCCAGTGCAAGGCATAGGCTTCCACGGCTCGGTGCAGTTGCTGCGCACGCTCGCGCGCGAGTTCGGCCGGACAGTTCTCCAGCAACAAACCGAACTCATCCCCGCCCAAGCGTGCAAGGGTGTCCCGGTCGCGCACCACACCCTTGAAGCGAGAAGCGATCTGACGTATTGCAAGATCGCCGGCAGCGTGACCCGCCGTGTCGTTGACGGCTTTGAAATTGTCCAGGTCCAGATACAGGAATGCGTGGGTATCGCCGGAATCGGTCTCCTGCAACAAGCGCCACATGCGCTTGACCAGCTCGGCACGCCGCAGCAGGCGCGTGTGCTCGTCGTGCATGGACTGCATCACCAGCTTGTCGATATGTTGTTGCAGGTCGCTGGCGTTGCGCAGCGAAACAATGTATCCAGCCGCCGCCCCGGATTCGGTCCGGGTACGCGCCACGCTGTATTGCACGGGAATCAAACCGCCGCCATTGTTTACCAGATGGTGAAAACAGCCGTCGAATGGCTTGTTCCGGCTGGTCAAACCGCTTACTGCAATGGGCTGCTGCGATTCCCGGTCCTGCAGGGTGAGCACCTTGTCGAGCACATGGCCGCGTGCCATGCCGAGCGACACCCCGAGCAACTGCTCCGCTGCCGGGTTAATGTAAGTGACGTGAGCCTGGCCATCAGCCAGGATGATCGCGTCGGGAAAATACTCCAATGCGCCCAGTTGAGGGGTATCCAGAATGCCCTGGTCCAATATCAAATCCAAAGGTGCTCCTTGAATGTGCCTTGCAATGGGGTATCCGTAAACTTTCATAATTAATCCGCCCCCTTGTATCCGAATATCCGCATAAATGCTTACGTGGCAAACCGTTTCAAACCCTGCGCCCGATCTGAATCCGAGTGGCTGGAGCCTTGATGTCCGGCGACATCAAAACAGCCAGTTTTCTTTTTGCACGCCCTTTTCCCTGAGTCCGATGGCCAGTTTTTCCTGTGCCTCCAATAGAATCCGCCTGACGCGCTCGCGGGAAATATCAAGATCCTGGGACAACTCATTCAGCGTGGCGGGGTCCCGGTTATTCAGCCCGAAGCGTCGCTCCACCACCCAGCGCTGCTGGTCCGACAGTTTCGCCAGCCATTCCGTCACATAGTGTTCAAGTTCGGTGTTGTACAACTGTTCCTCGGGGGGCACGCAACGCTCATCGGCGATGGCGTCCCCCAGTTGCAGGCTGGGGTCGATATCCAGTGGCGCATCCAGTGGCAGCAGCGGTCGGTTCAACTGCATCACATCGCGCACCGTCTCAATGGGTTTGCCGGTGAGACTGGCAATCGCTTCCGCTCCCACATCCAGCATCCCCTGCTTTTCCAGCGTTCGCTTCGCCCGCAGGCGGCCGTTGAGTTCCTTGACGATATGCACGGGCAAACGAATGGTGCGTGCGTGATTCATCAGGCCCCGGTCGATCGACTGCCGAATCCACCACATGGCGTAAGTGGACAGGCGAAAGCCCCGATCAGGATCGAACTTTTCCAGCGCATGCATCAGACCCAGGTTGCCTTCCTCGACCAGGTCCAGCAGCGGCAGACCGCGCCCCAGATAGTGTTTGGCGACATACACGACCAGCCTGAGGTTGTGCGTGATCAGCATCTCCCGTGCCTCGGCGTCCCCGCGCTGCATGCGCCGGGCGTAATCCTGTTCTTCGTCGGCATTCAATACCCGCAGACGGCCGATGTCTTCGAAATAGCGTTGCGTGATGTCCTCAACCAAGGCCTCATCGTCATGGCTTTCGTCTGCATGCAACTCGATGTCCCGGGGCTCGGTTTCGGCACTTTCCTCGGCAGTCCGGTAGCGGGTTTCCTGATCATGAATGTCATCCGACCACATGTTCTTCTCCTTGTTTAAAAAGCTAGGCAGGACGGCGGAAGCCGGCTGATGGCACGGCACAAAAACCGCCAGAGGGATGCTGTGACACCTGGGTGTAATCCGCTGGGAACCGAAGGCTCAGATACACCCGAGACACATCCAGGAAACGGCGCGCTGTTACCGCGTAGAGCGCCTGCTCCCCGGCCCTCTTTCGCCTAAGCCTGGCGTCCGCCGCTGAATAGCGTTTTGCAATCATCCAGGCTGCGCTCAGGCTGCCAGGCATCCGCGCCAATTTGCGCCCATTTCATTGGCAGCATCGGCCGCGATCTTGCGTTCGGCTTCGGACCCGTCCTCCACTTCGCCGCCCGAGGCGAAACCCCTGGCTTCCGACCGGTAATCAGCGGACAGGGCGATATCCTCTGGGCGAGCCGCACGACGCTTGTCGGCATCGATGCCGAAGCGGGACGTGTCTATGGGTGTGAATGGAACGGGGGTGAATGGGGCAAACTGTTCGGTGATTTCAGCCATGATGCTTTCCTCATCGAATGCAGATCGAACCGCTGATCTGTTTGAACCCGACCCGGACTTCAATATCCGAATACCACGTTCAAATCGATGACAAAAGATTACCCACTATGACGACGGGGCATCATCCGTGCAGGCACTGAGTAAAATTACGTAAAGCGAATGTAAATCTGGCGCAATCCGGAGAAAATCAGGTATTGCAGTAGGCGGCCAGGTTGACCAGTTCCGCCACGTTGGCGGCCCCCATCTTGTGCATGACATGGGTGCGGTGAACCTCCACCGTGCGGGGGCTGAGGCCCAGTTCCCGGGCGATTTCCTTGCTGGTGAGGCCGGACACGGCCAGTGTCATGACCTCTTTTTCCCGTTTGCTCAAGCGGGCATGGCGCTCCAGTATGTCCTGAGCACGGCCCTGTAACCGGCGCCGTTCCTCATCCAGATTCAGCGCCCGTTTCACCCGCTCGATCAGCACCGTCCCCTCAACGGGTTTTTCCAGAAAATCCACCGCGCCGCCCCGCACCGCCCGCACGGCCAGCGGAATATCGCCGTGGCCGGTCAGAAAGACGACGGGAATTTCCAGGCCGCGCGCCTTCAGCGCTGCCTGCACTTCAAGTCCGGTCATGCCGGGCATGGCCATGTCCAGCAGCAGGCAGCCCGGGCGGTCTACGGTATAGGCTGCCAGAAACGTGATCCCGTCGGCATGGACTTCGACCCGCTGGCCAGCCGACTCCAGCAGTTGGGACAGGGAATCCCGCATGGCCTCATCATCGTCGACAACAAATACGGTTGGGCTCATGGCGCGAAGGGCAGAACGAAACGGAAGATGCCGCCGGGCGTGTGGGGTTCGACCCATAGCCGCCCGCCGTGGGCGTCGATCAGGCTGCGGCTGATGCGCAGCCCCACCCCCAGCCCATAATCCTTGAGACTGGACAAAGGCTCGAACACCTTGTCGGCCATTTCGGCATCGATTCCGGGCCCTGTATCGATCATGCTTATTTTTGCCATGTTGTCCTCTCGTCGTGTCGATACGGTGATGCTGCCGCTTTTCATGTTGGCGTCGTGGATGGCATCGACGGCATTGCGCATCAGGTTGAGCAGCACCTGCTCGATATGCACGTCCACCCCCAAGACCGGCGGCAGCGTCTCGTCCAGGTCGAGTACGACGTCGACGCCGCGGCTGCGTGACTTGGGCGTCATCAGCTTGCAGGTATTGCGCACCACGCCGTTCATATCCAGCGACACCGGGTCGATACGGCCCCGCCCCACGAATGCCCGGATATGCCGGATGGCTTCCCCGGCGCGCAGGGATTGCTTGCTGATCTTCTCCAGATTTCGCGCCAGCTTGTCCTGTTCCAGCGGGGTGTGGCTCAACAGTTGCTTGCCCGCCTCGGCATAGCTTGCGATGGCGGAAAGCGGCTGGTTGAGTTCATGGGCGAGCACGGTCGCCAGTTCGTTGGCTGTCTGCAGGCGCTGCAGGCGGGAGGCATCTTCCAGGACTTCCCGCGCTTTGATCTCGGCCTTGCGCTGCTCGGTGATGTCGATGCCGGTGCCGATCATGAATTGAATCCTGCCCGTCTCGTCTTTGAGGACCGAATTGCTCCAGTTGAGCAGGCGCCGGGTTCCGTCCCGGCCTATCCAGTGGTTCTCGTACTGAACAGGACCCTTCCCCGACCGCAGCGCGACAATGACTTGTCGAACGCCTTCCATTTCATCCTTGGGAATCAGGTCGAGCCAGCGCGTGGTGCCTTTGAACTCGGCAAAGTCGTAGCCCGTCAGGGCATCGCAGGCCGTGTTGTATCGAACCAGCCGTTCCTCGGCGTCGAAAACGACAATCAGGGCAGCCGCGGTATTGAGGATGGCGTCGATGAAGTTGCGCTCGTGTTGCAACTGTTCGCCGTGCTCGGTCAGTGTCAATTGAAGCTGCTTGCGGTCGCTGATGTCGGAAACCACAGCAAGCGCGTGCAAGGCTTGATCCTGCGCATCGCACACCAGGATCACTTTCAGGTCGACCCAGATCGGCGTGCCATCCTTGCGGATATAGCGTTTCTCAACCTGGTACGACTGGATTTCGCCACAGACCAGACGAAACAGGCCTTCAAGATTGTCGGCATGGTCATCCGTGTGGGTGATTTCCGTGAACGGCCGCCCGATCAATTCGGCTTCGGTGTACCCGGTCATGACGCAAAAGCGGGGATTCACCATCAGGAAACAGCCACCCTGCGGATCGATCTGGGTGATGCCGACAGGGGCATCCTGGAACAGCGCGCGAAACTTGTGTTCGCTCGTGCTCAAGGCGTGTTCCACCCTCTTCCGTTCCTCGATCTGCGCTTCCAGTTCGGCAGTGCGCTCGCTCACCCGCTGTTCGAGATGTTCGGTGAGGTTGCGCAGGTCGAGTTCGGCCCGCTTGATCGCCGTGATCTCGGTGAGGGTCAGCACCACGCCGCTGATGCGGTTGTCGGCGGTTCGATACGGCGTGATCCGGCGCAGATACCAGAACTCCTGGTTGTTTGACACTTCCTTTTCGCTGGGCGCCAGGTTCTGTAGCACCTGGTCGATATCCCTTATCAGTTCCGGATCCTCGACGCGGGCGGTAATGTGGTCGATGGGGCGACCGACATCGGTGGCAATCAGATTGAACAGCCGGGTCGCGCTGGGCGTGAAACGCTGGATGGTGTGGTCAACCCCGAGAAACAGGGTGGCGTTTTCGACGCTGGCCAGCAGATTGGACATGTCGTTGTTGGCGTCTTCCAGCTCATCGACCTTGTCGCGCAACTGCGAATTGACCGTGCTCAGCTCCTCGTTGAGCGACTGCAACTCCTCCTTGGAGGTTTCCAGTTCCTCGTTGGTGGACTGAAGCTCCTCGTTCATCGACATGACTTCTTCGTTGGACGCCTTGAGTTCCTCGTTGCTGCTTTCCAGCTCCTCGATCGTGCTTTGCAGCTCTTCGCGTGAGGTCTTCAGTTCGTACTCGAGTTGGCGCACCAGCTGTTCGTCTGTCCTGGTCTGCTCTTCACCCGCGCCCGCTACCTGCGGCAGTTCCGGCTCGTCCTGGAAGGTGACCAGAAACAGCCCTTCATCTGCCGGCTTGTTTCTGGGCAGCGGTTGCACCGCGAGGCGCACCATCGCCGCTTGCCCGGCGCGCTTGATGCGGATGCCGCAGATGTCGGCCCGGTCGTCGGCGTTGATGGCCTTGATCACCGCGGCGCGGATGCGCGGCCGCAACGCGGGCAGGCTCAACGTCATCAGGTCGTGGGAAGGCGGCCCGCCGGGTTGCTGCAGATAGAACTGGGTCGGGCCCGAGTAATGCAGGATCTCGTAGCGCCGGTTGATGACCACGGCAGCGGGGGCGTAATCCTCCAGCAGCACCTTGCGCGTCAGCTCGGTCAGGTTGTTCGGCAACGCCGGGGCCGCGCGCGGCGTCAGGCGCGGTTCATGGATGGGTTCGTTTGTCTGGATGGGAAAGCCGGCGCGGGTCGGGCGCGCGGTGCCGATGCGATGAAAAATGCGCCACTTTTTGGAAACCGGCCGATAGAGCTCGACCTGCCGCCCGATGCTCTCCGACGGGCCGAGGACCAGATAGCCGTCCTCGTTGAGAGCGAAATGAAACAGCTGCAGCAGCTTCTGCTGCGCCTCCGGCTCCAGGTAGATCAGCAGGTTGCGGCAGCTCACCATATCCAGCCTGGAGAACGGCGCATCGGCCAGAATGTTTTGCGACGCGAACAGCACGGTTTCGCGCAGCTGTTTGCAGACCTGCCAGTGGTGGGGGTCGGCCCGGGTGAAAAAACGCTCCAGGCGCTTGCGGCCCAGGTCGGGCAACAAGGCTTCCGGATAGATGCCGCGGCGGCCCACCTCCAGCGCGCCCTCGTCCACATCGGTGGCAAATATCTGGATCGGGCAGGCCTTGCCGGTCGCAGCGATGCGCTCGATCAGCAGCATCGCAATCGAGTAGGCCTCTTCCCCGGTGGCGCAACCGGGCACCCACACCCGAATCGGCGTGTCCGGGTCCCGCTCGTCGATCAGTTTGGGCAGCACCTCGGTTTCCAGAATCTGGAACATCTCGGGGTCGCGGAAAAAGGCGGTGACGCTGATCAGCAGGTCGCGGGTCAACTGGGTGAGTTCCTCCGGCTTCTCGCGCAGCAAGGCCAGATAGTCGGCAAGCGTGTCCAGGTGGCACAGCCCCATGCGCCGCTGAACCCGGCGCAGCAGCATGCGCTTGCGGTAGGCGCGGAAATCGAACTGGGTGCGTGCCCGCAGCAGCGCCATCACCTGGGCCAGGTCGTCCTGTACCGCAGCCGGCTCCGGCGTTTCCGAAATTCTTGAAACGAAGTGCTGCACGAACTTGATTAGTTCAGTCGGCATCTTGCCGGGCGGCAGCACGTAGTCGGCCAGCCCGGTGTCGATGGCGCTTTGCGGCATGCGGTCGTATTCGGCGCTGGCCGGCTCCTGCACCATGGCCATGCCGCCCGCGGCCTTGACCGCCTTGAGCCCGAGCGAACCGTGGGTGCCGGTGCCCGACAGAATGATGCAGACGGCCTGCTCCTGCTGGTCATTCGCCAGCGAGCGCAGAAAGGGATCGATGGCCGTCTCGCCGGCGCCCCGGCTCGGCGGTGCGCTCAGCTAGATCACGCCCTCATGCAGGGTCAGGCAATGGTTGGGAGGGATGACATAGACATGGTTGGCCTCGAGACGCTGGCCTTCCTCGGCCTCCATCACCGGCATGCGGGTCTGCTTGCTCAGCAGCGGGGCCATCAGGCTTTCGTGCTTGGGATCGAGGTGGGGAATCAGCACGAAAGCCATGCCGTTGTCGGCCGGCATGGCCTGGAAGAATTCCTTGAACGCGCCAAGACCGCCTGCCGAGGCCACCATGCCGACCACGGTCAGGGGCAGTTGCCCGGATGGCTTCGCCGCCGGCGCAGTCTTCTTGCGGGTAGCTACGGGCTTGGCGCGCTCAACCTTGGCGCGAGCAGGTTTTTCCTGGGGCGGGGCTTTTTTGACAGGCATCAATTAGGAAGCAGAATGGTGAACATCAAGGTCATCAACTCTCTCCGGAAGCCGGTCTGGGACATCTCTTCGTCATCGTCGTGAACAAACCGCGTTAACTGCAAGGATAGTAACAAAAATATTCAGGGTGCCGGCAAGCGCAGAGATTCGAATCAATGCAGACAGCCTTCAGACACCACAACGGCCTATCCTTAAAATTAATCAGGAGCATTCTTTAATTTGAGGAACGTGGCGCATCCGCCTCCCCCATGCCCATACACAACGCCGACATCGCCGCCGTCTTCGAGGAAATCGCCGACCGGCTGGAAATCCAGGGCGCCAATCCTTTCCGCATCCGCGCCTACCGCAATGCTGCGCGCACGCTGGGCGAACTGCCGCAGGAAGCGCGCACACTGCTGGAACAGGGCGAGGATCTGACCCGGCTACCCGGCATTGGTGACGATCTTGCGGCCAAGGTTCAGGAAATCGTCACCACCGGACGCTGCAGCCTGCTCGATCGATTGCGCAAGGAACTGCCGCCCGCCGTCACCGAACTGCTGCAGATTCCCGGACTGGGACCGAAGCGGGTCAAGGCGCTGTATCACGACCTCGAGGTGCAAACCGTCGAGCAGCTTTATCGGGCGGCACGCGATGGGCGCATCCGCGCCCTGCCCGGCTTCGGCGAAAAGACCGAACTCAATATCCTGCAGGCGGTGGAAGCACATGTCAGCCAGACGCGGCGTTTCAAGCTGGCGGTGGCGGCGCAGTACGCCGATGCCCTCGCGGCCTTCCTGCAGGCTGTGCCCGGCGTCGATCAGGTGACGATGGCCGGCAGCTTTCGCCGCATGCGCGAGACCGTGGGCGATCTCGATATCCTCGTCACCGCCAGCGCCGACAGCCCGGTGATGGCGCGCTTCACGGCCTACGACGAGGTGGCCGATATTTTGTCCGCTGGCACCACGCGCGCCAGTGTCGTCCTCAAGAGCGGCCTGCAGGTCGACCTGCGGGTGGTGGAAAAAAAGAGCTACGGCGCGGCGCTGCACTACTTCACCGGCTCCAAGGCCCACAACATCGCGATCCGCCGCATCGCGCAAAAGCGCGGACTCAAGGTCAATGAATACGGCGTGTTTCGTGGGACTGAACGCATCGCCGGAAACGACGAAGCATCAGTGTATAAAAGTGTCGACCTGCCCTTCATCCCGCCGGAACTGCGCGAGGACCGCGGCGAGATCGAAGCGGCGCATGCAGGACGCCTGCCCGATCTGGTGGAATTCAAGGATCTACGCGGCGACCTGCATGCCCACACCCAGGCCACCGACGGCCACAACAGCCTGCGCGAGATGGCGCTGGCCGCCAAGGCGCTGGGGCTGGAATATCTGGCCATCACCGAGCACTCGCGCCACCTCACCGTGGCGCATGGCCTCGATCCGCTGCGTCTGGCCCGCCAATGCGAGGCAATCGACCAGCTCAATAGCGAACTCGACGGCATCACGCTGCTCAAGGGCATCGAGGTGGACATTCTGGAGGACGGCAGCCTCGACCTGCCGGACGACGTGCTGGCGCGGCTGGACCTGGTGGTGGGCGCGGTGCACAGCCAGTTCCATCTGTCCCGAGCCAAGCAGACCACGCGGATCCTGAATGCGATGGACCACCCCCATTTCACGATGCTGGCGCACCCCAGCGGGCGCCTGATCGACAAGCGTGAACCCTACGACGTCGACATGCTGCGCCTCATTCGCCATGCCAAGCAACGCGGCTGCTATCTCGAACTCAATGCGCATCCCGACCGCCTCGACCTGCTCGACACCCACTGCCAGATGGCGAAGGAGGAAGGCGTGCTGATCAGCATCAACTCCGACGCCCACAGCACCTTCGATTTCGCCCATCTCAAATACGGTGTCGGCCAGGCCCGGCGGGGCTGGCTGGCAAAAGACGATGTGCTCAACACCCGCTCGCTCTCAGCGCTACGGCGCCTGCTCAAGGGCACGATGGCGCCATGACCGTTGGCCTCTCACCCCCGCGTTGCCGAAATCTGAGTTAAATCGGAATGTTGTGATGGCCAATGCTGACGCGTTTGGCCTGTGGCCCTTCGGCCGCCATCTCTTCGATGAACTTCACCTCGACGCCCTCCTGCAGCTGATCGAATTGGATGTTCACCAGATTGTCGGCATTGAAATACAGCTCGTTGCCATCGGCACAACGGATGAAGCCATAGCCTTCCTCGGGAATCAGGCGCGCCACCAGACCGGTATGTTCCTGCGGGTGAGTCTTGGTATCGCCGCGCAGACGCCTGGAATAGTCGTCCAGCTGGCGCTTGGCTGCGTCGAAGCCATCACGCAAGGCCACATACACATCCTCATGCTTGTCGCGGTTCACCACGATTTCTTTTCCCGGCACCCCAATGTCGATGCGCACGTTGAAGAACCTGCCCTGATGCTTGTGCTGGTGCGGCATTTCCACCACCACCCGGCAGGACATGATCGGCTCGAAAAAGGTTTCCAGTTTCTCGGCCTTCTCCCGGATATGCGCCTCGAGTGCATCGGATTGTTCAATATCGCGAAACGTGATTTGCAAGGGTGTTTTCATGTGCGCATCCTTTCGTTCAGGTTATAAAACCATCGGCCAGTGCCGATTCTTGCGTGGGCTTAATTCGGCCCTTGATACAGATAAGCGGTTGCAGGCACATCACCTTGCACGCCAGTCCGGCCTGTTCGGCCGAATCCACCACCGCGCTCACATCCTTGTAGGCGCCCGGCGCTTCCTCGGCCACCCCGCGTGAAGACGGGCTGCGTATCAGGAGGACGACCCTGCCAGTGCGCATAGCCTGATGACGGCTCATCGCCCGCCCCGATCCGTGACACGCCGATCCAAAGGCACGCTGCATGCTCTCGCGCTTGCCTGCCAGAATGTAGGAAGCCGTGCCCATGCTGCTGCTGATCAATACCGGCTGGCCGGTCTTTTGCCGCGCCGAAGAAAGCTCCGGATAACCGGAGCCTCATGCAACGCTTCGTCTTCATCGTGATGGAATACCCGTTCCGCCAGTTCGACCTTGATGAATCCGCCCAATGGCTTCCCGGTCATACCCCCGCCTGGAATAGCCACAGGTCTTTGTCCAGACAGCAGTAGCCAAACTGCTCCTTTTAAAACAATCCTTGGGTTCCATGGTCAGATTTTTCTTGTGAACACACTCGCATTTCAGTCTGGCATATTTATTTTTGAAAGCGATACCGGCTCCTCGATAAACACATTTCCAAGTATCACGCAATGCGGTTATGTAATGCCTGGAAACCGTCTGCTATACATAAGAGACGAGAAGATCAGAATATTCCACGTCATCACCAATCGAATCGGAAGCCAGGATAACGCCATGATCCATAACCCCATTGATGTAGCCAGCCGCGTCAGTCCAAACCTGTCGGCACTGCTCAGCAGCCGGGTAAACAATCCGGAGTGTGAGCAACCCGTCACGCTCAGGGCAGTGCGCCGCTTTCTCGCCGATCTGTTGCCCGCAGCCTTCAATGAGGCTGAGAGCCTGCATCATTTCGATGTCAGCGAATCGCTCCTCGATGAACTGGATGCCCTCATCGAAGAGTTCGAAGGCACTGCGCTCGCTGTCGATTTTGTCCAGGTGAAGGCTAGCGAAGCACTCACCCGCGCGATCGAGTCGGTGCTCAACGACGACAACCGCGAAAATCCCCCAACGCTTGCCACGATAAGGGACGCCCTGCTTGCCGGCCTGGGCGCACGTCTGGTGGGCGACGGCGTTTTGGAGGATGACGAGGACGATATGCTGCTGTCCGAGACGGACGCGCTAATCGAGCATCTTGGCGCCGACGCACTCGCCGAAGAGTTACTGCGCTACGAGTAGCCAGCGGATTCCCCTGACCTGCGCGAAGGAATAATCAGCATGTTGAGAAGGCGACGTTCAAGGCGTGTTCTGGCGCTATTTTTGGTGGCGCTGGGCGGCGTGCTGATGTTTCTGGCACCCGAGATATGGGCCGGTCTGGTGGTGCTCGCGATGGGTGTAGTCATCGAACTGGCTGGAATCGCACTAGAACGCAAAGCCTAAATGCTCATCTGTTCAGACTCATCGCATTGCGACCATTTTCATTCCGGAGGAGTACACAATGAAAACCCAATTCACTGGCTTCCACCCTGTCCGACGTGACCGTCTGGTCCAGGAATCCCGGCACGATGCCTACAAGTCCAAGCTCAAACTGCCCGAGCCCACGGTCTGCCCGCAATGCGGCGCTGTGTTCCACGATGGGCGCTGGCAGTGGCTGGTCAAGCCTGCCCAAGCCCACGAGGAAATGTGCCCTGCCTGTCACCGCATTCACGACGATTTTCCAGCCGGATCTGTGACAGTGCGCGGCACTTTCTTCACGGATCACCGCGAGGAATTGCTGCAACTGGCCAAAAACAATGAAGAACACGCCAAGGCCGAGCATCCCCTGAAGCGGATCATGAAGATCGAGGATCAGGACGACGGCATTCTGATCACCACCACCGACATCCATCTCGCCCGCGGCATCGGCGAAGCGCTGCATCACGCCTATCAGGGTGAACTCGAGTATCACTACAACGAACAGGAGAACCTGCTGCGCGTGGTGTGGGCACGATAGCGCGCACAGCGCACTCCCCGCAGCAAGCAACTTGTGCAGTTTCCCGGCTAAAGCTTATGTTGGCATCGAACTTGAAATGAACCAGAAGCACATTTCTGAATGGCGGACGTCAATGGCGTGTGTTGCGTAGCTGTGTGATCAAAGCGTTGCATCAGGCCATGACAGCATGCGAGTGATCTGCCGGTCTATCAATCAGTCATGCCTGAAATTTCAGGCTATACGAGTGCAGGGAATGCGGCCAGGAAAAAACAGGCCGATTACTTCATTCAGGGAGTTCAGACGAGGATAACAAACCCACTTTGCATGGATATTTGTCGTTGCCAGGCAATCTATTCGGACGGCTGCCCGGACATCCAGTGATTTTTACTTGTATTGAAATACAATAAGTTACAGCAGTAAATTGGCGGAGAGGGTGGGATTCGAACCCACGGTGAACTTGCGCCCACGCCTGATTTCGAGTCAGGTACATTCGACCACTCTGCCACCTCTCCGGGACGCGAATTGTAACCGAGTCGCGCAATTTGCTGGACGAAAATTTCACTCTCGGTCAGACTGCATTCATGCCCAGCATAAAAACAACGGGGTTGTTCGGGAGGTTGGTCGCCTTGGCCCTGGCCTTGGGGCTGGCTGGCTGTGGCAGGCCCATCCCACCCGCAGAAACATCCGGTGAGTTGCAAGTAGGCACCCGCAATAGTCCCGCGACCTATTACATTACCCAGGATGGCGAAGCCGCCGGGTTTGAGCATGATCTGGTGGTGGCTTTCAGCCAAGCACAGGACTGGTCGCTCAAATGGACCGAAAAAGCGCATCCGGAAGCACTCTATGGTTTGCTCGAGACACATCAAATTCACCTGGCGGCGGCGACCCTGCCCCAGTCAGTGGTCAAGAATCGCAACCTGATAGCCGGACCCGTGTTATTCGAAACTCCCGTTCATATTGTTTACCGCACCATGAACAGGCCGCCACGCAATCTGAACGACCTTGCCGGCAAGAAAGTTGCGCTCATCATTGGCGCCGGCCACACCCCCATGATGATGCGAGCCAAACGAAAACACCCCGATCTCTCCTGGGCGGCGCTGGACAATATATGGCCGGAGGAATTGCTGGCGCAGTTGCAGGCGGGAAAATATGACGCGGTCGTCATTAACGGCATGGATTTTGATCCGATGCGGACCTTTTATCCTGAACTGGCGGTCGCGTTTGATCTCCCTGTTGCGCAAAAAATCGTGTGGGCTTTGCCAAAAAACAGCACGCTGGTTTTACGCAATGCACTGGCCCGCTTCATCGAAAAATCACGCCAGGACGGCACCCTCAAGCGTATCTACGAGCGCTATTTTGGCCATGTCAAACAACTGGGCAGTTCGGACATTCTGGGTGTTCTGCAGCGTCGTCCAATACGATTACCCTCTTTACGGCGTCATTTTCGGGAAGCGCAGACGCTGACCGGGATCGATTGGCGTTTGCTTGCTGCGATTGGCTATCAGGAATCACAGTGGAACGCACTCGCCACCTCGCCAACAGGCGTACGTGGACTGATGATGCTGACCGGCCCAACGGCCGACCGCATGGGGGTGACCAACCGCCTCGACCCGCGGCAAAGCATATTGGGCGGCGCGCGCTATCTGGCCCTGATGAAAGACACCCTGCCCACTCGCATCCCTGAGCCTGATCGAACCTGGCTGGCTCTGGCGGCTTACAACCAGGGGCAGGGGCATATGGAAGACGCGCGCCGTATTACGCAGGCACGAGGTGGCAACCCTGACAGCTGGGCCGATGTGAAGGAGGCCTTGCCTTATTTGAGCCGTGGGACGTATTCCGCAGTCACCAAATACGGTTACGCCCGCGGCTTTGAAGCACTGCATTTTGCTGAAAATATCCGCAGCTACTACGACATCCTGCTGCGACTTGAACCGGCCTACAACCCGTTATTCAATCTAGGTCGCAACGAGGAAGCCGAGCCCGTACCGGGTTGAATGGCTCGGCCAATTCAGCTTCAGGCAGCGGTCAACGTCTCCACGCCGCCCATCCATGGGCGCAGCGCCTCCGGCACCGTCACACTGCCATCGGCGTTCTGGTAGTTCTCCAGCACTGCCACCAGCGTACGGCCGACTGCCAGCCCCGATCCATTCAGCGTATGCAGCAACTCCGGCTTGCCCTGCCCGACGCGGAATCGTGCCTGCATGCGGCGCGACTGGAAGGCCTCGAAATTCGAGCACGACGAAATCTCGCGGTAGGTGTTCTGCGCCGGCAGCCACACTTCGAGGTCGTAGGTCTTGGCCGCTGAAAATCCCATGTCGCCGCTGCACAAGGCCATCTTGCGGTACGGCAGGCCGAGCTTCTGCAGAATCGTCTCGGCATGACCCACCAGGCTTTCCAGCGCAGCATAGGAATCCTCCGGCTTCACCATCTGCACCAATTCCACCTTGTCGAATTGATGCTGGCGAATCATGCCGCGCGTATCGCGGCCGTAGGAACCGGCTTCCGAGCGAAAGCACGGCGTATGGGCGACGAACTTCAGCGGCAGCGATTCGGCGGCAACAATTTCGTCGCGCAGCAGATTGGTCACCGGCACTTCGGCGGTGGGGATGAGATAGAGCTTTTCCGCATCCGTCCGTGGAACGTGGAACAGGTCTTCCTCGAACTTCGGCAACTGCCCGGTGCCGCGCATTGAGTCGGCATTAACCAGATACGGTACATAGACTTCGGTGTAGCCGTGCTCACCGGTGTGCTGGTCGAGCATGAACTGCGCCAGTGCCCGGTGCAGCCGTGCCAGCGGGCCTTTCATCACGGTGAAGCGGCTGCCGGTGATTTTGACCGCGGCGGCAAAATCCAGCTGACCCAAGGCCTCGCCAATATCCACGTGATCGCGTACGTCGAAACCAAAGGTTTTTGGCGACCCCCAGCGGCTCACTTCCACATTGGCGGTTTCGTCCTTGCCCACCGCAACCGATTCGTGCGGCAGGTTCGGCACGCCCATCAGAAAGTCGTTGATCTCGGTTTGCAGCGCAGCCAGACGTTCTTCCATCTGCTTGAGTTCGTCGCCCAGCCCCGCCACCTCGGCCATCACCGCCGTGGTGTCCTCGCCCTTGCCTTTCATCATGCCGATCTGCTTCGACATACTGTTGCGGCGGCTTTGCGCCTCCTGGGTGCGGGTCTGGATGGTTTTGCGTTCGGCTTCCAGCGCGTCGAAGCGCGCCGCGTCGAAATTGAAACCGCGAGCAGCCAGTCGTTCGGCCACCAAGGCTGCGTCTTTGCGCAACAGTTGAATATCAAGCATGGGAATGTAGGGAAAGCGCCAAAAGCGCTATTTTCCACGATAGCCGCACCATCCGGCTAGGGGCAAATGCAGATTGTCGGTTTCAGATGGCGCTGTATTTGCCATCAGCGTGCTTGTGCGCACGCGCCACCGCTTCCAGCGCCGCCAGCAAACCGGGCAGACTTCGGCCTGGCTCTTGGCCTTGACCAGCTTGCACTCGGCGGTTTCGGTGTTTTTGCCGAGGTTGAAACTCTTGGCTTCGCAAATGAAACAGCCGCGACGGTAGGTGTCGATGAAGCGTGCATTGCCGGCGCTTGCGCCATCGCGCGCGTCGATGTAACGCTCGTTGACGTAGGTGTTATGCCAGTCGTCGGCCAGTGCGGGCTGCGGCTTTTCAACCTGAAGAAGGTCGCACAGCTCGCTGATAAACAAGGGATAGTTGGCGCGTTCACTGCCGTCCTTTCCTTCCCATCGGGTGATGAAGTCCTGCGGCGTCATGGTGTGGGCGAGCTTGCGTTCATGGGGAGATTAGAGCGCCGGTTGATCCAGCAACCAGGCTGGAATATCACGCTGGCCATGCAGCACACGCCAGACATCAATGCTGTCTGCCAGCTCGACATAGAAAACCAGGTACGGGTAGTTTTTTAGGGGCCAGCTCCGCAGGCCGGGAAGGTTCAGTTCGTGTGCGTATCGCGTGGACCCGGCGGCGGGATGGCGAGCAATGTGCGCGTACGCTTGTTCGAGTGCATTAATCAAACCCAGCGCCGCCAGCGGCGAGTTTTCACTGAGGTACCAGGCAATGGCCTCGTCTACATCCCGGTTGGCAAGCGCACGCGGGATGACGGGCCGGTGGGTCACTTGCCGTGACCGCCTACGCGTCGGCGCAGCCCTTCAAAATACGACGCGTCAGCCGGATCAGCCGGTGCGGAGGCCGCGCCTTCTAGCAACAGACCGCGTAGATGCTGGCGTTCCTGATCCTTGCGGATCAGCTCGCGTACGTATTCGCTGCTGGTGCCGTAACCGCGCTGCGTGACCTGTTCGTCAACGTAGGTCTTGAGGGTGTCCGGCAGGGAAATATTCATCGTGCTCATGACTGAATGCTAGGCAGTATGGCAAATTTTGGCAAGAGGCGCGCTCAGGCCGCTTCGACCATCCCGGCCGCTTCTTCCACATCTACCGCGACGACGCGTGAGACACCCGGCTCCTGCATGGTGACGCCGGCCAGATGCTGGGCCATTTCCATGGTGACGCGGTTGTGGGTGATGAACAGGAACTGGGTGTGCTCGGACATAGCCTTGACCAGTTTGCAGTAGCGTTCGGTGTTGGCGTCGTCGAGCGGGGCGTCGACTTCGTCGAGCAGGCAGAACGGCGCCGGGTTGAGCTTGAACATGGCGAACACCAGCGATAGCGCGGTGAGGGTTTTTTCGCCGCCGGACAGCAGGTGAATCGAAGCGTTTTTCTTGCCGGGCGGCTGGGCGAAGACCTGCACGCCCGAGTCGAGCAGTTCGTCGCCGGTGAGGATGAGCCGCGCCTGACCGCCGCCGAACAGCTGCGGAAACAGTTCGCCCATGTGCTGGTTGACGGTGTCGAAGGTGGCCTTGAGCTTGGCGCGCGATTCCTGGTCGATGCGCTGGATCGCAGCTTCCAGCGTGGTGACGGCTTCCAGCAGGTCGGCGCATTGCGCGGCGAGATATTCGCTGCGCGCCTCAGCCTGGGTCAGTTCGTCCAGCGCGGCGAGATTGACGGCGCCCAGCGCGGCGATCTCGTTTTGCAGGCGCGTGATCTGCGCCTGCAGCTGGGCGGGTTTGGGGCTTTCGGCCAGATTGGATTCGAGTACGGTCTCATCCGCCTCGGCTTCGCGCAGCTGCAGTTCAAACTGCGACTGCGTCAGCATGGCTTCCTGATCCTTCAGCTTCAGCTGCTCGATGGTGCGGCGCAAGGGATCGAGCCCCTGTTCACAACCGAGCCGGGCTTCATCGTGGCTGCGCAGCAGCGCGGTCAAGCCCTCCAATGCATCGCGTGCGGCGGCCAGCGCGGTTTCACAGGCGGTGCGCGTTTCCAGCGCCTTCTGCAGTTCGACGTCCAGTGCGTCGGCTGGCAGACGCGTCAGTTCATCGCGGCTTTGTTGCAGCCGGGTCTCGTCGCTGGCGATTTCCTGGTCGGTCCGCGCGAGACTTTCGCTGAGTTCCTTGATCTTGTTGGTGCAGGTGGTGAGCGCGAAGCCTGCTTCCTGATGGCGCCGCTCGGCCGCGCGTTGCAGTTCGCGCGCCTCGAACACCGCACGGTCAGCCTGATCGCGACGCTGCCGCGCGGCGTTCAGTGCGTCCTGCGCCACCTCGCTTTGCGCGCGATATGCCTTGAGGCGGGTTTCCACGGCTTCCAGCGTGGCATGCTCACTGCTCAGCTGGTGGGTGACTTCTTCCAGCTCCTGGGTAATTTGCGTCGCCCGGCTCTGCACGCGATCCACCGCCTGCTGCAGCCGCAGCAACTCCATTTGCGCGGTGTGGTGGCGGCTTTGGTTCTGCCCGGTCTGGGCACGTAGCGCCTGGATTTCGCGCTGGAGCTCGAGGTAACTTTGCTGCGCTTCGACATGGGCGGCTTCCAGCCGCGTGACCTCTTCACGCAGGTGAATCGCGTCTGCGCTCAAATTTTCCAGTTCGCGCCCACGCGCGAGGATCCCTTCCACCGCCGTGTGCGGGCCATGAAAGGTAACGCTGTGACGGGTGAACACATGGCCTTGCGGCGTCACCAGGCATTCGCCCGCCTGCAGACTGCCACGACGCGCCTGTGCGGCATCGATGTCATCAGCCCAATACACGCCGCCCAGCCAGTCGGCGAGCACCGCCTGCGCAGCGGCATTGTCGCTGGTAATTTTGCTGGCCAGCAGCGCCGATGCGGGCGGGTTGCCTGCGCCCTGCCCACTCCATACCGTGAGTCGCGCCGGCGGCGCATCGGCAAACCAGCCCGGCTGCGCATCGGATGCAATGGCCTGCAGGCGCTCGCGCAACACCGCTTCGACCGCGGCTTCCCAGCCTTTGGCCACATTCAAGGTTTCCCAAAAACGCGGCGCACTGTCCAGACCGCGCTGTTGCAGCCAGGCGCCGAGTTTTTCGTCGGCCTTGAGGCTTTCCTGCAGCTTTTTCAGTGCGGCGAGTTCGGCCTCGGTCTGATGCAAGGCCTTGCGCGCGGCTTCGAGTTCGCGCATGTGTTGCGCGCGTGCTGCGTCCAGTTCAGGCAAGTCGGTTTCGGCGACCTTGAGTCCGTCTTGAGCGGTTGCCAGTGTCTGCGCGAGTTCTTCCAGTTCGGCCTGTTTTCCGGACAGGCCGCTCGCATCAGGACGCGGCAACTGCGCCTGCTCCTGGGCGAGTCTGCGCTGTCGGATGTCCAGTTGTTCGAGTTGACGCCTGGTGTGGCCGAGGCTGTTTTCGTCGACCTGACGCGCCTGTTCGCCTTGCGACACCGCGCGCTGCGCCTCGCCCACGCCTTGCTGGGCTTCGCGTAGCGCGGCTTCTTTTTGCGGCAGGGTGCTATCGGTGGCCTGACGGGCGGTGGCTTCGGCTTCAATCAGGGTGGCTTCCAGGCCGGGCTGCTGTGCCGTCACATCATTCAATGCGTCGTCCGTCGCGCCACGGCGTGCCTGCTGGCCTTCCACCCGCGCGGCCAGTTCCTGCACCTGACGAACCAGCCGGTCGCGGGTGGCATTCTGGTGCGCCATGGTTTGTTCGATGCGCGCGACTTCGGACTGCGCCTGGTAATACGCCGCCTGCTGTGTATTGAGCGTGTCCTGGCCGGCAAACTGGGTCTGGCGCGCGGTTTCCAGCGTCGATTCGATGTGGCGCAGTCGCGCGGTTTCCGCTTCCAGCTTGTTTTGCGCTTCGGTCAGATCCTTGTCGATGCGCGCGCGCTGCTGGGCGGCATCGTGCTTTCTTGCGAACCAGAGTTGGTGCTGGGAAAACGTCATGTCGGCCTGCAGGCTGCGATAGCGCTGTGCGACTTCGGCCTGCGCGGCGAGTTTTTCGACCTGGGTTTTGAGTTCGCGCTGGATGTCCTCGACGCGGTTCATGTTGGCGCGCGCATCCTTTAGCCGCGCCTCGGTTTCCTTGCGGCGTTCCTTGTACTTGGACACGCCCGCGGCTTCTTCCAGATAGCCGCGCAATTCTTCGGGCTTGGCTTCGATCAGACGCGAGATCATGCCCTGCTCGATGATGGCGTAAGCCCGTGCGCCGACGCCGGTGCCGAGGAACAGGTCGGCGACGTCGCGCCGCCGCACCCGCATGTTGTTGATGTGATAGGTGGAATCACCGCTGCGGTCGAGCACGCGCTTGACCGAAATCTCGGCATATTGCGACCACTGCCCGGCGGCACGCCCCAGTTCGTTGTTGAACGCCAGTTCGACCGATGCGCGCGATGCCGGCTTGCGGGTGCCGGAGCCGTTGAAGATCACATCCTGCATCGATTCGCCGCGCAGATTCTTGGCCGACGATTCGCCCAGCACCCAGCGCACCGCATCGATCACATTGGACTTGCCGCAGCCATTCGGCCCCACCACGCCAGTCAGCTGCGCGGGGACGGGAATGACGGTGGGGTC
>JASJPF010000029.1:0-16710 GCA_031426835.1 Thiobacillus sp.
CAGCAATACGCCTGGAGTACTCTAAAACCCCCTCCCGCAAAGAGGGGGTTTTTTTTGGTGCGCCAGGCATGGCGCGCAGCGCCTGACTGGCGCTGTCTGACTCGCTGTGGTGGCGAGTCGGATGACTTGGGGGTGAAAGTGCCGTGGAATCGGTGGTCAGTTTGGCGTGGAATACGCATGCTTGACTGCCATTTATGCCTGTTTGACTCTGAATGGCGTTAAGGTCAGCTTCTGGCATTTAAGTTATTTGTGTCATTAAAACAATTGGTTAACGCTAATCTACAACTTAAGTTGTATATATCGTTTCTTTTTTTAGAGGTAAGTTTCCTGGGTGGATTTTCCACATCAACGTAACTTGTTTATTAAAGGGGAAGTAATGAAAAACTTGATTGGTAACATGTTGTTATTGGCAGCGTTGCTTGGTTTTCCGGCTTATGCTGCGGTTGATATCAATACCGCCACGCAGTCTGAGTTAGAGGCAGTGAAGGGTTTGGGTCCTGCCAAAGCCAAGGCGATAATCACGTATCGCGATTCAAAGGGTGGATTCAAGACACTGGATGACTTGGATAATGTGAAAGGTTTTGGGAAAGCCAGCATTGACAAGCTCAAAACCGATTTGGTCGTCGGTTCAGTCAAAGCCAAGTTCAAGTCCAAGCCCTAGTCACGAGAAACTGAAGCCGCAGATAGCATGCTCGGCAATAGCTCATTGCTGGGCATGCCCTACCCATTCCAAGTTTATTTGATGCGTGCATACCCTAATCCCGAATTGGATGCGGCTTTGTGTGATTGGCCAGAATAAACTTTATTGAAGACACGCCCGGTATAATGCGCGTCTTTGCTGTTTCCCATCCCATTCCATCCCATGTCAACCCTCGCAATCATTTTGATCGCAACTGCTGCCGGCAGTTTGCTGAGTCTGTTGCTTGCAGCGATTCTGGCTTTGTCTGCAAAACCGAATTGGGTGCCAGTACTGGTCAGTTATGCCATCGGCGCGTTGCTTGGTGCGTCACTGCTTGAAGTGTTGCCAGAAGCGGTGGAAATGGGGGGGGATATCAATACGGTTGCACAAGCCTTACTGGGTGGCATTCTGCTGTTCTTTCTTCTGGAGAAGCTGGTCCTCTGGCGTCACTGTCATGATGAAGTGTGCGAGGCGCATGGTAGCCATGGTCATGGCCATCACGACCATGGCCGTTCGGGGTTGATGATCACGGTTGGAGACACTTTCCACAACTTTGTCGATGGCATCATCATTGCGGGTGCGTTCCTAGTTGATTTTCGTTTGGGGATGGTGACAACATTGGCAATCATCGCCCACGAAATTCCACAGGAAATAGGTGATTTTTTGATTTTGCTTCATTCGGGTTATACGCGCACGCAAGCTTTGCTGCTTAATTTCCTGACGGGTGTGGCGACGCTGATTGGCGCTTTGGTCGGTTACTACGCCTTGTCGATGATGAGTGGTTTTATGCCGGTGCTGTTAGGCGTGGCTGCTGCCAGCATGTTGTATGTGGCTTTGTCTGATTTAATTCCAGGCTTGCACAAGCGGCCTGAAATTCGCTCGACCTTGCAGCAGCTATTTCTGATCGGCTTGGGAATCGGGAGTGTCGGACTGGTGGGTTTCTTCATCGGGGACGGCCATTAAACGGCGTTTCGGCCTGCCAAATATAAACACAAACAATCCGAGTGGTATTACGCCCAGGAATATCAAGATGGCTATCGCCTTACCGATAGTGCTGGCAGTGATTGCCATCATTAGAATTACGTAAGCCCAACCAATTGCTACGATGTACATTCTATCTGCTCCTTAGTGAACGCCATGGTAACCAAAGCTTCATCTTCCCGTACACCCACCGTTGGTTTTGTTTCACTCGGCTGTCCCAAAGCGACGGTAGATTCCGAACGCATCCTGACCCAGCTGCGCGCGGAAGGCTACAACATCGTAGGCACCTACAACGATGCTGATGTGGTTGTGGTCAACACCTGTGGCTTCATTGATGCTGCGGTGGAGGAGTCACTCGACGCGATTGGTGAGGCGTTGGCTGAAAATGGCAAGGTGATTGTTACGGGCTGTCTCGGCGCCAGAGGTGACGTGATACGTGCGGCCCATCCCAAGGTGCTGGCCGTGTCAGGACCGCATGCGCTGGATGAGGTGATGCAGGCGGTGCACACTGCATTGCCGAAGCCGCATGATCCGTTTGAAGACTTGATCCCTCCGGGTGGAATCAAGCTGACGCCGCGTCACTATGCCTATCTAAAAATATCCGAAGGCTGTAATCATCGTTGCACCTTTTGTATCATTCCCTCAATGCGAGGCGACTTGGTGAGCCGGCCGATAGGCGACGTTATGCGTGAAGCCGAGGCCTTGGTGAGTGCCGGGGTAAAAGAACTGCTGGTGGTATCGCAGGACACCAGTGCTTATGGCGTTGATGTGAAGTATCGCCCCGGTTTCTGGAATGGTCGCCCGTTGAAAACGCGCATGACCGAGCTTGCTGGGGCGTTGGGCGAACTCGGCGCCTGGGTTCGACTGCATTATGTGTACCCGTATCCCAGCGTGAACGATGTCATTCCGCTGATGGCCGATGGCATCATTCTGCCTTATCTTGATATCCCGTTTCAGCACGCCAGCCCGCGCATTCTTAAATTGATGAAACGGCCTGGTTCAGTTGAGAAGACCCTAGAGCGAATTCAGTCCTGGCGTGCGGGTGTTCCAGATCTCACTTTGCGTTCAACGTTTATCGTGGGATTTCCAGGTGAAACCGAGGCGGAGTTTGATGAGTTGCTGGCGTTTCTTCACGAGGCTCAACTTGATCGGGTCGGGTGTTTCAAGTATTCACCGGTTGAGGGGGCGGTTGCCAACGAATTTCCCGATGCCATTCCGGAATCGTTAAAAGAAGAACGCCTGGCACGCTTCATGGAAGTACAGGCGGCGATTTCTGCCACCAAGCTACACGCTAAAATTGGGCGGGAGATTGAGGTTATCGTCGACGAAGCGGACGATGAGGGCACTATTGCACGCAGCCATGCTGATGCGCCAGAGATCGACGGCGTGGTTTATCTTGAGGGCGTGTTCGATCTGAAGCCGGGTACGTGTCTCAAGGTGCGGGTTGAGGATGCCGACGAACACGATTTGTGGGCGACGCCTGTTTGACGTGGCGCGGTGATGGATTTGTCGGAATAATTACCGGTTTGTTTGCGGGGCATTAAAAATCGCCTTTCCCAGCAAATAATAAAAAATACGCATCATCGTGCGCGGATCTCCAGCAATGCTTTGTTGAAGTCGACTCCGTCAATTCATGAATGAGAGCAGGTTTCTCGGCCGCCGCCATATTTTCCAGGTGTCTGTCCTCTTCAAAAAAAGGGATTTTCCGTTGACCGGATCCGACAGTTGCAAACCGTTCGAGTCGACCGTTCGGAGTGCAACGAGTAGTGGTACAAACCAGTCCTGCTCTATTGAACGAAGTGCTTCACGCCAGCCATAGGCATCGCCGCATAGGCCGGCAGGCGTCAACGCATCCAGCTGTATCAAACTCTCTTTTCTAACCAGGAAGTTTTCCAGTTTTGCGGGAGTGGGATGCAACTGAGTGGTGACATATTTACCCAAGGCACGAGCTTCGGGGTCATTTGCATACAGAGATAACGCTGCTGGAGTTGTGTCTGGCTTGACGCCTCCACCCCAAAGCCACACAGAATTGACCGGTAGCTCACCGCGCAGCTCGCGTGCCTGGTTGACCGGATGTGTAAACAGCAACATCTGTAATTCATTGAGTAAAGTCCGGTAGTGTTGAGCTGCTTCGCCTTGCGGCTGGACCGGCTCGATATTGCGTCCGATTGCAACCGACAACGGCGTGGTCGTTAGCCGTGGCAGATGCGATAGCTGCAGGTACCAGCGTTGCGGGTGTAGCGCAATTGGGCTCAGGTTCTCACCAAAATGCTGGGCGATCGAGGCCGACAATTCATCCGCTTCGTGCTGTGACAAATTGAGAAGGCAAGGGTCTGCCAGCACAATCTGGTCTCGCATCACGCGCAGATGCACCGGATCGGCGCGCAGCCAATAGGCGCCGCCAGCATCCTGTCCATCCACTTCCAGTGTGATGGGGGCAAGCGGCCAGTCCTGCTGACGGACAATGCCTAGCGCAATGCACAGCGCTGCTTCAGTGCCTTCAGCGGGGCAGGGTTGGAGGCGGCCGCGCCCCAATAGCGTTTCCAGCGCGGGCAAGCTTAGATTTTGTGTGGCAGCTTCGAGTAAGCGTTTGCCTGGAAACAAATGGGGGATGAGGATCTGCATGGTTCGAGTGTAACAAGCCAATTCGTTAGAACGACAGGCATGCGCCAGGCCTTTCATGAAATCATTGTTCTCGCCAAGGCCAAGGTGGGGAATTGATGCGTTTGAACGACGGTGCGCAGCGTGGTGCTGCATTTGCTGGGGGAGTAGGGCAGCTGTGGCATACTCGCGCAATTCTTTTAGTGAGTTCTGCTTTGCTGCCCTTTGAACTTCAGATAGGCCTGCGCTACACCCACGCCAAGCGCAGCAACCATTTCATTTCCTTTATCTCCATCGTTTCCATGGCCGGCATTGCGCTGGGCGTGATGGCGCTGATTGTGGTGTTGAGCGTGATGAATGGTTTTCAGGAAGAGTTGCGTACCCGTATTCTCGGCGTGGCTGCGCACCTGGAAATCAGTGGCCAAGCTGACCGTTTGACCGATTGGCGTGACGTGCTGGCGCAGGCTAAACAGAACAAAAGCGTGATGTCCGGCGCGCCCTATGTCAATTCTCAGGGCATGCTCGCCAATGGCGACTCGGTGCGCGGCGCAGTCATTCGCGGCATACAGCCCGAACTGGAAAACAAGGTGGCCGACTTTGCGCAGCACATGAAGTCGGGCAGGCTGAGCGATCTCAAACCCGGTGAGTTCGGCATCATTCTGGGCGGAGAGCTGGCACGCGTGCTGAACGTTTTCCCTGGCGACAAGGTGGTGTTGCTGAGTCCGCAAGGCAACATTACGCCGGCGGGGGTGATGCCGCGCGTCAAACAGTTCACCGTCACCGGCATCTTTGAAGCCGGCATGTTCGAATACGACTCTGGTCTTGCGCTGATCAATCTGCAGGATGCGCAAAAGCTGCTGCGTCTGGGCGATGACGTGTCGGGCGTGCGCCTGAAACTCGACGATTTGTTCCGGGCGCCGTTCGTGACACGTGAACTGTCGCAAAGCCTTAATGGCCAGTTCTATATCACCGACTGGACACAAAGCCACGCCAACTTCTTTCGCGCCGTGGCGATCGAAAAACGCATGATGTTCTTGATCCTGTTGCTGATCGTTGCCGTGGCGGCTTTCAATATTGTTTCGACGCTGGTGATGGCCGTCACCGACAAACAGTCCGATATCGCCATTCTCCGCACACTCGGTGCCCGGCCAGGTTCGATCATGGTCATCTTCATGGTCCAGGGTGCATTCATCGGGGTGTTTGGCACCTTGCTGGGGGTAATGAGCGGCGTATTGCTTGCGCTTAATCTTGAGACCGTCGTGCCCATCATCGAGCGCATGGCCGGCATGGATCTGTTCCCGGCCGACATCTATTACATCAATGAGTTGCCCTCCAAACTGGTGTGGGGCGATGTTGGTGTTATAGCGGGCATTTCTCTGCTGATCAGCCTGGTTGCAACCTTGTATCCCAGTTGGGCGGCATCTCGCATCAATCCGGCCGAGGCACTGCGCTATGAATGAGATCGTGCTGCGCTGTACCGGCTTGAGCAAAATTTTCCGCCAGGGAAAAAACGATGTGCCGGTCCTGACCGGCGTCGATCTGGAAGTCCGCGCCGGCGAGTCGCTCGCGATTGTCGGTGCTTCGGGTTCGGGCAAAAGCACGCTGCTGCATCTGCTGGGTGGACTCGATTCACCCACAGCCGGGCAGGTCGAACTGCTCGGGCGTGATCCCTTCGCCATTTCCGAAGCGGCGCGCTGCGAATTGCGCAACACTGCGCTGGGTTTTGTTTACCAGTTTCACCACCTGCTGCCGGAGTTTTCGGCGCTGGAAAATGCCGCCATGCCGCTGACCATCCGCCGGCTGGATCAAGCCCAGGCGATGGCACGCGCGGCGGAAGTATTGAGCGAAGTGGGCCTGGGCCATCGGCTTCCGCATCGCCCGGGCGAACTTTCCGGGGGCGAGCGTCAGCGCGTGGCGATTGCGCGCGCGCTGGTCACCCAGCCTGCGTGCATCCTGGCCGACGAGCCCACCGGCAACCTCGATCGTCATACCGCCAATGCCGTGTTTGACTTGATGCGTGAGCTCAACCATAAACACAACACCAGTCTGATTGTCGTCACCCATGATATCGATCTGGCCGCCCGTATGGACCGGCAGTTGCGGCTGGTGGACGGGATGTTGCAACCGGTTTAAAGACCCCACGCGATGCGGATTGCTCTCATCGCGTTTTGTTTTGGCGTGTGGCTGCTGCAACAGCAGGCCGCTTTGCCGTCCGCGCGCTGGCTGTGGTTGTTGCCGCTGTTGTCTGCGGCACTGCTGTTGCCCCATTTCCCCCCTGTTTTATTCAATACCGTGCGCCGTCTCGGCATTGCGCTGCTGTGTGCCGCGCTTGGATTTGCCTGGGCGGCCTGGCGGGCTGATCTGCGGCTGGCCGATCGGTTGCCCGATCACTGGCAGGGCGTGGAAATCAACGTGATTGGCGTGGTAAGTGACCTACCGCAGACCAACGCCCGCGGCGAGCGTTTTGTGCTGGATGTCGAGCAGGTCGTCACGCCCAACGCGCCCAGCTTGAAGCGTATACAGCTCACACGCTACTGGCCGCGAAAGGGCGATCGCATCCCAACCGTGCGCGCCGGTGAGCGCTGGCAATTCACGGTCCGGCTGAAGCGGCCCTACGGCACCCACAATCCACATGGCTTTGACCTTGAAGCCTGGATGCTTGAGCGGGGGATTGCCGGCTCGGGTTACGTGCGCGACACCCCGCATCCGCAGCGCATCGATGCGCGTGCCACCACCCCTGGTGCATGGATAGCCGCCACGCGCGCGGCCATTCGCGAGCGGATTGTTTTCACCTTGGGCGATGCGCCCTATGCCGGCGTTATCGCCGCATTGGTGATCGGCGACCAGCGCAGCATCCCAAACGATCAATGGCGATCTTTCACCCGTACCGGAGTTAATCATCTCCTGAGCATTTCAGGCTTGCATGTCACCATGATTGCCGCGCTCGCGGGCTGGCTGATCGCATTTGGCTGGAGGCGCTGGCCGCGTGCGGCGGAGCACATGCCGGCACGCCAGGCGGGGCTGCTGGCCGCCGTGCTGGCCGCGTGCGCGTATGCCGTGCTGGCGGGGTTTCAGGTGCCGGCGCAGCGCACCCTGTTCATGCTCGGCGTGCTGGCGCTGGCCTTTTGGGGGCGGCGCGAGCCGCGTCCTTTTTCGGCGCTGACGTGGGCCCTGTTTGCGGTGTTGCTGATCGATCCCTGGGCGGTGTTGTCGGCCGGCTTCTGGTTGTCGTTTGGCGCGATGGCGGTCATCTTGTGGGTGACGTTCGGCCGCGTCGCGATGCCTGACAAACTGCGCGGCTGGGTTACGGTACAGGCAGCGGTGACTCTGGCACTTGCGCCTGCCTTGCTATTACTGTTCCAGCAAGTGTCCATCGTGTCGCCACTGGCCAATGCCATCGCAATTCCAGTGGTGAGCTGGCTGGTTACCCCACTGGCTTTGTTAGGCGTTGTCGTGCCATCGCTGTGGCACGTGGCGGCGTGGATAATGGACTGGCTGGGTCAGGGGCTGGCGTGGGCCAGTACGCTACGCTGGGCGGTGGCCGCGCGGCCTGCACCGGATGGCTGGGCAACGCTGCTGGCCGTGGTGGGCACGGTGTGGTTGCTGCTGCCGCGCGGCTTTCCGTTGCGGGTGTTGGGTGGGCTGCTTTGGCTACCACTCGTGTTTCCGCCGCAAGCCAAGGTTGCGCCCAACAGCTTTCAGGCTGACATGATCGACGTGGGTCAGGGCGCCGCCATCCTGATTCGCACCGCGAATCATGCGCTGCTCTATGACACCGGCGCAGCGTTTGCCGACAGCGATTCGGGTGAGCGCATCATCGTGCCGTATCTGCGCGCAAGTGGAGTGGGGGAATTGTCCGGCGTGATGGTTTCGCATGACGACAACGACCACAGCGGCGGCTTGCAATCGGTGCTGCGCGACATCCCAACCGGCTGGCTGCTGCATGGACTGCCCGCCACCAGTCCACTGCTGACCGCAGCACCCAAACCCCGCCACTGCTATCGCGGTCAGCAGTGGCAGTGGGATGGTATCCGCTTCGAGATACTGAACCCAGCCGCCAAGGCCTATACCGAATCAAGCCGCCGCGACAACGATTTCAGTTGCGTGTTGAAAGTCAGTGCAGGAAAACAAAGTCTGTTGATCACCGGGGATGCCGAGCGGCGCGGAGAACTCGAACTCATGGAATCCGGTGCCGACCTGTCTGCCACCGTGCTGGTGGCAGGGCATCACGGCAGCCGCACCTCGTCGCTTGCCGAATTTGTCGAACAGGTACGTCCGAGCATGGTGGTGTTCAACGTAGGCTATCGCAACCGTTTCAACCATCCGCATCCACAGGTGGTGGCGCGCTACCGTGAGATGAATGCCCGCGTTCTGCGCAGCGACACGAGTGGACTTATTCAATTGGCGTTTGACGAAGCCGGAGTGACGGCTTCGGAATATCATCCGTCGCATCGTCGTTATTGGCAGTACAGCGCCCCGTAAACCAGGCAATGCTTTGCTGCGCAGCAGAAATCGACGGCGGCATGAGAAATCGGATCGAAACATGCAGGTCAGCAGCCGGCTGCATGGCGGGCATAGGTGTAGCGTGACTTGACGGACCGCAGTGGGTCGAGAACTGAAGTTCGAAATCCTTAGCGACTGATCCTGCCTGTCGGATATAGTCTGATCTTCGCCTCCTGAATATTCCCTACCGTGTTTGCAGCGTACCACGATGCATTTTAGAGAATGAACGAAACTGTCCGCCCCCGCTGTTTTGATGTCCCCGATCTGGAAACGGCCCGGCAGGCGCTGGCGCGGGTGTTGCCGGTGGCGGAAAACGATCTGCCCTGGCGCGCGCTGGTTCATGCGCATGACAAGCTTGGCGGCAGCCAGGCTTTTTCTCACAGCGTCGGCACCGCACTGATCGTTGCCGAACTTCGAGTGGGGGCGGATGCGGTGGCGGCAGCCTTGCTGCATGCCTGTCTGGATGACGCGCCTGAGTTCGAGGCCAGCTTTGGTAATGCGGCCCGTCTGGCACGTGGGGTAGCGGCGATGGCGCGGATCGAGACGCTGGCGACCAGCTCGACAGACAAACGCCTCGATCAGCACGCGCAGCTTGAAGCCTTGCGCCAGATGGTGCTGGCGATGGTGGAGGATATTCGCGTGGTGCTGGTGAAACTGGCCGAGCGCACGCATGCTTTGCGCTGTGCCGTGAATGAACATGCGGATACGCGTGAAGCGCTGGGGCAGCAGGCACGCGAACTGTTCTCCCCGTTGGCGAATCGCCTTGGGGTGTGGCAGATCAAGTGGGAAATGGAAGATTGGGCGTTTCGTTATCTGGAACCCGATACCTACAAAACCATCGCGGCGAAACTCGACGAAAAGCGTGCGAACCGAGAAGCCTATATCCGCGGCATCATCGAGCGCTTGCAAGCCGAGCTTGATTTGCATGGCATTGAAGCCGAAGTCAGCGGTCGCCCCAAGCACATCGCCAGCATCGTCAACAAAATGCGGCGCAAGCGGCTGAGCTTCGAACAGCTGTACGACATCCGCGCCGTGCGCGTACTGGTTCGCCACGAGATCGATTGCTATACCGTGCTGGGACTTGCGCACAACTTATGGCAGCCGATACCGGGCGAATTCGACGATTACATCTCGCAACCCAAAAGCAATGATTATCGATCGCTGCACACGGCGGTGATCGGGCCGGAAGACCGCGCGGTCGAGATTCAAATCCGTACCTTTGACATGCATCATCATGCTGAGCTCGGCGTGGCTGCACACTGGCGCTACAAGGAAGGCGGCCGTCAGGACGCGCAATACGAGGAGAAAATCGCCTGGCTGCGACGCATTCTGGAATGGAAGGATGACGTTGCCGACAGCAGCGAATTCACCGAGCAGTTCAAGACGGAGCTGTTTCACGATCAGGTCTATGTGCTGACGCCGCAGGGACGAGTGGTCTCGCTGGATCGCGGCGCGACGCCGGTGGACTTTGCCTACGCGCTGCATACCGATCTGGGGCACCGCTGCCGAGGGGCGAAGATCAACGGTGCGATGGTGCCCTTGAATACCGTGCTGGATAACGGACAGCAGGTCGAAATCGTCGCCGCCAAGGAGGGCGAGCCGAGTCGGGACTGGCTCAATACCGCGCTGGGGTATCTGGCGACGCATCGTGCGCGCTCCAAGGTGCGGGCATGGTTTCGTCAGCGCGATGTGGGCGAGCAAGTCAGCCTCGGGCGCACGTTGCTGGATAAAGAGCTCAAGCGGCTGGGGGTGGTGGGGACGAATCATGAAAAGCTTGCGCAGCGGCTCAAGTTCAACAAGCTGGACGAGTTTCTGGCCGCGCTGGGTCGGGGGGATGTGGGTCACCGTGATCTGGTCAACGGCCTGCAGGAACCGGGTAAGCCGGAACCTGCGCTCGTTCCCACCGCCAAGCTCCGCACTCGCGCCAAAACCGGTAACCCGGTGACGATACCGGGACTGGGCGATGTGCCGCTGACGCTGGCGCGCTGCTGCAAACCGCAGCCGCCGGAGGACATCGTGGCCTACACCACAGTAGGGCGAGGCGTGATGGTGCATCGCAGCGATTGCGCATCACTCCGGCGCGGCAATCCGGCCCGTGCAATGCCCGCCGATTGGGTGCTCGACGCCGGTGCCGCATTCGAAGTGAATATCGATTTAAAAGCTTTTGATCGTCAGGGGCTGTTGCGGGATATTTCTGATGTCATCGCCAAGGACAAGCTGGACGTATTGCGGGTCAACACCGAGAGCCGTGATGAATATGCACACATGCAACTTACGGTGCGGATCAAGGAATTGCAGCAGTTGGCCCGGTTGCTGGCGCGCCTGCAGCATGTGCAGAACGTGATCGAAGTTAAACGGAGATAAGTTGGAATCAGAAGAAACCCCCGTTCCAGAAAGAAATCTCAGACCCTGGTGGCGCAACTGGAAGGTGATGTTGCCGCTTTGGCTGGTAATGGGCGGGCTGGTGTGGCTGGGGCTTTATCTCAACGTCGACCGTAGTGTGATTGCTGGCAGCGTGCTGGCAGTGGGACTGATCTCGAATGCTTTTGCCTGGCTACTGGGCATTGTTGCGCTGGTCCCTATCATCGGCCCGGCCATCGTCAAGGTACTGTCGATCGGCTTTATCTGGCTGCTCAATGCGGTGGGTTATCTGGTGTCCTACATTGCCATCCGCCGGGGTTATTCGAAGGATGTCCTGACGTATCGCGGCCTCACCGTAGCGATCATCATCGGCATCGTCATTGGCTTTGTGCTGGGCAAGCTGCTTTAGCTATTCGCGTCGGTTTTCAGGATGTCTTGCGCCAATTGTGGCAGACCGCTTGCGGACAAGTCGGCCGTGGCAAAAACCAGATCAGTGGGGGCCGCGGCATAGTTGGTGGCGAGTGATTTGAGATAGGCGGGGTCGTAATGCTGCAGCAGCAGGGTTGAAACCAGTTGATCCCACGCCTGTGTGTTCGCAAGTTCCTGCCATGCTGTGACCGTCTCGCTGCCGCGGAGCGGAATCAGGTGCGCAAGCAGATTGTTGATGGTGTCGGGATTGTGCAGAAAATGCGCATAGTCCTCGGTGAGCAACTTGACGCGCGCTTCCAGGGGTACCTCCAGACGAACGCAAGCGCTTGCGCGCATGGCCGTGATCAGGGTTTCAGGCACACGCAAGGCACCGATTTTCTTGCTTTCGGACTCCACATACACCGTGCGCTTGAGATCGAAGCGGGAAAGCGCAAACCAGATGGCACTTTCGAAGTTTTTCTGCGAAGGCTGCGGCTGATCTGGCAGGGCGCCAAGTAAAGAACCACGGTGAGCAGCCAGCACTTCAAGGTCCAGCACTTGTGCGCCTGCCTTTTCCAGTTCCAGAAGCAGGCGGCTTTTCCCGCTTCCCGTCGTTCCGCACACCACCCGATAGGCAAATAACGATGGCAGGCGTACCAGTTCGCTAATGACATGCCGCCGATAGGCCTTGTAGCCGCCGTCGAGTTGCATGGCGGGGAAACCGATTTTTTGTAGAACATGAGTCAATGAACCGCTGCGGCTGCCGCCGCGCCAGCAATACACCAGGGGACGATAGGCCTTGGGCTTGTCGGCGAGGTAGCCTTCGAGGGTGCGCGCGATATTTCGCGACACCAGTGCTGCGCCCATTTTCTTGGCTTCGAACGACGAGATCTGCTTGTACATGGTGCCCACGCGCTCGCGTTCGGCGTCACTCAGTACAGGCAGATTGATGGCACCGGGGATGTGGTCCTCCGCAAACTCACTGGGAGCGCGGACGTCGATCACCTCATCAAAGGCGTGCAGTTCGGTTACTGAGGCGGGGGGCAAATGGGCTCAACTTTCAGAGAAACGCGCGTGAACACGATGTAACGGGTGCGATTTTCTCACGGCTGCTGCCTGCTGCCGCGAAATCCTTCGGACTTCGACAGGTGGATTTCAGATAAAAAAAGCTACAAAAGCCCCAAATTACCGGTGAAATGCAGTGGGAAAGGTTTATTGCCAGGAGAAAAAAGGACACAAAGCGGTGGTAGCCGCTGAAGGGCCCCACGGATGGACAGGTGGCATAGTGGCGCACTGTCTGGGTCTTGCAAGCCCTAGACTATTTTCAGGGCTGCGAACAAGCGGTCATCACCACGTCGTCCCGAGACTTTACGGCGGTTGGCAGTGACGTTGCGAGGCAGTGCTGAACCTTGGGGCGCCATGCGACGGTCGCCTAAACGACGTTCCAGTGGAATGAACTCAACTTGATAAACAGGCAGTGCTGACATCAGGGTTGTCCTCGCTTGTTGGTATGTTGACAGATTATAGTCGAGATTTCGTCGCAATGTTTTATTTGCGGTGACCGATAAGTGGACTGATACCTCCGTTTGTCAGTTTCATGTCACATCTCAGGTTTGATGGGCGCGAACCAGGCGCAGCTTTTCACGTTGCCACTCGCGATCTTTCTCTGTTGCGCGCTTGTCATGTTCCTTTTTGCCCTTTGCCAAGCCTATATCCAGCTTGATGCGGCCTTTTGAGAAATGCATATTGAGCGGGATCAGGGTAAAACCTGCGCGCTCGGTTTTACCAATCAGTTTGCTGATTTCGGCCGCATGCAGCAGCAGTTTGCGCGAGCGGGTAGGATCGGGGTGGATATGGGTGGAAGCGGTGAGCAGCGGGCTGATGTGACAGCCGATCAGGTAAACCGCGCCATGCTTGACGATGACGTAGGCTTCCTTCAGTTGCACTCTGCTGGCGCGAATAGCCTTGACTTCCCAGCCTTCCAGGACGAGTCCGGCCTCGAATTTCTCTTCGATGAAATAATCGTGAAAAGCTTTTTTGTTGTCGGCGATGCTCATGGCGTGCGGGCTTGCGTACAATTCTCGATTTTACAAGGCTTTAGGTGCTCATGGCGCGTGTGGAAAAAAGTGTGCTGGTGTCACACCCCCCCGAACGCATGTTCGAACTGGTGGATCGGGTTGAGGATTACCCTGTTTTCCTGCCCTGGTGCGGCGGGTCCGAACTGAAAACCCGGGACGAAGCCCTGACCGTCGCCACGATACACATAGCCTACATGGGCATCCGCCAGAGTTTTACGACCGAGAACACCAAGATCTATCCGCATGAGATGAAAATCAAGCTGAAGGACGGCCCTTTTTCTGAACTGGAAGGGGATTGGGCGTTTATCCCACTGGGCGAGGAGGCTTGCAAGATTGAGTTTCGCCTGCATTATGTGTTTTCCAGCCGGGTACTGGAAACGATATTGGCACCGGTTTTCAGTCATATCACCAATACCTTTGTCGACGCGTTCGTGCGTCGTGCCGATGAGATGTTTCCCCAATGACCGCAGTGCCTATCCATATAGAAGTGCTCTATGCACTGCCTGATGTGCAATCTCTGATACCGGTTCAGGTGACAGAAGGTGCGACGGTAGAAGCGGCGATCCGCGCTTCGGGCATGCTGGAAAGTTTTCCGGAAATCGACCTGGCCACGAATAAAGTGGGCGTTTTCAGCAAGCTGGTCAAACTGGACGAGATGGTGCGGGACAAGGACCGTGTGGAAATTTACCGGCCATTAATTGCCGATCCAAAGGAAGTGCGCCGCAAACGCGCTGAGGAAGGCAAGGTGACCAGGAAAGGTGGCGGCGAGGCTGCCCCGGGGCCATCCGCCGCAACTGATAAAGCTGAAGCCTAGCAAGGTGATCCAGTCATACACCGTACTTGGCGGCTGATAGCGCTTGAATAGCCGAAGCCGGCTTTTCCTTTGCGCCAAAAAGAAAAGCCTTCCGGCACGCCGGAAGGCTTGATGACAGAGTCGGGATTATTTAGTCGCCGACTTTGATCACCGCATAGTTGAGCTGCGCCATGCCCTTGCGGACATGGTAGCTGGCTTCAGCCGATTCCTTGATCACTGTGGCGCTGTCGCCTTTCTCGGCGGCTTTTTCTGCGCCTTTCAGCGAATCCGCAGCAGTTGTCCACAGTGCATTTTTGGATTTAGCCATTTTCACGTCAGCCTGGGCTTGTTTAAGTGCTGCCTGGGCTTCAGCGCTGATAGAAGGGCTGGCAGCCTTTGCCGTAGGTGCACTCCCTGGTTTGTTGATGTATAGATCGGCACAGCCAGACAGACCCAACAGGGCAACGGAAGTCAGTGCAAGTAAAACTTTGGACATTGTTTTATCTCCTCGAGTTGTATGGCATTCAGGGGTGGGCAGTCGAACCACGCGCCCTAGCAGCTTTTTTTGATGCTGGTGGCAAAGTTAGCCGCATCGAGCCCAGTAGTCAACCTGTTGGTGCCCAAATAAGTTGGTAGATTACAACCAAGCAAGGTTGAAGAGCGTTCTGGTTTGTGTGGCGGAGGGGGGCCGCGTATAATTCCGCTTTGCTATAAGGAAAGCCCATGCGTGTTCTGCAAAAAGCGCTGACGTTCGACGACGTTCTGCTCGTTCCCGCCCATTCTGCCATCCTTCCCCGCGAAGTCAGCTTGTCTACGCAGTTGACGCGCACCATAACCCTGAATCTTCCCCTTTTGTCCGCCGCGATGGATACGGTGACCGAGGCGCGCCTGGCGATAGCGTTGGCGCAGGAAGGGGGGGTCGGCATCATTCACAAGAATATGAATATCGAAATGCAGGCTGCACAGGTGCTTGCGGTCAAGCGTTTCGAATCCGGCGTGGTCAAGGATCCGATTACCGTGGCGCCGCAGATGACAGTGCGCCAGGTGCTCGAAATTACCCGCAGCAAGCGCATTTCCGGCCTGCCTGTGATTGATGGCGGCAAGGTGGTTGGCATCGTCACCAATCGCGACCTGCGCTTTGAAACCAGCCTGGATCAGCCTGTTGCCAACATCATGACGCCGAAAGATCGGCTGGTGACGGTGCAGGAGGGGGCCAATCTTGATGAAGCGATGGCGCTGCTGCATAAATATCGGCTTGAGCGCGTGCTGGTGGTGAACGCTGCGTTTGAGCTGCGCGGCTTGATTACCGTCAAGGATATTCAGAAATCCAGTGAACACCCGCTGGCATGCAAGGACGCGATGGGCCGCCTGCGCGTGGGCGCAGCCGTGGGCACCGGCGAAGGCACTGAGGAACGCGTGGCCGCGCTGGTGGCGGCAGGCGTCGACATCATCACGGTGGATACGGCGCATGGGCATTCCAAGGGCGTGCTCGAGCGGGTGCGCTGGGTCAAGCAGAATTTCCCCGACGTGCAGGTCATTGGCGGCAACATCGCCACGGCATCGGCTGCGGCAGCGCTGGTTGAACATGGTGCAGATGCGGTCAAGGTCGGCATCGGCCCCGGCTCCATTTGCACCACCCGCATGGTTGCAGGCGTAGGTGTGCCACAGATCACCGCTGTGGCGAATGTGGCTGCGGCCTTGGCAGGCAGCGGCGTAGGCGTGATCGCCGACGGCGGGATTCGTTATTCCGGCGATATCGCGAAGGCGATTGCGGCCGGTGCCAGTTGCGTGATGCTCGGCGGCTTGCTCGCGGGTACCGAAGAAGCGCCAGGCGAAGTCGAGTTATTTCAAGGGCGCTCGTATAAATCCTATCGTGGCATGGGTTCGCTGGGTGCGATGCAGCAAGGTTCCAGCGATCGCTACTTCCAGGACAACGAAAAGAGTGCCGAGAAACTGGTGCCCGAAGGGATTGAAGGCCGTGTGCCCTACAAAGGCAGCGCGCTGGGCGTGATCCATCAGTTGATGGGTGGCTTGCGGTCCAGCATGGGTTACCTCGGCGTGGCCAATATCCCTGACATGCACGCCAAGGCCGAATTCGTCGAGATCACCTCGGCCGGCGTACGCGAATCGCATGTACACGATGTGCAGATCACGAAAGAAGCACCGAATTATCGCGTTGAATAGGATTTAGGATTTAGGAATTAGGGGCTAGGGATTAGGGAAAGTCACGCTGCGCGTGGCTTTCTTTTTCCCTAGCTCCTAGCTCCTAGCTCCTAGCTCCTAGCTCCTAGCTCCTAGCTCCTAGC
>JASJPF010000029.1:16810-56425 GCA_031426835.1 Thiobacillus sp.
CCTAGCTCCTAGCTCCTAGCTCCTAGCTCCTAGCTCCTAGCTCCTAGCTCCTAGCCCCTAGCCCCTAGCCCCTTAAAATGCACCAGAAAATTCTCATCCTCGATTTTGGCTCGCAATACACCCAGCTGATTGCACGTCGTGTGCGCGAAGCGGGGGTGTATTGCGAATTGCATCCCAACGACGTGACCGAGCAGTTTGTGCGTGAGTTTGCACCCGCCGGCATCATTCTTTCCGGTGGGCCGAATTCGGTTTACGAGGAAGAAACGCCACGCGCGCCACAGATCGTATTCGAACTGGGGGTGCCGGTGCTGGGGATTTGCTACGGCATGCAAACCATGGCAGCCCAGCTCGGGGGCAAAGTGGAAAATGCCGCCAAGCGCGAATTCGGTTATGCCGAAATCCGTGCACGCGGCCACACTGCATTGCTGCGGGACATTCAGGACCGCGTCAACGACGAAGGCCACGGCCTGCTCGACGTGTGGATGAGCCATGGCGACAAAGTCACCGCGCTGCCGGACGGCTTCAAGGTGATGGCGAGCAATGCCGCCACGCCGATTGCAGCGATGGCCGACGAAGATCGCCGCTTCTACGGCGTGCAGTTCCACCCCGAAGTCACCCATACGCTGCAGGGCAAAAACATTCTCAATCGCTTCGTGCGCGACCTGTGCGGCTGCGCGGGCGACTGGAACATGCCGGATTACGTCGATGAGGCCATTGGACGCGTTCGTTCGGAAGTCGGCAGCGACGAAGTGATTCTGGGTCTGTCCGGCGGGGTCGATTCCTCGGTGGTCGCCGCATTGCTGCACCGCGCCATCGGCCCGCAGCTCACCTGCGTGTTCGTCGACAACGGCCTGCTGCGCCTGAACGAGGCCGAGCAGGTGATGCAGACCTTCGCCGACAACCTCGGCGTCAAGGTCATCCACGTCGACGCGCGCGACCGCTTCATGGACGCGCTCGCCGGCGTGTCCGATCCCGAACAGAAGCGCAAGATCATCGGCCGCGAATTCGTCCACGTGTTTCAGGAAGAAGCGGAGAAACTGCCGAAAGCCAAGTGGCTGGCGCAGGGCACGATCTATCCCGACGTCATCGAGTCGGCCAGCGCAAAAACCAAGAAAGCGCACACCATCAAGAGCCACCACAACGTGGGTGGTTTGCCCGATACCCTGCACTTGAAACTGCTGGAACCGCTGCGCGAACTGTTCAAGGACGAAGTGCGCGAATTGGGCGTTGCCCTGGGTTTGCCGCACGACATGGTCTACCGTCATCCCTTCCCGGGTCCGGGACTGGGCGTGCGCATCCTGGGCGAAGTGAAGCGAGAATTTGCCGACTTGCTACGCCTTGCTGACGCAATTTTTATCGAAGAACTCCGTGCTTCCGGCTGGTACGAGAAAACCAGCCAGGCCTTCACGGTATTCCTGCCGGTCAAGTCGGTTGGCGTGATGGGCGATGGCCGTACCTACGATTACGTCGTCGCCTTGCGCGCGGTGGTCACCAGCGATTTCATGACGGCGCATTGGGCAGAGTTGCCCTACACCTTGCTCGGCAAAGTCTCCAATCGCATCATCAACGAAGTGCGTGGCATCAACCGTGTCGTCTATGACATCAGCGGCAAACCCCCCGCGACCATCGAGTGGGAGTGACTGGCATCCGAAGCGGCAAGAATTTATTAAGCACAATCAGTGACTTGCTGGTTTTTGAAGATCACTATGGATACATCGTCAATTGCGCGGTTTTCGGCGGTAAGCGATTGATGTCGAAAGGCTTCATGTTTGTTGCCGTGTCAGCGGATCGTGCGGATTGTGCATACAGCACGAAGATTTGACGGTAAACCTGACGGTGGATTGGTCCTTGAAATCCCGGCATCTGCGTTTACCGTTGTGTCCATGTGACCTCGGACGGTAAAACCAAACAAGAGGTCCGCTCACGTCGTGGCCGGAGCGCGGGATCGGGCTGCCTTCATCACAACAGCCATGAGAAGAGCGGCCGCTGCGGCTGCTGCGCCCACGTAGCCAACAGCCCCGACGCCGTAGTGGTCCGCAATTCGGCCACCAAAAGTCGAGCCAAGACCGATGCCGAGATTGCAGACTGAGATATTCAACGACATGGCGAAGGCTGCCGCCTCACGTCCAGCCCTCATGACGCGGACTTGACTGATGACGAATGCTGCCATGTGCGCAGCGCCCCACAACCCGACAACGAGGCCAAGGAAACTCGACAGGCTCTCTCCCACGGGTGCGACTACCGCCATGGCAAACGCTAGAGCGAACGCGACCCACGCCGTCGCCGCGAGTGGATCGCGGTCGACCACACGCCCGGCAATCCAATTCCCGAACGCGCCGGCAAGACCAAATCCCATCAGTGCCCAGCCGATCGTCGCTCCATCGAGATTGGCTACGGCGCCGAGCAAGGCGGCGATATAGGTATATCCGGCAAACATCCCTGCGAACAGGATGCATGACAGCAAAAGATGCATCAGAAAACCCGGCCGCCACAGTAGTGAGGCCTCAGTCAGCATCGATGGCTGCTTCGCAATTTCCATGCGTGGAAACCAGACGGCGACGAGGCCTGCCGAGAGGAGGCCGAGCAGCGCAAGGCCCGCAAAGCTCGCAGGCCAACCTGCCTTGTCTGCGGCCATCGCACCGGCAGGAACGCCCAGCACCGTGGCGGCGACCACGCCGATATTGACGCGGGAGACTGCCCAGCCCTCACGCTCGGCACCTGCCAGGCGGGCGGCCGCCACGACGGCGACGCTGGCAACGGCGGGCAAGGCGCAACCCTGCAACAGGCGGACGGCAATGACGATGGAATAATGTGGCGCCAACGCGATCGCGAGATTGCCGGCGGCGAAAATGATCGCCGCCGTGATAAGGACGTGGCGCGGATCGCACCGGCCTGCCAGCATCGTCAGCGGCGGGCCGAGCAGAGCTGCAGCCAGAGCGAACCACGTGACGAACCAGCCGGCTTCGGCGAGCGATAGCTTGAGATCCTTCGCCATCGCCGGCAGCAGGCCCACGACGACGAACTCCGTCGTGACGATCACGAACATCGTGAAGGCGAGCAAGCCAATGGCGAGGGTGAAGGAGGACGCGGACTCTACAGCCCGCCCACGCGTTTCGTTCAATCGACAATCATGCGTTGGTGCCACCGTCGATGGTGAGGCCGGCACCAGTCATGAAGCGGCTTTCTTCGCTCGCAAGCCAGGCGACGAGACCGGCGATATCGCGCGGCTCGGCAAAGCGGGGAATGGCCATCCGGTTGCGTTGCGCATCTGCGTACTCACCATTGGCGGGATTCATGTCCGTGTCGGTCGAGCCGGGATGCACGATGTTGACGGTGATGCCGCGCGGTCCCAGGTCGCGCGCCATGCCCTTGGTGAACCCGATCAGTGCCGCCTTGCTGAGACTGTAGAGGCTTACCCCCGGCATGGGCACGTGTTCGGCCAGGTTACTGCCGATCGTGATGATTCGGCCGCCCTCGCCCATGTGGGCGGCGGCGGCCTGGGAGGCGACGAACACGGCCCGTACATTGATGGCAACCGTGCGGTCGAAGTCGTCGATCGTCAGGGCATCGAGTGGCTTGACAACGAAAATGCCGACGTTATTAACGAGGATATCGAGCCGACCCAACTCGGCGACGGTCCGCTCCACGGCCGCCCGGACGGCGGCAGGATCGGCGTTGTCCGCGGTGATCGCCAGGCCCCGCCGGCCAGTTCGCTCGATCTCGGCTATGACAGTGCGGGCCTTGTCGCCTCCACTGACGTAGGTCAGCGCGACGTCCGCGCCATCGCGCGCCAGACGCCCGGCGATCGCGGCGCCCATGCCTCGGCTCCCGCCGGTCACTAGTGCCACCTTGTCTCTCAATCCAGTCATGCTGATTCTCCTTTATGTGTCGAACGATACAGAATATAATCTCCCGTCGAACTTCGGTCAATATATTTACTTGCCGATCGACACAGAAAAGGAGTTTATTCATGACAGAGCGAGGACGACCGCGCAGCTTCGACCGCGCCGCTGCCTTGCGGCGGGCGATGGAAGTGTTTTGGGCGCAGGGGTATGACGGCACGTCCATGTCGGACCTGATAGCCGCAATGAACGTCAATTCGCCCAGCATCTACGCTGCCTTCGGTTGCAAGGAAGCGCTATTCCGCGAAGCTGTGGCGCTCTATCGCGCAACCGAAGGCGGGCGAATCTGGGGCGCCATGACGACGGCGCCGTCCGCGCGCGCGGCGATCGAAACCGTGCTGCGCGTGAGCGCCGAAGAATTTACCCGGCCCGGCAAGCCACGCGGCTGTCTCATCGTGCTCGGAGCACTCCATTCCGACGACGGAAATGAAGCCGTGCACCGAGAGTTGCAAGAGCTTCGTGCGGAGAACATGAAAATGCTCCTCCAGCGTCTCAAGCGCGGCGTCGCCGAGGGCGAGTTACCGGACGGTCCGGACTGGCGAGCAATCGCCACTTTCTACATTACGGTTCAGCAGGGTATGTCGATTCAGGCGCGCGACGGCGCTTCGCGCAAAGCCCTCTTCGCTGTCGCTGACTGCGCCATGGCGGCGTGGGGAGGCCTCGCCTCTTGTCGTCGCGACAGAGGGGCCTTGTGATGGAAGACGCCGAAGTCGCAATGCGGCGCGCCGCCCCCACCGGCAAGGAAACAGTGCCTATGCAGAGAAATGTCTTGCTAGCAGCCGGATTGACATCCTTGATGTGGGGACTCACGGGAATCTTTGTGCGCCTGCTGCCTACTCTCCCACCGTTGACGGTCACTGCGGGGCGGCTCTTGGTGGCACTGGTGGTTGTTCTGCCTATTCTTGGGCTATTCCGAAGCAGTCGCCAGAGTTTTAAATCGGCACTGCAGCGCCCCATCGCTCATGTTCTCGCCTTGCTATTAGGAGGATATTACTTGTTAGCAACCGTGGCTTTTCAAATGGCACCGGTGGCGGAAGTTGCGCTTTTGCTGAGTACCCCGCCAATTTTTGTACTATCTTTCCGCCGAATTCGGGGTGATATCCCCAACCACACTGAAATTGGTGGCGCCCTGCTGGCGGTCGCCGGAATAGGCTTGATTCTGGTTCCCAAAATGTCCTTCGCTGGAGATAGTCCAATTCACCATCTCACTGGGAACATTCTTGCAGTGTGCGCTGCGGGGTTGACCGCGCTCTACGCTTATACATACCGGATTCTGCATGAGCGCGGTGTCGCACCAGAGACGATAGGCGTATCTTTGCTGACGTTTACCTCGGGAAGCGTCATCTTGGTGTTAATGGTTGGTTTTGCACCAACACCTTCCGGGTTAGATACTCTGAATGGGCATGCTCTGCTTGTATTTCTAGGCCTTGGTGTGCTTTCCACGGCCATTCCATCAATAGGTTTCGCGCTTGCATCAAAGCGTTTGCCTGCGGTTGTTACAGCGACGATTTCACTTTTCATTCCTTTGTTCGCCGGACTATTCGCCTTCTTGATACTCGGGGAAAAGCTTTCACCCATGTTCATTCCGGGCGGCATCCTTGTCTTAGGGGGAATCGCCATGATTCTTCGACAAGGCCGAGGTAAAGCGAATGATTGATCGCACAAGGCCTAGTTCGGGTTAACCGGAAAACAAAGACAGTGCGAGAGTTCCATACTTATATTTCACTTGTTATCTCGCGCTGAAGTTTTTCCAGCTCATCCAGAATACGGATGAATTTTGTCCCAAACGGCGTAACCACATACTCGACGCGTGGCGGGGCTTCGTCGTAGGCGATGCGTTTGATGATACCGAATTCCATATTTTTACGCAGGCACTCGTTGAGCACTTTCGTCGTCAAGCCCTCAACCTTGCGCACCATTTCACCTGGTCGATTAATGCCGCTTGCCAGGAGTTGATACACGGTAAGCGACCATTTGCAGCCAAAGATGGCCTCCACCATGCGTGCACTCTGTTCGGGGGCGCCTTTTCTGGAAAATAATTTGTGCTGGCTGTTCATCAATTTGTACCGATAAGTAAGTGCCGTACCTATTTGTGCCTGCTTTTCACCAGGCTACAGCGTTGCTTAAGCTCCTCCCTTCTGCAACCATTTTATGAGAGGCACCCGATGGAAAGCTTGGTTCAACCCGTGGCCTTGATTGTAGGCGGCTCCAGTGGAATCGGTCTTGCAACCGCGAAGCTGTTGTTGGAGCGTGACATAAAAACCGTGATCGTGGGCAGGTCAACGCAAAAGCTGGAGACCGCCAGGCGCGAGCTTTCCGCGTTTGGCAAGGTTGAAGCCCTCCAGGCCAACTTGTACGAAGCTAACGACGTGCAGCGCGTCATTGCGTTTGCCGAAGATCACGACCAGCACATCCAATACCTGGTGAACGCGGCAGGCTATTTCAAGCCCACGCCCTTCCTCGAACACACCCACAAGGACTACGACATCTACCTGGATTTGAACCGCGCACTATTTTTCATTTCGCAGGCGGTGGCGAAGAACATGGCGGCGAACGGCGGCGGCTCGATGGTGCATATTGGGTCGATGTGGGCAAAACAGGCGATCAAAGCGACGCCTTCCTCCGCCTATTCAATGGCGAAGGCCGGGTTGCATGCGCTCACACAACACATGGCGATGGAGCTGGCCGACCACAACATTCGGGTCAACGCGGTGTCACCGGCTGTGGTGAAAACGCCTATTTACGAGGCCTTCATTGATCCCAGTAAAATAAACGAAGTCCTGGCTACATTCAACGGCTTTCATCCGATTGGCCGGATTGGCACTCCGGAGGACGTGGCAAAAACCATTCACTTCCTGCTGGGTGAGGATGCCAGTTGGGTGACGGGTGCCATTTGGGATGTGGATGGCGGTGTGATCGCGGGACGTAATTAAATACGCTCGGGGGTTGGATTCATACCGACACTTGGTCTCCGTGTAAATATAACGACCAAGTTCAGCCGCAATGCGTCAGCGGCGACGTCGGCTGGAGCGCCCAGTTGAGCCTAATCTCAGTGCATGGCTCTCCCCTTAACGAGGTAACCGATCCGACGCCGAGGCTACTTCGGCGATTCGCGCGCGTGCATTTAATAATGAGTCGGCCAGTCGTTCCCCGCCGAACTCGTCGTTTCCGACATGTACGAAGGTCAAATTGGTCACTCCAATAAAACCGAAGATCGTTCGCAGATAGGGATCGAGATGATTGAGTTCTGCTAAGCGGCCGCCGCTTTCGTAGCCAGAGTCGCCAGTTGCCACTATGACGAAAATCCGCTTGCCATGAACGAGCGGCTTATAGGGTTGGTCCTGATCATCCGGATCGAAATCAAACGTGCGTCTGATGCGGACGATCTGGTCAATGTAGGCCTTGAACGACGATGGAGCACCAAAGTTATACATCGGGAGACCAATGACGAGGATATCGGCAGCCAACAGTTCATCGACCAGATCATCGCTGCCTTTCAGTGTTTCCCGCATCTGTCGTGTTCGCTCGTCGGGAGGCGTAAAGGCCGCCGCGATCCACGCTTCATCGACATGCGGCGGAGGGGAATGTCCGATGTCGCGGTAAATGACAGTATCGGCGGGATGCGATTCCAGCCAGGTGTCAACAAACTCCTTGGTCAGCGCCCGCGAGTGCGAGCGGTTGCTGCGTGGACTTGCATCGATATGAAGCAACTGTGCCATCTGTTCTCTCCGTGGAAATTGAACCTGAAACGGTCCGATTGGAGCAGTATGGCCGGAATACAACAAAATCGTAGGTACGCACATAAACCACATATACTATATAAAAGTATACTGTGGAGCCATCAAGATGACGAAGAGAAAGCACGATGCTGATCATGAATGTCCAGTGGAAATCACGCTTGACGTGATCGGAGGCAAGTGGAAGGGGATGGTGTTGTACTGGCTGCTCAATGGCACCGCGCGCTTCAACGAGATCAGGCGTGCGGTGCCCAACGCGACGCAAAGGATGCTGACTCTGCAACTTCGCGAACTGGAATCCGATGGCGTCATCCGCCGCAAAGTCTATGCGGAGGTTCCACCTAAAGTCGAATATTCGCTGACGGAGTTCGGGCTCAGCCTAAAACCAATACTGCTGCTGATGAGGGATTGGGGGACACAGTACCGCACGAAGGTAAAGCGGGCTCGATCCACCACAGCTACCTAGATAATTCCGACGCGCCACATTCCTGGAGCCCAATGTTCGCCATCTCCGGCAGATAAAGTGACGCGACGAAGGAACAATGTTGTTAGCTGCCCTTGTTGCCATGGTTTTTAGGGCAACTCCATCACGTAACTGCTGGCAGTTTTACTCGCCACTTACGATCATGGTGCGATCGCCTTGCGGTACTGCGCCCCAGCGCTCATGGCCGCGGCATGTTCTCGAATGATCTGGTTAACAGCACCGGCAGTGGCACTACGAGACCAGTCAGCTTGCCATTCGAGCATGACCGGCAGCCACGTGATAGGGATAGCCCCTGCCTGCACCAGGCGCTGAACAGCACGCTCGTGCGACGCGGGATCGTAGTCGCCACTGGCGTCCGTCACCACGTAAACCTCAAATCCTTCGGCTAGAGCACTCAAGGCCGGAAGCATCACGCAGTTGTCGGTCCACAAGCCCGCCATCACGATCTTCTTTCGACCTGTTGCTCGAACCGCTTTCGCTACCCTCTCGTCCCGCCATGCATTGATGATGGTACGGTCAATCGGCTCGATGTTCGGAGCCGCCGCTTGCACTTGGTGCAACAGCGGCCCGGCGTACGCCTGCGCGGTAATGGTCGTGATGACAACAGGAACCTTGAAAACGCTCGCCGCCTTGGCAAGACCCGCAGTGTTGTTGACAAGAGAGTCGATGTCGGTGGAGCGGGTGGCAAATGCGTACTGGGGCTGATAGTCGATCAGAAGCACTACGCTGTTTTCCGGCGTCAGTTGATCCAGCACGCGACTCGGCGCATGCTGTGGCGCCGCATGCAACGGTGCCGCATGCGCAACAGAGAGTAATGCGAAAGCGATCAGGTGGTTCAGTAGGCGTTTTATCATTCGGTTCTCCTTGGGTTGACGATTGACTTCGCGCGGCCTGGCAGCGGCAAAGAAGCCTCTTGGGCATATTGGGAAGCCAGTGTAATTGATGTGCGATTGCTTGATAATCTAGATATTTTGAATAACAATGATGAGCAATGAGACTGAATCGGCGACCGCCATCCACAGCTTGCTTACAGGCGTTTTGTCGCGTCGTGCAAACGCGCTCGTTCTCCAAGGCTGGGAGCCTGCTGGGCATCAGTGGCAGCGCGGTGAGCAAGCTGGTGTCGCAACTGGAGAGCGAAGTCGGATCGAAGTTGTTGACCCGTACAACTCGGAGCGTCGCACTCACGGAGACAGGAACGGCGTTCTACCGATCCACGGCCGACCTGTTGGACGAACTCGAGCGTGCCGTTGAACTCGCTCGCCAGGAAACGGCGATAGTCCGCGGCACTTTGCGGGTGTCTGTGCCAAGTTCATTCGCAGTGCGCTGGCTTGCCTCGCGGCTGCCGATTTTCCAGCGCAACCACCCTGAGCTCGAACTCGACATCGAACTCGACGACCGCAAGGTCAACCTGATCGAACAGGGCTTCGACTGCGCTATTCGCATCGCTACAGGCTTGCCGGACTCGTCCCTGGTCGCCAAGCCGCTAGGCCAAATTCACCGGGTGGTGGTTGCATCCCCCGCCTACTTGCGTCAAGCGCCGCCTCTGCGCAGGCCGGCGGATCTTGCCCAGCACCGTTGCCTGATCTACTCGCTCTCGGATGCCCAGAATGAGTGGCCGCTTCAAGATGCCGAGACACGAAGCACTTCTGTGGCGGTGTCCGGTCACTACCGAGTCAACAACAGCCTCATGTTGCGCGAGGCCGTCGCGCAGGGTCTCGGCGTGGCGCTCACACCATTGTTCGTAGTGGACGACCTTCTTGCCAATGGAAGTGCAGTCGAGCTGCTGACGGCACATCTCCCGTCGGCGCATACGGTATACGGTGTGGTGGCACATCACCGGCACATGCCGAAAAAGGTGTCTGTCTTCTTTGACTTCGTCGCCGCTGCGTTGGCCTGGGAGGCTATGGAGAAGACGAAATCCAGCGGCCCAACTACGGGTGCGCTCTCGTCGGGCTTAAACAGCACACTCGGGCGTTTCGCGCATCAGCGGCATCCAAGCCGCCCGTCAGACTGAGTCCGTCTCCCGCGCCTGCCAAAGTGCTTATTTTTTGACGGTAGAAATGACGGTAAAGTGTGATGGTGAAGCCAAATAAATCTAGTGTTCATGCTGACTTACAGCCATCGGAAACAATTGAGTGGGAGTGACTGGCATCCGAAGCGGCAAGAATTTATTAAGCACTATCAGGGACTTGTTGGTTTTTTGACGATCACTTCGGCTACATCGTCAATTGCGCGGATTTTCGGTGGTAAGCGATTGATGTCGAAAGGCTTCGCGCCTGTCATCTGTCGGCGGTTCCCGCAGGCAGCGCGAAGATTTGACGGTAAACCTGACGGTAGATTTGTTCTTGAAATCTCGGTGTCTGTATTTACCGTCGTATCCGTGTGGCTTCAGACGGTAAAACCAAACAAGAGCGACATACAAACTAAAAACGCTTCGGCGAGCTTGTGTATCTCGTAGTGGCGTTCCGGTTCATATTTACTGCGCAGTAAATATTAATGTTTTTCGCTCAACTCGTCCCTCAAGGAGAAACGAACTGCGCGACAAATATTGATGTCAGGTGAAAAATTCGTATCCTTCCGGCATTCAAAATCTATTCGTCCGGGACAATGATCGCCGGGTACCGAGTTCATGATTGAGCGCGATCCATTGTTGGAGTTGAAGGCTGAAAACGCCCGCTTGATCGCCCTGCTGGAAGCGAACGGCATTCAATGGCGCGCGCCACTGGAGCCCGTGCCGCCAGCTTCGATGCCGGAGCCTTCACGGCTTTCCACGGACGAGAAGGTGGCGCTGTTTCGTCGGTTGTTCCGGGGGCGTACGGATGTCTATTCAATCCGCTGGGAAGGCAAGACTTCGGCCAAATCGGGTTACTCGCCGGCCTGTGCTAACGAATGGCGCACCGGTGTTTGCGAGAAGCCACGTATCAAGTGCGGGGACTGTGGCAGCCGACACCTGATCCCGCTATCGGATACAGTCCTGTACGACCATCTTGCCGGCAAGCACACCGTCGGCGTCTATCCTCTGCTGGAGGACGATACCTGTCATTTTCTTGCCATCGATTTCGACGAAGCCGAATGGAAAGAAGATGCCCGGGCCTTCGTGCAATCCTGTACCGAACTCGGTGTCCCGGCGGCCCTCGAGATTTCACGATCCGGCAAAGGGGCGCATGTCTGGGTATTTTTCGCTGCCCGTGTGTCGGCGCGCGATGCCCGCCGCCTGGGCACGGCCATCATTAGCCATACCTGCTCGCGTACCCGGCAATTGAAGCTCGCATCCTACGACCGCCTGTTCCCCAATCAGGACACGATGCCCAAGGGTGACTTTGGCAACCTGATCGCCTTGCCTCTGCAGAAAATTCCCCGCGAGAACGGTTGTAGCGTATTTGTCGATGTAGAGCTGCGCCCGTTCGACGATCAATGGGCGTTCCTCGCTGCCATCCAAACGATGGCGCCGCACGACATCGAGCCAAGCATTCTGCGTGCTACCGGTGGAGTACATCCATTGGATGTCACATTCATCGACGAAGAAGATATGGCAAAGCCGTGGCAGCGTTCGACGCCGGTGGAGAAGAAGTTGTCGGGGGCTTCCATGCCCAGGTCTCTTACCGTGACGCTGGCCAACCTCATCTACTTCGAGAAAGCGCAGCTGCCGCAGGCGTTGGCGAACCGCTTGATTCGCCTCGCCGCGTTCCAGAACCCTGAGTTCTACAAGGCGCAGGCGATGCGGCTGTCGGTCTGGGATAAACCGCGCGTGATCGGCTGCGCCGAGAATTATCCGCAGCACATTGCCTTGCCGCGCGGATGCCTGGATGCCGCGCGGGAATTGTTGAGAGACAACGGCATCCGCTGCGAGCTGCATGATGAGCGGTATGGCGGCGAGTCGCTGGAAGTCACCTTCGCCGGCAAGCTGCGCCCGGACCAGCAATCGGCGGTTGCGGAAATGCTGAGCCATGACATCGGTGTGCTGTGTGCGCCTACCGCCTTCGGCAAGACAGTCGCGGCGGCAGCGATGATTACCAGCCGTGGGGTGAACACGCTGGTGCTGGTGCACCGCACGGAGTTGCTCAAACAGTGGCAGGCGCGTCTGCAGTCCTTCCTTGGCGTCGGCAAGGGCGTGATCGGCACGATCGGTGGCGGCAAGGCCAGGCCCACAGGGAAGATCGATATCGCGGTGATGCAGTCCCTGTCGCGGCAGGGCGAAGTGAATGCCTTGGTCGAGCACTACGGTCATGTCATCGTGGACGAATGCCACCATGTCGGTGCGGTGTCATTCGACGCCATTCTGAAGCGTACCAAGGCGAAATATGTGCTCGGCCTCACCGCCACGCCGATCCGCCGCGACGGGCAGCAACCGATCATCTTTATGCAATGTGGACCTATTCGGCACACGGCGGCAAAACCTGCCGGCGCCCCGCACGATTTGGGGGTGGTGCCGTATTCGCTGCATGCGTGCATCGACCTGCCGCTCGAAGCTGGAATTCAGGATGTGTTCCGGCACCTCGCCAACGATAAGGCCCGAACAGCCGCAATTGCGAGCGAAACCGGACGCACCTTCAGCCAAGGTCGGAAGGTGCTGGTGTTGACCGAGCGCACCGACCATCTCGATGCCATTTCGGCGGCTTTGGCTGGAAAGATTCCAGGACTGTTCATCCTGCACGGCCGGATGTCACGGAAGCAGCGAGCGGCACTGGTTGAGCAACTCGAAACTCTACCCTCGGAAGCGCCGCGCGTACTGCTCGCGACCGGCAGGCTGGTCGGTGAAGGGTTCGACCATCCACCGCTGGATACCCTGGTGCTGGCGATGCCGGTGTCGTGGAAAGGCACTTTGCAGCAGTACGCCGGCCGGCTGCACCGCGAGCATGCCAACAAGACCGACGTGCGGATCATCGATTTCGTGGACACGGGCCACCCGGCGCTGCTGCGGATGTGGGACAAGCGCCGGCGCGGATACACGGCCATGGGGTATCGAATCGGCGAATGAATGCCATCGATCAGGTCACATGGCCTGCACAGAAAGTGAATCGTAATGAGTGAATACCAGTACTACGAATTCGTCGCCATCGACGAGCCGCTGACCCCGAAACAGATGGCGGAACTGCGCGCACGCTCGTCACGCGCCAGCATTACTCCGACCAGCTTCGTCAATGATTACCAATGGGGCAATCTCAAGGGCGATCCCGCCGACTGGATGCGACGCTACTTTGATGCTCACGTCTATGTGGCCAACTGGTGTACTTGTCTTCTGTACCTGCGCGTGCCGAAAAGTGCGTTCGATGCCGAGACCCTCCGCGCCTTCAAGACCAAAACCGTTTTTTCGGTTGAGCAGACAAAGACGCATTGGCTGCTTGCCTGGGGGCTGGACGAGAGTGAGAACTACGATCGCTTCGCCGAAGAGGATGGGCGAGGCTGGATGGGCAGGCTGGCGCCATTGCGTGACGAACTGCTGCGTGGCGACATGCGCCCGCTGTATCTCGGCTGGCTGGCCGGCGTGAGCGCTGGCGAAGTTGACGAAAAGGCCATTGAGCCCCAGCCGCCGCCCGGACTTTCCCGGCTGACCGCTGCCCAGCAATCGCTGGCGGAATTTCTGGAAATCGATGGGGATCTGCTGGCCGCCGCCGGACTCTCCGACGGGCAAGGTTCAAAACCCGATAGCGACGCGGAACAGGATGTCTGGATCGCCGCGCTCCCTGCGGCTGAGAAAACCGCTGCGCTCAAACTGCTGTTGACCGGGCATGCGCAGCAGGCCGAGCGTAATCTGAAATTGCGTTTCCTGGCTTGGCAGCACCAACAACAGTCGGCTGCAAAACCACAAATGCGGCGGCGCACGGTCGCAGAGCTTTATAAGCTGGCGGCGTCTGTTGCCGAAACGAGAAAAGAGCAGGAAGCCGTGCGACGCAAAAAGGCTGAGGCCGAGCGGCGATCCAAGCGGGAAACCTACCTGCGCACGCTGGCTGTCGACTTCGACCCGTACTGGCAGGCTGCCGACAAACTGGCCGAACGTGGTATCGCTTCTGCCTACGACGAGGTAAAGCGCGCGCTCGTCGATCTATCCGAAGCCTATGTGCTTTGCGTGACCCGAACTGACTTCGACCAAAAATTGGTTCAGTTCATGGCCCGGCATGGAAAGCGCGGCGCCTTGGTTCGGCGCCTCGCCGATGCGGGTCTCTGGAAGCAGCCTTCGCGATGATGAAAACGAAAACGAAAACGACGACGAAGTTCACCGCAAAATACTTGGATAAACTCATTGAGGAAGCGACCACGGACGCCTACAACGAATCGGAGCAGGCTGGCGGGTTCTTCGCCATGATCGAGGAGAATCTCTCCCTTCCATTCACGACCCAGGTGCTTGGGCAGGAGGTGGCGGTGGGCAAGGTCGATATCACCAGCCGCGACCAAATCGTCGCTATCTGCGTGCATGGAAAATCAACTCAAGCAATCCCGATCCTTGATCTGCCGATGCCTGATCCGCCGCCAGAGGGGGTGGAATGGATTGATGCTTACCGCCGCTGGTGCGGGAATTGATTGAAGTGGTCAGTCGTTCAGCGCGTCAACCGACGGCCAGCTTGACTGGCTTGCCGACGCGGCTGAGCATTTCCACCAGCGTGTCGATGGTGAACTTGGCCGTTTTCTTGTTCACCACGTCGGATACGCGCGGACGCGAAACCATCAGGATCTCGGCCGCTTCGGCTTGCTTCAGGTGATGCTCGGCAATCCAGGTGGAGAGCTCGTCCATCAACTGCTGCTTCAGCAATTGGGTGTCGTTGATCTGTTTGCGGGAGGCTGCCTGCAAGCGCTTGGCCTCGGCGGGCGCGAAGCCCAGCTCCAGGAAGAGGTTCGCTCCCGGCTTCGTTACATGGTGGATTTCGGTGTCGATCTTCATTTCCGTTCCTTTCTCGCGTTGACCACGGCGCGATAGCGCGCCTCGGCAATACCCTTGTCCTGCTTGCTGGTCGCCTGAGTCTTCTTCTGGAAGCAGTGCAGGACATACACGGCTTCCTCGAACTTGGCGACATACATCACCCGGTAGATGCCGCTGGCCTCCCGGATGCGGATTTCCTTGGTGCCGGCCCCGACATCATCGAACGGCTTCCAGTCTTCCGGATCCAAACCAACTTGGACCTTGGCCAACTGGAAACCAGCGGAGCGACGTGGGTCGTCCGGGAATGCCAACAAGTCGTCGTAGGCGGAACCCATCCAGCGAATCTCTTTTTCGTCACTCATCATTTCACTTTGTATAAAATTTTATACACGTCGAGAATGGAAGTCAAACGCGTCAAGCGGCGTACGTATTGGGCCGGTGCTCCGGCAATCGCATCGTCCATCGTATGCTGTCACAGTCAATCGCAGTACCGCGCACCCTTTAGCGCGAACGTACCATCCGCAAAAATAAGTGGGGCGACTTGGCCTGGCTGACGTGCAGTATCAAGGTAGATTTGGTTCATGGCTTGAGTACCAGCAGCCCGTCGACCGAGCGGGACACCCAGGCGCGGGTGCTGCCGGTGGGCAGTTTTGCAGAGTCCAGCTTCGCGACCCAGGGCAGGGAGAGTTCGCGTCCAAATTGCAGGCACAGACGCACCGTCTTGACGCTGGAGCAATGCTGTAGCAAATCGCGCAGCTCGTCGGCGCGCAGGCTGTAGGCACTCTCGGCGAATTCGCGCGCTTCCTGTAGCGATTGACGCACGCCCACCTCGCTGAGCACTTCCAGCAGTGCGCGCTCGGGTGTCGAGACTCGGGGCGCGCCGCTACGTTTTTCAAACGGTCCGGCATGAAGCGGGTCGGCTGGTGGCTCGTCGAACAACCGCTTGCGGTGATACTCCGCCGGGAAGCGCTCGGTGAACCAGCCGGGCAGGCGGGCCGCCGTCCAGCCATATAGATGCAGGAGCGGCTGTTGTGACAGGTAGTGCCGAACGCCATACCAGTCGAGTGCCGACTTACCTCCAACGTGCAGCCCATCGACGGTGCGCTGTAGCAGGATCAGGCAAGGGTGCAATTCCAGCGTATCGTTAGGGCGACAGTACACACCGCGCGCCAGGCGGAAAAGCCAGCCGGCGCGTACGTAGTGGACGGCCAAGTCGGCAGAGATGCCCTGTGCCGCCAAGTCCTTCGACGTCAGGGGTGTTCCTGGCGCCCACTGCCTGTAGAGGGGATTTAGTTTGCTTCTTCCAGTCGTAGCCATGCTACGATATTTACCATCATTTCGAGAGGTTGCAAGTATTTATTTAATCTAGATAGTCGTAGTTTGGCTACGATAAGAATAAATATTCAAAAAAAGGAAGCTGCGGAACTTGTAGCGCTAGTTGACAATTGATGCGCTAGAGTAGCCGCCGCGCAAACCGAGTGCATCTCCAGTGCCAGCAAAAGCACGTTGTTTTTGACGGTATAAATGACGGTAAAACGGAATAATGACTACCAGTAAATCCAGTATTAATGGGGGTTTCAGAGCCCCAGAAACAATTGAGTGGGAATAATCGGCTAATGCCTGTTGTTGCCGTTATTGGCGGCGGTCCAGCTGGGTTGATGGCGGCCGAAGTGTTGTCACAGGCTGGTTTTCGTGTGGACTTATACGACACCATGCCCTCGGTGGGCCGAAAATTTTTGCTGGCCGGAGTGGGGGGCATGAACATCACCCATTCCGAACCGTTTGAGCCGTTTCTATCGCGCTATGGTGCGCGAGCCTTGTCCATCCGACCCCTTCTTGAGACCTTGCCGCCTACCGCCCTCTGTGAGTGGATACACGGGTTGGGGATCGAGACCTTTGTTGGGTCATCTGGTCGTGTGTTCCCCAAAGAGATGAAAGCCGCGCCACTTCTCCGGGCCTGGTTGCATCGTCTGCGTGCGATGGGGGTAAATTTTCACGTGCGCCATCGCTGGCTGGGCTGGAATGATGCGGGCGCGTTGCGCTTTACTGTGCCCGGCGGAGAAACGACCGTGGTGGCAGACACCGTGGTGCTGGCGCTGGGAGGGGGCAGTTGGGCGCGGCTGGGATCGGATGGTGCGTGGCTGCAGTATCTTGCGCAGCGCGGAGTTGTGTCAGCGCCGCTACAGTCATCGAATTGTGGTTTCGATGTCCAGGCAGGATGGAGCGAACATCTGCGGACCCATTTTGCAGGTCAGCCGCTTAAAACAGTGGCATTGCACTTCACGGATTTCAATGGCAAAAGGCATCAGCGCAAAGGCGAACTGATGTTGTCAGATAGCGGATTCGAAGGAAGTCTGATTTATGCGTTGTCGACACTGCTACGCGATACGATTGCAGCGCAGGGTTCAGTTTCCATCGAGCTGGATTTGGCACCGGACAAACCGTTGGAGCGGGTTGTTGCTGAAATCACCCATCCGCGTGGTTCCCGTTCGCTTTCCAGTCATCTGCAGAGCCGTGCGGGAATCAAAGGGGTGAAAATGGCGCTGCTGCATGAAATGCTGTCAGCAGAGCAATTGAACAATCCAGTTACGCTTGCTCATGCGATAAAATCGCTGCCGCTCACCTTGAGTGCAGCACGCCCGCTCGACGAAGCGATCAGCAGCGCCGGGGGGGTTGAATTCGAATCGCTTGATGCAAAGCTGATGCTGCGTGATGTGCCCGGTGTGTTTTGCGCGGGCGAAATGCTCGACTGGGAAGCCCCTACCGGCGGTTATTTATTGACGGCTTGTTTCGCCAGCGGACGTGTGGCGGGGCAGGGTGCGTTGGATTATCTGGCAGAAAAATATTAAGCATCACATCATGCTGCGACTGACTGAACTCAAACTACCGCTCGATCACCCACCCGAAGCATTACGTGCGGCCATTCTGCAACGCCTTGCCATCAAGGACGACGAACTGCTGCGTTTCAGCATTTTCAAACGCAGCTTCGATGCGCGCAAGAAACACGCGATGCTGCTGATTTATGCGCTGGATGTCGAAGTCAACAATGAAGCGGCATTGCTGAAGCAGTTCCGCAATGATCGCCATCTGATGCCGACACCGGACACGACCTATCGCTTCGTGGGTCAGGTGACGGAACCCTTGACGTCGCGACCGATCGTGGTTGGCTTTGGTCCCTGTGGCATCTTTGCTGCACTGGTGCTGGCGCAAATGGGCTTCAAACCCATTGTGCTGGAGCGTGGCAAGGCGGTGCGCGAGCGGACCAAGGACACATGGGGGCTGTGGCGCAAGCACACGCTCAATCCGGAATCCAATGTGCAGTTTGGCGAGGGCGGCGCGGGCACGTTTTCCGATGGCAAGCTTTACAGCCAGATCAAGGATCCCAAACACTACGGGCGCAAGGTCATCGCTGAATTTGTCAAAGCGGGCGCGCCGGAAGAAATCCGGTATGTGTCGAAACCCCACATCGGCACCTTTCGCCTGGTGGGAGTGGTAGAGGCGATGCGTCACGAAATTGAGGCGCTCGGCGGTGAGATCCGGTTCGAGCAACGGGTGACGGATGTGCTGATTGAAGAAGGCGCCAAGGCTAAACATATCCGTGGCGTGGTGCTGGCCGGTGGCGAAACGCTGCGCAGCGATCATGTCGTACTCGCGCTCGGCCACAGCGCCCGCGATACTTTTGAGATGCTGCATACGCGCGGCGTCTTCATGGAAGCCAAGGCTTTTTCGATCGGCTTTCGTATCGAGCATCCGCAGTCGCTGATCGACAAGGCACGGCTGGGGCCGAACGCGGGGAATCCGCTGCTGGGCGCAGCCGATTACAAACTGGTGCATCACGCGAAAAATGGCCGCTCGGTATACAGCTTTTGCATGTGTCCCGGCGGCATGGTGGTGGCGGCAGCTTCCGAGCCAAATCGCGTCGTCACCAACGGCATGAGCCAGTATTCGCGCAACGAGCGCAATGCCAACGCAGGCATCGTCGTCGGTATCACGCCTGAAGATTACCCCGGCGGCCCGCTGGCCGGGATTGAACTGCAGCGGGCGCTGGAATCGCACGCGTTCGAGCTGGGCGGGGGCAATTACGAGGCGCCGGGGCAACTGGTGGGTGATTTTCTGGCAGGCAAGCCTTCTACGCAACTCGGTAGCGTTGAGCCGTCGTATCAGCCCGGAGTACGGCTCACTGACCTCGCATCCTGCCTGCCGGATTACGCCATCGAGGCGATTCGTGAAGCGCTGCCCGCGTTCGATCAGCAGATCAAGGGGTTCTCAATGCAGGATGCCGTACTCACCGGCGTCGAGACGCGTACGTCGTCGCCGCTGCGGATTACCCGTGGTGAGGATTATCAAAGTCTGAACGTCAAGGGCCTGTACCCGGCAGGTGAGGGCGCGGGCTACGCCGGTGGCATTCTTTCCGCAGGCGTGGACGGCATCCGGGTAGCAGAGGCCGTAGCGCTAAATTGCCTTGGAAAAATGACACCCGTCTTGCAGCCCTGATCCTTGCGGCTGAGCTGAATCAATTCAGCCGTACGTTTGTCCAAAGACACGCATGCATTACCCGCAACGTGAAAACGCCCCTGGGTTGCTCCAGGGGCGTTTATTCGTTAGAGGGCTCATGCACCACCCCTTCTCCAGTCCCCGGATGCGAGTCACGCGAGCAAAGGAGCACATCCGCAATCTCGACCGTAGGGTCAAGCGTTTCTTTGATAGCAAGCCCTACACACGCGTAACCGAGCGTGACGATGTTGGGGTCAATGATCTTCACAAGGTCAAACTCACTAAGGCCTTCCCAGCCGGTGTCACAAGTGTCGCCGCCGAGGCGATCGAAGGTCTCCGTTCTGCCCTTGATCAAGCTGCCTTCGCAACTGCTGTGCTTTCCAGCATAAAACATTCTAGATCTGCTTACTTCCCCATCTCCAGTTCTGGTGCTGAACTTGACAGTGTGATTAAGGGTAGATGCAAAGATATTCCTCCTGACATCGTTTCTCTCTTTCGGTCTTTCAATCCCTATAAGGGAGGGAATGACCTCATTTGGGCTCTCAACAGCGCATGCAATGTAAGCAAACACGGAGTTGTTGTGCCTGTCGGGATGGCATCTAACCAAATTCACATCAACCATATGTCCATTTCTGGCGGAGGTGCCATCCACGCGCCTTATTGGAACAGCGAAAAAAACGAAATCGTATTCGCTAGCACTGGCCCCGATACGCAATTTCAATACGATATAAATGTTTCCTTCTTTGTAGCGTTTGGCGAAGTCGAGGGAATAGGCGGTCAGCCAGCCGTTCCCGTTCTCGACGCTATTGCTAGTGAAGTTAATTGCATCGTTTTGGCTATCGAATCGGAGGCGAAACGAATTGGGCTCTGTAAATAGCCCGCAGACAAGCGGCCGGTACAACCAGGAAATAACAGTCCCCGGATGATCGGCAAGTGACCACTCTGATCGTAGACAATAGGCAGGGTTGTGCCAGACGCTTGCATTTGTTTCCATGTTTCGATTATTATAGAAACATGGAAACAAATGATGCCGTCCTCGCTTTATCTGCACTGGCCCAAACTTCCCGGTTGGCGGTATTCCGCGCGCTGGTACAAGCCGGGCCGGCGGGGCTGGCCGCGGGCCGGATTGCCGAGGCAACCGGCATCCCGCCCTCGTCGCTTTCCTTCCATCTGAAAGAGCTGACCCACGCCAATCTGGCGCACGCGCGTCAGGACGGTCGCTTCGTGATTTATACCGCGCAGTTCGACACGATGAATGCGCTGCTGGGTTTTCTGACTGATAACTGCTGCGGCGGCAATCCTTGCTCGCCGGCCTGCGCACCTGTTTGTCCAACCGAAAAGGAATTCTCATGAAACGTTTGCATGTTCACGTTGCGGTCGATGATCTGGCCGCCAGCATCCGCTTTTATTCAGTCATGTTTGCCGCCGAGCCTACCGTCGCCAAGTGTGATTACGCAAAATGGATGCTCGACGATCCGCGCGTGAATTTTGCGATTTCGGCGCGCGGCGCCACACCCGGGCTGAACCATCTGGGCGTTCAGGTCGAGTCTGCTGACGAACTGGCCGAGATGGGCGCACGCCTGCAAAAGCTGGAAACCGAGGTGGTAGAGGAAATGGGCACCGCCTGTTGCTACGCCAAATCCGACAAATACTGGGCAACCGATCCGCAGGGCATCGCCTGGGAAACCTACCATACGCTCGACAGCATCCCGGTGTTCGGTCATGCCGATGCGTCCGTATCCGACAGCGGCTGCTGTGTGCCCGAGCCCGTCGCAGTCAACGTCTCCATCCCGGTCAAGGCCAAGCCTGCCGCGGGCGGTTGTTGTTAAGTTTTATTCCATTTCATCAAGGACATCTCGTGGCTGAAAAAACCTACACCGTGCTGGTGCTGTGCACCGGAAATTCCTGTCGCTCGCAAATGGCCGAAGTGCTGCTGAACCATGACCTCGCCGGCCAGGTGCGCGCGCTCTCCGCCGGCACCCGGCCGCAGCCGAAAGTGGCCGACGGCGCGATCGCGGCGCTGAAAGCCGCCGGCCTGAATACCGACGGCCTGCACCCGAAAGACATCGACGCGGTGATGAACGAGGACATCGACCTGGTGGTGACCGTGTGCGACAACGCCCGCGAAGCCTGCCCGATTTTCCCGCGGCCGATCCCGGCCATCCACCTGCCGTTCCACGACCCGCACGGCGAACCGCTGGAGAGCTTCCTCGCTGTGCGCGACGACATCCGCACCCGGCTGGTGGCCGCCGTGCGCGAGAAACTCGGCTTGCAAGCGGCCGCTGCCTGAATCAACGGAGACGCTGCCATGGCTGAACCTGTTTTCAATGTGCTGTTTCTGTGTACCGGCAATTCGGCGCGCTCGATTCTGGCCGAATCGCTGCTCAACCATTTTGGCAAGGGGCGCTTTCTGGCGTTCAGTGCAGGCAGCACGCCGACCGGACGGGTCAGCCCGTTTGCGTTGGGATTGCTGGAAAAAAACCATTACCTCACCGGCGAACTGCGCAGCAAGCCGTGGGACGAATTCGCGCAGCCCGCTGCACCGCAGCTCGATTTCGTGATTACCGTATGCGACAACGCAGCAGGTGAAGTCTGTCCGGTGTGGCCGGGGCAGCCGATGACCGCGCACTGGGGCATTCCCGACCCGGCCGCGGTGGAAGGCAGTGACGACATCAAGCGCCATGCCTTTGTCGAGGCCATGAACCAGTTGCAGCGTCGCATCTGCATGTTCGTCAGTCTGCCGTTCGCAACGCTGGACAGCATGAAGCTGCAACAGGCGGTGCGCGAGATCGGAAAGACGCCATGAGTGCACAGTGTGAAGTAGCGGGGAAACTTGCCGCTGCCGCGCCGATGAGCCTGTTCGAGCGCGGGCTCACCCTTTGGGTGGCGCTGTGCATTGTTGTCGGGGTGTTGCTGGGGCAGTGGATGCCAGGCCCGTTCCAGGCACTGGGCCGCATGGAAGTGGCACAGGTCAACATTCCGGTCGGTCTGCTGATCTGGGTGATGATCATTCCCATGCTGATGAAGATCGATTTCGGTGCCTTGCATCAGGTGAAGTCGCACTGGAAAGGCATCGGCGTCACGCTGTTCGTCAACTGGGCGGTGAAGCCGTTTTCGATGGCGCTCCTGGCATGGCTGTTCATCCGTCATCTGTTCGCGCCCTATCTGCCGGCGGAGCAGCTCGACAGCTATGTCGCGGGTCTGATTTTGCTGGCCGCTGCGCCGTGCACCGCGATGGTGTTCGTGTGGAGCCGGCTGACCGGCGGCGACCCTTATTTCACGCTGTCGCAGGTTGCGCTCAACGACGCCATCATGATTTTCGCTTTTGCGCCCATCGTCGCCCTGCTGCTCGGGCTGTCCGCCATCATCGTGCCGTGGGATACGCTGCTGACTTCGGTGGTGCTGTATATCGTCGTGCCGGTGATCCTGGCGCAGGTCTGGCGCAAGTGGCTGCTCAAGCGCGGGCAGGCGGCGTTCGACGCGACCATGGCCCAGCTCGGCCACGCTTCCATTTTGGCGCTGTTGGCGACACTGGTGCTGCTGTTTGCCTTCCAGGGTGAGGCCATCATTGCGCAGCCGCTGATCATCGCGTTGCTGGCGGTGCCGATCCTGGTCCAGGTGTTTTTCAACTCGGGCCTGGCCTACTGGCTCAACCGCAAGGTCGGCGAGAAGCACAGTGTGGCCGGCCCGTCGGCGCTGATCGGCGCGTCGAATTTCTTCGAGCTGGCGGTGGCAGCGGCGATTGCGCTGTTCGGCTTCCAGTCCGGCGCTGCGCTGGCTACGGTGGTGGGGGTGCTGATCGAAGTGCCGGCGATGTTATTGGTGGTGAAAATCGTCAACCGCAGCAAGGGGTGGTACGAAGCGGGGCACACTTCGTAGCCAGGCAAAGACTATGTGCCTGTATCAGCCTGCCCCCTGACTGGGGGGCGATCGCTTGCAGTCGTGTGTGAGCGTGCCAGCACCCGGATTAAAGATCAGGAATGGATGTCCGTATTCAGTTCAGGACGCACACTCGTGCGCCCCCCAACTTGAATGGGTGCCTTTTTTACAAGTGTTTACTTGCATGTTGTTGCAAGCCATGGCTTAGTGGCTCCAGTTCATCCTGTAAAAAAATGGCACAACAGCCCTTAAAGCCTGATGGCAAGGAAAAACGCCGCTATGCGCGGCGGGCCACCCTGCAGACCGCGCGTATTCGTATTGGCGATGGCGAGACCCTTTCGGCTGAAATCCGTGATTATTGCCCAACCGGTCTATACGTCGCTTTTCTGGGTGAGGGCACGCCTGATGCTGCGATTCCAGCACTGGTTGGCACGCCCGTGCTGGTGGCGTTCGGGGGAGAACATGGCAGCGGATTCCGGTTCAAGGGCCGTGTTAGCCGGGTCACTCCCGGCGGCGTGGGCATATTCCTCCTGGCCATGCCTGAAGAGGCGTTGCAGGCCTTGCGAATGGCGAGTGCACCCGATGCCCGGTCCGAACGCCATCAGACGCAAAATGACCTGACCCAGCCGCAGGCGCTGGCGCTCAAACTGGAATGCAGCAACCAGTTCCGCAACTTTCTCGATACGGTCATGCAGGATTTTTTTCAGCATGCTGTCGAGCGACTGCGCGAAGCAGGCCAGGAGGAGCTGAGATTTCTGGAACGCTCGCGTTTTGACTCTGGCGCCCAGGAACTGGCGTTGCATCGCAGCCAGATCGAAGCGCGTTTCTTTAATGCGATACAGGACAGTGTTCAGGAAACCGGCCCGATACCGGGAGCGTCCCATCCTGCCCCGGAAAAAAATACACTGGCACTCGTTGAAGAGGCTGAGTTCGAAGACTGGCTGAATTTGTCGGCGGTCATCAAGCCAATCGAACTGGATTTGGCACAACCCCTTGATGCGTTCGAGCGGCGCTACAGCCGCCTGGTCGGCTTGCCGATAGACCGAAAAAACAATCCTTACGGCCCGGAAATGATCGGGCGCATGTTTCAGGGTGCCATTCAGGAACTGGGTTTTTTCAACGTTATCAGGACCATTCTATACAAATCGCTAGGCCAGATTATTGGCAGTCGGGGTCTTGAGTTTTATCAGCAACTGAACCAGACATTGGCTGACCTGAAACCCGACGAGCGAGCCGACAAGGCGCGGCCCCGGGCGGCTTCGAACAAGAAACAAGCCGATACAAAAGAAACGCCGGAGTCAGATCTGGCGGAGTTCGCAGACATACTCAATCAGCTGTACAAGCAAGATCCGGCTGCCAGCGCGCGGCCTTCAGAAAATGCTGAATACAGTCTGGATCGCATCCTGGCTGCACTCAACCAGACCCAGCAACGTTTAGGTGTGGGCAAACATGCTGTGCCGGCCTCCCGCACGGGCAGTTCTGCGGGGGGCCAGGTTGGCGGGCGCCCCGCCGTGCTGCAGGTCACGGATCAACTCCAGCAGATTGCCCGTCAACTGGGCAGGCATGCCGCTGTAGTTGCCGGCGCGCAGGCAGATGCTGCCCTGCCGCAGGCCAGCCTGCAGGAATTGTTGGCGGCCATGGATGGGTTTCCGATGTCATCTCAGGCGATGCCGGGCGGCGGCAAGCCGCAAGCGCTGACCGATCAGATTGGGGCGCACATTGCCCTGGCTGGCCAGGAAGCCAGAAGCCTGGCGCCGGATCATCGGCTGATTCTGGATACCCTCTCGAATCTGTTTGCACGTGCGCGCGGGGATATGGTTCCCAGTTCGGACGTGGAAATGCTGGTGAAGCGTCTGGAGCGACCATTGCTCAAACTGGCATTGCAGGACCCCGATTTCCCCACCTTGCCGGACCATCCTGCCCGACAGGTGCTCAACCTGATCGAGCAGTTCGCGGTAGCAGCGGATGACGGCGGAAAATTTTTTGATGCCAAGCTGCAACGGTTTCTTTTTCTTCTGGTTGACCGGGTTTGTAATCGGGCGGATGCGGATCCGGGCATTTTCGGAACGGTTCGCGACCAGCTTGAGAAGGTGCTGTTGCCGATCCTGCAGATTCGTAGAACGCGAATTGCACGCATGCAGGAGGCATGCGAAGGACGAGAGCGCATCCGCTCGGCCCGTTCTCGTGTCAACGCGGCGCTTGAACAGCGTCTGGCGGGGCGCGAGGTGCCCGGCATTCTGTTGCGTCTGCTGGATGCGGGTTGGCGCCAGCATCTGGTGCTGCTGGAGATGCGGCAGGGGGCGCAAGGTGAAGCCTGGGATGCGAGTCTTGCTGTGCTGGACCAGTTGTTCGACCGGCTCAGCCTCAGCCAAGAAGCGACTCAACGGACACCGGCTGGGTCGGGTGCTTTGTTGGGCACGATCGAGCGTACGCTGGAAACGGTTAATGTTGATTCCAATTTGCTGGCCGCGTTCATGGACGAACTGGGTGAGCGTCTGACAGGTCACACCGATTCATCGGCGCCAGGGCATGCGATGATGCTGGTGCCACCGGGCAGGCTGGTGGCTTCCGCTGGTGAGAATGCTGATCACCCTGCAATCAAGCCTCAATGGATGAACCCGTTGCGTGTTGGCGACTGGTGGGATTTAAGCGTGGAGGGCCGCAAGGTCTCCATGCAGCTGATCTGGACCAGTCAGTTGACATCGATCTGTGCCTTTGCCAATCGCTCCGCAACCAACAAGCTGGAACTGACGGTACCTGAGTTATCCAGGCAAATTCAGCGTGGTCTCGCCAAGCCCGGCAAGGACATGGACTTGCCGGTGATCGAGCGGTCTGAGAATGCCCTGTTCGATGAAACCTATCAGGACATGCTGTATCAAGTTCAGCATGAGCCCACAACAGGCTTGCTGAATCGCAAGGGTTTCATGCAGCACCTGAGTTTGCTGGGCATGCCGGAGCATGAGGACAAGATGCATGCAGTCGGCATTATTGAGTTCGATCAATTCCGCATGATTTACAACACCTGCGGCGTGGACGCCATTGAAGCATTGACGCGCAGTCTGGCTATTGCGGTGCGTGAGCACGTGGGTTCGGATGCTGTGCTGGCCTCTTTCCGTGATGACACATTGGCAGTTCTGTTGCCCAACTGTAGTAAGACGGTGGGGTGCGAGGCGATCAACCAGCTGCTCGGTCAAATGAAGGACTACCATTTCCAGCGTGAGCAGCACAGCTACAGCATCGGTTTCAACCTGGGTATCACCGAGTTCTCGCCTGCCCAGATGGGTGCCGTAGACGCGATCCGGCGCGCGGATTCTGCCTGCATCACGGCAAAATCGCTGGGCCGTAACCGGATGCAGATATACGAAGAGACCAGCCCTCAATTGCAATCCCAGGAATCCATGATGGACTGGGCCGGGCGAATTGATTCCTTACTCAATGGCAACGGGCTGCATTTGCGCTGCCAGCAAGTGATGCCGGTTGGGGCTGACAGCACCTTGCTGCCCTATTACGAAATTCTGCTGGGCATCGAGGACGAACATGGGCTTGAAATCAACCCCATGCATTTTATTCCTGCCGTCGAACGCTTGCAGCGTGCCCATGAAATTGACATATGGGTGATACGAAATGTGTTCGACTGGATTGGGGTGAATCAGGAAAAATTCGCGTCTCTGGGCGGCCTGGCAATCAACTTGTCGGCCACCTCGCTCAGCAGTCCAGAGGTCATGCGTTTTTTGCAGGACGTGCTGCCAGCAAGCGACTTCCCCACCAATAAAATCACCTTTGAAATAACTGAAACCGCTGCGATTGGGAGCTACGGTGCCGCACAGGACTTTATCCGCGAAATTCGCCGCTACGGCTGCAAGTTTGCACTCGATGATTTTGGCAGCGGCTTTACATCGTATGCCCACCTGAAAAACCTGCGCACCGATTCCCTCAAGATCGACGGCAGTTTCGTCAAGGATATGCTCAATAACCCCGGCGACTATGCCATGGTCAAATCGATGAACGACATCGGTCACTCACTTGGATTACATACCGTGGCCGAATATGTGGAGTCCCCCATGATTTTGCACGCACTGCTCGAGATTGGCGTCGACTATGCGCAGGGCTATGCCGTTCACAAGCCGTGCCGCATTGACGAAATATTGCAGCATGAGTCGGAGTAGGGATGGGGAAATGCCGGAAAGAAAAAACGCCGCGTTCAAGCGGCGTTTTTAGTGTGTGGTGCCCCCTACATGAATCGAACATGTGATTGATGATTACGAATCAACTGTTATACCACTTAACTAAGGGGGCTACTGCCATCAGCGACATCAAGCAACGATACCAAAATGACATCAATTTTTTACCGTCTCATAACGTCTTGTTGTGCTGGAGGCTACAGGGCGTAATGAATCATTACGCATACGCTGCCCGACTCATTGAGCTGCGCCGGTAAAAAACAGGGCGCATTATAACGGATTCGCTTCAGCTTGTGACAGTCAAAGCGCGGCCTTCAGGCGACTGACTACCTTTTCCTGACCGATCAACTCCAGCGTGGCATCGATCGCGGGGGTCTGCGGTTCGCCCGTCACCAGCACGCGCACCGGCATCGCCAGCTTGGGCATCTTGAGGCCATGAGCGGTAAGTGTTTCCTTGAATGCGGCACTGATGGTGCTGCGTTCCCAGCTTATGTTTTCCAGGCGGGCGGCCAGATCAGCGAGCGCCGGCAGCACGTCGGGCGTGACATGTTGCGCCAGCAGCTCGGCCGTTGGATGGAGCGTGCGGTAAAACAGTGTGGCGGCATCGGCGAGTTCCACGATGGTGGCTGCACGTTCCTTGACCAAGGCGCACACCGCAGTGAGATTGGGGCCATCGTCCGGGTTGCCGCCGTTGCGAACCAGGAAGGGACGCGTCAGGTCGGCCAGCCGCGTGTCGTCGGCGGCCTTGATGTATTGTTGATTGAGCCAGCGCAGCTTTTCGGTATTGAACTGCGCGGCCGACGGCGTGATGTGGTCGAGATCGAACCATTGCACGAATTGTTCGCGGTCGAAAATCTCCGCATCGCCGTGCGACCATCCCAGCCGTGCCAGGTAGTTGATCACCGCCTCGGGCAAATAGCCTTCCTCGAAATACTGCATCACCGATACCGCGCCGTGGCGCTTTGACAGCTTGGTACCGTCGTCGCCGAGTATCATCGACAGATGCGCGTACTGCGGCACCGGCGCGCCCAGTGCCTTGAGGATATTGATCTGGCGTGGCGTGTTGTTGACGTGGTCGTCGCCGCGAATCACGTGCGTAATCTGCATGTCCCAGTCGTCCACCACCACGCAGAAATTGTAGGTGGGGGTGCCGTCGCCACGCGCGATGATGAGGTCGTCGAGTTCGGCGTTGGCAAACTCGATCGTGCCTTTCACCAGGTCTTTCCACGCCACGTTGCCTTCGGTGGGGTTACGGAAGCGCACAACCGGATCGATGCCGGATGGCGGGGTTGGCAGCGTCTTGCCGGGCTCGGGGCGCCAGCGGCCATCGTAGCGGGGTTTTTCGCCGCGCGCGCGTTGCGCCTCGCGCATGGCATCGAGTTCCTCGGTGCTGCAATAGCAGTGATAAGCCTGGCCATTTTCCAGCATCTGCGCGATCACCTCCTTGTAGCGATACAGGTGCTTGGTCTGGTAGAACGGGCCTTCGTCGTGATTCAAACCCAGCCAGGCCATCCCATCGAGAATCGCCTGCACCGCCTCGGGCGTTGAGCGCGCGATGTCGGTGTCCTCGATGCGCAGAATGAACTGACCGCCGTGATGACGCGCAAACGCCCACGAAAACAGCGCGGTGCGCGCGCCGCCAATATGCAGATAACCAGTGGGAGAGGGAGCGAAACGGGTGCGGATCATGTCAAGGCCGGGCAACAAAAGCCGTTATTTTACGCGGCTGGGTTTAATTCGGTCGCTGGCCCGAAAATTGACCTTGGGGGCCGGGTTGTGGTTTAATTCGCGCCGCTTCGGGCAGTTAGCTCAGTGGTAGAGCACTGCCTTCACACGGCAGGGGTCACAAGTTCGAACCTTGTACTGCCCACCATCCCGAACACGCTAAAACAAAGGACTTACGATGACGTAAGTCCTTTTTGTTTTCTGGCCCATCCGCATTATCAACCTGGCCTGTTCAGGCCTGGTCATTCATCATTTCCGCTGAACGCTGACGCTGGCTTTCCTTATTACCCGGCACCTGGATCAACTCCGCTTCCAGTTGGTCCTTCCACTTCATCGCTGTGTAGTCGAAGTCCAGTTTTTGCAGCGGCTTGAATATCCTGAAGTAGGGTGAAAGATCGAAGTCGCGCGGCACATACAGGCTGTGGTGGCGGATGTGGTGGATCTCGTCGAGGCTATAACCGTAAAGTTGGCGTTCCGCATCGGCGAGGATTTCTATGCGCGGAAGAATCGGAAAATGCACGCTTTGAAATGCTTGCGCGATGAGCGTGGTGCAGATTGCGCGGGTGGGGTCGCCACTACCGAGCGATAGCATGCGTCGACGCATGAAAGCGGGCACGGGAGGGATGGGTAATAAATAGCGCCCCAGGTCGATCAGGTTTTTCAGGTCGTAGGCCAGGCCTAAGCGGTCGGTGGCGTAACGTACAACGCGCTCGCAATCGTCAGGGTTGATTTTAAGCGGACGGCAAATACGGGTGTTGTGTTGCGCATATTTCCCCAGTGGCACCGCGATCACGCCATGCGACAAATCTGCCTCGATCAGGGTGGGTGCGGTTTCGGCATTGAGGCCTTGGCCCAGAATATCGCCGATATAGAGTGCAGCATGCGACCAGGTCGATTGGGTGAGGTACTTGATCGTACTGCTGACGCGCGTGTTGCCTTCAACCAGCAACACGTCTCCGGGTTGCAATAGCGCCAGAAAATGATCGGAGTTGATGGTGGAATAGGGCTTGTAATGGAGCAGGGGTTAGCTCAAAAAGTCGGCCAGCCAGCGACCCGCTTTGTGCCTGATCGGCGTCATGAAAGGACGGGGCGCGGTTGGCCTTTGGCATCCAGCGCAACGTAGGTGAAGCTGGCTTCTGCCACACGTTCCTTGTTGTGACTGCTCCGCATGCGTTCGGCGTCGACCTCGATGCGGATGCGAATTGAGGTGTTGCCTATGTGTTCCAGTTGCGCCCAGCAGCTCACCAGATCGCCAACCAGTACGGGCTTGATGAACTGGAAATGATTGACCGCGACTGTGGCGACGCGCCCGAATGAAATCTTCACGGCCAGTGTTGAGCCTGCCAGATCAACCTGACTCAACAACCAGCCGCCAAAAATATCGCCCGCGGCGTTGGTATTTTCCGGCATCGCAACGACCCGGCAGGTGAGTACGCGTTCGTGAATTTCAGTGTCCTGCATAGAGGGCATCCACCTTGTCTTGATAACGCTTGAGAATCACGCTGCGCTTCAGCTTGAGCGTGGGGGTGAGCAGGCCGTTTTCCACGCTCATGGCTTCGTCCAGCAAGGCTACGCCAGCAAGCCGGGCGTAGCCGGGAAAATCGTGCAGACAGGGCTGAAGCTGCTCCAATACGTGACGGCAGACCTCCGGGTTCTGTGTCAGGGTGTTGTCGTTGGATTCAGGGATATTCAGCGCGTGCGCGATCTGGGTGAGTGCGTCCGGCCTGATCACAACCAGCGCGGTCAGAAAGGATCGACCGTCGCCGACCACCATGACCTGCTCCAGCAGCGGGCAAGCAGCCAGTGCCTGCTCGACGTCAGCCGGGGGGACTTTTTCGCCGGTGGACAGCACCAGGATTTCTTTCGGGCGCCCGGTAATCGTGATGTGGCCGCGCGGCCCGATCCTGACCTGGTCGCCGGTGTGCAGCCAGCCGTCGGCATCGATCATGGCGCGGGTGGCTTCCGGGTTCTTCCAGTAGCCCAGCATCAGTGCAGGGCTGCGGGTGAGGAGTTCGTCGTGTTCGCCGAGCTTGACCTCGATACCGGGCAAGGCGGGGCCCACGCTGACCGGTTCGTTGTCTTCCAGCCGGTTGACCGAAATTACCGGGCTGGTTTCGGTGAGGCCGTAACCCTGAAGGATGTCGACGCCCAGCGCGATGAATGTCCGGCTGATGTCTGCGGGCAAAGGCGCGCCACCGCTGATGGCAAAGCGCAGGTGCCCACCCAGCTTGGCGCGAATTTTTGCGCCGACCAGATGGTCCAGCACCGGCTGAAGCATCAGCCCGGGCGACCAGGGCGCATGTCCCTGGCGATGCTGGAACGCCTGCCAACCCAGGTCCACTGCCTTGGCGAAGAGCTTTTGGCGTATCGGTGGCGCACTGGCAAGCGCTTCATGGATGCGGCCATGAACGCGCTCGAAAATGCGTGGCACCGAAATCAGGATGGTTGGTTTTACCGTCACCAGGTCTTCTGCCAATTGCGGAATCGAACGGGCAAAGGCCACGCTGCATCCCGAGACAATTGGCAGGTAATAACCGATGCTGCGTTCGAGCATGTGCGACAGCGGCAGGAATGACAGCATGCGGTCATACGGATAAACCGGCACGGATTGCAGGCCGGCTTGGACGTCAAACAGAATGTTGTGGTGCGACAGCATTACGCCCTTGGGGCGCCCGGTGGTGCCGGATGTGTAGACCAGCGTGGCCAGATCGCCGGCGTGGGTAATGGCTTTGTCGTGCGCAGCCCCGTTTTGGGGAAGCCAGGTGTCGGCGATTTTCAGATTGTCTGAAGCCGGCGTTAACGGCATCAGTGAAATGATGGCATCCAGATGGTCGAGCGTGGAGTGGATGCTTTGCAGCGCATCCCAGTGTTCCTGCCCGCCGATCAGCAATACGCGGCATCCCGAGTCTTTCAGCACCCAGTCGATGTTGTCGGCGCGATCACTGGTATAGAGCGGAACCGTCACCAGACCGAGCCCGATTGCCGCCTGGTCGAACATGACCCATTCGCGGCAATTGCCCAGCATCAGCGCAACGCGCTCGCCCGGGCGTAGATTCAGCGTGGCGAGTGCAGCCTGCCAGCGCGCCACTTCGCGCGCCGTGTCTTGCCAGGTGAGTTCGCACCAGGACTGGCTGGAGGCATCAAATTGAAGATAGGCGACAGCGTGAGGCGTGCGCCGCACACGGGTGCGGAACACGCCATCGAGCGTGGAGTCTTCCGTGATGTCGATGCCGTCGCTCAGTTGCGTATGGGTAACAGGCTTGGGCGTTGCGGCTTGAGCGGAAAAAGGCAGATTGAAACTGGCCACGTTGATCATGGTTTTTCTCCTGTCAGCGTTTCCCATCCGGAATCGGGTTGGAAGCGTGCTCCAAACTGCTCATGCAACTTATTCAGACGGGCAAGCAAGGCGGCCGCGCCGACATGTTCAATCACCTGCATGGGTCCGCCCTTGAACGGTGCGAAGCCGGTGCCGAAAATCACCCCCGCGTCGAGTTCGTCGGCATTCGCGACGACCCCTTCGCGCAGGCAGGCCACCGCTTCGTTGAGTAGCCGCAGCATGATGCGGTCCTGTTGTTCCGGGGTGTACTCCGTGTCTTTGCCGTGCTGCGCGCGGCCATTGGCCCAGCGGTAGTAGCCCTGCCCACTTTTGCGGCCCAAGTGGCCGGCGTCGACGTGTTTTTGCAGTGAAGCCGGCACCTCGTTTTTCAGCAGTGCGGCCATCTTTCCGGCAACCGACAGGCAGATATCCAGGCCAACGGTATCGGCCAGCTCCACCGGCCCCATCGGCATGCCGTAATCGGTTGCGGCGCGGTCGATGGCGTCAGGTGCAACGCCTTCTTCGACCAGCGTGACGGCTTCGAGCAGATACGGCATGAGGATGCGGTTGACCAGGAAGCCCGGACTGCTTTGCACCAGCAGCGGCAGTTTGTTGAAATGGCGCGCGAAGGCCAGCGCCTGTTCGACCACAGCCGGATCGGTGTTGGGGCCGCGCACGATTTCCAGCAGCGGCATTTTCGCCACCGGGTTGAAAAAATGCAGGCCAACAAGTCGCTCCGGGTTCGGCAAGGTTTCGCCTAATATTTCCAGCTGGATGCTGGACGTATTGGTAGCCAGTAGCGCGCCCGATTTCATCCGCGGCAACACTTGTGCAAACAAGCCCTGCTTGGCGGTCACGTCCTCAATGATGGCTTCGAGTACCACATCGGCTTTGGCGATGCCGTCACCGCGCGCGTCAGGGATCAGGCGGTCGAGTGCGTCGGTAATCAGGCGCGGTGATTTCAGCTTCTTGGTAAACAACGCGCGTGCGCGTCCCATCGCACGCGCAAGTTGCGCCGCGCCGCGATCCTGCAAGCTGACGGTCAAGCCTTGCAGCACGCCCCAGGCTGCGATGTCGCCGCCCATGACGCCGGCGCCGATCACATGCAGGTGGCGCGGGATGAAGGCATCCTTGTTGCCCTGACCTTTCAGCTGTTCCTGCAGCAAAAACACGCGAACCAGATTCTGGGCGGTGTCGCCGGTCAGCAGCCGGGAGACTTCGCGCGCTTCGCTGTCGTACAGCGCAGCCGGGCTGTTCGCATGCTGACGCCAATGATCAATCAGGGCATAGGGCGCAGGATAATGGGCAGGATTGGCGCGCTCGGCCACCTGCTTGCGCATCCTGGTGGCGATCAGGCCGCGTAGCGCAGGCCAGCCCGCAGCGTGTTGCAGCAAGCCGGGCTTGCGCTGCATCGGCCGGTTATGCAGGACGTGACGGCAGGCCACCTCCAGTTGGCGCAACGGCACGCAATCGGTGGCGAGACCGGTTTTTTTCGCGGCCCGCCCGGACAGATTGCGACCGGATAACATCATGTTCATCGCGGCCAGGTGGCCGACGCGTTCGATTGACCGGACGCTGCCGCCAAACCCGGGAAAGATGCCAAGCCGAACTTCAGGAAAGCCGAGTTTGGTTTTGGCATCGTCGGTGACGATGCGATAGGTGCAGGCCAGCGCCAGCTCGAGTCCACCGCCGAGGCAAAAACCGTGTATCGCCGCCACGCTCGGGCAGGGCAGGCGTTCCAGGCGAAACAGCAAGGCGTGCGCGTTGCGAATCAGGGCTTCAGCAGCCTTGGGGTCGCGCATGCCGGCAAAGCGTTTGACATCGGCGCCGGCGATAAAGCCACTCGATTTGGCTGAGCGGATCACCAGGCCCCGAGGCGGATTGGCTTCGAGTTCGGACAGCGCTGCGTCGAATTCGGCAAGGGTCTCGTCGGACAAGGTATTGACCCCCGATCCGGCCTGATCGAAAACCAGCCAGGCGATATGCTCGTCGTCGCGGGTAAGGCTCCAGTGGTTCATGACAGTGCGCCTCGCTCGATCAACATGGCGCCACCCTGACCTCCGCCGATGCACAAACTGGCAATGCCACGTGGGGCATTGTTAGCCTCCAGTACACGTAAAAGATGGAGGACGATGCGTGCGCCACTGGTGCCCACCGGATGCCCCAGGCTGACGCCCCCGCCATCCGGGTTGAGCCGGTCGCTGCTGATGGGCGCAAACGGTGTGTCGCGGCCGAGTTCGTCGCGGCAAAAATCGGTATCGCTCATGGCAATCAAACACGCCAGAACCTGGCCGGCGAAGGCCTCGTTGATTTCCCACCAGTCGATGGCGCCGGTGTCCCAATCATGGCGCTGCAACAGTTGCGCGATGGCGTAGGCCGGCCCCAGCCCCATTTGCGCCGGGTCGAGTCCGGACCAGGCGACATCGACGATGCGGGCGCGCGGCGCGAGATTGTATTTTTCAACCGCCACTTCCGAGGCGAGCAACAGGCAGGCTGCGCCGTCGGTCACCTGGGCCGAATTGCCGGCGGTGACGCGGCCATACTTGGGGTCGAACACCGGCTTGAGCTGGGCGAGCTGTTCCAGACTGCTGTCGGCGCGCAGGCCGTTGTCGTGCTCGATCACGGTCTGGCCGTCATACAGCGGCACCAATTCGCCGGCCAGGCTATCTTGCGCGGCGGCGAGGCGCTGATGGCTTTGCAGGGCGAACGCATCCATCTCGGCGCGCGTAATGCCAAACCGATGCGCCAGTTCTTCGGTGGTTTGGCCCATGGTCAGCCCCACCACCGGATCGGTCAGGCCGCGCAACAAGCCAATCACCGGCACCAGATGCGCGCCGCGCAGCTTTGCCAACTTGCGCAGTTTTTGCGGCAGGGTTTTGGCCCGATTGAAGCCGGCCAGCCAGGCGACCATTTTTTCGTTGAACAAAACCGGGTGATGGCTCATGGCTTCGGTGCCGCCGGCCAGCACCAGGTCGGCGCGGCCGAGCGCGATGTCCTTGGCGGCGGAGTCCAGCGCCTGCATCCCCGAGGCGCAGTTGCGTTGCACCGTCCAGGCCGGGACGTGGTGGCCGCAGCCTAGCCGCAGCGAAATGACGCGGCCGATGTTGGCTTCGTCGGGCCCCGATGACACGCAGCCGAATATCACTTCGTCGAGATCGGAGGGCTGAAAGGGCTGGCGCAATAACAGCGCGCGGCCGGCAGCCACGCCGAGATCGGATGCGTGGAAAGGGCCGGGCACGCCGCGCGCCTTGATTTGCGGGGTGCGCGCACCGTCAACGATATAAACCGGACGACCGGGAAACGCGTTGGGGGCGTTCATGACTGCGCCTCCTGGATGGGTGCGGGCTGCATGGTCGGCACGGCAGTATTGCGAGCCGGTTCATCATCTTCAAACCGGGTAAAGGCATCGACCTGCACCACCTGATAGACCAGTTTCAGATAGATATCAACCTGCTTGAACTGGACTTCGCCGATGAGGTGTTTTTGGCGGGCTTCTTTTGCCAGGTCGTTGAGGCTTCGTGAAGCGAGTGTGCCTTTGCGGCGCAGGGATTTCAGCTTGGCTTCGAGCGGGGCCAATTCGTGTGCGAGCTGCAGCGCAGCTTCTAGCTGTCGGCTGCGTTCGCTCGCGTCAGGGTGAATGAATACGCCTGCAGTCAGTCGATCGCGTGTATTCGAGGGGCTGAGCAACAGTTGTGCGGCAGTGTGCGCGGCGCGGTCGGACGGTTCTGAAAAGGCAAAGCCGGTGGGAAACGTCAGCGCGCGCAACGCCCAGGCGAGCGGTCGGCCGGGCAGGTTGCGATACAGCGAGCGAAAGCTTTCCTGCATCCGGTACAGGCTTTCCTGCAAGGCCCAGCGCACCAGCGGGTAATCGGCTTCGGGCTCGCCGTCGTCGTAATACCGTTTCAATACCGCCGACGACAGGTAAAGCTCAGACAGCACATCGCCCAGTCGCGCCGAGAGCCGTTCACGACGTTTCAGCGAGCCACCCAGGGTCATCATTGCCGCGTCCGCGCTCAAGGCCAGTGCGGCGCTCATCCACGCCAGCGTCTGGTAGTAGCGGTGTGCAAGGCTGGCGGGCGCTGCGGCGCTGCGGCCACGCGTGAGGCCACGCACAAAAGCGCGCCCGATGTTGCCCATCAGAAAACGCGTATGCCCCACCAGCGCCTGGTCGAACAAACGCAAGCCCACAACCGGGTCGCTGTGATGCATGGCGTCGAATTCGCGCAGCACCCAGGGATGGCAGCGGATGGCACCCTGACCGAAGATCATCATCGAGCGGGTGAGGATGTTCGCGCCTTCAACCGTAATGGCGATGGGAATGGCCTGATAGGCGCGGCCCAGCAGGTTGGAGGGTCCGAGGCAAATCCCGCTGCCGCCCTGAACGTCCATCGCGTCATTAATCACGCGACGGTATTTCTCGGTGAGGTGGTATTTGACGATGGCCGAGATGACCGAGGGTTTTTCGCCCCGGTCGAGATACGCCAGCGTCAGCCTGCGCGCGGAATCCATCTGGTAGGTGAGACCGGCGATGCGCGCCAGCGCTTCTTCCACGCCCTCAAAATGACCAATCGGCTGATTGAACTGCCGACGCAGTCGAGCATAAGCACCGGTAAAGCGGCTTGCGGCCTTGCCCGCGCCGGTGGACAGCGCGGGCAGCGAAATCCCGCGCCCTTCGGACAGGCTTTCCATCAGCATGCGCCAGCCCTGGCCGATGCCCGCCGCGCCGCCGACAATTTGCGTCAGCGGGACGAACACATCCTGGCCGCGATTCGGCCCATTCATGAACGGGATGTTGAGCGGGTTGTGGCGTTCGCCGATTTCCACGCCGGGGGTGTCATGCGGCACCAGCACCACGGTGATGCCGAGGTCTTCGGTTGCGCCCAGCAGATGGTCGGGGTCGTGGCATTTGAAGGCCAGCCCGATCAGCGTTGCCACCGGCCCCAGGGTGATGTAGCGCTTGTCCCAGTTGAGCCTGAGGCCCAGCACGTCCTTGCCATTCCAGAGACCTTTGCAGACCACGCCGGTATCCGGAATGGCGCCGGCGTCCGAGCCGGCGTGCGGACCGGTGAGCGCAAAGCAGGGGACGTCGAGGCCGCGCGCCAGGCGAGGCAGGTAGTGATCCTTTTGTTCCTGGGTGCCGTAGTGCAGCAGCAATTTCCCGGGGCCAAGTGAATTCGGCACCATCACCGTGACGGCTGCGGTGATGCTGCGGGTGGCAAGTTTCATCACCACCGCCGAATGCGCCGCGTTGGAAAACTCCAGCCCGCCATAAGCGCGCGGAATGATCATGCCGAAGAAGCCTTCCTGCTTGATGTAATTCCAGGCGTCTTGCGGCAGGTCAAAGTCCTGGTGCGTGATGCGCCAGTCATCGATCATCCGGCACAGGGTTTCGGTGGGTCCATCGACAAAGGCCTGTTCGTCGACGGACAAACGGGCAGGCGGGGTGGCGAGCAAGGTTTCCCAGTTCGGATTGCCGGAAAACAGTTCGGCGTCCCACCCCACCGTGCCAGCTTCGAGGGCTTGCTGCTCGGTCTCGGACAGTTGGGGCAGTACCGCGCGGAACCGCCTGAAAATCGGCGCAGACAGCCACTTAAGACGTAGGGGCGCTACCAGGATGAGCAAAAGTCCGGCAAGCGCAGCCAGACCGAGAAGACTCAGGACAAGCTTCACGAAAAGAGCTAAATCCACAGCGACCTCCTTATTGGTATGCCTTCATCATAGACAGCAACGGTTCACTGTCACGGTCTGAATCATGGGTGAGCACCCTGTATCTGGCGTAGCGGTGCTATTTGCGTGGTCTCAATTGAACGCAGCCATCATGTCGATGGCTGCGGAGTCGTGCTTGATATCAAGGCACATCAGTTCGCCATGAATCGGCGTGCCAGCCAGTGATCCAGACTCAGCTTGCCGGGACCGCTCAGCAACAGCGGAACAAACATCACCAGATACATCAGCGGCAGCTTGTAGCCGTTGTCGCAGACGTTGTAGCCATTGCCCGAGTGCACGCTGGCCCAGGCGACGATAGTGAGAATGATGAGCGACACGCTGAAAAAGCGGGTGCCCAGGCCAATCACCAGCGCGACGGCGCCCAGCAATTCAGACCAGGTGGCCAGAAACCACGAGATTTCGGCGGGCACGATGCTGAACGGAAAAGGGAAGCTGTCCTGAACATTCATGAACCAGTTTTCGCCGGTAAATTTCTGGACGCCGGCTTCCCAGAATTCCCATGCCAGCAAAAGCCGTATGCCCAATAGGCCCAGACAGCTCCCGGCCTGGTTGAGTCGCGTGGTCAATCCCGCATATAAATTCACTATGGCATTCATGGCTAGTCCCCTGTGATGAATAAGAACTGATTGTTATGAAGGCCTGGAGTGGTGACGCCAGGCCTTGTTTGTGACTTATTTTTTGCTGCCGCCGCATTTGCCTTCGCCACACTTGCCGTCTTTGGCTTTGGCGTCGGTTGCTTTGGCTTGGGTGCCGCCGCATTTACCTTCGCCACACTTGCCGTCTTTGGTTTTGGTATCGGTTGTTTTGGCTTTGGTACCGCCGCATTTACCTTCGCCACACTTGCCGTCTTTGGATTTTTCAACTTGCGCGACTTGATAGCCTTGCGACAGATCGTTCAAAGCGAAGGGGTTGCTGCTAGCTGCGTGGGTAATACCCGCCGTGCCGAGAGCTGCAGTCAATGCGAGGGTGAGGGTTGTAGTGCGTGTCTTCATGATGGATCTCCAAAAATTTAGTCAGCTGTTGCCCGTGCAGCAGGTTGAAAGTGGGCGGTGGTGCATTGATAAAAACGATTCTGTTGCAGTGTCGTTCGCCCATTCGTCGGCAGGATCCAGGTTTCCTTACAACTGGCTGGATAGTGTTTTCTGTTTCATGGATGGAAAGACACGCCATGCAGCGCGCCGCATCAGCCCCCGTCTACCGTTTAAGCCTGGTTGAAAATGGGCTATACAGATTTACGTAAGGAAAAAGCCGGAAAAACGACCGCGGATTCAAATCCGAAGTGCAATTTTGAATAACAGGTTGGGTGGGCGAGAT
>JASJPF010000030.1:0-9541 GCA_031426835.1 Thiobacillus sp.
TCACGGTACGAAATCCGGCAAACGGATCGCGCCGATGCGGCAGATAAAAATTGCGGAATCCCGGACGCTTGAGCAAGGGGTCGGTGAACGGTCCGCCCCCGCGCAACTCGGTGTGGCTGTGAAACCAGGGTTGGGAATAATCCTGATAGGGGTCGACAGAAAAGCCCGGATAAGGCGCAAAGGCGTTGCCCATCCATTCCCAGCCCGCACCCCAATGAAAACCGGAATTCTGCGTCGCCCGTAGCCACTGTTCAGCCGTGGGCAGACGGCGACCCATCCAGGCCGCACAGGCCTCGGCCTCAAAGCGATTGACGTGCAGCATGGGCGCGTGTGGACTCAGCGCCCCCCAGTTTGCAAAGTGCCGTACCTGCCACACGCCATCGGCCAGACGCCAGTAAACCGGATGCGTCGCGCCATGGGCCGTCCGCCATGCCCGGCCCGCCTCCGTCCACTCCGCACTGCGCAGGTATCCCCCCGCATCGACAAAGGCCGCAAAGTCGGTCTCGGAGATCAGATTTGCATCAATATCGAAAGCCGGCACCGTCACACCATGCCGCCATTTTTCATTGTCGAAAATAAAGCCTTCGTCTGGTCCGCTACCGAGCGTCACTTCGCTTTCGGGAAACATCAACCGATCTGCGGGCCTGGGCAGTTCAGCGGCCCGTGGGTCGGGATGCGCATAGGCCAGATACTGAAACGCCATCCGCCAGGCCTCGATATGCATCAGTTCGTGAACCAGGCACAGCTCAGCGTAATAGGCCAGTTCCGGGTTGAGCTCGCCGCGTAGCCGTGCAGACACGGCAGCCGTCACCTGTTCGGCGTAATCGTCGACTGCGGCCGGTTCCAGCAAAGGCAGATCCCAGCGGCTGTCATGCGGCACCGTGGAAGAGTCATACAACGCATCGGCCCCGGCCAGCAGGCTGGGTGCAAACCCGCCGTCGGGCTGGGCGCGCAGGCACCAGCGTTCCTGAAACCAGACAATGTGCCCGGCCTCCCACAGCGGCGGATTCAGATGCTCGGCGCGCGGCCCCAGCCAGCCATCCGCGGGCAGGGCGTTGATCATCGCGCGCAGCTGCGCACGTGCCTGTGCAAGCTTGTTGATCAGTTGGTCTGAAGAGAAGCCGCTGATGGGCCTGGCAATGTTCATGCTATACAGTTGAGGTAAATTCAAGTGAATTCCAATCCTGCACTCTAAACCAAAGGTGAATCTGGAACATGACCGACTCCATTATCGATGCCCCCATTCGACTCACCCAGTTCTCGCATGGCGGCGGCTGCGGCTGCAAAATATCTCCCTCCGTATTGCGCGAAATTCTGTCCGACACCCCATTTGTATCAAACCTGGCTGAAGCCTATCCCAACCTGATGGTGGGCATCGAGCATGGCGACGATGCCGCGGTCTATCGGCTCAATGACGAGCAGGCGATCGTGGCGACCACCGATTTTTTCATGCCCATTGTCGACGACCCGTTTGAGTTTGGTCGCATCGCGGCCACCAACGCCTTGTCCGACGTCTATGCCATGGGCGGCCGGCCTTTGTTTGCGCTGGCCATCGTCGGCATGCCGATCGGCAAGCTGCCCAACGACATCATTCGCAAAATTCTCGCCGGTGGCGAGTCGGTGTGCAAGCAGGCCGGCATCCCGATTGCCGGCGGCCACTCCATCGATGCGCCCGAGCCGATTTATGGCCTGGTTGGAATCGGCGTGGTCGATCCGCGCAAGGTCAAGACCAACTCAGGTGGCCAGCCGGGCGATATTCTCATCCTGGGTAAGCCGCTGGGCGTAGGCATCTTCAGCGCAGCGCTGAAAAAAGATGCGCTGAGCGATGAACAATATCGCGCCATGATCGCCGCCACCACCCAGCTCAACACCCCGGGCGTCGACCTTTCGGATACGGCAGGCGTGCATGCGCTGACGGATATCACCGGCTTTGGCCTGCTCGGCCATTTGCTTGAAATCAGCCGCGCCTCAAAACTGGCCGCGCGGGTCGAACTCAGCCGCTTGCCGCTGCTGCCAGGCGCGAGCGAGCTGGCGCAGGCCGGCCATATCACTGGCGCCAGTCTGCGCAACTGGGAAAGCTACGGTGCCGAAGTTGAACTGGGCGCAGGCATCGCCGACTGGCAGCGCGCCCTGTTGACCGACCCGCAAACCAGCGGCGGCCTGCTGGTGAGCTGCACCCCGGAATCCCGTGACGCCGTATTGGCGATTTTTAGTAAGCACGGCTTTGCCGCCGCCGCAGAAATCGGCCAGCTCCACGCCGGGGCCAACGTCGCGGTCGTCGCCTGAGTGTCATTCCGTTTTCTGGACTTGCCCGCAGCGCGCAACGACCTGCGCGCCGACGTGCTGGCCGGCCTGGCCGCGCAGCCCAAATCCATCCCGCCGAAATATTTTTACGATGCGCCCGGTTGCCGCCTGTTCGAAGCCATTTGCAAACAGCCCGAATACGCCGTCACCCGCACCGAGCTGGCACTCATGGCATCACGCCTGCCCGAAATCGCACAGGCAATCGGCAAAGTCGATTGCATCATCGAACCCGGCGCGGGCGACTGCAGCAAAGTGCGTGCATTGCTGGATGCATTGCACCCCAGCCAGCTCATCGTGCTCGACATTGCCGGCGGTGCGCTGGCGCAGGCAGCCGAACCGCTTGCGCAGGACTACCCCCAGCTCGACATCACCGCCATCGGCATGGATTTCATCCGCGAGCTCGATGCGGCGTCACCCCACCTCGCACCGGGGCGGCGACTGATCTACTACCCCGGCTCCAGCATCGGCAACTTCTCGCCCGCCGAAGCGACAACCGTGCTGACACGCTTTCGCCATCTTGCAGGTGAAGCAGGCCAACTGCTGATCGGTTTCGATCTCAAAAAAAATCCGCAGCAATTGCACCAGGCCTACAACGACGCTGCCGGCATCACCGCAGCCTTCAACCTCAACCTGCTCGAACGCCTGAACCGCGAACTTGGCGCCAACTTTGATCCCGCCCAGTTCCGCCACTATGCGTTTTACAACCCGCAAGCCGGCCGCATCGAAATGCATCTGGTCAGTCTCGCCGAGCAGACCGTCACCATTTCAGGCCACACATTCCATTTCAACGTGGGTGAATCCCTGCACACCGAAAACTCCTACAAATACCGCTGTGATGAATTCAGTGGAATAGCAAACAGCGCAGGCTGGAAACAGCAGGGCGAGTGGGTGCTGGACGGGTTTGCTGTCCAGCTCTATACATAAAGAGGTGGACTGACAGTCCCTTGCTTAATTGAAATCGAAAAACTCTGGGGAGACACAATGTTCAAGCGTATTTTGGTTGCCGTGGATGGAAGCGCTACAGCGGAGCTTGCTTTGCAGGAAGCGATCAAGTTAGCCAAAGATCTCAATGCAGAATTGCGGCTCGTACATATAGTCGATGTCATCAACATTAACCTGGGCGCGGATTTTCCCTATCCACCGGGGATTTCAGAAGCTATCGCCAAAACCGGTCAGGAAATCCTGAACAAGGCTGGCATTGTGGCGCGCTATGACGAAGTGCCGGTTGAAACCCAGCTGATTGAAATGGATTCGCTGGGCCAACGTATTCCGGAAGTGATCGCAGCAGACGCCGAGGCCTGGCCGGCAGACCTTATCGTTATTGGGACACATGGACGCCGCGGGCTGAGCCACCTGTTTCTCGGTAGCGTCGCCGAGGGCGTGGTGCGTGCCGCCACGAAACCGGTGCTACTGATCAGAGGGAAGTGACAAGTGTATTGGTGTGGGGCGGGCTTCGGCGGCAAGAGCGGTCATTTCAGCATTTCTCCAACAGCAGACATTCTGTCCGGATTATCATTACATATGCGGACAGACAGCCTCGACGAACCAACCATGACTCAAGCAGTTACGGCACATCAGCATGCTCTGCAAATTTCAACAATGCAGACCGGTGGGTCTGCTGAATAACTGTTATGCGGATGAGATATGACAGAGGAAGAAATCGAACTGAAGCGCCAAACACTCATCTTGAACACATTCGATGAGAAGCTCACTCGAAGAAGAATATGGCAAGTCGTCGGTTTTGGCGGTTTGTTTCTGGTGCTAGTGCTGGGTGTTGGTCTGTACTTAAGAGACCCCGTCTGGGTCACGGTCGCCGCGGTCGTTTACATCCTCATCACCATCCGAGAGAAGGTGGGCTACGGCTATGGTGTCATCATTTATAAGCGAGTGATCCGAATGTTGCTGACCGACTCCGCCGCGTTGGAAAAATACAAACGCCTCGTCAAGGAAAGAGCTGTAGGCAGCGAGCAAGAAAATGCATAACCCGGCATTCAAGAGGGACGCGCTAAAGCGCGCCCCTTAATTTTACGTTGGGCAGCAATATGATCATCCCTAGCTCACGAACGATTTGGTTTTCCTTCGCGGGTTTTGCCCTGTATTTCGGGTCGTTTCTTGTTCAAAAGATCGCCCCAAATTTCGGTGCCACGACGTTTGCGTTTCTCTTGACGCTTTCCCTTCTGATCGTTGTACCTATCCTAGTCCTGCTCGCCGTTTGGGGCGCCGTTGCGCTAACGAGAGAGCACTTGCGAAATAAGCCAATGAGCACGAGGTCACGAGCAGCAGGTCATATCGCACTCGCTGGTATTGCGGCCTGTGCGGCCACTCTGGTTCTCGGAAGCCTTCTTCCGAACTCGCTTCCTAGCGGTTCATATGACAAAACCTTTGATCGTAGCGCTTGGTTAGATCCTGCATCGGCAAGCTACGTTAAAGGGGACATTACGCCTCGGCAGAAAATGCTTGCGGACGTCGTGAGCAAATTGCCTGGCCAAAGTCGGTCAACACTGGAGATGATGTTGGGCCCGTCACTTGATACTGGGTACTTCAAAGAATCCGGGCGCGACCTCATTTATATAATGGGACCTCAACGGGACGCCGTCTTTGCAATAGACTCTGAATGGCTGTTGATTTGGTTGGACGAAAATGGCATCTACAAACACCATGCTATCGCCACAGACTGATATGTTGCCGCCCAACAGGGCGCTCCAGCGGGACGCTCCGCCGGCAAGCCGGCTCCGCGCCCCTGAGCTTGCACGTTAGCCGCCAAGAATGAGCCAAATCACTAACTTCATCCTTTTCCAAGGGCTATGGGTGCTCGTCACCGTTGGCCTATTCGACGGGGTGCGTCGAATAGTGACGTCTGGTGCAAGCCGCCGCACAATTTATCAAGTAGCCGCTTGTGCTCTGGCCAGCATTGCCATGTGTTCCTTTTACCTTTGGGCGCATATTCAAGAAGAATCCATTATCAAATTTCTAGACAAGAACATTTACTCGGAATTGCCAAACGGCTGGGCGCCAAATTTAACGATCGAGGCTCGCGCGAAGGCTAGCTATTCGTACGCCTCTACAGCCTTCATGGGGGCTGGTGTCTTACTAAAGCACTCTGATTCGCTTGGTAATTGGGTTCTGTTTCAGCCGACCCCCGAGGACATTTCTCAACGAGAAGAGGCAATTGTTGTACGTGTGCGGCTCGAAGAACAATCACAGTCGTTTTGGGGCCTTGCGCTAGGGTGGGCCATGAGCGCAGTCTTAGCGTCTTTTTTTGGTTACTTTTCCGGCCGTCGTGAGGTGAGAAATGGCGGCTAACCCTGTGGTCAAGGCGCTCCCTTTGATCGCTGGGACGCCGCTGAAGCGGCGCCCCTTGCCTTTACGTTAGCAGATATGTCATACATCACATGGACTGCGATACTTGCAAGCAGCGTAATCGCCGCACTTTTGGGTGGCGTAATCGCTGGTTTTGTCACGCTTCGCGTGGCGAAAAATCAGTACGTCAACGACTACTACAAGACGGTTGTTCAACGGCGCCTCGCCGCTTATGAGCAGCTTGAGTATTTGATCACTATGCTCAAAACTAGCGTGGCTGACGACAGCGACAACAAGGTTTATCACCTACTTTTCTCAAGCGGCGATAACACCCAGGCGCACGAGATAATGTTTAGAGTTTCCTCGCAATCCATGTGGCTTAGCGATGAAGTTGTAGACGAGACGATAACGCTAAACAGACTGTTTTTTAGCTGCCCCAGCGACCAAGCAGACGTTCTTGCTTTCGCCAAAAAACACTACAAGGCCATCGCAGACACCCGAACTCGCCTTGAAAGACTTTATGCAAGGGATTTCCTTACGCTACACGAAGTGACGCGGTTCCTTAAGAGCAAGAAGCCAAAAGATTCCTATGGGCAGTTGCCAAATGGGGGCTAACTCAAGCTTTGAACGTCTACATTTCGACAGTCACATCGTCCGCTTAGGGGTCGATAGCACGCGGTCGCGGAGATAGAACGCGGCCATTTGTGTTCTACAGCGGTCCAATGGCCGGTAACGAATCCATAGCAGAAGTAGTTGGCTAAATCCCCAGGGGCAGCTTCGGCCGAGAAAGCGACAGCTAGCCCCAAGTCTTGGACGTCAGCGCCTCGTCTTTCTACAGTCGCCCATCGAAGCCCACAGTCGTAACCTCCTCTTTACCTGACACAATCGGGGTGGTCGCTACTGTACGTTTCCTGTCCGCTCCATAAAATTGGGGTGATTGGAAACTGCTTTTCGAAATATCATGAGCGTCTATTGTTGTTCTTCCACACACCCGGTCATTCCAATTGAACCCCTCCAAGATACGTCACCCCGAGTTGCTGGCGCCCGCCGGTTCGCAAACCATGCTGGAAACGGCGCTGGCTTTTGGCGCCGATGCGGTTTATGCCGGTCAGCCGCGTTACAGTCTGCGCGTCCGCAACAACAGTTTTCGCGATGAGGTGGCGCTGGGGGTGGGCATTGAGTACGCGCACAGCCGGAGCAAGCTGTTTTATGTGGTCAGCAATATTTCGCCGCACAACAGCAAGCTCAAAACCTATCTGGCCGACATGGCGCCGGTCATTGCGCTGAAGCCGGATGCACTGATCATGGCCGACCCGGGGTTGATCGACATGATTCGCGAAACCTGGCCGGAGATGCCGATCCATCTGTCGGTGCAGGCGAATACGGTCAACTACGCGGCGGTGCGGTTCTGGAATAAGCTCGGCATCAAGCGCGTGATTCTTTCACGCGAGCTTTCGCTCGATCAGGTTGCAGAGATACGCCAGGAATGCCCGGACATGGAGCTGGAAGTCTTTGTGCATGGCGCGCTGTGCATTGCCTATTCCGGTCGCTGTTTGCTCTCGGGATATATGAGCCACCGCGATCCCAACCAGGGCGCGTGCACCAATTCGTGCCGCTGGGAGTACGACGTCAAGCCCGCCACCGTGGCGCCGGATGGCGACGTGTATTTGCTGGAAGAAAAAAAGCGTCCGGGCAGCCACATGCCGGTCGAAGAAGACGAGCACGGCACCTATATTCTCAATTCCAAGGACCTGCGTGCGATTGAACACGTGCAGCGGCTGACGGAAATGGGCATCGACTCGCTCAAGATCGAAGGCCGCACCAAGTCGCCCTACTATGTGGCGCGCACCTGCCAAACCTATCGCCAGGCGATCGACGATGCTGTTGCCGGGCGACCGCTCGATCCGACTTTGCTGCGCGAGCTCGATGGTCTGGCCAACCGGGGTTATACCGGCGGTTTCTTCGAACGTCACCCGGACCGCGAATACCAGAGCTATCTGCAGGGCCATTCCGAGTCAGACCGCAGTCTGTATGTCGGCGATGTCATGGCGTATGACGCAGCGGGCCTGGCTGAAATTGACGTGAAGAACAAGTTTTCAGTGGGCGACCGCATCGAACTCATCCACCCCAAGGGCAACCTGGAACTGACGATCCCCAGCATGCAAGGCAAGGATAGCTCGCCGGTCAATGTTGCGCCGGGGAGCGGCCATCGTGTCAGCATTCCTTTGCCGGCGGGTTATGAAGGGGCGTTTGTGGCGCGGTTTGTTGCGGAACCCGATTAACGCAGTCCGCCCACAACCATCAAAACCGCTCGTCTTCGCGCATATAACGCCATTGTCCGGCGGGCAGTTTGCCCATGGAAATGCCGCCGAGGCGGATGCGTTTCATCGACACCACTTCAAGGCCTACGGCTTCGCACAGGTGAGCGATCTGTCCGATTTGCGCACCCTTGAGCGCAACCCGCAGGCGGGTTTCGTTTTGCCAGCTGACCTTGAGCGTGGGCGGGGTGCGGCCGATGAGCGTGATTGTTGACGCTTTAGCGTCTTTACAACCACGGCCTACCCCTTGCGGGTGGTAGGGGATGCCTTTGTTCAAGCGCTTGAGTCCGTTGGGAATGAGTTCGCCGGTGACTTCGACGATGACTTCGTGTTCCAGCGTGGCGGCGGCGTCGAGAAGCTTGCGCGCGACCCGCCAGTCTTGCGTAAACACGACCAGACCGGCGGCATCGGTTTCCAGCGGCACGCAGACGGTGAGCTGGGTGAAGTGTTTTTTCAGCGGGCGGATGTTGGCGCTTTCATCTGCCCACAAGGTGGCGTCGCTGAGCAGAGACAGCGCATCGGTCATGGCGCACCCTGCCGGCTTGTGCAACAGCAGGGTGATGGGCTCGGCCTGGGTGATGTCGGCCTTGGGGTCGATTTCGATGCGCTGATCGGTGACGCGAAACTGCGGCTCTTCGACCACCACGCCATCCACCCGCACCCAGCCGCCGGTGATGGTCAGCTCGGCGTCGCGGCGTGAACAGGCGCGCAATTCGGCAACGCGTTTGGAAAGTCGGATGGAATCGGTCATGGCAGGGGGGGGCGGGTTCGAATAGTGCGATTTTACCGCGCGTGGCTTATCGGAGCGGGCTGTTGTGATTGCCGGTTCGGGCGCGGTATGCTCTGGGATTGTTTAACCCGGAGACGTCCATGAAAACCGCACTCGCTTTGTCATTGTTGTTTTTTACTTCATCTGCCCTCGCCGCGGTGGTGGGCAAGGACGTCAGCTATAAGGCAGGCGATACCGTCATGAAGGGCTTTCTTGCGTTTGACGATGCCGTCAAGGGCAAGCGTGCCGGGGTGCTGGTGGTGCCCGAGTGGTGGGGCGCGAACGATTATGCAAGGAAGCGTGCGCGCATGCTGGCGAGCGAAGGCTATGTCGCGCTGGTGGTCGATATGTACGGCAACGGCCAGATTGCGACCAATCCCACGGACGCCGGCGCGCTGGCTGGCAGTGTGAACAAGAATCCGCCGCTGGCGCTGAGTCGCTTTCAGGCTGCGCAGAAGTTTCTCGACAGCCAGCCCAATGTGAAAAAAGGCGAGATCGCCGCGCTGGGCTACTGCTTCGGTGGCGGCGTGGTGCTCAACATGGCGCGCGCGGGTTTGCCGCTCAAATCCGTGGTGAGTTATCACGGCGTGCTGGCCACCGACGTGGCGGTGAAACCGGGCGACATCAAGGCGAAGATCCGTGTTTTCCATGGCGAAGCCGATCCGGTTGTGCCACCGGTGCAGGTCGAGGCGTTCAAAACCGAAATGGACAACGCCAAAGCAGACTACATGTTCGTGGCCTACCCTGGCGTGAAGCACACCTTCACCAATCGCGAGGCCGATAGCTATGCCGCACAGTTCAATCTGCCACTCAAATACGACAATGAAGCCGACACCGATTCGTGGACGCG
>JASJPF010000030.1:9641-10772 GCA_031426835.1 Thiobacillus sp.
GTGGCGCACGTCGCCTATATCCCGGGTGGGCGCCTGCACGGCTTCGGCCGCATCGGCCGCATGGTTGATGCCATCAGCCATCGCTTCACCTATCAGGAATGGATGACGCGCGACATCGCCGAGGCGCTGGTGACCCACGGCATGGCCAAAGGCGCGGCCTGCATCGTTGAGGCCGAGCAGTTGTGCCTGCTGCTGGGCGAAGACCGCCGTGGCGACGAGCGTGTGGTGACGCAGGCCTTTACCGGCTGCTTCAAGGACAGCGACCAGATGCGCAATGAATTTTTGCGGGCGACCTCGCAACGTGAGATGCGCTGACACATTTACTTAGAGGTCGGTTTGCCGGTACACACGTTTAACCTGAAATCGTTTTTCTTTATCGTGGCCATGCTGGGGTCGTCGCCGTTGTATGCCGAAGAAGCACCGAACTGGCATGGCGATGCGTTGCCTGCAGCTGAGATCAGGATAGCCGAGCCCGCATCGAATGAAGTGATCGTCGTCGTTAACGGCAACGCACTGGGCGGCAATCACGCGGGTCTGTTTGCCGGCACGCTGCTGATCGATCCGGCGGGGAGCTATTTCGGCAGGCGCGGCGTGGACAAGGCCTGGCAGGGGCCGACGCTGGCAGATTACGCACGCTTCCAGACGGTAGATGGGCTGAAAATTCGCCTGTATCGTTTTTTGCTCAAGCCCAGGGCCTTTTCCGAGATTGCCCGGCGCGTTCGCGATGCCGGGCCCACCCCGCCCTTGTTCTGCGCCTCCACGGTACAAAATCTGCTGGCTGATGCCGAGCCGTTCAAGGGCATTGAATCGGTGGGGTGGACTACGCCTGCCGCACTGGGTCGCCTGCTCGACGGCCTGACGCGCGGAGAGGCCGCGATAGGCGAATGCCAGAACCTGGATGCAAGCCCTTGCTGATTTTTTGAATGCGCCTTGACACATACCAACCGGTATGTATGATGAGGCCATGAACGCAACGACCAAAACCCCCGACCTGACCCGGCAAAAAATGCTGGAAGCGGCGTTTGCCGAGATCCACAAGAACGGTTTCCAGGCCGCTTCTCTGTCACAGATCCTGGCTGAAACCGGGTTGACCAAGGGCGCGCTGTACCACCATTTTCCGGACAAGAAGGC
>JASJPF010000030.1:10872-13576 GCA_031426835.1 Thiobacillus sp.
CGCAATCCGATCTATCTCGGTGACTGGTTCATTCTGGTTGGCGTGTCTTTGCTGCTCGGCACATTCTGGCCGCTGCTTTTTGCGCCCCTGATATGGATCATGCTCCGCTTCGGTGTGATCCGGCACGAAGAAGCACACCTCGAAGCGAAGTTTGGCGACGCCTACCGCGGCTATAAAACGCAGGTTCGTCGCTGGTTTTGACTATTAGAACTTACTGGAAGGAAATCTGCATGAATGTGAAAACGGCAATTGAGTCCCGGCGCTCGGTCAAGGCCTTCGATCCCGCCCACCGCATGAGCGAGGCCGAAGTGCAGGAATTGTTGGGCCAGGCGATGCTTGCGCCCACCGCTTTCAATATCCAGAACTGGCGCTTTGTCGTGGTGGCCGACTCTGCGCTGCGACAGGAGATACGCAAAGTGGCGTGGGATCAGTCCCAGGTGACCGATGCTTCCTTGCTGCTGGTGCTGTGCGCCGATCTGAAAGCGTGGGAGAAAAAACCAGAGCGTTACTGGCGCAACGTGGACGCGCCGGTTCGGGAGTTTATGGTGCCTGCCATCCACCAGTATTACGTCGGGAAAGAACAGGTACAACGCGACGAAGCCATGCGCAGTTGCGGCTTGGCAGGCATGGCGTTGATGCTGACGGCCCGGGAAATGGGTACGACACCTGTCCGATGGATGGTTTCGATTTCGACGCCGTGGGCAAGCTCATCCAGCTGCCCGACGATCATGTCATCAGCTTCATGCTGGCCGTGGGACGAGGTATCAAGCCGCCGTTCCCGCGTGGCGGTCAGCTTGAGCCTGATGAGGTGGTGGTGCATGACCGGTTTCGCTAATTGACATGAACGTTTCATACATTTCGCTTAGGGGAGAAATCGCTGTGCGGGCGGACGTCTGAATTGAACCCCGGCTAACTGCATGGTGCAGAGCGCCGCCGTCCCAGCACCTCGAAGCGAAGTTCGGTGATGCCTGCCGGCGCTACAAAGCCCGGGTCAGGCGTTGGATTTAACCACTGTCAGGAGAGTGCCATGAGTATTTTGCAAACCATTAAGCCCGAAGACGCAACCGGTGAAGTCGCCGCCATCTATGCCCAGATCCAGAACGCGTGGGGCAGTGTGCCAACCGCCATCCAAGTGTTCAGCTCAAATCCCGTGCTGCTGAAGCAGCAATGGGAATACTACGGCAGCATCATGCAGCATCCCACGCTATCGATGCCGTTGACGACGTGTATTCGCGTGTTGGTGTCGCAAGCCGGGAACTGCGGCTATTGCATCGACATGAATGCAGGCATGCTGATCAACATGGCCGGCTGGACACCCGAGCAGGTCGCCGCAACGCGCGCTGACTATAAAAACAGTCCGCTGAACGACAAAGAGAAAACCTTGCTGGGTCTGGTGCTGAAGTCGACCAGTGATTCCAACAACGTCAATGCCTCCGACTTGCAGGCCGCTCGCACCGCCGGTTGGTCAGACAGTGAAATTCTCGATGCGGTGAACCATGGCGCACGCATGGTGGCGAGCGACATTCTCATCAACGGTTTTAAGGTCGAGCGCGATTTCTGAGGAGGGAATATGAAACTATTCCAGTCTAGTCCCGCTGCACGGCTGTTTTTTCTTGTCATCAGCGCAAACATCTGGCTGGGAGTCTGGCTCACCGGTTTTGGCGTGGCACATTGGTGGCTCTATATCCCCGGTGGCTTTCTTCTGTTCGCAGCGGTGACGGGGTTTTGTCCGGGCATGATCATTACCCGTTATCTGTTCAAGGAAAAATAAGCAGTAGGGCTGGGCTGGGTTGGCGAACGCTTACGGGTTGGCCGTTCAATTCAGTCCAGACCGAACAGCGCCTTGGCCGTTTGGGTGGTGGTCTCGGCAATCGCTTCAACCGATACCCCTCGCAGGGTTGCCAGTTCTTTCGCTATCAATGGCAACTCGCCCGGTGCATTGCGGCCGCGTCCGATCCACACCGGCGGGATGTCGGGACTGTCGGTTTCCAGCACGATGGCTTCCAGCGGCAGGTCGACCGCCAGCCTGCGCAGATTATTGGCGCGCGGCCAGGTAAAGGCGCCGCCGAAGCCGAGTTTGAATCCCAGTTTGATGAATTCGTCCGCCTGCTGCGGGCTGCCGTTGAAGGCGTGGGCGATGCCGCCGCGCACATGGATCTTGCGCAGATGCTTGAGGATCTCATCGTTGGCTTTTCGGCAGTGCAGCAGCACTGGCAGGTCGTATTCCTGCGCGATCTTCAATTGCTCGACGTAGAAGAATTCCTGCGTGGCGGCGTCGAGGTTTTGCACAAACAGATCAAGCCCGATTTCCCCCACCGCCACCGGCCGCTGCATCTCGATTTGCGCACGCAGGTCTGACAGATGTTCAGGTCGATGGACGTTGAGCAACATCGGGTGCAGACCCCACGCCGGCAGGCTGCCGGGATAGCGCGCGCAGGTCGCTGCGACGGTGGCGAAGGTGTCGCGGCTGACGGCGGGGACGATCTGAATGCCGACGCCGGCCTCGACGGCACGCTCGTACTCGGCATCGCGGTCAGAGTCGAACTCAGACGCGTCGAGATGGCAGTGGGTATCGATAAAAAACGGCGCCGCCGGATTAACGGGAGTGGCGCGCAAAAACGGCGCCACAGGGGGCGCCGTTTTGTTTGCTGCAGCCATCAACGATCAGTCGTTGCTGGCAAAGCCCAGCAGATGCAGCAGGCTG
>JASJPF010000031.1:0-4668 GCA_031426835.1 Thiobacillus sp.
GTGACGCCCGCGCCCTTGTCCTTGTTGTATTCGATGGTCTCGATTTCGCCCTGGCGCACGCTGACGCTCTGGCCAACGCCTTCTGAAATCTCGGTGTCGGCGGCGGTCGCGCCCAGTTGGGTGGCGTGCCCGATCACGAGTTGAGACAGGGCAATGAGCTGGTCGCGGGTATAGCTGAATTGGGAGCGGGACATATTGTTTTACAAAAGGTGGAGGGCGCGAATACGCTTTTACAGGGGTAGAAACTACAATGACGATAATAACAGTAACCGAAAGTCCCGCCGTGCGCCTGATTGATCCCGATGCCGAGTTAGAGTTTGACCCCGATGAAGTCTACGATGGCCCCAGCAAAAGCCAGCAAAAGCGCGATGTAGAGGCGCTGCAGGCGCTTGGCGAGGAACTCGTCAAGCTCCCCGATTCCCAATTCAAGCGGATGGAGCTGCCGGACGACCTGCGGACGGCTGTCGCGGCCTGTCGCAAGATCACCCAGAATGGTGCGCTGCGGCGGCAAAAGCAATATATCGGCAAGATCATGCGGCACATCGACCCGGCGCCGATCCAGGTGCAGCTCGACGTTTTCAATGGCGTATCGGCGGAGGCAAACCTCAAGCTGCATCAGGCTGAAAGATGGCGCGACAAGCTCATCGCCGACAATGAAGCTTTGACGCTATTCCTCAACAGTTTTCCCGATACCGATGCCACGCATCTGCGCCAACTCATCCGCAATGCGCGCGACGAAGCCGCGCATAACAAGCCGCCCAAGTCCTTTCGGGAGGTTTTTCGGGTGATTCGCGAAGCCATAGAAACAAAATAAACAAGGGGGGCGACTTGGGGGGCGCGTCATTAAATCAGTTTTGAGCCTGCCGTTTTGTGGGTCGGGTTTTCCTGATTGACCCACTGGCGTAGCAAGCGCTGGAAGAACGGTATGCGTGTTTCGTAACAGGGCGCGGTGAAGTCGATCAAGGCCGGTTTTGATAAAGCCAGGGATGCCAGAGGGCAGTAAACATCGGGCAGCCGACCCTGCGCCGGACGGCCCGTCCTGCCGTAGTCATACCTTGACGCCGAAGGAAGGCATCGAGGCCCTTGTTATTCCCGTTTGGCGGGACGCGCCAGAGGAAGCCGAGAAGAAGCCTTAATGAAAACAAACATGGAATTACTGACCCGTATCCGGATCGCTTATACGCTAGGCATGGGCCTGTTAATCATGGCTGTGGTCGGCGCCTGCTTTCTGGTCGATGCGCGTATCCAGAGTCGTGAAAAAGATGCCGACCTGATCTATTCGATTGCGCAGCAACGCATGGGGTCGCAGCGCATTCTGCTGCTGGCGACCCGGCTCGCCGCGCCGGACGACGTTGCGGGAGTCAGCGACAGCCGTAATCAGTTGAAATCCGCATTGACGGACATGCGGAAGAGCCATGAAGTTGTTCGACTTGCGCTGCAAGATCCGGCCGCCCGGCAATCCTTCTCCAAGGTGAGGGCACTCTACGTTGAAGGGCCGTCGCCCTTGAATGACCAATTGCAAGCCTATTTTGCCGAAGTCGAACGGGTTGCCGGCTTGCGCGACTACCGCCAGGTGGCGCGTGAATTGGGGTCCAATTCGGCTTTGCGAGTGCAGGCGAGAAATCTGCTGCAAGGCTTCCAGCAGGCGGTGAAAGTCACGGTAGACAACAGCCACGCGCAGGTGAAGTCTCTACAGCAACTTTATCGTCTGCTGGTTGTTGCTACCGTGCTGTTGGCCCTGGCACTGGTGTTCCTGGTTTTTCGTCCCATGGAACAGCGCATTCTTCTCGAACGCAAACTCATGCGCGACATGAATGCCAGGCTGGATGGCCTGGCTGAGAAACGGGCTGCCGAGTTGATGAGCAGTCAGACGCGCGCAGAAAGTGTGCTGAACACGGTGCTGGATGGAATTATTACCATTGATCAGCGCGGCATCATCCAGTCGTTCAATCCCGCGGCCACGCGCTTGTTTGGATACGACGCCAGGGAGGTTGTTGGCCAGAACGTCAAGATTCTGATGCCGGAACCCTATCACAGCGAACATGATGGCTATTTGCACCACTATGCCGAGACACGGGAGGCACGCATTATTGGCAGCGGTCGTGAAGTGACCGGCAAGCGGCGCGATGGCAGCACGTTCCCGATGGAGTTGGCGGTCAACGAGATCGACAAGGGAAGCGGCAAGGGATATGTCGGCATCGTGCACGACATCACCGAGCGCAAGCGTGCCGAAGCCGAATTGAATGCCGTTACGGCGATGCGCCAGGCCATTCTCGACAGCGCGAACTTCACCATCATCGCGACCGATACCGAGGGCGTCATCACGGTCTTCAATGAGGGCGCTCAGCGCATGCTGGGTTATGCGGCAGACGAAGTCGTGGGCAAGCTCACCCCGGCGGTGCTGCATGTCCCGGATGAAGTCGTGGCGCGAGCCAAGGCCTTGTCCGACGAGTTGGGAAAAACGATCGAGCCTGGTTTTGACGTGTTTGTGCTCAAAACGCGGGACGGGATGCCCGACGAGAACGAATGGACCTATGTTCGCAAGGACGGCAGCACCTTCCGGGTCTTGTTGTCGGTCACCGCCTTGTTCGATGAGGCGGGAACAATATATGGCTATCTGAGTGTCGGCTATGACATCACCGAACGCAAACGCATGGAATTGATGAAACGTGAATTCATCTCCACGGTCAGCCATGAACTGCGTACGCCGTTAACCTCGATCCGTGGCGCGCTGGGGCTGGTCGCTGGCGGCGCCACCGGTGCGTTGCCGGATAAAGCCAAAGAATTGATCAACATCGCTACCAACAATTGTGACCGGCTGGTGCGCCTGATCAACGATATTCTGGACATGGAAAAGTTCGAGTCGGGGAAGATGGCCTTTGACGTGAAACCGCTTGATCTGCCCACGCTGGTAACCGAAGCCATCTCAGCCAATCAGGCTTATGCCATCCAGCATCAGGCGGCTATCGTGGTGGAGGGTGAACTGCCCGCACTGTGTGTAATGGGTGACCATGGTCGCCTGATCCAGGTGATGACCAACCTGTTATCCAATGCGGCCAAATTCACGCCTCCGGGCGGCAGCGTGCATGTCAGCCTCGAACAGCAGGGGGCGTATGCACGCATTGCTGTGCGCGATGAAGGACCGGGCATCTCGGCGGAATTCCAGTCCAGATTGTTCCAGAAATTCAGCCAGGCCGACTCCTCCGATACCCGTAAAAAAGGCGGGACGGGATTGGGCCTGAGCATCACCAAGGCGATAGTTGAACATCACAGTGGGCGTATCAGCTACCAGACGGAAAAGGATCAGGGCACCACGTTTTTTGTGGACTTGCCGCTGCACGCTGCGGTGACGGAAATCAGTCAGAAGCGTGGTCCGCGCATACTGATCGTCGAGGATGACCCGGATATCGCCAAGTTGCTCAGGCTCATGCTCGAGCAGCAGGGTTATGCGGCAGACACAGCGGGGAGTGTTCCCGAGGCACGCGAGCGTATGGCAGCCGTGGCCTATGATGCCATGACACTCGATCTGCTATTGCCCGGCGAAAGCGGAATCAGTTTTTTACAACAGCTGCGCAGCAATCCGTTGACTGCAGCGTTGCCGGTGATTGTCGTGTCGGCTGTGGCCGAAGATGGGCGCAAACAGCTGGAGCATGCAGTGGTATCGACGGTGCTGGACTGGCTGGGTAAGCCCATTGATGAAGCACGGCTGTTGCGGGCCGTATCGCATGCTGTGAAAATCGGCCCCCGCAAGGGGCGGCGGGTTTTGCACGTGGAAGACGATCTGGATATTGCGGCTATTGTCCGTGTCATGCTGGAAGGAATGGCCGACATCGACTTGGCCGACTCGCTGGCGGTTGCGCGTGAACGACTCGGAACGGGGGACTATTCGCTGGTAATTCTCGACATCGGTCTGCCCGATGGTTCGGGGCTGGATCTGCTGCCGATGCTTAACGCTGTCGAGCCGCCGATTCCGGTGCTTGTGTTTTCGGCTCAGGAAGTGGGTGAAGATGTACGTACCCAGGTCTCCGCGGCCTTTGTGAAGTCGCGCACGGATGAGGCGAGCCTGGTGCGCGCGATCTGTTCAAGCCTGGAGATGGCGGGAACCCTTCCGGTTGATCACGTGCTGATTGATCCCAAATAAAGATGACAATCCGTAAAAGGCATATTTTATGACCCCCACTTTGAATACGATTCTGTATGTCGAGGATGAACCCGACATCCGTACAGTCGCCCAGCTCGCACTTGAAACCGTGGGCGGCTTTACGCTCAGGGTATGTGGCAGCGGCGAGGAAGCGGTGGAGATCGGGCCGGCATTCAAACCGGACCTGATCCTGCTGGATGTCATGATGCCGGGCATGGATGGCCCGACTACGCTGGCAGCCCTGCGCAAGCATCCTTCCCTGCAGGATACCCCGGTGATATTCATGACGGCCAAGGTCCAGCCCAGCGAGATCCAGCAATATCGCGACCTGGGAGCACTGGATGTCATCGCCAAACCCTTCGACCCCATGATGCTGGCGGAGCAGGTGCGGAGCATCTGGGCGCAAGCTTGTGACTGATGTGCTGGAAAAGCTGCTTGCCCGGCTCATGCGTGCGGATTGCGCGCCACAGCCGACCACGGCTCGAGTGGATTCACATTCCTGCTTGCTATCGTAAGCTTTTAGCCCC
>JASJPF010000032.1:0-13079 GCA_031426835.1 Thiobacillus sp.
CCCACATTTATTTCCCGCCCATGACTTTTCGACGATTTCGGATTTTGATCCTTCTAGGCCTTCTGGCCGCCGCGCTGGGACTGACCTGGCTTGAGCAAAGCATGGCACGTGGCTGGCGTGCGCCGTTGGCGGTGGACGTGATTCCGATCAATGGCGATGGGTCAGCGTTTGCGAGCGAGACGATACGCGCGTTGCAGGCGGATGACTTTTCCGGCATCAACGCCTTCTTCGAACGCGAGACGGCCCGGTATGGAATGAAATTTTCCCCTGCCATGCAGGTGACATTGAAGCCCGAACTGAAAGCCCATCCACCTGCGCCACCACGCGACGGCAGTGTGCTGAAAACCATAAGCTGGAGTTTGAAGCTGCGCTGGTGGGTGTATCAACACTCGGGCCAATTGCTGCCGCAGCTTGGCAGGATCAAGCTATATGTGTTGTATCACGCGCCGCAGGACGGCATTGCGCTACAACATTCGCTGGGTTTGCAAAAAGGCTTGATCGGTGTGGTGCATGCTTTCGCCGATCCCAAACAAATTGACCAGAACAACATTGTGATTGCACACGAGCTATTGCATACGCTGGGTGCAACCGACAAATATGATGCCGAGGGCAAACCGATTTACCCGCAAGGTTATGCTGATTCCGGATCGCCAAAATCCGTGCCGCGAACCGATGCGGAAATCATGGCGGGGCGTTATCTGGCGGTGAATGGGCGTGCGGTGATGCCACCCAGTCTGGAGCGCTGCGAGATTGGAGCGCAGACCGCCCACGAGATCAACCTCGATGAAGGGTTCAGGCTGCGGTTTGCTGCGGATCGTTGAGGCGTCGTTGTTGATTCAGACGTGCGAGGCCATAGTGGATGAATGCCAGCGCAGCGAGCACCGGGCCGAATAAGTTCAGCACCGGAACAAACTGTATCAAGCCGGTCAGCAGGCCGAGTCCCCACCAGCCCCTACGTTCGCTCTTGAATAGCGCTGTCATTTCGTTTGCCGTGGCATGCTCGGCGATGGCGTCGTAACGAAACAGGCGCTGGTTCAGGTAGGCGGCGGCAACAAAGGGAATCAGGATGCCGACACCGATCAGCCACAGCGGCAGGCTCACCACCCACAAGGCAATAAACACAATGATCGCGATCACCGCATTCCACACGCTACCGATCAAGCCACCGCCATTTTCACGTTTGAGTTGCGGATAGTCGCGCTCGGCCACCACGCGGATCAGCGCGGGCATGCCGAACAAGGCGGTCAGCACGAGCGCGGTCAGCATCACCAGCGGCACAAACAGCATCAGGTGTAACAGTGCCTGAATGCCGTTGGCGATCCACACCGGTTCCAGTTCGGTCAGCCACACCTGGATGCCAATTTTATCGAGCCCGTATTCAATCCAGCCGGAAAAGGTGCTCCAGAACGTGATCCCCAGCGCCAGCCACAGCAGCAGGGCGACCAGCATCGGCCAGATCACCACCCACAGCACGCGCAGGCTGAACAGATCACGCAGGGCGCGTGCGAGTGAATCGAGTATGGCTGTCATGATGTGGGCCTCAGCGCGGATTTGGGACGGAACACGGCGATGGTTTCCGGCTTGGCCTCGAGATAGGGTCCGCCTATCAGGTCGATACAGTAGGGCACGGCGGCAAAGATGCCGTCGAGGGTTTCCTTGATCGCCTTGGGTTGCCCCGGCAGGTTGAGGATCAGGCTGCTGCCGCGCGTCACACCAACCTGGCGTGACAGAATGGCGGTCGGTACATACTTCAGCGACACGGCGCGCATCGCCTCGCCAAAACCAGGCAGCACCTTGTGCGCAATGGCCAGCGTGGCCTCGGGTGTGACGTCGCGCGGTGAGGGGCCGGTGCCCCCGGTGGTCAGGATCAGCGAACAGCCTTCGGTGTCGGCCAGCTCGATCAGCGTGGCTTCGATCAGCGCCTGCTCGTCGGGAATCAGGCGGGTAATGAACTCGGCGGGATTGATCATTACGTCGCCAAACCAGGCTTCGAGTGCGGGCAGCCCACGGTCTTCATAGATGCCGCTGCTGGCGCGGTCGCTGATGGAAATCAGGCCGATGCGGATGGAGTCGTGTGTCATATGGTCGGAAAAGAGGGTTGCATGAATGCCTGAATTTAGCAGAATGAAGATCAGCAGGCAGATAGTCGTGCCAAAGGAGAGCCGGATGAATGTAATCAAAACCCTGATGATGGCGTGCTGTTTGTGGGCTGCCGCGGCGCAGGCCGAGCCGCCGCCCAACTATCCGTTCGTCAATTTCGACGCCGGTCTCAAGGCGGCGCGCGCGAGCGGCAAGCCGATTTTTCTTTATTTTGGCCGCTACGGTTGTGCCTGGTGCGACCACACCAACAAGAAGACTTTTTCCGACGCGTCGCTGAAAACCTTGTACAGCGACCACTACGAACTGGTGTATGTCGATGCCGAATCGGGCCGGCGGCTGACGCTGCCCTCCGGCGAACGCATCACCGAGGCTGAACTGGGGGTGCGACTGCAGGCGTTTGCCTCGCCGCTGTTTGTCTACATGACGCCGCAGGGCGACAAGATCATGCAGATTCCTGGCTTCAAGACCGTGCAGGATTTCCGCGATTTCGACCGCTACGTGTACGGTGGCCATTACAAGCAGAAAACCCTGCTTGAATTTCTGGGTGGCAAGTCGTGAGAGCAATCCTGTCGTTGATCCTGATCGCACTTGCGGGTTCGGCGCAGGCTGCGTGGGATTGGAGCGAAGCCCTGACGGTCAATTCAGCTCAGGGCAAGAAAATATTTCCGCATATTGAATCGGCCAACCGGCAAGGGATCGCGGTGTCGGGAGGCGCCGTGGGCGTGGTGTGGGAAGACAACCGCAACGGCAGTCCGCAGTGTTATCTGGCAATCAAGCCCGCCACGGCAAAAGCATTTCAGCCGGAAATCCGCCTGAGCCAGGCGGAGTGTTACGAGCCCGTGGTGGTCGCTTTGGGCGCGGGGCGTTTTGTAGCTGCGTGGGAAGAGGCGGGAAAGGTGCACGCGCGGGGCGTGCCCGGGGGCGCTGCGATCAAGCTGACTGAAGCCGAGTCTGCGCAGGCCACGCTGGCCGTGGGCGCGGGCAAGCTATATGCAGCATGGGCCGAGCAGGCTGGGCAGTTTCGCCGTATCGTCGTTGCGTCGTTATCGGAAAAGCGTGGCGTTTTGAGCATCAACCACGCCCAATCCGTCGAGACCGCCGCACCGATAGACGAGCAAGGCTGGCCGGCGTTGGCGATAACCGGTGATGGCAGCGTGACGGTGGCGTGGGAAGACCGCCGTAACCGTTACACCGTGCCGATGGTGAGCCACAGCCTGGATGGCCGCAGTTTTGCGTCGCCCGCCCGATTGATCGAGATATGAAGCGGCAGCGCGGACGGGCTGGGCGCAGGCATCGGCGCCATGCGGCCTACGCTGTCGGCCTGGGGCAAGCAGGGGGTTGCAGCCGTCTGGCTCGACAAGCGCGATTTTCTTTCAGGCTATGACGTCTACGCAGCGCTGGATACAGGAACGCGTCGCTTCGGCCGCAACCTCAAGGTGCAGGACGGTTTTGGCGACAACATGGTGCAATGGCACGCCAAAGTTGTGAGCGATGCGTCCGGTCGACTGCTGGCCGTATGGGACGATGCACGCGACGGCACGCCGGATGTGTGGCTGGCCGAATGGAAAGGCGAGGCATTTGGGGATGACGTGGCAGTGCCTGCCGCATCGGGAACCGGTGAACAGGCTGATCCGGTTGCTGTCCTGGATGAATCGGGGCGCTTGCATCTGGCGTGGCTGGAACGCGATGAGAAAAGCGGTACCCGTATCCGCTATGTGCGGGGCACATCGCGCTGAATGCGCGAACTCAAATCCAACCGCGCCGCCTCAGTCGCCGATACAGCACCAGCACGCCCAGCCCGGTCAGCAGCAGCAGGGCAGGGTAAGCCCACGGCCATTGCAGTTCGGGCATGTTGACGAAGTTCATGCCGTAGAGGCTGAAGACCACTGTGGGCAATGCCAGCAGGGCACCCCAGCCCGCCAGTTTTTGTACCGATTCGTTTTGCTTCACCGACAGCGTGGCGAGGTGGAACTGCATCGCATCCGATGTTGAAACGCGCAAACGGTCGATCGAGGCGGATACGCGAACCGAGTGATCGTGAATGTCGCGGTAATACGCCTTGAGTTCCTTGGTGGAAAATTCCGGGTGCAGGCGGATCAGGTTGAGGGTGATTTCCTGCATCGGCTCGGTGGCATCGCGTAAAGCTGTCAGGTCGCGTTTCATTTCGTATAACTGCTCAAGGATGTCGCGCCCTGGCTTGGTGCCGCTCATCAACTGGTTTTCGAGCGAATGGAATCGATCCTGAGTGGCCTCGATGACGGGGCGAAACTGATCGACGATGAGGTCGAGCACCAGATACAGCGTATAGGGGGTAGTGGCGCTGATGCCATTGGGGCGATGCTGCAGACGTTCGCTGACGCGCTGGTAGCCGCTGCCGCTATCGTGCCGGATGGCTGCGACATAGTTGTCGCCAACAAACAAATGGGTTTCACCCAGCTCAATACGTTTTTCCCACAATTGGGCGGTACGCGTGGCAATGAATACATGTCCTTCGTATTCCTCAAGCTTGGGACGCTGGTGGGTCGAGATCGCATCCTCCAGCGCCAGTGCGTGCAGGCCAAGCTCGTCACCCAGTCGCGTGATCGTCTGGCTGTCAGGGGATCTCAGCTCAATCCAGATGAAGCGATCCGTCTGGCCGACATGGTCGCTGATGTCGTCAAATGCAATGGCCTGGACTTTTGAATCGTGGAAAAGAAGGCAGTCGATGATGGCACCCGGTTAAAGTATCAAATCCAGTCGATGATTCTAGACTGTAAAACCACATTCATCCCGCTATGGATGGCGAGGCACAATCGAGCAGGCGGTGGAGGGGGTTACATCATCAACGATTGATGCGCCAAACCTTGAATTGCAACGGACGATCAAGCTACACTCGCCCAGCCGAACAAGATGCTTTTTGGCCAAACAATAAAATAATGAACAATAAAATAATGGGAGACAAGATGGGGAGATTTTGGATGTGCCTGGCTTTGTTGCTGAGCACAACGTGTCATGCCGCTTCACAAAACCCCTACGCTTTTGGCGTACTCAATCACCGGAGTTTGCAGTTGACGGCAGCTTACTGGAATCCCATTCTGAACTATGTGTCGACACGTTCGGGTGTCCCGCTTGAACTGCATATCGGACGCACCGCCAACGAAACTACCGACCGCGTGGTGGCGGGGCAACTCGACTTTGCCTACACCAATCACCTGTTTACCCCGAAGCGTGACCAGCTCGGTTGGCGTGTGCTGGCCCGACAGGATTCGCAGGGCATCCGAGGCCAGGTGGTGGTGCTCGACAGTTCGCCGGTTAAATCCATGCAAGAGTTGGAAAACAAGCCTGTCGCATTTGCCAATCCTTATGGTGTGACCGGCTATTATGTGCCCATGGATTTGCTGGTGCGAAGTGGCGTCAAGGTTGTTCCGGTTTTTTCTGGAAACCAGGAAGCCTCAATGGGGCAACTCGCGTCTGGCCAGGTGGCCGCGGCCGGGGTGAACCATCAGGTCATGGTTGATTTTGCCCAGCGCCGCCAATTGAAATATCGTGTGCTGGCCGAATCGGAACCGTACTTTGATTTGGCCGTTATGGCCTCGCCACGGGTCAGTGCAGCCGATGGCGGAAAAGTCCGTCAGGCCTTTATCAATATGGCACGTGAGTCAGAGGGACTGAGCGTGCTGCAGCACGCAGCCCAGTCGCTGGGTTTGCCAAAGGTGCGTGGATTTTTCCCCGCGGATGACCGCGATTACAGCAATTACCGGAGCTTCTTCAAGCACACCCAGGTGCCGATGAATGAGTGAACTGAAGGCGGTGCGCGGTACGCGCTTCAGCCTGTTTTCCCGCATCATGGGGACCGTATTTGCGCTGGTGTTGTTAATGTATCTGGTGACCCTGGCGGTATTGGGTCTGCCGCTCAAGGAACGTGCGCAGCAGCATCTGGATGTCCGCGCCGAAAGCGAATTAAGCGCGATCACGACAGCGATTCAGGATCACGTACTGTTGCGGGATTACCCAGCTATCGAACAAGCCTTCGATTCGCGCGCTGCCCGTTTCCAGATTCTGGGCGTGCGATTTACTACCGCTCAAGTCACATTAGAGTCCCGAACCCCTGCTCAGCCACCACGCAATCCGGCCTGGTTTTCCAGGTTGGTCGATATTCATCCACCCCATGCGGAATCGGATATCAGGGTGGGCGGCACGTCGTATGGCACCCTCTCGGTTGAACTGGATGCCGGACCAACCATCCAGGGCCTATGGGTGCTGATTGTTCGATTCACCTTGCTGGCGGTTGGCAGTCTGCTTGGTGTCATGCTGATACTGCACTGGTTGTTGCAGGTCAATTTGCGTGGTTTGTATGCACTGCGCACGGCCGCGCGCTCGATCGCCAGTGGCGACTTAAGTGTACGTGCCAGCCTCGCTTACGGCTCGCCGCCCGAAGTGCGCGAGACAAAGCTGGCGTTCAATACTATGGCCGATCATGTCAGCCGCCTGGTTGCTGAACTGGAAAGCGAACACGCCGACCTGCTGGTCGAAAAGGAGTGCTTGCGTGTAACGATTGAATCGATAGGCGATGCCGTGATCGTCACCGATGCGGAAGGCCTGATTGAATTCATCAACCCCCGAGCAGAAGAGTTGACGGGCTTCAACCGTGAGGATGCGCAGGGACGGCTTGTATCCGACGTGTTGCCGCTGATTAATGAAGAAACCGGTGCGATCGTGGCCTGTCCACTCGACCTCGCGCTGCGGAACAATGCTGTGGTTGAACTGGATAGCCATACCGTGATCCTCCGTCAAAGCGGTGCGCGGATGGCCATCAGCGATACGGCCGCGCCGATTCGTTCGAGCGATGGCAAGGTTCAGGGGGGCGTGCTGGTTTTTCAGGATGAAAGCGAGCGGCGCAGCCTGATGCAACGTCTGGCCTGGCAGGCAGAACGCGACCATTTAACCGGTTTGTTGAACCGCCGCGCAATGGAAGACAAGTTGAATGCGGCGCTTTCCAGCGTGCAGCATGAGGCGCGCCGTTTTATTTTTTGCTACATCGATCTCGACCGTTTTAAACTGGTCAATGACACCTGCGGCCACCGTGCCGGCGACGCGCTTCTGCAACGATTGACCACCATTATGGCGCGTCGGGTAGAGGGCAAGAACCATTACCTGGCGCGGTTGGGGGGGGACGAATTCGGCTTGTTGTTCGTGGACGCCATGCTGTCCGAGGCGCTTGAGCATATTCAGGGTTTGCGTGACGAGATCAGCCGTTTTCGCTTCGAGTGGGATGACAAGGTATTCCGTCTCGGCGTGAGTCTCGGTGTGACCGAGTTGCACAGCGGCATGACCGATATCGGGGATATCCTGGCACAGGCTGATACTGCGTGTTATCACGCCAAATCGCTGGGCGGAAACGCCATCCAGGTGTACGAAAAAACCCACCCGGCCTTGCGAAAAATCAATGACGAGATGCAATGGGTGGGCACCATCACAAAGGCCTTCGAAGCCCATCGGTTTGTCTTGTATCGCCAACAAAAAATTGCGCTGGTGTCGGGCAGCAAAACGCAGCATTACGAAATCCTGCTGCGTTTGCGCGATGAGGATGGCGCAATCATCTCTCCTGGCGAGTTTTTGCCAGCCGCTGAGCGCTATGGTCTCGCCCCCAGTTTTGATCGGTGGGTCATACGCAATTGTTTTGCGTACCTCGACACCCACCCTGAAGACGAAGCTTCTTATGCGCTCAACTTGTCTGGCCGCAGCCTTGGCGATTCGAGCATGGCTGAATTCATCCTGGACGAAATCAGCCAGTATTCATTCGATCCTTCGAGAGTCAGCTTTGAAGTCACGGAATCTGCCGCCATCGATAGCCTGGATGCCTGCGAGAATCTGATCCTCACACTAAAATCCCGCGGCATCCTGTTTGCGCTGGATGATTTCGGCAAGGGCCAATCATCGTTTGGCTATTTGAAGCGATTGCCCGTTGCCTACCTCAAGATCGATGGTGAGTTTGTGCGCGGCATGGACAGTGACCGAGAAAAGATGGCCATTGTCAAAGCCATGCATACGCTGGGCCATGAACTGGGCAAGCAGACCATCGCAGAACAAGTGGAAACGGAAGCAGAACTGGCCTGCCTGAAAAAAATGGGGGTGGATTTTGTGCAGGGTTACTTGCTGCACAGGCCGGCGCCCTTGCCTGTGGACTGATTGGACAGTTCAACTGACAGGGAGGCGGTAGTTTGCGTTTCCTAGAAGGGCAGCGCGAGGCCAGGGGCAGCCTGGTGGATCACGCGGCGGAAGTCGGCCTGGATTTTTTCCAGCGCTTCGACATTGTCGGCCTCGAACCGCAAAACGATGACCGGTGTGGTGTTGGATGGACGTGCGAGACCGAAACCATCGGCATATTCCACGCGCAAGCCATCGAGGGTGATGATTTCCTGGGCATCCGGAAAACGCGCGATTTTCTTCAGGGTGTCCATTAGCGTGTAATGCTCGCCCTCGGCCAGCTTGATGTTGAGTTCCGGGGTATTCACCGAGTCTGGCAGGCCATGCAGGGTGGCGTCGATGTCCGCCTGTTTGGAGAGGTATTCGAGCAGGCGGGCGCCGGCGTAGAGGCCATCGTCGAAACCGTACCAGCGTTCCTTGAAGAAGACATGGCCGGACATTTCGCCTGCCAGCAATGCGCCGGTTTCCTTCATCTTGGCCTTGATAAAACTGTGGCCGGTTTTCCACAACAGGGGCTTGCCGCCGCGCTCGCGGATCCAGCTAAACAGATTGCGGGTGGATTTCACGTCGAAAATGATTTCGGCGCCGGGGTTGCGGCTGAGCACATCGTCGGCGAACAGCATCAACTGGCGGTCGGGGAAAATGATCGTGCCGTCCTTGGTCACAACGCCCAGGCGGTCGCCGTCGCCGTCAAAGGCGAGGCCGATTTCGGCATCGCTGGTTTTCAGTGCGGCCATCAGGTCCTGCAGGTTTTTGGGCTGTGAGGGGTCGGGGTGATGGTTGGGAAAGTTGCCATCGACTTCGCAGAACAATTCTTCAACCTGGCAGCCCATGTCGCGATAGAGCTTGGGTGCAAACGCGCCGGCCACGCCGTTGCCGCAGTCGATGATGATTTTCATCTGGCGGGCGAGTTTGACATCGGACACGATGCGCGTCAGGTATTCGCCGGCGATATCGTATTCACGGTAAGCGCCCTCCCCATTTACCAGTTCGTTGTTCATCAGGCGGTCGCGCAGTTTCTGGATGGCGTCGCCGGACAGGGTTTCCCCACCTAGCACCATTTTCAGGCCGTTGTAATCAGGTGGGTTGTGGCTGCCGGTAACCATCACCGCACTGTTCGTATTCAATTGATACGCAGCAAAATACGTCATCGGTGTGGCGGCCATGCCCAGATCGACCACCCCGATGCCGGCCTTGCGGATGCCGCGCGCCAGCGCCGCGGCCATGTCCGGTCCCGACAGGCGACCGTCGCGTCCGATGCAGATTTCTTTCTGGCCGCGCGCAACCGCCTCGGAGCCGATGGCGTGGCCGATGGCCTCGACGATTTCCGGGGTAAAAGTTTTGCCGACGATGCCGCGAATGTCGTAGGCCTTGAAAATTTCCTTGGGGGTTTCCACAACGCGCTCCCTGATTGATGATGTCCCGATTTTACCTGTGCCGGGTATCGAAATGATGCATCAACCTTTGCGGAAGCCAGTCCATATTGCCCGGGAAGGGGCCGGAGGGAAAACTGACATGGCCTCCCGTTTCAGGTTGTTCGATTGTGATGGCGGGCGAAATGTCAGCGGCCGTCGGCAAGGCAGAGGCCGGCAGAAAAGGGTCATTCTTCGCATTGATGACGAGAGTGGGGACAGTGATCGATTTCAGCAAAGGCTTCGATGACACCTTGAACCAGTAATCATCGGCATCCCGAAAACCGTGCAGTCGCGCGGTCACCAGCGTGTCAAATTCGCGGAATGTGGTGGCCGCTGCAATGGCCTCTGCATCCAGTGTGCCGGGGAATTGCCGTGCTTTTCTCAAGGCTTTTTTCTTCAGCGTGGCAAGAAAACGTGCGGTATAAACGCGGCGGTTGAAACCCCGGTCCAGCGCATTGCCGGCGGCAGTCAGATCGACCGGCGCCGAGACGCCGGCAGCACATTCGACCAGTTCGCGTGCACCGTCTCCCTGTTCGCCCAGCCATTTCAGCAGTGCATTGCCGCCGAGCGAGACGCCGACGGCATAAACAGGCGCGTCGGGGTGCCGTGATTTGACGTGACGCAGGATGGTTTCGATGTCTTCGCTGTCGCCCGCGAAATAGGCGCGTGGAAGCCGGTTGTCTTCGCCCGAGCAGCCACGAAAATGTGCCACAACACCATGCCATCCGCGTGCCTTGACTGTGGCCATTAGGTCGCGTGCGTAATGGCTGTCTGCACTGCCTTCCAGACCATGGAACAGCACCACTACAGGCGCATACGACTCCACACGCACTTTAGTGCGTAGTGGATCGGAGTGCCCCTCAAGCGGGTATTGAGAAGAATCCTTTAGGGCGCCTGCGGTGCCGTCTACCCAGTCAAAATCAAGAAAATCCCCATCAGGCAGTTCCTGCCGCTCGCGCCGGTAAGCGACGGCTGGAACACGTATGAACAAGTTGGCGTAGATCGTCTGCAAGTGCCCGCCGGGCAACCAGATGGGGGCGCGATAAGCCTGGATTTTTTGATGAGGCATGGCGCCGAGTTTAGCAAAGGCGCTGCCGCATCAGCCTAATGCAGGATGACGGTTGGCGTACGGGTAAGCGTGCGCGGTCCTCCGACCTGAAGCGGTGACGCGTGGTGCAGTACCAGATGCCAGCCGTCGTTTGTCTTGCGATAAACATTGGTGGCCAGGATGGGGGGTCGCGGCTCTGATGCCTGGCCGATGCTCAGATATTCGCGTACGACGTGAATCACCTGGGTGGCCTCGTGTATTTCGTGCGCGATCTCGATCTGGATGCGAAATTGTCCTGCCGCTTCGAAAATGCTTTGCCAGCCGGCTGCCACCGGACCGTGACCATTCAACGGAGCCGCCATGGGGTGAATGCAGACAATATTGTCGCTACTGTCCCAGACTGCCATCATGGCATCGAGGTCGCGTGCTTCAAAGGCGGCGTAGAAAGCGACCTCGGCGGCTTCGGGGGTAAGGTAGGACACGCGGGTGTAGGGTGGTTGCAAGGCAGTGGTCTCGGTAGCAGGTCGGAACAGACGCAAGAGCAAATACGCTATGGCATGGCTTTTGCTGGTGTTTATGGAAATCAGATACCAACCATACAACATGAGACCTGAATATCAATCACTCCACCGTGCCCGCCAAGCAATCATCCTGCTGTTTCTTGCTGTAGGCATATGGTATCTGAACTGGCGGCTGGGGAGCTTCAATGCGGAACATCCCATTTTTTCCTGGCTGCTGTATAGCGCCGAGGTGTTCGGGTTTTTGACGGCCATCCTAAATGTGTTCATGACTTGGCGGTTGTCGGTGCGTGTTGCATCTCCGCCTGCAGCTGGATTGAAGGTCGATGTTTTTATTCCGACTTATAACGAAGACGCCGAGATGGTGCGGCGCACCGCACTGGCTGCGCGGGCGATGGATTATCCTCATGAAACCTGGATTCTGGATGACGGCAACCGCGAGGCAATGCGCGAGATGGCGCAGTCGCTGGGCGTGCGCTATCTGGCACGCGACAACAATGTGCACGCCAAGGCGGGAAACCTGAACCATGCGCTGCCGTACAGCACCGCAGACCTGATCGCGACGTTTGATGCGGATCATGCCCCGCGTCAGGATTTCCTGGTGAAAACACTAGGGTATTTTTCTGATCCCAGGGTGGCGTTTGTGCAGACGCCACAGGATTTCTACAATCTCGATTCATTTCAGAACCGGACCGACACGGGCAGCCATATTGCCTGGTCGGAGCAGTCGCTTTTCTTCCGGGTCATTCAGCGCGGCAAGGATTGCTGGAATGCCGCGTTTTACTGCGGAAGTTGCGCGGTGATCCGTCGTCAATCTCTCGATTCTATTGGCGGGTTTGCAACAGGTACGGTGACAGAAGATATTCACACCAGCCTGTTGCTGCACAAGCAGGGCTATCACTCGGTCTATCACGACGAATCACTGGCCTATGGCATGGCACCATCCAAGATCGAGCCGTTTTTGAAGCAGAGAGTGCGTTGGGGCGTGGGGGCGATGAACGTCTGGCGCAAAGAGGGCATTCTGTTTGCGCGTGGGCTGACGCTGCCTCAGCGGCTGAATTACATGGCGACCGTCCTGGCGTATTTTGACGGCTGGCAAAAAGCGTTTTTCTACTTTGCGCCGGTGTACGTGCTGATGGCGGGTGCCATGCCGATTGCAGCCACTGGCTGGGTGTTCTTGCTGCATTTTGCGCCGTATTACCTGCTGAACTTTCTGGCGTTCGAGGAAATATCGCGCGGCTACGGACGCAGCCTGTTGATCGAGCAATACAATATGGCGCGGTTCGCGAGCTTCGCCTGGTCGACCCTGGGTGTATTCAAAATGCGCAAACGTTTTGGCGTGACCGCCAAAAAACTGGGCGAAAACACGCGCAGCTGGAGTTTTCTGTTGCCGCAACTCGCTGTAGTCAGCTTTAATGCACTGGCCATTCCTGTGGGAATCGTACTGTTTTATTTCAATGGACATTTGCCGCAGGAGGGGATGTGGGCGAACGTGATATGGGCTTCGGTCAATACCTGGCTTGCGGTTCTGGTGGTGCAATTTACCGTACTGCGTAGCGTAAACCGGCGCAATGAGTATCGTTTTTCCATGCCACTGGCTGCGCGTCTGAATGGCGTGATGGGAACTGTGGATGACCTTTCGCCCAGTGGGCTGAGTTTTTATGGGGTACTGAAGCCGGTTGCCGTCGGTAACAGACTCCCTGTCACCCTCTATATGCCGGATGGTCCGATTGATGCGCTGTTGGAAATTCGTACGTTGATGCGAGCAGAAGAGGGTGGGCAGGTCTATGTCCGTGCTATCGGGGGGGGGGG